>NZ_KB893570.1 GCF_000374085.1 Spirosoma spitsbergense DSM 19989 | reverse complement strand
TACTGATCATCGCCTTGGTGGGCCGTTACCCCCCCAACTAGCTAATCAGACGCAAGCCCCTCTTCTACCCATAAATGTTTACCAGAATAATCAGGTGATTCCTCTGGACCGTGCGGGTTTACCCCAGCTTTCGCCGGGCTATCCCCCAGTAGAAGGCAGGTTGCTTACGCGTTACGCACCCGTTTGCCACTAAGCATTGCTGCTCCGTTCGACTTGCATGTATTAGGCCTGCCGCTAGCGTTCATCCTGAGCCAGGATCAAACTCTCCATCGTAAATAATTGTGTGATTAACCGAAGTCAATCACGATGTTTATAGCCTTAATTAATGCTATTCTGTTAATGTCAATACGTCAAAGAACTGTTTCTCTTTCGAGATGGTGGCCAACCGCTGTTGGCCCTCCCTGTGTTTTGGGACTGCAAAGGTAAGAGTATCAACCTACCTTTCGCAAGCTTTTTCTCAACTTTTTTTTAAAATTTAGTCAGCCTGTAGAAATGGATATGTGTAATGTTTCGGCGACACAAATGTTTCTTTAATCGTTCTGGCTGATATCCAACGATATAAGTTTAGTGCGGAGCCAGCCTTGTCGTTGGTTCCCGAAGCCCTTGCTCCCCCAAATGGTTGTTGCCCTACGACTGCTCCTGTTGGTTTATCATTGATATAAAAGTTACCAGCCGCGTTTTGAAGCCTGTCGGTCACTAAATCGACTATGTATTTATCTCTGGCAAAGATTGATCCTGTAAGCGCATAGGGAGAAGTTGCATCCACAATATCTATGATGGAATCAAATTCCTCTGGCTCGTAGATATACACAGATAGTACGGGACCAAATATCTCTTCACACATCGTTCGATAGTTAGGGTCGCTTACCTGTAGCACGGTTGGCTCAATAAAATAGCCTACTGACCCATCGTAGTTCCCCCCCGCGACAATCTTTACTTTTTCGCTTCCTTTAGCTTCATCAATGTAAGCGGAAATTCTTTTGAATGCTCGCTCGTCAATAACCGCATTGATGAAGTTGGTGAAATCTTCGGTGCCACCCATTTTAATTTCTCCCAGAAACTCTTTTATCCTACTTTCAATGGCAGGCCAGAGTGTAGATGGAATATAAGCACGTGAAGCCGCTGAACATTTTTGCCCCTGATATTCAAAAGCTCCACGAACTAAGCCCGTTGCTACTTCATCGGCATTGGCTGATTCATGAACCAGTACAAAATCCTTACCTCCTGTTTCACCCACAATTCGTGGATAACTTTTGTACTTGTGGATATTGGCTCCAATGGTTGCCCATATTTTTTGAAAAACACCTGTGCTGCCCGTAAAATGAATGCCTGCGAAATCTTTGTGGTTGAATATTACGTCTCCGGCTACTGGTCCATCAACGTAGATTAAGTTAATTACGCCACCGGGTAAGCCAGCCTCCAGCAAAACTTCCATGATTATTTTGGCTGAGAGTATTTGAGAATAAGCTGGTTTCCAAACAACTGTGTTTCCCATCAGGGCAGCGGAAGTGGGTAGATTCCCAGCGATGGCCGTGAAGTTGAATGGTGTCAATGCAAAAACAAAACCCTCTAATGGTCGGTATTCCAATCGATTCCAGACACCTGGGGATGACTCTGGTTGTTGGCGATATATTTCATCAGCGTAATGAACGTTAAACCGCAGAAAGTCAATTAATTCACAAGCTGAATCTATTTCAGCCTGATAAACATTTTTTGACTGGCCAAGCATTGTTGCTGCATTAATTTGAGCACGGTATGGACCGGCGATCAAGTCAGCCGCTTTTAGAAATATACTGGCGCGGTGTTCCCACTTTAGATTAGCCCAGGCACTTTTTGCTGATAGAGCGGCCTCTATTGCCAGTTCAACATGGCTGGCATCTCCTTCATAAAAATAGCCTAAGGTATGTTTATGGTTGTGGGGTGGGGCAACACGTAGCTTATTTTGGGTCCGAACTTCGGTTTCTCCAATATACATTGGAATATCCGTTTCTTTCGCTCTAAAATCGGCTAACGCCTGTTCAATAACCTTACGTTCTGGAGACCCTACACGATACTCTTTTACGGGTTCGTTTACTGGTGTTGGCACTCTGAATATTCCTGTAGACATAATGAAGTGTTCTAGTTTTTACAAATTTACGGATTAGCCATACTATACGCTATTTCGCATTTGTTTTCTATAATTCATTCATTCCATTCCAATTCATTCGACTGATTTCCCGAACTTTGTATTGTCACTCTACTAATACTCATGCGCTTTTATAGTACGAATAATCCAGAGAAGACTGTTACTTCTGAGCAGGCATTGTTTAGAAGTATGCCTTTTGATAAGGGTTTATACATGCCTTCTCCTTTGCCCAATCTTGACCCTGATTTTTTCAATGCAATTGCATCACAGTCTTTAGCTGATATTGGTTTTGAGATTAGTAAGGCCCTTTTCGGCGACGAAATAAGTAAGACTGACCTGGAAGAATTGACGCATCAGGCATTTCCATTTGATACCCCATTGGTTGATTTACAGCCAGGTAAAACTGGAGTTCTGGAGTTGTTTCATGGTCCTTCGCTTGCGTTTAAAGACGTTGGTGCACGATATATGGCTGCGTTTATGTCTTACTATCTAAAAATTAGTGACAAAGAAGTTCATATTCTTGTAGCCACATCAGGTGATACCGGTGGCGCTGTTGCCATGGGTTTTCACAACGTACCGGGAATTAGAGTTTCAATTCTTTATCCCAGCGGGCGAATTAGCGATTTGCAGGAAAAACAGCTAACCACTCTGGGTGGTAATGTACAGGCTTTTGAGATAGAAGGCTCATTTGATGATTGTCAGGCTATCGTTAAAGAGGCCTTTATCGATACTGAACTTAACTCCCAGATTCCTCTTTCTTCAGCTAATTCCATCAATATATTCAGACTTATACCTCAGGGATTCTACTACGTCAAAGCGTATGGACAAGCTCGTAAATTTGGGAAGCCGATTGTTTTTTCAACGCCCAGTGGAAACTTTGGAAATTTGACTGCTGGTGTTATGGTTCAGAAGATGGGGTTACCAGTAGAACATTTCATTGCCTCTACAAACCTTAATGATATTGTTCCTAAGTACTTGGAAACGGGGAATTATCTTCCACGACCTTCTGTAGCAACTATTTCCAATGCTATGGATGTTGGAAGCCCGAGTAATTTCACCAGGCTTTCGTATTTATACAAGAATAATTATGAGCACTTTAGAGAAAATATTTCTGGCTACTTTTTTAGCGACGATGAAACTCGAATTGGCATAAAACAGATTTATAGTCAATACGACTATGTGGCTTGTCCACACACCGCTATTGGAATCATGGGATTGGAAGCGTATTCAAAAAAATCTAATAAAGATTATTTTGGCATTGCATTAGCAACTGCCCATCCATCCAAGTTTAAGCCATTGGTAGAAGAAGTTATTAGCCATTCAGTCGATGTTCCAGAACGGCTGGCTATGCTTTCTGAGAAAGAAAAGCATAGTATTAAAATTCCCGCTAACTATGAAGCTTTCAAGGATTCATTATTGCAGACCATAGTTTAACCAAAGGGGCTCCGTAATCAATCTAAATGATTACGGAGCCTCCTTCAAGCAGAGAGAAATTCAATTGACTGTATCGCCACGAAGTGTTCGGAATCGTTTCCGAGCTTCAGCGCCATAAATACTACCTGGATACTGGGTTAGTACTTTTTGGTATGCATCCATGGCTGCCTGTTTATCTTTTAGTCTCTCTTCATATATTTTTCCCTGAGTAAATTGAGCATCATCCCCTAATATGTCATTGGGATAAGTACTAATTATCTTCTTTAAATCATCCAACGCTTCGGCATTTTTGCCCTGCTTTAAGTAAGTATTCGCCCTCAGCCACAGCACCTCGTCTAAAATTGTATGGTCGGTATATGTTTTTAACATTCGATTAAGCGAATCTACCGCTTCATCCATCTTGTTCTGCAAGAGTAACAAATCAATCGAGGCATATTCCCGCATGGCTGCTTCAGTACTATCCATCCCCGTGTTGTCAACTATGAGCAAACTCAGCTGTTCGGCATCATTGGCAATTTCCCGTGAGGTCGCTAACTTTAAGACATCCAATAAGTCTTTCGCCACTGTAAACTCTCCTTTATAATAATGAAGTTTGGCGTTTTTCAGCTTTGCTTCATACCCTAACAGCTCTTCTTTCTGCGACTTTTCTACCTGTGAATAAAGTAACGTAGATTCCCATGGTTCCCCTTTCAATAGGTAAATGTCTCCTTTGTCGAGTTTGCAGCGATCAATAAAGTTCTTATCAGTTTTACCCAAATCAATGGCTAAATCCAATACAGTCAATGCTGTATCTTTACTGTCCAGATAATTTCCGTACAAATTAGCCGTGCTTCTTAATGCTTCCAGCGTTTTACTGTTCGTACCTATTTCCTGAAGCATCCGTTGATAGTCACCAATCAACTTTCTAATTTCAACTTTATCAATTGGGTATGTATTTTTGACCTCTTCCTCCCTTGCGCTGATAACTAATCTACGGGCAAATGGATAAAGTTGCCCCTGTGGATAAGTAGTACTAATGTACTCAAATGCCTCAGCCGCCGTCTTATATTCTTTATTGTTCATTGCCAGCATACCAAGATCATATATTCTGCTTCCATTCAACTTAAGCCGTTTATCTGTTGCTTTTTCCTGCAATAAAGCACGACTAAACTTTTGCTTTTGCACAAAATACCAGATTAACAGCTCGTTATAAGCTAACTCATTTGGCTCCTGCTGGATCTTGGCGTACAGAGCCTTTTCAACCAGCGGCTCATCTTTTGTGTTTAGGTACCCTTGCAGTGTAGCTAAGACAGTTTCTTTTTTATCCGCTTGCTTACTGGTCATTATTATTTCGTCAATAGCCTTTTCCGTTTGACCAGCGGCCCGATACAGTGTCATTAAATCCTCACTGTACGACGTTGGGTCTTTGCTGAGGGTTCTTGCCGTTTCAAGTGATTTAATCGCCCAGCGGGTCTCTCTTGCCTCGTTAAAGGCCACCGCCAGCTTTTCTAGCTTAGCTACTGATGATTTCCCTGATTTAATCGCTGCTGCGTACTGGCTGTTCGCTAACGTCGTGTCACCTTGTTGTGTGGCTATTTGGCCGGTCAAAACCTCATAGTAAAATTGATTTGGCTCATCGCTCCGAACCTGCTTTCGCAGATACTTCAGTGCCTCTTCGGTTTTATTGCTTTTCTCAAGACTCGTTACATATCGAACTAGCCTTGTCCAGGTCACTTCAGTCTTCAACAGTTTTACATATTCATTTGCCGCCTTCTCATATTCCCCGGCTTTATAGTATTCATCAGCAAGCGATGCTCCGGCCTGCCCCCAGGCAATGCCAATGGATAGCACCCATACTACAACAACAATGGTTTTTATCCTTATTAACATTATATATTTAGCTTTATTAAAAGAAACATTACTATAACTGTTATTCATGTGGATATGTGAACAAATAAGTTGTTCACTTCTAAGACTGTTCTTTGTGGATAAGATAAGCATCCAGGTATCAAACCATATCCTGATTATCCACTTGTAACGTACTCATTTTTAGGTAAATAACATGTTATCCACATTCTTTGCTACTAACTCTTGTGGATTTGTGTGTAACAGTTGTTAACATTTTTTGTTGGGGAAAATTTGTGAAGCAGATTGTGGTATGTATGCATTTTTCCACATTTATAAGCTCGCACAATTGACATGTGGATTACCTTAACGTTAATCCACATGGTTATTTGTTCTTGTAAACAAGTTTTCCACTTGGAAAATGAGCTTATGCACATTGTTATACACACAAAACTTTTACTTTTTTAATATTGAATTGACCTTTACCGAAAGAGCAAATTAAACGAAAATCCTACGCTGTTCAACAGATATCAGCATGAATTTAGATTTATGATGTCGACTCTTTACCAGAGCAAACGTGAGCAACCAAATATAGAGTTAAACCCTATGCTCATCGTGTCTTCCCATATATGATCTACAGGGATTCAGTTTTTGGATAAGCAACCAGTTAGAGTTTTTTTACTATATAAATAAGACTTGACGAGTTACCTGTTTTACGTGCTTTAGTGTTCGACAACATTCCTGCCTGAAGACTCTTTAGGTAATTTGTCCTGCCACTTTGATAACGTGTGCTTAACATGGCAATATAGAAACCATCAAACACCATTGGCTTCGTTTCAATTAGTTGAAGCTCATGCTTCCTAAATAGCTTTTCAATTGTCGGAGGTGTAAAATGGTACAAGTGGCGGGGAACGTCGTACGCTGCCCAACACTCTCTAAAATAATTTGCATCATATGAATTGGAATTTGGGACGGCTATTAGCAGTGTACCATTTGGAGCAAGTAACATTGAGAGCCTTTCAACAGCATCATTTAGATTAGGTATATGTTCCAGCACATGCCAAAGGGTAATAATGTCGAATGGTTCATCATTCGGTACCTCATTCAGATTTAGATGTATTTGAACCCTTAATTTTTCCTGAGCCAGAGTTCGGACAGTCGCATCTGTTTCTACACCTGTTATCTGCCAGCCATTACTTTTACAACTCTCCAGAAAAGATCCTGTACCACAACCGACATCCAGTAGTTTACCCTCTCCCCTATTTAGCTTTGTTATTAAGCGTATTTTAGAACCAAGCGTATAATTACGTACTATACGGTATATAGAATTTATAAGTCCACCACTTCTATCGTTGTGTGAAATATAGTTTTCCGATTTATAATAATTGCCGATTGATTTGTCGTCAGGACGGGGATTCGTTAGTCTAAACCCGCAACCACTACATTCCTGGATAACAAACTTCTCATTACTTACCAGGTAATCATTACATGTTAAATAAGGTTTAAATTCTTTATTATCACAAATAGGGCATTCAGTTACGGCTTCCAAATCAGAAAAATAAATTGAGTGAACAGATAAAATTTCTTCTTAACCTATACAAATGTTGGTACAACGCACACTTAACGACCCATGTAAACTAACAGAATAGACACGTCTGATGGGCTGACTCCACTTATTCTTGATGCCTGACCAATTGTTGTAGGCCGTGATTTTTTTAGTTTTTCCTTACCCTCAAAAGAGAGAGCTTTTAACAAGTCATAGTCAAAAGTTGGGTTAATTGACAGATTTTCCCATTTGTCTAACTTCTCGGCGTTCTGTTTTTCACGATTCAGATAGTCTTCATACTTTATCTCAATGACACTCTGTTCTATAATTTCATCATCAATTACTGGTCTCTCAACAACAATTCCAAGGAGAGATTTTACCTCCTCAAAACCTATTTCGGGTCGCTTTATTAACGTATAAAAACTACTCTTCTCACGTAATGGTGATGAACCTTTTTCGTTAAGCCAGCCATTAATTTCATCGGGCTGAATTTTGGTTTGTCGTATTACTTCGGTCAAGTGTTCTACACTATTACGTTTGGCTACCAATGTATCGTATCGTTCTTGTGATGCTAAGCCAATACCATAGCCTTTTTCGGTTAATCTTAAATCTGCGTTATCCTGGCGTAATAGAGTTCTGTATTCCGCTCTAGATGTAAACATACGATACGGTTCATCAGTACCCTTCGTAGTCAAATCATCAATCAATACACCGATATAAGCTTCTGATCTCTTCAATGTAAATTCACTTTCGTCATTGATTTTTCTATATGCATTTATCCCCGCTATCAGTCCTTGACAAGCAGCTTCTTCGTAGCCAGTTGTTCCGTTTATTTGACCAGCGAAGAATAGGTTGCTGACTAAATTCGTTTCCAGACTTTGTTTTAATTGTGTGGGTGGGAAAAAATCATATTCTACTGCATAGCCTGGGCGAAACATCTTTACATTTTCAAAACCTGGAATTTTACGTAAGGCATCATACTGAACGGATTCTGGTAAGGATGTAGAAAAACCATTAACATATACTTCTACCGTGTCCCATCCTTCGGGTTCTACAAATATTTGGTGTCGGTCTTTATCTGCAAACCTATTTATTTTGTCCTCTATAGACGGACAGTAACGAGGCCCTAATCCTTTAATTCGGCCAGTAAACATTGGTGATTTGTCGAATCCAACCTTCAGTTCGTCATGCACTGACTGATTTGTGTAGGTTATCCAACAGCTTCGTTGTTCGGTCAGTACTTGTGTATCTGAGAAAGAAAATTTACCGGGGTTTTCGTCACCCTTTTGTACTTCCATTAACTCGTAATTGAGACTTCGGCCGTCGACACGAGGTGGTGTTCCCGTCTTCATTCGTCCAGATTCGAAGCCCAATTCTACAAGTTGCTCTGTTAAACCAGTTGCAGCTCGTTCTGCTGTTCGCCCCCCTCCGAAGATTTTTTCCCCAATAAACATTTTTCCGTTAAGAAACGTACCGTTCGTTAGTACGACCGCTTTAGCAGAAAATTCAATACCCAAACCAGTTCGGACGCCCGCTACCCTCCCCTCTTTTACTACTACTTCATTTACTGTGTCTTGCCAGAAATCAACGTTCGTATTTGCTTCCAGTGCCTTTCGCCATTCCCACGCAAACAGGTTTCTATCAGTTTGACATCTAGGGCTCCACATGGCGGGACCCTTTGAGCGATTAAGCATACGGAACTGTATCATGCTTCTGTCACTGAGAATTCCTGACATTCCGCCCAACGCGTCGATTTCTCGCACAATTTGTCCTTTTGCTACACCACCCATCGCTGGATTACATGACATCTGCGCAATGGTTTGCATGTTCATTGTAATCAATAGAACCTTCGCCCCCATCACTGCTGCAGCGTTTGCAGCCTCGCATCCGGCATGTCCCGCGCCAACAACTATTATATCGTAGTTTAAATACATTTTATTAATTTTCTAAAATGTTTCACGTGGAAACTATTTGAAACGCTTTAATATTTATGAAGTATTAAAGCTGTAAGGATATTCTCTGAAACAAAAAAGACACTGACTTTAGTGCGAAGTCAGTGTCTTTTTACAAAAATGGGCTTTTACTTACTTACTTTTTGCAAATACTGGTTTGCTTCTTTCTTATAAAAAAGATTATAGCTAGGATTAACTGAGCGTAAAACCTCAACTTGCTTACTCTTTAGTTGAGAATCTGTAGAGTCGAAAAAAGCGGGAGTACTTGTCTTGGTTGACTTAGCTGTTTCTGCCTGACGCTTAGGGTCTTCTTCTTGTTGCTTGAGCGCTTTTTCGGACTCTAGCAAACGAGTTAGAATTTCATTCTGACGATTGATCGTATTTGGATTAATACGTTTATTAACAAGATCGGTTTCGGTTTCATCCATCTTATCCATCAGCTCTTTCACTTGTTTTTCCTGTTGTTTCCCTGCTTCAGTCCCCTTTGCATTTTCCTCGAGTTTCTTAAGCATCTGACGAATCATTGCCTGTTGTGCAGCCATTTGGGATAATTCTTCAGATAGTCCTCTACCCGACTTGCCACTCTTTTGGAGTTGCTGCATTTTTCCGTTCAATTGCTTTTGCATTTCACCCATTCCTTCTGGGTTCTCTCCTTTTTTGCTTCCCTTCCCTTTCCCAGGCATGGCCATGGCATTCATTTGCTGCTGCATATTCTTAAGTACATCACTCAACATCAACGCCAGGTTATTTATTGAAGTCATCGCAAATTGTTGCTTTGAGGATGCCATACTTAGTCGTCGATCACGCAGTTGCTGGACACTTTCATCCATGTAGGATTTCATATTTGTTAACTCCCTTGTGACGAAGGACTCAATTTGAACGACCCGACTAGCCAGGGCATTTAAGCTGTCCTCAATTATTTTAGCATCGTCCTGGAGTTTTAGCTGTTCTTGAGAAAGTTTAGTAACGCGCGGGTCCTGTAAACTCATTCCACGAAAATCCTTCATCACCCTCTCCTGCCCGAAAGATAACGTGATAAGATTGTCTAGGATATTTCGGAGATCATCCATGTTCTCCTGCATCTCTTCCATTTCAGTAGATTGCATAGACTCCTTCATCGCCTTGCTCATCGCCTTCATGGATTTAGCTGATTTCTTTTGTTTAGCTGCAGCTTGTTTGCCCTTATTACTTTTCATGCTTTTTGTGGCCTCTTCTAAACTTTTTTCAATTTCTTTCTGCTCGTTTTCAGCTGGATCGGGTTTATTCAAGTCATCTTTTTCCGCTTGTTTATTTAACTCATCCAACTGTTCCTGCGTATTTTTGAAATCCTCCTGCGACTTTTCCTGTTGCTGCTGTTGCTCTTGAGAGGTTTCATCTTTCTTGCTATTCTCTTCAGCCTGTTGTTCCAACTTCTCAGCTTGCTTCTCCAAACTTTCAGCAACATTATTGACCTTCTGTTCTAATTGCATTTGTTTAAAGAGTTTCAAGGCTCGATCCAAGTCTCGTTCCATATTCCGCTCTTTACGGCTCAGTTTGTCTAATAAGTCAGATGCTTTTTCATCCTGTTTTCGCTCCAAAAGCTGTTTTAACTGTTCATACAATTGCTTCGATTCAGGGTCAAGCAGGTCTTTAAAAAGCTTCTGAAGTTGTTCCAGCTTTTCCTGTATTGCCTGGTTTTTTTCAGCGAAGCGCTGCTGTGTATCATTAGTCTTTTGAAATTGCTCCTGAAGTTTTTGAACTTCCCGCATCAATTCCTCTCTTTTCTGTAGAATATCCTGAAGTTGCTTTTTATCCTGGAAATCGGAGGACTTTTTAGTTCGCATTCGATCTTCCATCTGGTTCAGTTCTTTCTTAATAACTTGTGTTTTGCTCAACGCATTGTCTATCTGCTCTTCTGTCTTTTCAGCAGATTTGTCAATTTGCTTCTGAACTTCGGTTGCAGATGGTATAACGAAATTCAATTGCTCTGAACGGCTTGACTTTGGGCCATTGACCCCATCGTTATCCCAGACCTGAACAAAGTATTCCAATTTGTCTTCCTCGTTCAGCTTAAGGCTGTCGAGATACCAGTTGTAGGTAAAGTTCTGTGAGGTTGTAGATTGATTGACAGGAATACTTTTGACGAACATTTGGGAATCTTTCCCATTCCTGTTGATTTTGTAATTAAGCCTGAGTTTAGAAATTCCATAGTCATCAGAAATCAATCCTGATAATGCTATGTAGTTGTAAGTTGTGGTATCCTGAATCCGGTTAACTGAAATTTGAGGAAAACGATCAGGAATAATTTGCACATTATACTTGATCAGGGAGGGGGTGGATATCTGACTATTTTTAAGAGAGACGGTGTAAATGGAATTTTGCATTAATCGTCTGTTCAAAACAAACTTGTTGTTTTCGATCAACCGCGCTACCATTGGTCTTGCTTCTGTGTTGAAACGAAGTAGTAGTGAATCGGTATGATCAGCGTCAAACTCCCAGTTTACCTGCGTTCCCTGTGGTACGAGTAGGTTTCCTACATTTGATAGTTGCTCATCTGACTTATTCAAATATGCAGGATAATTTAGCTTGACATTAAACGAAAGCACAGAAGGCCGGTCTAGTAATGCAATCGTATATTTAGTAGAGTTGAATCCAGAAGCTTCCAGGTAGAAATCCAGATTTCGTTGTATGTTATCAAAATTATAGGTGTACTTGTCTCCTGACTGATTGAGCTTGAAACGCGTACCATTCACCACTACATAAACCGCTTGTGGTAGTACATCGCCGGTAAGTTTTACGTTGAGTAAAAAATCCTCATTCCTAAATGCCTTTAGTGATTTGTTTTGGATATTGAATTTGAAGGGCGCTTCCTCAACGAACTCTTTATTGTAGTTAACAAGGCGAGTTGATGATTTGGTAAAGAAGGTAGGATTGACAATCAACACAATTAGAATAATTGCGAGGGGTGGAATTGCATATTTAAGAAATTCCCGGTTTCGGCTAATTTGAATAGCATTGGCAAATCTATTGATAAGCAATTGGTTTGAGCGCTGATTCAAACTTGCCTGTAACAAGTCATTTTGATCTGATGAGATGCGCTGGAGTTGCAACGTGTTCAGCAACTTATCCCCTATTTCAGGAAAAAACTGCCCGATTTGTTGCGCTGCTTCGTCATTTGATAGAGGTTTATTTAATCCATAAAGGCTCAGTAACGGACGCACTATCAGCAGATAAAGGCCAGTAATGACTGTTAGCAAAAAACCAAAAAGTAAAACTCCCCGGCCAAATGAATCAAATCGTCCAACAAATTCAGCTGTATTAATAAACAGGTAGGTACTACCAAGTAAGGCTGTGAAAAATAACCCGCCTTTTATCAACTGGTTCTGGAAATAACGTTTCTTGTATTCATCTATGCGTTGTAATAGCGCTGAATAAGCAGTTGATGATTGCATAGTAATTCAGGTTGAATAGTTAAACTTTAAGGTAATCAAAGTAAGATATTACATGCTCTTTTAGAAAATTTTCCTGTGCTAGCAGATCGTGATGAGGAATTGGTTTATCTAAAACCCAATGTGGCCAGCCATCTTTATCATAACCCTCAAAACAGTAGTAGCCTGATTGACTCAACACACTACAGACTCCAATATGCATTAGATCCTGTTTCGCTTCTTTAGAGAAACGTTTCGGTCCCTTACCTAATTCATGTACCCCAATTAAGAAAAGCACGGAGTTAAGATCAGTCGGCCGCTTCCCAACAAGCGACTTTAGGTTGTCAAGTAGCTCAATCCACAACTCGTCTATATTTTTTGCTTTCATACCGTCTATAAACAATTCTTCTTCCTAATTTACAATACAAACGAATAGAAATGATGTTTCGGTTTATACAATTATTAATATCAAGTTTCAGTGATCAGCTTTTTCCCTCCTTATGTCTCGGGTGTAGTCAATCATTAGAAACTAATGAGTCTTTCCTGTGCGTGTCCTGTAGAATAGCCCTCCCGGAAACAGGCCAGCACCGCGAACCTTACGACCATGACCTTCTCAATAAGTTTGCCGGAAAAGTGCCTGTAAAATTTATAGCCTCGTATTTGTATTTCAAAAAAGGTGGGATTGTCCAAAAGCTAATCCATCATATCAAGTACAAAAGACGAAAGGAAGTTGCGAAAGAGTTAGCGATCTGGTATGGGAATCAATTAACGATGGAGTGCAAACATATTGGTAATATAGATTTGATTATAGCTGTACCCTTACATAAAGATAGATTTAAACAGCGGGGATACAACCAATCTGAATGGATTGCAGATGGTTTAGCCGAGGCTCTACATATTCCCACTCATAACAACATTCTTTTCCGTACTAGCTTCCAGGAGTCACAGACGCACAAAAACAGGCTAGAACGTTGGGAAAATGTTATGTCTGTTTTCTCAGTTGAAAATTCGGATCTTGTTCGAGGTAAAAATGTGATGCTTGTCGACGATGTCTTAACAACAGGTGCTACTCTTGAATCATGCGCCAGGGAACTGATAAAATTTGGTTGTAAATCGATAAGTGTTTTGACCCTCGCAGTTACTGGCAGATGAAAATTTCAATCTTCTGGAAGGATGTACTCAATCTGTTTAATAGGTTTGGAATAAGCTCTGAAAAACTGAAGTGTCTTTAAAATAACAAGAGCGGCTATCCCATTTCGGATAGCCGCTCTTGTTATTTTAAAGACTGTTATTTGTTACGCCCGACACCAATCATAGCACACCGGAAACCAATCATGGCAGTAGCTGAATCTTGGTCCAGGAAACGGCGGGTACCAGGAGAAAGCCAATAAGCTACGTCATTCCATGATCCTCCTTTATAAACCCGAAGGCGGTCATCAATTAATGACTGTTTGTTCTTCGAATCGTAGTTCTTAGCCTCATCAAGGTAACCATTTCTACGAATAGGATTTAAGTCATTCACATCCTGATAAGATAATGGACGGTAAACGTCATACACCCACTCGTTGACGTTTCCTGCCATATTATACAGCCCAAAATCATTCGCAGGATAGGCATATATTTCAGCGGTGATAATGGCTCCATCGTTCGAGCGACCTGCAATTCCTGCATAGTCTCCGCGACCCCTCTTAAAGTTGGCTAGCATTTGGCCCTGCTTTCTGCCTTTCTTCGGATTTCGAACGGATGAACCATCCCACGGATATATTCGCTGATTGATTTGATTCTCGTCCATGTATTGCGTTCCAATCAATGCCTTTGCTGCGTACTCCCACTCTGCTTCTGTCGGTAGTCTGTAATCCGGTAAAACCATACCGCTTTCTAGACTGGGCTTGGCTGTTGTAGTAGTTGTGGCTTCAGCTAATGCTGGTTCCGCTTGTTTTTTGGACTTGCGTTTCAGAGAAAAACCACCCTTTTTCTTTTCACCACCGCCTTTTGCAAGTTCGTTGTTTACCGCATTTGACCGCCATACAGCGTAATCACTTGCCTGCACCCATGATACCCCTACTACAGGATAATATCGGAAAGCAGGATATCTTAGGTATTGAGTAACGTACGAGTCATTAAAGGAAAGTGGATTAGCCCAAACGGTTGTATCTGGTAATGCTGCTTTGACTACTTCCTCTGACGAATCACGCGTAATGGCATTAAGATACTCGAGATAGTGAACGTTTGCCATCTCTGTTTCATCCATATAAAAAGATTGGATGGAAACTGTCCGTTCGCGGTTATCACGGCTATTCATGACATCTTCCTCAAGTGCGCCCATAGTAAAGCGACCACCTTCAATGAAAACCAGGTTTGGACCAGCCTTTTGGCCGGCAAATTTCTTTACCTGAAAACCATCTTTCTCGTTATAAGCAATCCCTGTTGCAGTACTTTTCTTACCAGGCTGTACGCTTGTTGGGTGCTTTGGTTTACAAGCTGCCAGTGCTGCTGTTGCCAGAAGTACATAGGCCGCTTGTTGCAGGTGATACTTTTGAATCATTGCTTTATTCTATAAAAATACAGGTGCAAAAATCTCTTTAATTTATCATTTTACCCAAATAGTCATCTAACTCATCTACAGATAATACGTCAGAATGGGTAAAAATTGGTCTTCCCTTTGACTCCTTTAATGAACATCTTGTTGGGTTACGCTGGACGTATTCAATTACCTTGCCAAAAAGATCGGATTTAAAGAAGTCATCATTCCCGTTAGAAACGAAGTACCCTTTAAGGATATTATTCTTAAGTGTCAGTTTTTCAAGATATAACTGCTCTGCTTTCCAACGAACGCCAACCATTTTGATCAGATTTTTTACTTCTGTTGGCATCGGCCCGAAGCGGTCTGTCATTTCCTGCTGGAAGGCGCTTAATTCTTCTATGTTCTGAAGACTATCTAACCGGGTATACAACGCCAGGCGTTCCGAAATATTGGAGACATACCGTTCTGGAATCACCACTTGTAGATCTGTTTCGATCACTGTATCAGGAAGAACCAGCTTTAGATCTCCCGGTTTAGTTTCAAAAAGATCTTTAAATTCACTTTCCCGTAATTCCTGAACCGCTTCATCCAATACTTTATGGTACATTTCAAAACCAAGATCATTTACGAAACCGCTTTGCTCTGCTCCCAATAAGTTTCCTGCCCCCCGTATGTCCAGATCACGCATCGCTATTTTAAAGCCTTCTCCCAAATCAGAGAAATCTTCAAGCGTTTGCAGTCTCTTGCGGGCATCAGCTGTTAATACAGATAAAGGGGGTGTTAGCAAATAACAGTATGCTTTTGTATTTGACCTTCCTACCCTACCTCGCATTTGATGCAAATCAGATAAACCAAAGTAGTGGGCATTATTTATCAATATAGTGTTGGCATTGGGTATATCAAGTCCTGATTCGATAATATTTGTAGACACTAAAACATCGAAGTCTCCCTCGATGAATCGCGTCATTACCCGTTCCAATCGATCTCCCTCCATTTGTCCGTGAGCCACTGCTACCCTGGCTTCCGGAACTAATCTAATTATCAAATTGCCGATTGATTCGATGTCGCTCACACGGTTGTGAACGAAGAAAACCTGCCCCCCCCGACGAACTTCCAAACTGACTGCATCACGAATTTTCGCTTCATCGTAGGGGTGTACCTCTGTAGTTACTGGTTGGCGATTTGGCGGAGGAGTCGCAATAACTGACAAGTCTCTTGCTCCCATCAGTGAAAAGTGTAATGTCCTTGGAATAGGGGTAGCAGTTAACGTAAGTACGTCAACTTCCACCCTCATCTCCTTCAAGCGGTCTTTTGTTTTGACACCAAATTTTTGTTCTTCATCAATGATTAGCAAGCCCAGATCCTTGAACTTTATATCCTTATTCACAATTCGGTGGGTACCGATCAGAATACCCACCTTTCCAGAAGTTACATCTTTGAGTATCTCTTTTATTTTTGCTGGTGACCTAAACCTGTTTATGTATTCGATTTTTACCGGAAAGTCAGCCATCCTTTCCATAAAAGTTTTATAGTGCTGCATGGCAAGTATAGTTGTTGGTACCAATACCGCTACTTGCTTATTATCTGTCACCGCTTTAAAAGCAGCCCTAATTGCAACTTCTGTTTTACCAAAACCTACATCACCACACACAAGTCGATCCATAGGGTGTGGTTTTTCCATATCATCCTTTACATCATTTGTCGCTTTAGCCTGATCGGGCGTGTCTTCATACATAAAGGAGGATTCAAGTTCAACCTGCAGAAAACTGTCACGACTATAGGCAAAACCTGGGGCAGAGCGACGTTTAGCATATAAGGCTATTAGTTCACGGGCAATATCCTTGACCTGCTTACGAATCCGGGATTTCTTGTTCTCCCATTCCTGAGAACCAAGTTTACTCATCGTTGGTGGGCCGCCTTCCCTGCCGCTATACTTTGCTATCTTATGGAGACTATGGATACTTACCAGCAGTATATCATTGTCACGGTAGATTAATCGTATAGCTTCCTGTTCATTTCCTGCATTATCTACTTTTTCCAAGCCGGCGAAACGACCAATTCCATGGTCTATGTGAGTAACATAATCGCCAGGCTGTAGCGTTTTTAGTTCACGCAGCGTTAGGGCTTTTGACTTGGAGAACTTGTCCTGAACCCGGTATTTGTAGTATCGGTCGAAAATTTGGTGATCTGTGAAACAGGCAATCTTCAACGTCTCATCCAGAAACCCCTCCTTCAAGCCAATGTTTATTGGCTGAAACTTTACGTACGGATCAAGTTCTTCAAAGATAGTTCGTAGGCGTTCGATCTGCTTGAAAGATTCGGCCGCAATGATATTTGTGTAACCTTTGGCCTGATTGTCTCCCAATGTTTCAATCAGCCGCTTGAAATCTTTATTGAATGAGGGTTGTGGTTTTGAGTTATACTGCAGGCGGCTATCTGTCTTGAAATAGAATTTTCGGCCAAATTCAACAGTCCTGAATTTCTTTATTTCATTTAGAAACGCCCTGCGTGTCTCGAATAACTCTCCAGGATTAGATATTACCTGGATGCCACCACTATTTTGTAAAACTGATTCAAAGCTTTGTTCTGCTTTTTCGAAACATTTCTCGATAATTTCTAACGTGAACTCTACGTCCTTGGCCCACACGGTTATATCCTGTGGAAGAAAGTCAAAAAATGATTCTCTACTCTCTTCAATAAGTTTGGTTTGAATATTCGGGATGATCTTTATGAACTCAACTGCATCATTTGAAAGCTGAGTTTCTGGATTGAACAATCGGATGCCCTCTACCTTATCATCGAACAATTCAATCCTGTACGGGAATTCACTGGCGAAAGAAAACACATCGACAATACCACCCCTAATCGAAAACTGTCCCGCTTCGTACACAAAGTCCGTCTTTTCGAATTCATAGGTTTGGAGTAACTCCGATATGAAATTTGTATCTACCTTCTCCCCCACCCGTATTGTGAGCGTATTCGCTAACAGCGATCGTTTATTGATAACCTTCTCTGATAATGCCTCTGGGTACGTCACAATCAGAAGACCCTCTTTGGGAGCAGGGTTTAGTTTGTTCAGGACCTCTGCCCGCATCAAAACGTTGGCATTCTCAACGTCTTCATATAAATATGGCTTCTTATATGACATAGGAAAAAGCAATATTTCCCTGTCGAGTAAATTTTGTAAATCATTGAAAAAGTAGGCTGCTTCTTCACGGTCAGTAGCAATATACATATGATTTCCTCCCGTCAGTTTATACACTGAAGATGCAATCACAGCAGCTAAACTTCCTGTTACCCCCTTAACTTGCAGTCGCTGCGGTTCTGTTGACAGCTGTTCACCTATTGGGACTGCCAATAATTTTATAAAGCTATCGCTGGTATATAAGCTTAGTAATTCCTCTGATCTCAATTGAATTCAGGTTATGTGTCATGCAAAAAGCCGCCCGGAGTACTCTCCAGCGGCTCAGTTAACTAACAGTAAGAAGTCAGAATTTGTTACCAGTACTCATTGATTTAACGAGTCCATAATTTTATAATTTATACTTTCCTGTTCTAGTATTTTCTGTATTCGATGACTATCCTCAAATACTATAATAATTTCTTTTTCATCATTTAGCCCCTCTTCTACCCATTTCCAATCTTCGGCAACAGCATCCAGTGTGTTTATGACGCCTGCAATTTTGGCTGGGTCTCGCTCCTTGCTCATGAAGATTTCGGTGTTCGTAAAGTATAGCACAATCCTGTTTTCTTCCAGCCACTGTAGATCGCTGAGTGAATCGCTCAATTCGTCGAGTGTAAATCCGAAGTCTGGAATGTCTAATAAGTAAGCAGCCTCTTCATAAAATTGCCGAAGAGTCATTGCTTTTTTGCCATCAATGTTAACAATGAAATCATCAGAAAACTGGGCTTCCAACTCTTGCTCAGATTTACAGATCAGAATGTTTGGACTCATTTTTGTATGATGACTAGTCAGTTAAATGTGATTCTGGCTATGTTCCACGTGGAACTGATAATCAATTGATTACAGCCGTATGTAACCAGTTTTACCTAGGTTACTTAATGATTTTTGGAGTATGTATGCTACAAATAAGGTAGCTGTTTCACGGAACTGAAGAGGGAGTTGTTCTGATTTCAAAAATCTATATGAGCATTGGTTTGCAGATAATCATAGTACAGCAAATAGCGAACCTGTTTACAGCCATCCAGGGAAAGGGGACAATAAGCCACCCAATCCTGTTCTAGCTACCGCAAATTCTGAGAAATAGAGTAGGCACCCCATTATCGAAAAAACGTTTAAACTGACCTAAAGATACACTCCCGAGGAGGATGTATTTAGGTCAGTTTAAAGAAAAAAGAGGAATTCGAGCTGCCACCATGTTATGAAACATTAGTTCAGTTATCATGGGAGTCATGTATTTAATGAGTGGAAATTCAGCGATTGATTCCATGACCTCCAGTTCCGAATCAGCTTTGAAAATACACCACAGTTTCTGGCGGTCGACAGAAAGTGAGTAAGACAGCAAAAAACCTTTCTCCATTAATTCTTCCACTTTGAGTCGCTGGGCTGGAATCCTGTTTTCGAACCCTTCGTCTAAAACAGTTGGAAGATCAAATTCAACCATATATTGGCTCATGTACGTTCCTATTAGATGACAGCCGTACTCGGTTGGTCTCCGGCTATTAGCAAATTAACGATGTTTAGCTCATCTTCGTTAATTGTGTGTGGAAAATTTGGATAGAGTTTCGCCGTGACACGCGCATTCATTCGTCTAAAAACCTGCTCCGATTCCAAAACACGATATTCAGGAACATGAGGATCGCGGTCACTACAGCCCAGGAAAACAGGTGTATTGGAAAAGGTACCTTCGTAATTTCTTGGTGTTTCTGCCGGACCAATTAAGCCGCCACTCAACCCAAATACTCCCCCATACTCCGCAGCATTCCTCGCTACAAATTCCAATGTCAGGCACGCACCCTGTGAGAAACCAAGCCAGTAAATTTGGGGTAATTTGAAATTGAAGTCAGCCTGTAGCCGGGCCCGGATAGCTGCCAGGGTTTCCAGGGCAGACGATAAATAGGGCTCATTATCTGCCATTGGCTGGAGAAATGAATAAGGATACCAAGTGTTATTCTGAGCTTCCGGAGCAATGAAAGCAAAGTCTTTATCATTAATGTACTTTGATAGCGATAGTATATCCCGCGCTGACCCTCCCCGGCCATGAACCATGACCATTACTTTCGTCGCTTTTTCAAGGGGCAAACCGGCTGTATGAAAATTGCCTGAGTCGTGTATCATATAGACTGTGTTTTGAGAGTTGCTTGTATTCCGTGGTGGAACATCAACCACGGAATACAAACGATGACAAAATCTATTTCAAAATTATCTTAGGTAACTCCGCTTCTACTACCGCCCTACGGGATTCGTATTGGGGGGGTAATTTCAACCCTTGGCCTAACTCCGAAATCGGTTCATCAACAGTAAATCCGGGTGGATTAGTAGCAACCTCAAATAAAATTCCGCCCGGCTCCCGGAAGTAAATACTGTTAAAATAATTACGGTCCTGTACCGGCGTAACCTGATAGCCCGACTCCGTCAATTGTTGTTGGATCATCAACTGCGTTTCATCTGAATCGGTTGAAAATGCAACATGATGAACGGAGCCCGCTCCTTGTAAAGCACGCACATCGTTTGGTGAATGCAAAACGTCAACATAATTTCCAGGTCCGCCGACACCCGCTTTAAAACGGAATCGACCCTCCTCCTCCCCTACTAATGTATGTTGCAGATTTTCTGTCAGCAGTTTAATTGTACGGTCTGGATTCTGTTGGTTAAGCGTTACCGTGTGAAAACCGCGAATGGCAGATTCAACAGGGATACGACCGTTGGTCCAGCCCGTTCTGGAATCGTCATTTGTAAAAACGAGTTCAATGCCCATGCCATCAAAATCTTCAAATCGTAGATAGGTTTCTTCAAATCGTTTGTATGGTCCGGCGTAAGGAATGTTTCGCTCATGGAGCCTGTCCATCCAAAAACGTAGCGAATTTACTGGAACAGAAAAGGCAGTATAGGTCAACTGCCCAATACCCTTCCGACCGCGCGGTAAATTACCGTAAGGGAAAAATGTCAGAATGGTACCGGGCGACCCTGTTTCATCTCCATAATACAGGTGATACACATCTGGCGCGTCAAAATTGACCGTCTTCTTAACAAGGCGAAGGCCAAGGACATCCGTGTAGTAATCAACATTCCGTTGTGTGTCGCCCGCTAACGTTGTAACATGATGAAGGCCGTTGATCAGAGTTTCCATGTGTTCTGGTAAAAAAGTGAATCTATTGTTTTTAGTTATTTTGTGTCGATACATTTAATGTATATACATTATTTTTTGCTTTATTGTTCCATAAAAAATGCCCCGATTAATTACCGGGACATTTTTTATGGAACAATTTCATTGGCGCATATACACTAGCTACCTGTTTTGGATTTACTCCATCAGGAATGGATAATCCTGTTGCATATAAACATCTTTGAAGGCTTCTTCGGCGGGAGGATAAGGGGACTCTTCCGCAAATTGTACGGCTTCATCAACAGTAGCTTTTATCTTCTGATCAATAGCTGCTAAGTCCTCTTCCGTTGCAATGCCCTTTTCCAGAATGGTTGCTTTCACCTGTTCAATAGGGTCACGCATTTTGTACTCTTCTACTTCTTCTTTTTTCCGGTACTTCTGTGGGTCAGACATGGAGTGACCCCGGTAGCGATACGTGCGGAATTCCAGAAAGGTTGGTCCTTCACCCGCCCGGGCCCGTTCGGCGGCACGACTTACCGCTTCATAAACTGCTTCGACGCTCATAGCATCGACGGGTTCAGACGGCATATCGTACGCTTCAGCGAGTGTATATAGATCCGTAACATTCGAGGTGCGGGCAACCGACGTTCCCATGGCGTAGCCGTTGTTTTCAACGACGAAGATGACCGGAATCTTCCAGAGCATCGCCATATTGAATGCTTCGTGTAAAGCACCCTGGCGTACGGCCCCGTCACCCATAAACGTAATGCAGAGGTTACCTGTCTTATTATATTTCTCGGCGAGACCAATGCCGGCGCCCATGGGTATCTGCGCGCCAACAATACCATGACCTCCAATAAAATTTACTGACTTATCGAAGATGTGCATAGAGCCACCTTTTCCTTTAGATGAGCCGGTCTGTTTGGCAAATAACTCCGCCATGATTGCTTTGGGATCGGAGCCGAGAGCGAGCGGAATACCGTGGTCCCGGTAGGCGGTTATCCATTTGTCGTCTTTGGTAAGGGCAGAATAGGATCCCGAAGAGCAGGCTTCCTGACCTATATATAGGTGGCAGAATCCGCGGATTTTCTGTTGGCCGTACAGTTGACCGGCTTTCTCCTCGAACTTCCGTTGCAACTGCATCGATTCGTACCAGTACATATACCGCTCTTTCGGATGCTGGGTTTTAGCCGCTTCCGGCGCTTTACCATTCTGCTTGGATTTCCCTGAAGGAGTTTTCTCTTTGACGCTTGCCATGAGGAATGTGTTCAAATAATCAACAAGTAATGCCGGAAAGAAATGACCGGCTTGGGTGCAACCACTTTACGATTAGGTCTATTTCTACTAACAAACCGCCCGTATCTTTGTTGCCAATATCAATTACGTCGGAAACTCTTGATTTCGCTGACTAATTGACCGCTGCGAAATTACGCATTATCGCGTTATACGCTATACATATGTACCTTGAAAAACTCAGCCTGACCAATTTTAAGAACTATGAAGATGGCCGGTATGTATTCGGGCAAGAGGTAAATGTACTGATAGGACCGAATGGAAGCGGAAAAACGAATCTGCTCGATGCCATCTATTTCCTGGCCTTAAGCAAGAGTGCTTTTCAAAGTCAGGATGCATTGAGTATTCAACATGATGCCACTTATTTTATAATCGATGGCTCTTTTGCTGATAATACGCGCATGGTGCAAATTACCATTAGCCTGCAGCGGGGTCAGCGAAAAGTACTGATGGCCGACAAAAAACCATACGAACGGATCAGTGAACACATCGGTCGTTTCCCGGTAGTGCTCATAGCTCCTAATGATACGGATCTGGTTCGCGAGCACAGCGAAGAACGGCGGCATTTTTTTGACGGGGTATTCGCTCAGCTTGACCCTAATTACCTGCGCGATTATCTGATGTATCAGCAGATACTGAAACAGCGCAACAGTCTGCTAAAACTTTTCGCTGATCAGGACCGAAGGAACGGGAGTCAGGTCGATGATGATCTGCTCGACACCTATGATGAACCCCTGCTCGACCTCGGACAGAAAATTCATGACAGGCGACAGCAATTTATTCAGGAGTTCATGCCTGAGTTCAAAGCGCACTACGCGTACCTTAGTGACGGACGGGAAACGGTCGACATCCAATATGAATCGGAAGTAAGCAATCCGGATTTTGCCCGTGAGTTCCGACATTTTCGTCGGCGGGATACCGTACTACAGCGTACTACGATGGGCATTCATAAAGATGACTACTCTTTTCTGATTAGTGATAGTAGTGGACAGACAGTGCCATTGAAGAAATTTGGTTCGCAGGGGCAGCAGAAAACATTTGTGATTGCCCTCAAACTGGCGCAGTTCGACCAGCTACGAACTGGAAAAGGAATCAAACCAATTCTTTTGCTAGACGATATCTTTGATAAACTCGACGACCAACGCATTGGTAAACTTATCCAGCGAATGGATGAAGGAGCATTTGGTCAACTTTTTATTACAGATGCCCGACCAGAACGCACTCGTGAATTACTTAGTAAGGTACAAGCAGATGTCCGCTTCTTCGAAATAGCCCATAAGTGACAACAGACAGGAGGACCCGATAAGCCTGTAGTCATCCTAAATAGATCACGAAAACCAATATAAACAACGCCCGACGAAGCCCGATTTCGTCGGGCGTTTGAGTTCCTTCACACCGCTTTTCAGGCCGTTCATCATATTCTCTGAAAATTCTTAGGAAACTGAGAACTATATTTGAGTTTCCAGAGTTCATCCAGCAAAAGTTCTATTTGTTGATGAAAGAAAGAATACTGGCTGAGGCTGAACGGTTGTTCTGGAAGTTTGGCGTTCGCTCCGTTACTATGGAGGAAATCGCTAAGCAATTGGGAATTTCAAAGAAGACTATTTATCAGCATTTTTCTGATAAAGAGCAGATTTTGTACCAGGTTATTCAACACAAAACAAGTCGAAATCAATCAGAAATGGACTGTATGGTTACTGATACAGCCAATCCTGTTGAGGAGATTTTGAATGTACTGAATATGATGCAAAAGAATGCAGATCAGGTTAGCCCTAATTTGCTGATGGACATAAAACGATACTATCCACAGGCTTTTTCATTATTCAGACAATACAAGGAAGGGCAAATTATGCGATCTATTCTTGAAAATATTCAAAAAGGCATTTTGCAGGGATTGTATCGTGCCGATATGAATCCAGCTATCCTGGCCCGACTTCGCGTAGAACAAATCGAACTCGCGTTCAATCATGACCTTTTTCCATCCGACCAGTATTCGATGCACGATGTTCAGGCTGAACTGATACACCACTTTGTGCGGGGAATGCTGACCGAGAAGGGGTTTGAGGTCTATAATCAGTACGTTAATAAAGGAAAAGAAATACAACCTATTATCTATGAAAACAAGTAGTATACTTTGTCTGACAGCGCTTTGGTTTCCAACTATCTGGTTTGGGACGGGGGCTGTAGCACAGGTACCAACACAACCATCTGTCGGGCAGCAACCCACTGGCGCTGCCCCTAGTGGGCAGCAGCCTGGTGCCCAGCAACCAGCCGCAACCGGTACGATTGTAGCCCAGCCTGGAACGACTCCGGGTACGGGCGTGAACGTACCGTCGCAGCCTAATGCTAATGGAATGAGTGGTACCCCCTCCCTGACTACGCCCGAAGGACCGGTAAATCTACAGCCGGGTGTTATTTCAACATTTAATTCAGGGTTGGGTACGGCACCGAACGGTCTGTCACCAACCGGTGGCGCGACCAACGGGCAAACATACACGCTTCAGCAGGCTATTGATTTTGCCGTTCGGCAGAATGTCAGCGTTCGGAATAGCCAACTGGATGCGGTGAGTGCTGATGCGCGTATCCGGGAAACTAAAGCCTCTGCCCTACCCCAGATTTCTGCCACTGCTTCATTGACAGATAATCTGATTATTCAAAAGGCATTTCTACCCGCTAAGTTCTCAAACCCAAATGCTGCACCAGATGCGCCCCCAACGGTTGTAGCGTTCGGAGTCGCTTATTCTGGTAATGGAACAGTTGCTTTAAATCAGGTCATTTATAGTGCTGCTCTAAACGTTGGCTTACGCGCTGCAGCTACCTATCGGGAACTGGCCCAGCGAAATCTGGAAGGCTCTAAAGTGTTGGTGGCGGAACAGGTAGCCAAAGCCTATTATGGCGTGCTGGTAGCCCTGGAACGGGCTAAACTGCTCGATTTTAACATTGCCCGATTAGATACGGCCCTGTACGAAACGCAGGCGATGAATAAGCAGGGGTTTGTTGAAAAACTCGATGTACAGCGGCTTGAGGTGCAGGGTAACAACCTGAAAGCAGAGCGGCAGAATGTGCAGAACCTGATCGAATTGAGTTACACCCTGCTGAAGTTTCAGATGGGGCTAAAAATAAACGACGAAATTATGCTGGCCGAACAGTTACAGGATCGTGAAGTAGAGGACTTGCGGCCTTTGATTTCGGACGATCCGACATTTCAATACCGGAGCCGGATTGAGTATTCGACCTTAGAGACCCAAATTAAGCTGGCTGAACAGGATATTGAAGTGACGCAGAAGGCTTATTTTCCAACAGTATCGGCTTTTGCTAATTATGGTTACAACTCTGGACGAACTCAGATTAGCCAACTTATTACTGACCCATGGCTCAATTTCGCGTCGCTGGGACTGAGTTTACAGGTTCCTATTTTCGATGGCTTTCTGAAACGGAGCCAGATTGAGCAAAAGCGTGCTACGCTCCAAAAAGCGCAGAACAGTGGCGAACTGTTGCGCAATTCCATTGACCTGCAAATACGGCAGTCGAGCATTACCCTGAAAAATGGCCTGCAAACATTACAGACGCAGCAGCGCAACCGCGACCTGGCCGAGGAAATTGTGCGCGTTACTCGCATCAAATACAAAGAAGGCGTTGGGTCGAGTATTGAGGTACTCAATGCAGAAGCCTCCCTTCGCGAAGCGCAGACTAACTACTTCGGGTCGCTGTACGACTTTTTGATTGCCAAAGTTGACCAGGACAAGGCACTTGGCCGATTATACACCGGAAATTAAACATACACTGAAAAAAGCAATGAGATCATATTACGCTATTATCCTGACAGGTCTGTTGATGGCTTGCGGAGGAGAAAAAAAGACTGATTTACAAGGTAAGCGCGAGGAGCTGGCTGCGTTGAAATCGCAGCAGGCCGAACTGAATACGAAAATCAAGACGCTGGAATCGGAAGTAACCAAACTCGATCCGAAAAAAGCGGAAACGGCTCGTGTCAAAGATGTAACGGTTTCTCCCGTATCGTCCAGCACGTTCCGGCACTACGTTGAATTACAGGGAACCATCGATGCTAAGAACAACGTGCAGGTATCGCCCAAATCGGGTGGCGTGGTCACGGCGGTTTACGTAAAGGAAGGGGACCGGGTACGGGCCGGGCAAGCTATTGCCAAGGTTGATGACCAGATTATGCGGGAGTCGATGGCGGAAGTCAGAACGCAGTTGTCGCTGGCCAATACCATTTTTGAAAAACAGGCTGCCCTATGGAAGCAGCAAATTGGTACTGAAATCCAGTATTTACAGGCGAAGAACAATAAGGAAGCGCTGGAACGAAAACTTTCTACCCTCAACGTACAGTTGGCGCAATCGACCGTAACGGCACCTATTTCG
The DNA here is from genome assembly GCF_000374085.1 of Spirosoma spitsbergense DSM 19989. Classification (GTDB taxonomy): domain Bacteria; phylum Bacteroidota; class Bacteroidia; order Cytophagales; family Spirosomataceae; genus Spirosoma; species Spirosoma spitsbergense. The sequence goes on along the minus strand of NZ_KB893570.1, from coordinate 146,529 downwards.
GGTGTTGTCGATCAGGTTTCGGTAAAAGTTGGGCAGTCGGCTGCTCCGGGCGTTGGATTGGTGCGGATCATCAATCTATCCCAGCTTAAAGTGGTCGCTAAAGTATCGGATACCTATTCGGGTAGTGTTCGGAAGGGAGATCCGGTCGTGATTCGGTTTCCCGATTTGAACCGGGAAATGAAATCGCAGATCAGTTTTGTTTCCACGTCTGTAGACCCTCTGAGCCGGACGTTTACCATTGAAGCCCCATTACCGTCTGATAATAGCCTGAAACCGAATATGCTGGCTCAGGTTAAAATCAACGATCAAAACATGGCAAATGCTATTGTAATTGACCAGAATCTGATTCAGAATACAGAGCAGGGACAGTTAGTATATGTGGCTGTGAACGAAGGGGGAAAGAAGGTAGCTAAAGCGAAGCAGATAAAAACAGGGCAGTCTTACGATGGGCGAATTGCTGTTACACAAGGCCTACAGTCTGGTGATCAAATCGTTACCAATGGGTATCAGGATTTAGTTGATGGACAACCTATCAGTTTTTAGTCATTAGATTGTCATTCTCTGTCATTGATGGTCATTCATTGAAGACCGACTTAATGACCATCAGTGACAGAGAATGACGACCAATGACCATAAAAGACCACAAATTATGAAATTTGAACAGTACAAAACCCTCGGATTTACCAATTGGTGCGTTGAGAACCGAACGGCCATTTACATCTTCACCTTCCTGATTACGCTGGGTGGGCTGTTCGTGTATAATAACCTGCCGAAAGAGCAGTTTCCCGATATCAAGATACCACAGGTATACATCAACACGGTGTATGTGGGCACGGCTCCTGCTGATATTGAAAATACGATCAACAAGCAGATCGAGAAGCAGCTAAAGTCTATATCGGGCGTGAAACGTATTAAATCGAATGCGTTGCAGGATGTGTCGGTCATTCTGGTTGAGTTCAATCCGGATGTAAAAACGGAAGAGGCCTTGCAGCGGGTTCGTGATGCTATTGATAAGGCGAAGCCCGATTTACCCCAGAAACTGGACGCTGGCCCAACGGCACAGGATGTGAACTTCTCAGAGTTTCCGATCATGAATATCAACATGGCCGGTAATTTTTCGCTGAAACAATTAAAGGAATACGCGGAAGATTTGCAGGATGTGATCGAGGGAATGCCCGAAATCCGTCGGGTAGATATTGTAGGAGCACTGGATCGTGAAATTCAGATAAACGTGGATTTGCCCCGGATGCAGTCGGCTGGTTTAGCTTTTTCGGATATTCAGCAGGCGGTTCAGGGCGAGAATATCAATATATCGGGTGGTGACCTGGATGTGGATGGTGTTCGGCGAACGGTACGGGTAAAAGGGGAGTTTACCGACATTACGCAACTTCAAAACCTACAGATTCGTACGGCAACGGGCGCTACCGTTCGGCTAGGTGATATTGCCGATGTGCAGGATAGTTTTGAGGAACAGCAAAGCTACGCCCGGTTAGATAATAAATCAGTTGTTACCCTGAACGTTATCAAGCGGGCGGGAGCTAACTTACTGTCTGCCGCTGACCGGATTGAGAAAACAATTGACGAGTACAGAGAATCCCGGTTTCCGCAGGGACTTGACGTCAAAATCACCGCCGACCAATCGGAGCGTACTCGTGAGAACGTGAACGACCTGATTAACACGGTGGTATTAGGCTTCATTTTCGTAGTACTGGTCTTAATGTTCTTTATGGGTGTTCGGGATGCCATATTTATCGGCCTGTCGGTACCCTTGTCGGCACTCGTTGCTTTTGTGATGATGCCCGTGCTTGGACCCATAGTGGGCACGGCTTTTACGCTGAATACAATCGTTCTGTTTGCTTTCCTGCTGGGGTTAGGCTTAGTGGTAGATGATGCCATTGTGGTCATTGAAAATTCCCACCGACTCTTCAATGAGAACAAAGACTGGAATATTAAACAGGCAGTGAAAGCGGCAGCGGGGGAAGTATTTGCGCCCGTATTTTCGGGAACGTTAACCACCATTGCTCCATTCTTTCCGCTGTTGTTCTGGCCGGGTATCGTTGGGGAGTTCATGAAATTTCTGCCCCTTACGCTTATCCTGACCCTGTTTGCATCGTTATTCGTGGCCTACGTAATCAACCCCGTTTTCGCCGTAACGTTTATGAAACGGCATGAGGATGATAACCACGAAGACAAACAGAATTTTGACGAAATCAAACGACCGCTGATCATTTTAACCGTATTGGCTGGTATTGGCTACGTGATTGATCGGGGTATTGGCAACCTGCTCGTATTCTTCCTGATTTTGTACGTGTTCAACCACTATGTGCTGACGCCAAAGATGATTGTCCCGTTCCAGAATCGGCTGTTACCTGCCCTTAAAAACGGGTACCGTAGCCTTATTTCCTGGGTACTAACGGGTTGGAGACCTGTATTTGCGATAGTTGGTGCGTTTGCCCTGCTGATTCTGACGTTCATTATTACGGGTATCGCTAAGCCTAAAGTCATCTTCTTCCCGAGCGGAGAACCGGACTACATTTACGTATACAACGTTATGCCGGTTGGTACCGACGCTACGGTGACTGACTCTGTGACGAAGGTGATTGAGAAACGGATCTTCAAGGTGTTGCAGGAAAATGACGCTACCGAAGTTGTTAACTCGGTTATATCGAATGTGGGTAAAAATGCCGGTGACCCACAAAATCCCGACCGGGCTGCTACCCCACAGAAATCGAAGGTGACGGTGGCGTTCAAAGGAAATGAGGAGCGGAACGGCATCTCAACGGATTCTCTGTTGGCTAAAGTACGGGTTGCTATGCGTGGCCTACCAGGCAGTGAAATCTCGGTGGAGCGCGAATCAACGGGACCACCAACCGGTAAACCGATTTCCATCGAAATTGCCGGCGACGATTTCAATGAGTTACAAACGATTGAAAAGCAGGTTCGGCAGAAAATCAGTCAGGCAGGCATTCAGGGTATTGACCAGTTGAAGTCAGATTTGATTACTAACAAGCCCGAAATTGTTATCAATATCAACCGGGAGAAAGCCGAACGGGAAGGGATTTCGTCCGCGCAAATAGCTGGAACCATCAGAACAGCTTTGTTTGGGCTGGAAGTGTCCAGGTTCCGTGATGCAAAAGATGAATACCCTATCATGGTTCGGCTCAAACCCGACGACCGGAGCCAGATAAATCGTCTCCTGAGCCTGAACATTGTGTATCGGGATATGGTAGCAGGTGGACAACTACGGCAGGTACCCATCACCTCTGTAGCAGACATAAGCTACTCGACGACGTTCAGCCAGATCAATCGTAAAAATCAGGAGCGTTTGGTAACCCTTAGCTCAGACGTAGTTCCGGGCTACAACGCCAACCAGATAGTCGCGCAGATTCAGCAGGTCATCAATCAGATGGACGTACCGAATGGGTACACCATCAAAATGGGTGGCGAACAGGAAGACCAGCAGGAATCGATGAACTTCCTGATTTCAGCGTTCGGTATTGCTATTCTGCTAATCTATCTGATTCTGGCCACGCAGTTCAACTCCGTTGTTAAGCCGCTGATTATATTCGTGACCATCCTGTTATCGCTGATTGGGGTACTCCTGGGATTCATTATTGCCGGAAAATCGTTCTCGGTCATCATGTCTGGGGTGGGTATTATTGCTCTGGCAGGTATTGTGGTGAAGAACGGGATTCTGCTGATCGAATTCATCGAGGAACTACGGGGCCGGGGCGTTCCCCTGCGCGAAGCAATTATTGACGCGGGCGGTATTCGTTTGACACCAGTACTATTGACAGCCACAGCCGCAGTATTAGGTCTGGTACCGCTAGCGTTTGGCTTAACGATTGACTTCGTTGGGCTGTTCCGTAACTTCGACCCTCATGTAGTCATCGGTGGTGACAGTTCGGTTTTCTGGAATATTCTGGCCTGGACAATTATCTTTGGTCTGACTTTTTCTACCGTACTAACGCTGGTTATCGTACCCTGTATGTACTGGATTAATGAGCGGATTCGGATGAAGTGGTTCGGCAAAAAAGACCCCGCTCTGGAAAAGAAAGAACAGCTACAGCCAGAGGAAGAATTAGTGTAGTTTTTTATTAGAGAGCGAAAGAAGAAACGGGTGAAAGAGTGGTAGGCTTGTATAATAGCTGATTCACTCTTTCGCTCTTTCACCCTTTCGCTCTTTCTCTCTTTAATATTATGAATCGGACCGTACTTTTTTTTATTCTACCCGTCATTCTCCTGTTAATTGACTGGTATGTTTTTCAGGCCATCAAAACCGTTAGCCGGTCCGCAACGGAAAACACACAGCGAATAATTACCATTGCATTCTGGGGGTTCACAGCGATATCCCTGTTGCTGTATGTAATCATGCAATTACTACCTCCTGATTCTATCAGTCGCAACATGCGGACTTTTATGTGGGCTGTTATTGCCATTCCTTATTTCTCGAAAATCTTCGCTGTACTCATTATATTAATCGATGATATTGGTCGATTCTTTCGCTGGATTGTATCCTTGTTTTACAAACCTGAAGTGCGTGAAGCCGTTGAGGATTCAACCCGCCAAACCATACCATCTACCGATACTATTTCACGCTCCGATTTCCTGATGAAAACGGCTCTGGTGGTGGGTGCCATTCCACTGGCAGGCTTCACCTGGGGTATTGTATCGGGTGCCCATGACTACCGAATACGGCGCATCAAGTTGCCCATGAAAAACCTGCCCTCAGGATTTCATGGGATGACAATTGCGCAGATTTCGGATATTCACTCCGGTAGTTTCTTCAATAAAACGGCGGTACGTGGAGGAGTGGAAATACTGCTTGGCCAAAAGCCCGACCTCGTGTTTTTTACCGGCGACCTGGTGAATAGCCACGCCGAAGAGGTAAATAGCTACATCGACGTATTCAATAAAGTGAAAGCACCGTTGGGCGTATACTCAACGCTGGGTAATCATGACTACGGTAAATATGTGCAGTGGCCAAGTGCTCAGGCCGAGCGTCAGAATGTGTTAAACGTAGTGGCGGCCCACAAACAAATGGGCTGGAATATCCTGATGGATGAGCATAAAATACTGGAGCAGAACGGGGATAAGATCGCGCTCATTGGTGTGCAGAACCTCGGTTTTGGGCCAGCAGCCCTACGGGCAGGCAACCTGGACAAAGCTTACAAAGGCACTGAAGACTACCCCGTCAAGCTTCTTCTCTCTCATGACCCAACCCATTGGGATGCCGAAGTGCGGCCAAAATATGGTGATATCGACGTTCAGTTCAGCGGTCATACGCACGGTGCTCAGTTTGGTGTTGACCTGGGGGATGTTAAGTGGAGTCCAGCACAGTATTTTTACAAACAATGGGCTGGGTTGTATGAGCAGGGCAATCAGCGGCTGTATGTCAATCGGGGCTATGGTTATATTGGCTATCCCGGCCGGGTTGGTATTTTGCCGGAGATTACAATTTTTGAATTGGTGAAAGCTTAATTCATAACTAAATGCTTACTCGCTCTGTTACTCCAAAGCATTTAACCATCAAGCACGCATGAAAATCATTTTTATTACCGGACTTTCTTTTTTTATGTCGTTACTGGCTTACGTAACACCTGTTAAAGAAACTCGGGAAACGACCATCCCCGTTTGCCATACCCCTGGAAACAATATGTCGTTACTGGCAGCAAACCCGGCGTTTCAGCAGTTACACGTCAGCCCATTGCCATTCACCTACAAAGGCGCAGGTGAAATGATTACGTTTCCAACCCCTGATGGTCAATCGGCCAGCGGCTTTCTGATAAAAGCCCAGAAACCGTCTAACAAATGGTTGCTGGTTTATCAGGAATGGTGGGGCCTGAACGATAATATCAAAAAAGAGGCTGAGAAGTACTACAACGACTTGAAAGATGTGAACGTACTGGCCCTGGATATGTATGATGGCAAAGTAGCTACCGAACCGTCTGAAGCAGGTAAGCTGATGAGTGCCGCCAGCAAAGACCGGCTTGCCAGTATCATGAAAGGGGGCATCACGTATGCAGGTACCAAAGCTGAATTCGCCAGCGTTGGCTGGTGCTTCGGTGGTATGTTATCACTTCAGTCTGCTATGCTGGAAGGGAAACAGGCCAAAGGTTGTGTGATGTATTACGGCCGTCCAGAACAGGATGTCGAAAAGTTGAAAACACTCAACACCGATGTTATCGGGTTTTTCGGTACGCAGGACAAGGGTATTACGCCAGAATCGGTAAAGACGTTTGAAGAAAACATGCAGAAAGCCGGTGAGAAACTGACTGTCAAAATGTATGATGCCGGACACGGTTTTGCCAATCCAAGTAATCCAGTTTATAACAAAGAGGCAGCAGCTGATTCCTATAAACTTGCTTTAGCTTATTTGAAAAGCAAACTGAAAGCATAAATTCACTGCTTCATTTTCTCTTTTAAAAGCCTGACTGTGTTCTCACGGTCAGGCTTTTAATTAAACTTTAACTACTTTCTTGTCGTTTTCATTAAACGCGGGGGTTTGCAATTTGTCTAACTAACAGATCAGGAGCGAAAACTCATACGGTGATGGACATACAGAAATGGGGTAGTATTTTAGTAGGACTGGTAATTGGGGTTACTACCATTAGTTTCGGCCAGTACGGCCCCGGAAACGGCTACCCAAATGGGAACGGTGGCTACAATCAGCCTTATCCAAATAATAATGGCAATGGCCAGCCTTACCCAAATCCAAATTACCCAAATGGATACAATAACGGGTATGGTAATCCGTATCCTAACAATGGATATGGTTATCCAGATCGAGGATACGGCGGTGGATACAACCAATATGGTCAACCCTACCCTCCTCAACCACCAGTCGTTATTGTTCCGCCACGGGTTATCATTGCTCCACCACCCGTATTCGTAGGGCCTCCTGTCATTATCCGTCCGTATGGGAATTATGGCTACAGGAATAGCTATGGTTACGGAAATAGGTATGGTGGCGGTTATGGCTATAGGGGTGGGCACGGTGGCCGCAGGTAGTGAATTCATCGAGCCACTACAAGTAGCTATTTACAGCACCTTATTTAAAATAAATGGTTCAACAGATAAACTAATGAACAACAAAATGAAAACGATAAAATTAATGCCACTGCTTGCCGCTGGTTTACTAGTCGTGCTAATGACAAGTTGCGGGCCTGGCTATGTCAGTACAGGTGTAAATTACGGACCTCGCCCATATTATGGCTACGGTTACAGTCCATACGGATACTACCGTCCACCTGTTGTGGTACGTCGTCCACCTGTAGTAGTTCGTCAACGTTACCATGTGCCTGCTCCTCGTTATAATAATTATAATCGTGGGAGTAGCCCAAATGCCCGCAGTGGGAGTAGAGGGAGTTACGGTGGTGGTCGCTCACGTGGACCGAGGTAAGAGCTGATTAAGTGACACGTTAATAAAACTCCCGGCTCATATGATGAGCCGGGAGTTTGTATCATAAGGCATCTATTTGCTCAACTATATATTTAGTATAGACTGCTGATATGCAGCGCAAAGTCTCCTGATTCTATTACGGGTTTATCATCAGTAGGTAAATTATAGAGATAAACCCAGCAATCGGTTATGTGTCCGTTGAATTCAACGGGTATAATAGTCCGGATAAATTCGGTTGGCTGCTCAAAGTCATCACCGACACCTTCGTAATAATCCAGATAAGTCAGGATTGTTTCCCTTTGGCTACTAATTTCATAAACGGTGCCACATACGCGCGTACCAGCGTTATGCTGATAAACGGCACCTGGATAGCTGCCCATGTTAAAGACCTGACCTTCAAAGGTACCTTCCCCCATCAGGCGGCTTCTATTACGCAGGTATAGAGCGAATTGATTATCATAAGGGGGACGAAGTGTGCCGTAAACGATTAGAAAGTCAGGATTCGGAGTCATTCAGAAAATGTAGCTTGCCGGATGACGAAAGTAGTCATTTTGACGTTAATATGGAAAGCAGGTTGTACTATGAAAAAGATAAACATACTTCTACTGATTGTTACATCACTAATGTTGGTCGAATTACCATTGGAAACAATGGCTTCGTCTGCCACTGCTTCTTCCGAAATATCAATCTTCAAACGCAAGCGTAAAGGCTATAAAGTAAAGCGCGGTGGCCTGTTTAATACCGGTATTTTTCGTAAAAAGAACCCCTGTGGTTGCCCAAAGCATTAAGCAATTGTTAAGAAATTGTATTTATAGTAGAACCAAGCCCTTATATGGGCTTTTTTCGTTTTATTAGTTGTAAAAATCTGTGTTTCAGCGTATAATTTTGTACCTTTGCGAAAATGTTATCTGGGCCGGGTCTGATTGATTTCTGTGATTACCTAAGCCTCGCTCCAGAAGGATACTTCAAATCATGAAAATCAGATGAATCAGCTTGATACTGGTTCATACAGTGTATGCAATCAATTCGTAATATAGCTATCATCGCCCACGTTGACCACGGCAAAACTACGCTGGTCGACAAGATTATTCACGCATCCAAACTCTTTCGGGATAATCAGGAATTCGGCGACCTGATTTTGGATAACAACGACCTTGAGCGGGAACGGGGTATTACCATCGTTTCTAAAAACGTATCGGTTCGTTACAAAGACGTCAAAATCAACATCATCGACACACCTGGCCACAGTGATTTTGGCGGTGAAGTAGAACGTGTTCTGAAAATGGCTGACGGTGTTTGTCTGCTGGTCGACGCTTTTGAAGGTGCGATGCCACAAACACGTTTTGTATTGAGCAAAGCGTTGCAATTGGGCTTAAAGCCAATTGTAATCGTAAATAAGGTTGACAAAGAAAACTGTCGCCCGGAAGAAGTTCACGAACAGGTGTTCGACCTGATGTTCAATTTGGGTGCTACGGAAGATCAACTTGATTTTCCAACGGTTTACGGTTCGTCCAAACAAGGATGGATGGGACCCGACTGGAAGAACCCCACTGATAACATCACGTATCTGCTCGATACCATTGTAGCAACCATACCGGCACCCCCTATGAATGAGGGATTGCCACAGATGCAGATAACATCGCTCGATTACTCGGCTTTTGTTGGTCGGATTGCTATCGGACGCGTTCATCGGGGAACGCTGAAAGAAGGTGCCAACATGGGCCTTGTGAAGGCGGATGGTACGGTAAAACGGGTTAAAATCAAAGAACTTCAGTCGTTCGAGGGACTTGGCAAAGTTAAAGTGACTGAAGCTCCCTGCGGTGATATCTGCGCCGTGACTGGCCTGGAGGATTTCGAGATTGGAGATACGCTGACGGACTACGATACCCCGGAAGCTATCACCCGGATTTCGGTGGATGAGCCAACCATGAACATGCTGTTCACGATCAATAACTCGCCGTTCTTCGGTAAGGAAGGTAAGTTCGTGACCTCTCGTCACCTGCGTGAGCGTCTCTACAAAGAGATTGAGAAAAACCTGGCGTTGCGCGTAGAAAATACGGATAGTGAAGATCGCTTCCTGGTTTACGGCCGGGGGATTCTCCACTTGTCGGTATTGATCGAGACAATGCGTCGGGAAGGCTACGAATTGCAGGTAGGCCAACCTCAGGTGCTGTACAAAGAAGACGAGAATGGTCATAAGTTAGAGCCAATCGAGACACTCGTTGTAGACGTTCCCGAAGAAACGGCCGGCAAGGTAATCGAGCTGGCTACACAGCGGAAAGGTGAATTGCTGATTATGGAGCCTAAAGGCGACTTGCAGCACCTCGAGTTCGATATCCCATCGCGCGGGTTGATTGGCCTTCGTTCCAATGTTCTGACTGCTACATTTGGTGAAGCCGTTATGAGCCACCGATTCAAAGAGTATCAGGAATACAAAGGACCTATTGCCGAACGTATCAACGGGTCGCTTATTTCGATGACCAGTGGTATGGCTACTGCCTACTCAATTGATAAACTTCAGGATCGTGGTTCATTCTTTGTTGAACCAGGCGACGAAATCTATACCGGTCAGGTAATTGGTGAACACAACCGCCAGAACGATATTGTTGTCAACGTGCAAACCGCAAAACAGTTGACTAACATGCGGGCATCGGGTTCGGACAATAACGTGAAGATCGCCCCAAAAATATCGTTCTCACTGGAAGAGTGCATGGAGTACATTCAGAAGGATGAGTACCTTGAGGTAACGCCAAAAGCATTGCGGATTCGCAAAGTTTTCCTGGATGAGAACGAGCGGAAACGCAATCAGAACAAATTCGCTATGGCATAAGCAGGTAGCAATCCAGCATAAAAAAAATCCACTGATTAATCAGTGGATTTTTTTTATGCTATAAAATGAAACAGCTAATTCTTTACAAATGATCTGCTTAAATAAAACGCAAGAGTTGGCGTATTTTCAACGGGAACAATGACAGGTTTATCTGCATAGGCTGGACTCTCAACGGCGGCTCTGGATTTCGCATACTGTGTTTGTCTGTGTGCCTGATGGTAGCCGGCGATGAAGAGCAAGCTACCAATTAGTAATACAATAATTCGTTTCATAACTGTTGGTGGTATTGTCGGAAAACTAACACTTAACTGATCCCATTCGACAAGGAAGGTTGATTAATCAGTTTGTTATAATTAATCACCGATTTTTATTATAATTTGCCCGGTTTTTTAATTTAACAATAATAGAATTCGCAATAAAGTTTAGACGTTAAAAGCAATAAATGGGTACAGTATTTATTACTTTTTTTCAAAAAAACTAAATCGGGAATTCCGATACCGTCAACATTAATCTACTTATTAAACATCGTCTGTAGTATATAACGGTCTATCCCCTGAATTGTTAACTCGCGGTTAGATATAGAGTTTGAAAGTTTATCAAAACAAGGTAAATAGTTGATTGAACGGGAATAAAAAATTACCCGGCTGTCCTGATTACGGCCGGGTAATATTGGTTCTTACACAAAAAGACAAATTATTATCGTTGTTAAAAAGAGCGATTAACCAGTAAAAGATAGCTTACCTGTTTTTGCTGGTTGTTTGAAGAAATGTTATTCAAATTGCTCATAATCAGTTTATCCTTTCATAAATCATGACGTGGGGTGACTCACCACCGTGTTGTAAGCGGAGTTTGTCTGGCGTTATCATATCGAAGCGTACAACCGCTTTCAGGTTTGTGAAATAGCGCTGTTCGAATTTGTTAGCTTCAGGTGTACCTGCTTTTTTCGTGCTTCCCAGATTCTCCGCAGACATCATACCATCAATGGTGGCAAACAAACGTACACTGTAGTCATTCACTGAGGATTTGCCATTGGCTAGAAAAGGGGTTATATCAAGCGGTGGATTAGCTGTATCGAGTGCGAAAATCAGGGTTACTGTATAAGATGAATCTGGCTCAACAAGCCGCCATGTACCCACTAAATTGGCTATCTGAGGTGCCAGAATCACGTCTTTACTCCTGCATCCATTCAGCATAAAAAATGGAATAAGAAATAGAAAAATTATCGTTAAAAATCTCATGAATTTGTTTTAGTTGGATCGGCAATCTTTCCAATAAATAGGATTGTTCCGGTTGTTTTTTCATGAATAATAAAAGCAAAGGGCCGGTCGATAAGTGTTGGTAACTGCAAAGCTGTTGTAGTAACACCTACAGATGTAACAGCAGCCGCTTCAGTTCCTTTTTCATCGACCGCAACGAAGGTGTTTTGTTTCACAAAGCTGAGCGTCAGTCCTCCTTTATTATTTATTTTAGTAAAATCTGCCTGATCAGTGAATGCAGTAGGCATCCCCATGTCGCTCAACACACTGTTAAGCCTGACTTCGTAATTCAGCGTAAATTTAGGCAGGCCGATATCCATTTTACCCATAATCATACCCTTCTGAATTTTCGCCCACTCAGCACTGTTCAAACTGGCAATCAGGGCATCGGCCGTTGTGCTTTCAGAAGGTAATAAAACGGTCATAGCAAACTTTCCGGTGCCGTAAGGAAGCTCAATAGCCTGATAGTTGGTCTGGAAGAAATGATTCAGGTTGACATCAAGGCGCATCATGCGCACGAGGGTCGATCCTCCCGATGCCAGTTTGAAAGGGGAATCACTGGTTAGATTAGGATCGAAGGGCTTTTGCCAATCACCTTTAAAATAAAGAGCGTTCAGCAGAAACATGATATTATCAGGCTGAATCTGATCAATAACTTTGGGGATTCTGCCCTTTGTTTGCTCACTGGCCCAGCTATTGATCTTGGCTACAGTAGCCGGATCATTGAAGTCCTGTGCGGATACCTGCGCCTTGAATGTTTGTTTCAGGAGGTCCTGAAACGTAGTTTCTACCTGGTAGGTATTCCGATACCAAACTGAGTTGGCCAGTGTCAATGTTACACTGGGGTCAACTCCTGGCAGGTTTTCCAGTAGATTCTGGTACGTTGTATTTGCCTCAGCCAATGTTTGGGCATCCAGTTTTAGCGCTTTCTGAATTTCCTGTGCCGTTTGGCCATTCGCTCCGTTCAGAATCATCCCCAGCGCAATGTGCAAACTGAGCGGAGAAATGAAAACATTCTTGGCTTGACCTTCCTGAGCAACTACCCGTTTGGCTACGTCGAACGCAAATTGCGTTGTCTGATCGGCAAAAGGAGCCGATACGCGTAACTCACTGGCAGTGCCTGAACCCGGATTTGGATTTACAGAAGTGCTTTTACAGCTTATAGCTGCCAGTAGAATACTGGCGAAGCAAATGATTGTATTGGAAAATAAGGTCGTTCTCATAACACAATTGGTAAGGTTAAAGAAGCTCTGTTATCAAAACCAGTTTAGTGATGACAGGGTCACGGACAGTTTTTAAATGCATTTCGTTGCGTGCGTAAGGTATCAACCAGCGTCTCAAATCCGGGAATAGTTTTACCATACGGAAACGTAACCCGGTATTTCTGGTCGTCCACCTGAATCTCAATGTATTCGGCACCCCCGTCAGTGCAGTCGGGGCAACCCAGTACATTCGCTACTTTACTGAATGCGTCCAGATTAGCCAGCGCTTTAATGTCATTCCACCTGGCCTGACTAATCGTTGACTGACAACTTCGGGGCGTTACCTGAGTCTGAAGGAATACACTACCCTGTGCCAGTGTAACGCTGGTGCCGTTGAAAACATAATCGTTCTTGCAATAACCGGCGCACATATTGAACGAAGTCCCGGTGCGAATAGTGAGTTTATCCGTGGTCGTATTTTGTGGCGTAAGATTATTCATGCAACGAACGAAACCGACAACAAGCAGCACTACTATGACGATGGGCTTCATACTAAAATGGGTTAAAAATGATAGTCGACTCCCAGTGTCATACCAGCCGTAGTTGGCTGGCTTTGTACCTGCGAATGCGCCAGTGTAACCAACCCTATCGACGGCTGATAGATACCCGCCAGTGAAGCCGACCATTGGGCCGAAGGCTGATAGCGGAAACGCGCTCCCACAATAGCGGCAAACGATACAGGCCGGTAAATGTCGTCCTTCGTCGTAACAATAATCTCATTATCAACGGTATTACGGACGAAAATGTTGGAAATGATACCACCCAGCACGGCTAAACTTAACCGTTTCTTGGGCCGCAGCTGGTAACCAACCTGGACAGGAACCTGAACGAATTGATAATCATTTGTAAGCATCTGGCGGGTTTTGTCGCTGTAGGCGGGTTGTACGTATCCGTTGTTGGCAAAATTAGCCTGATCCAAACTCGTACCCTTCCTTCCATTGGCACTACTGTTTCGTAGGGCGTCTACATATAAATTTCCTGTGGTTGCCCTGATGTCATTTGTGGCAACAATAGCATTTGCGGATAGTTGAGTGGGGGTATCGACCGTTGAACGACCTGCCAGAAATCCGACGCCCGTTTCTATCGACCAGCGTTTGTTGAGTAACATACCGGCACTGAACTGGTAGGTTATTGAAAAATTAGCCCGGCTGGTAACTGATTGGGCCTGATAAGCCCCATTGGTAATAGACGTATTTTTTACTACACCAGCATTGGCTAATGATGCCATCTGAACAGAAACCATCGGATTAAAGGCGCCGGGCATAATACTCGCTGAGGCCCAAAGGTCCCGGCTCTTTTGTTTGAACGTCTGAATATCCGGTTGTACCGTTACCTCTGATGGCCGGAACCATACAATTCTATAGATATGACCGAACTCATGCAGACGAATTGGCTTGCCCCTAAGCGTTTTTAGCTGTTCGGAGTCCTCTACACTGAGTGAAGACTGGTCTTCCCGAACAAACGAAGCGGCTGTTTTAGGACTACCCCCTGGAGTGTTTATCTGGTTACTCACCGTTTTGGTGGGCGGCTCAGCACCAACTGGCAGTAAATCCAACGACTCACCCGAGACCGGCATTTTGTAGGCTGGTGCCATGGCAAGTTGTGACAACGAGCCGTCGGGCTGGCTTTCCAGAGGAGGTATAGATAAATCATACGACGGCCTGGAGCTTTTTTTAGCTACTGATGTAGTGGGATTAATCGCCAGCTCTATGGGCCGAGTAGGGTGTTTTTGCAACTCGTATGCTGGTGAATTTCCCGGTACAGTAGCTTTCGGGGCCACAGGCTTCATAGCCGTTTGGCGTTGGTCCGATATCCTGTACTGGTCAACGCCAGTTGGTGTATGCATAACCCACCACCCTACCAGTAGCAATGCTACAGCAGCAGCCATTCCCGTACCCCACAGCAACGGTTGGGAGGAGACTAGTCCTGTTCCCCAAAGGGGGACTATTTTAGTGCTGTTTGACTCATCGAGTTGCCGTTCTATAGCATCCCAAACACGGGACGGAGGGGCTTCGGCCGCTTCGTCGAATGTTGTGCGCCACATATTGGCAGGNATTTTCTTTTCTAATTCATCCATTTTATGGTCAATGATAGGGGGTCAGACAAGTGGTTTACGACCTTCGGCGGGGTATTCATCAGTAAACCGGTTATCAGCTTGTATTTTTTGTTGTAATAAATCTCGGGCGCGGGCATATTGCGATTTAGACGTTCCTTCGGCGATGTCGAGCATCTTCGCAATTTCGGGATGGTTATACCCTTCAATTGCATACAGATTGAATACCATTCGGCAACCGGGGGGTAATTCCTGAACGAGTTTTAGCAAGTATTGATAATTCAGGGCTGGCAAACTTTCATCGGCCTGCGGTAGCACCGACGCTATTTCCTGTACATCCATACTATCATTACTCATTGTTTCCCAGGGCTTCTGTTTCCTCAAAAACTTCAAAGCGGTATTGATAACAATTCGTTTTAGCCAGGCTTCCAGTGGGCACTCAAACCGAAACGTGTCGATGTGTCGAAAAATCTTAATGAAGGCATCCTGCAAGGCATCTTCAGCTTCATCGGCATCCTTCACGTACCGTTTACAAACGACAAAGAGCTTCCCGGCATACCGCTCATAGAGCAATCGCTGCACAACTCGGTCCTGCCGTCGGCATCCTTCTACTAATGCGTATTCATCCTGCATAGCATCCTTAACAAGTGTAAGACTCCTGACGGAATCAAACAGTTGGAAGCAGTCTTAAATTTTTTTGTCTCCTTCGTTTAAGTCTATATCGTCTACGATAGGTACTGTTAAATAGTGTATCGATGCTTATCTTTGATAATCCCTTACCAATTCAACTGTATGAATCGTCGTCATTTACTGCGGTATTCGCTGAGTGTCGGACTATCTTCCTTCCTGCAACCCGCCTTTTCCCGCGTTTATGCGTCTGATGTTCGATTTCGCATTGGTGCCTGCGACTGGTCTATCGGTCTGGCCGGGGATAGTGACGCGTTCAAGGTAGCAAAACAAATTGGGCTGGATGGCGTACAGGTTAGTTTGAATACAAAAGCAGATTATGAACACCTGCGCCAGCCAGCTATGCAGCATGCCTGCAAAGAAGCTGCCCAACAGGCTGGAGTTGCCATCGGTGGTTTAGCCATTGGCCTCTTAAATGAAATTCCGTACAAATCTGATGCCCAGACCGAAGCCTGGGTACAGGATAGTGTCGATGTCGCGAAAGCGTTGGGAGTAAAAAATGTGTTGCTGGCATTTTTTAACAATAATGACCTGCGGAATGACAAAGAAGGTACAAGGATAGTCATTGAACGATTGAAAGCCGTGGCACCCAAAGCCGAAAAAGCGGGTGTCGTGCTGGGAATCGAATCCTGGCTGTCGGCACCCGAACACATGGCTATTCTGGATGCCGTTGGTTCACCCGCCGTTAAGGTGTACTACGACGTTTGCAATTCGTCGGTCATGGGATACGATATTTTTCAGGAAATCAGAGACCTTGGTAAAGAACGAATCTGCGAATTCCACCTGAAAGAGAACGGCCATTTGCTTGGCGAAGGACCGGTTGATTTGGCAAAGGTACGGCAGGCCATCGAGGCTATTGGGTATGAGGGATGGCTTCAGATCGAAGGAGCTATTCCGGCAGGCAGACCAATGCTGGAAAGTTATCGGTATAATAATAAGACTGTTCGGTCGCTGTTTAGTTAAAGAGTGGAGTGACTCGTAAATTAGTCAGGATGCAATATGAATGATACCAAAATGCGCTGACTGGCCTGTAAAATAACTAATGAAAACAATCTTCTCTTTCAACCTCATCCCGCTGGCCACTATCGGGCTTTTATATCTGGCCGGGCAAACGTTCCAGTCTGGGCCCAAAATGGCGTCGTATAGGTATGAGGCTCCCCATAAAATAGTGGCTGCTGATTCTGGTCAGCTTTACCTTCCCAATGATCTGGAAGCAACCCTTTGGGCCGAAGCTCCTCTGTTTTATAATCCGACAAACATGGATATCGATGCCAAAGGGCGGGTGTGGCTTACGGAAGCGGTCAATTATCGGAAATTCAATAACAAGCCTGAAGCCCGGCTCGACCACCCGGAGGGGGAGCGTATCATGATTCTGGAAGATACCGATGGAGATGGCAAAGCTGATAACAGCAAAGTATTCGTACAAGACCCCGACCTGGTATCTCCGCTTGGCATTGCCGTAATTGGAAACAAGGTTATTGTATCCTGTGCCCCTAATCTGGTCGTGTACACCGACGAAAATGGTGACGACAAACCTGACCGGAAAGAAATTATGCTGACTGGATTTGGGGGCCTGGACCATGACCATTCATTGCACGCACTGGTCGCTGGCCCGGATGGAAAGTATTATTTCAATACGGGCAATGCTGGTCCGCACATCGTAACCGATATTGATGGCTGGACCCTAAGGTCAGGAAGTTTATATGTGGGAGGAACACCGTACAATAAGCTGAACCACGGTAATCAGGTAAGTGACGACGGCCGGGTCTGGACAGGTGGTATGGCCTTGCGCATAAACCCGGATGGCTCTCACCTGAAAGTGATGGCGCATAATTTTCGTAACAATTATGAAACGGCACTGGATTCCTACGGCAATATGTGGCAGAATGATAATGACGATCAGGTGGTGGCCTGCCGTACAAGCTGGTTGATGGAAGGTGCCAACGCGGGGTATTTTAGCAGTGATGGTACGCGTTACTGGCAGGGAGACCAACGCCCCGGCCAACCAATTCCAGTGGCACACTGGCACCAGGAGGACCCCGGTGTGATGCCGGCCGGTGACATCACGGGGGCAGGGTCGCCAACGGGTATGGTTATGTACGAAGGAGATGAACTTGGCCCGCAGTATCGGGGAATGCTACTCAGTGCTGATGCCGGTCGGAACGTCATTTTCAGTTACAAACCTGAACCCACCGGCGCGGGCTACCGACTTCCGCGAACGGATTTGATCAGCACATTTCCAGAAGTGGATGCCAATTACAAATGGGATGCTACTACCAGTGACACGCGTAAATGGTTCCGGCCCAGCGATGTAGCGGTAGGGACGGATGGAGCCATCTACATTGCCGACTGGTACGATCCCGTTGTTGGAGGGCATCAGATGAAAGATCAAAAAGGGTATGGCCGTATTTACCGGATTACGCCCAAAGGTAAAAAGCTCAAGGCGCCTAAGATTGATTTACGAACAACACAGGGGCAAATTGCTGCCCTCTGTAGTCCGGCAGTCAATGTTCGGGTATTGGGATTTGAGGCACTGGCCAAGCAGGGTGAGAAGGTAATTGAGCCCGTAATGGGGCTATTGGCCTCGCCAAATCCTTATTTCCGGGCACGCGCTATTTTTCTGTTGGCCCAACTCGGGGCCGAAGGTCAGTTTGAGGTTGAACGACTTTTGAAAGCCGTTGATGCGCCGGTTCGGCTGGTAGCGCTAAGGGCGTTGCGTAGTATAACGCCCGCCAATTCCAAAGCAATTCCAGCCCTTACGGCCTCTCAGAAAGCCCTGCTGCCTTTACTGGGCAACCTCTCGGTCGACCGAAACGCGGCTGTTCGGCGGGAAGTGGCTGTGGCCGTGCGGGACATCCCTTTTGCTGAGTGCCGATTTATCCTGAACAATCTGGTGAAAGGGTATGATGGGAAGGACCCCTGGTATTTGAATGCATTGGGTGAGGCCGCTGACGGAAAAGAAGAAGCGTTGTTTTTTGATTTGCGTCAGACAATGCCCGAAGATCCTGCCGACTGGGACCAGCGAACGGCCGACCTTGTTTGGGAATTACATCCGCCGTCCGCCGTTCCGATGTTGAAAAAACGAGCTGATAATCCTTCCCTAACCGCAGCTGCCCGGCAACAGGCCATCGTCACGATTGGGTTTGTCAAGAGCGAACCAGCCGCGAAGGCAATGTTGGAACTATCGAAATCGACAGATAAAGACGTGGCGGATCAGGCCCAATACTGGTTAGGATTCAGGCGGGGTAACGACTGGGCCAAATTCCTGAACTGGGATGACGTGATGCCCGTCAATACGTCGGTGGAGGAACAGAAAATGCTGACCAACCGGCAGGTTCTCCTGGATGAAAATACATCGGCCGCTGATAAGCGAAAAATGGCGGTAACCATGTCCAAAGATGCTGAAGGAGCAAAACTGTTGATTGGTCTGGCCGCTGATGGAAAGCTATCGGATGATTTAATCAAGGCGGCTGGACCTGGTATTCGAACCAATAAAGACCAGTCGGTTAAAACAATGGGCAAAGAGTATTTTCCCTGGAAACCCCCAACTCAGGCGATGGTCGAAAAGTCTCAGCCAGTGGCTGAAAAGCCATCGATAGCTAGTATTTCAAGCTCTCCGGCTCAACCAGTGGCCGATGCAGCGGGTATAAAGACAATAATGGAAAAAGAGCCGGTCAAAACTGTTCCTGTATCTACGGTTCCGGTGCAGGCGGTATCGGTAGAGACGAAAGAGGAAAATGTTCCCGTGCCTGAAAAAGCCGAAAAAATGAGCAACGACGATCCGGCTGTCGTACAGATTGCTATGCTGTCGGGTAACAGCCAGAAAGGCCAAACGGTTTTTAAAACGTATTGTATTACCTGCCATCGGCACGGTCAGCAGGGGGCTGACGTTGGTCCGGAATTGACGCAGATTTACCAGAAATTCGATAAAAATTCGCTGCTGGATAATATCATCTATCCCAACGCAGGGATTGCCTTCGGTTATGAACCCTGGCTTATTACCACCAAGAAGGGACAGACCTACTATGGTTTTCTGGTAAGCGACGGGGCTGATGCCCTCGTAGTTAAAGGGATAAAAGGCCAGAAGCACACGATACTAGCCAGTGATGTTTTCTCCCGTCGCCAGTATAAAACCAGCCTGATGCCCGATCCCACGGCGTTAGGTATGTCGAACCAGCAACTGGCCGATTTAACCGCGTTTTTGCTAAAGCAGTAACAGTAGCCAATATGCGTTGTTATGCCTTTCTGATTTGTACCACCTGGCTGCTCACCAGTTGTGGGCTGGCATCCTTCGCCCAGACCACAATTACGCTATCAGGGTACGTCAACGATGCCGTTACCGGCCAGCCCATGCCATTTGCCAATGTTTATTTGAACAACAGCACACACGGCACCGTCAGCGATACCAAAGGCCACTTCGTGCTGATTAATGTACCATTGGGTACCGTGGAGGTAGTGGCTTCGTTTGTGGGTTATCAAACAGCCCGGCAAACGTTGCGTCTGATCAGTACTGAGGTTCAACCGATAACCTTTCGGCTGAAACCCGGCGATCAAACGTTGGCTGGGGTAACCGTAACGGCTAAGCGGAACGAGAAGGTGTGGCAGCGGCAGCTTCAACAGTTTAAGAGTCAACTATTCGGCGAACCCTTCGGCAGCCAATGTGTATTGCTCAATCCTGATGTTCTTCATTTCGGGGAGGATAACGGGCATCTGAAAGCTGTGGTTACGGAGCCGCTCCAAATAGAGAACCAGGCATTAGGCTACCGACTCTGGTTCGACCTGGTGTATTTCGATGGCGAAGCGAAGCAGGTGTACTACGGTGGCTCGGCTCGGTTTGAAGAAATTGATCCAAAAAACAAGCGGCAGGAAAAACGGTTTCAGCGGAACCGGATGCGGGCCTACTTAGGCTCAACCCGGCATCTGATGGCCAGCTTAATCGCCGGTAATTACGAACAGCAGAACTTTCTGGTATATGAGGAACAGGATTCTACCCTGTCAACCTACGATTCAAGTGGTTCGGTTACGCTAAAACAGGCCATTGGTCAGAAGCTACAGCCTATTCACCAGTCGGACCTGATTCAGCCGGGCCAACTGCCGTTTGAACGAACGCTTGTTCTCGCCAAGCCCCTCATTGTTTTTTACACCAAAGCTCAATCGCCATACTCGCCGTATAGGGATGCCCGCTATGCATATACCAGAATAAAGATACCCACTGGTTCGATGCAGATACTCACCAATGGCTGGATTACCGTGCCGAATGGTGTACAGATGCAAGGCTCTTTAGCTCAGGATCGGCTGTCAACCCTACTCCCCGCCGACTGGCAACCTGCGCAACTAGATGGGTCGATTGCCCCGAGTGAAACTGTATTGGCGCAGGCATTACCCACTGACAAAACCGCTTATTATGCGGAGAAAGTCTATTTGCACACCGACCGGATGCAGTACGTAGCGGGCGATACCCTCTGGTATAATGCGTATTTGGTTGATGCTGCCGAGCATAAGCCCGACGCTCTAAGCCAGACGCTGTACGTGAATCTGGTTGATTCGACCGGAAGGCTTCGGGTTAGCCAAATGCTCCACATTGATAGTACGGGGCAGGCTCCGGGCAATATCACCCTGCCCGCTTCGCTACCTGGCGGCACCTATCAACTCCTGGCCTACACCAACTGGATGCGGAACACGGGCGATGAATTCCTATTCCAAAAACGTATACGGATTGAGTCAGGAACTGACTTTCCGGTAGCCAATACATTGACCCCGGCAGTCGGACTAACGTTACGCCTGTTTCCCGAAGGTGGCAACTTAGTGGAAGGACTGCCTGCACGGGTAGCGTTTCAGGCACTCGATGGCCAGGGCCAGAGCGTAGCCATAATGGGTGTGCTAACAAATCAAAAAGGGGACACGCTAAGCGATTTTCAAAGCCTGCATCAGGGAATGGGCACGTTTACACTTACGCCCCTACCCGGCCAGCATTACCGCGTGTTGGCCTCCTCTGCCGATGGTCAGCTAACCGCGGTTGACGTGCCATCGGCACAACCCACCGGCTATGAATTGGCAGTCGATAACCTGACCAATCCCCAGGCTCTACGCGTATTGATTCGGAGTAATCAGCCCGAGATGGGGCAGTTAACCTTGTTTGCGCATGTGCGGGGGCATGTTTGCTATCAGGTGCAGTTGGGTGCCAGCAAAACCGAAATGCTGGTGGCCATTCCTTATGATTCGATTCGGCAGGATGGGGTTTTGCATCTTACGCTGTTTGATGCCGATAATCACCCTGTGGCGGAGCGACTGGCATTTATCAATCAGCACCGGGAATTACACATTCAAATTCAGTCCGATAAAGACACGTATCGGCCCCGGCAACCCGTTACGCTCAACTTTTTGGTCAGTAATCCATCGGGAAAACCCGTTTCTACTAAACTCTCATTAGCCGTTACTGACACTAAACAGGCATTAGAGCTGGAGACTGGAGCCGCTACCCTACGGAGTTACCTGTTGCTGACCTCCGATTTACGGGGTCATATCGAAGCCCCGGAATATTATTTTGATTCGATGCAAACCCACGCCCGACAGTATCTGGATTATGTGATGATGACCCACGGCTGGCGACGCTTTAGTTGGCAGGCCATCTTGAGCGATAGCGCCACTCGCCCGATTTATAGCCCGGAAACAGGCTTATCTATAGGCGGTCAGGTACGCTATGGGGATGACCACAAACTGGCTCGTGAAGATTCGTTGACAGGTATGTTAAAAACGGGCCAGCGTTTAATACCGATGGACATCACAACGGATAAGGATGGTCGGTTTTCGATGGTGAACCTGTTGTTTTCCGATACGGCAACGATCATTATCCGTCACGGTACGAATCGGCCCATCCGGCTATCATTGAATGAACAGACGGCACCCGATTTTGTGTCCTTGCCTTCCTTAGCGGTTAGTGGCAAAGCCGACCAGCAGGCCCTTATTAATCAGGCATTGGAAATGCAGGCGTTAACCAGACAACTGCGCGAAAATGGCGGCCGGTTGCTACAGACCGTGAATGTGAAAGCCCGGAAATTAGATGCCAGCCGGACCGATTCCCGGCGTATAATGTACGGGACTGCGGATGCAACCGTAGTAGCTACCGATCAGATGCGGTCAATGCCTAATGTGTTGCGTATGATACAGGGCCAAGTAGCGGGCGTTGACGTTTTTATGAATAGAGATGGCTCCGGTTCGATAAGTATTCGTAACGAACCGGCCGCAGTTATGATAGATGGGATTATAATAGATAATAACGTTCTGGCAACCATTAATCCCAACGATGTTGAAGCGATTGATGTGTTAAAGAATCCGGCTACCTACGCCATCTTTGGCGTACGGGCTAGCGCTGGCGTCGTTAATATTCTTACCCGGCGGGGTGGGGAAGGAGATGCAAAAATCAATCAGGTTATCAGTAAAGTCGTCGGTTACGCGGTTAGCCGGGAGTTTTACTCACCCCAGTATGCCAACTCGACCATCAGTACGACTCCGGTTGATTTTCGGGCTACTTTGTATTGGAATCCAGCCCTACAAACCGATGCCAACGGTAAGGCAACCGTAACGTTTTACAACACAGATAACGCAACAACGATTCAGGTGGTGGCTGAGGGAATAAGTTTCGATGGGCTGCCGGGCTCTGAAAAAGTAATGTATTCGGTGAAAAAGTGACAGCTCTCCCAGCTTTCAGATAGAGGCTATTTGAATATAGAGAAATAGCATAAACGGTAAGGTTATTTTACTATATAACCCAGCTTTTTCAGTTCTCCAGCCGTTAGGTTGAGTACGTTAATATCCAGCCTAATGGGTGTCAATGGTGTATTGGTCGAGTCGGTTTTAAGGGCTACAATGGTATCTATCAATTCCATTCCTCTGAAAACCTGTCCGAAAACGGTGTAGTTATTGTCGAGACGGGGAAGCCCGTTTTTATTCTGCACGATATAAAACTGACAACCCGCAGAAAGCTTGTCTGGATTATTATCACGACCGGCACCTACGGCGCCGTATGTATGCCGTATAGCGGGATTGAATTCAGGTTTTAGTAGATAGGGCGAATTGGAGAAACCCGCCGGTGTATCGGGGCAACCGCCCTGCGCCACAAAATTGTTGATGACCCGATTGAAGGTAAGCGTATCCCAGTACCCTTCGTTAGCGAGTTTGATGAAACTGGCTTTATGAACAGGGGTTTCATCATATAACCAAAAAAGTATCTCTCCGGAATCCACCTTGATTTGACCAATCGGGTACGTTTTTTTTACCTCGGGCTGTATGAAAAACGGAAGAAGATAAGCGAATAACACGAGCAGTGCAGGCATAGCAGAAAGGCGTATGAGCTAAATAAGGCTAAATATACTTACCGGAGTTAATTAAACCCTTTCACTCGTACCAGGGTCTTAGTAAAGAATGTTGTGGAAAAACTGCTTTTACTTATCTATTCCAACAACCTGCTACCGCCATAATCTATGCATGCTTACCTGACTCTTTTCTTCGTTCTGTTGTCACTGGCCTCATCTGCTCAGAATAAACCCATGCCCGATTACGCCCGCGACTGGAAACGAGCTGATTCCCTGGCAGCTAAGGGCTTACCAAAATCTGCCCTGGAAATAGCTAACCGAATTTATAAGGAAGCCAAAGCACAGGAAAACTATCCGCAGGTGGCTAAAGCGGTCATGTCGCGGATGATTTTCCGGAGTTACTCGGATGAAAAAGCGTATAAAGAATTGGTCCGCTCTATACGAACAGATGTTGTCGACACGCCCGAACCGGCCAAGTCCGTTCTGCAATCGGTACTGGCGGATGTGTATTGGCAGTATTTCCAGCAAAACCGCTACAAATTTTATGATCGTGCCACGATTGGCCGGGCCACGGTTGGTAAGACTACGCCCAATGCTCCGTCAAATCAATTGCCAAACCCGAATGATTCGACGGGTGATTTTACAACCTGGGATGCGCACCAATTGGTCGATGCTGTGACATCTGCCTATCTGGCATCTGTTCAGCAAAAGACCCTATTACAAAAAACGCCCATTTCGGCCTATGATGCCCTGTTGGATAAAGGCGACCCGGATGTGCGACCACTTCGACCTACGCTGTATGACCTGCTCGCTCACCGGGCAATCGACTTCTTTCAGAATACCGAGCCTGACTTACTGAAGCCTGTTTTTCGGTTTGAACTGGACCGGCCGGATTACTTTTCCAATCCCGAAACATTTGCCAAACTCACGATTCAAAGCCTGGATTCACTCTCGGGTCGTTATCAGGCGTTGCTATTGTACCAGCAAGTAGTGGCCTTTCATTTGAATGACGCATCGCCCGACGCACTGGCGGACACGGATGTGCAGCGACTGGAATTTGTTCATCGGCATAGTACGCTGCCAAAGCGCGATTCGCTGTACCAAAAAACGCTGAACGATCAGATTACCCAGTACAAAAACCGGCCAACCGAAGCGGTTTATACTTTTCAGCTAGCACAGTTTCTGGCGAATACGGGTAGTCCGGTTCGTCCATTGGATGATAACGATGACCCCAAAGACCCAAAAACTGATCCATCGCGCTGGAACCGGAAACAGTCCGCCGACCTGTGCCGCGATATTATTAAACGGTTCCCCAAAACGCTATCAGCCAAACAGGCTGCGCAACTGCTGAGTCGTCTGACTGCCCCTACCTTCACTGTGCAGGTAGAGCAGGTGAATGTACCGGATAAGCCATTTCGGGCGCTGGTCAGCTATCAGAACGTTAGCAAATTACTTTACCGGATTTTCCGGGCGACGGTCGCTGAGGTGCAAACGTTCCAAAACAATAATGGCAATGAGGAGCAGCGAAAGAAATTGTATGCAGTATGGCTCAAACGACCTTTTGTGGTCGAAACCTCCGTTTCCTTACCCGACAACGGAGACCTCAACCAGCATTCGGTAGAGATACCGGTTAAGGGGTTACCCATCGGGCAGTATATCCTGTTAGCCACATCAGACGATACGTTTTCCGATAAGACAGAGCCAGTTCAGTTCGCATCCTTTACCGTGTCGGGGCTTAGTTATCTGTTGACGTCAGCAACCAATGGAGCAACCCAACCGATTGTCGTAACGAATCGATTGACGGGTGAACCCATCAGGAATGCAGTGGTCGCGGTAATAAGGGTTAATTCATTGACACCCGTAAAAACGTATACGACGGATGCCAACGGCTGGGTTAAGATTCCCACGAGTGATATGCCGACCCAATCGAGTTTTCAGTATCTGATTACCGTTGGCAACGATATGCTCCTGTCCGAGCAGCAGTACAATTACCCGGACTATACAATACATAATGAAGAGCAGTCGCAAACGCACGTTAATCTCTTTACGGATAGGGCCATCTATCGTCCCGGTCAGTTGATTTACGTGAAGGGTTTACTATACGCTGGCAAAACGAACCAGTATGCGGTGAGCCCGAATCAGGATGTTACCCTTGATTTTCTCGACCAGAACGGGAAAAGTATTGCCAAGCAAACGCTGAAAACCAATGAATTCGGTACGTTCGATGCCAGTTTTACCGCACCCGTCGGGCGAATAACCGGTCAGATGACCCTGCAAACGCCTTTCGGCAGCACTGCAATTCAGATAGAAGAGTACAAACGCCCCACGTTCGAAGTAAAAGTCAACCCAATTACGCAGTCGTTTAAACTGGGTCAGGCAGTTACTGTATCGGCTAATGTTAAAACTTTTTCGGGCGCGGTTGTCGATGGGGCCGACGTCCGCTACCGGGTCATGCGACAACTCCGACCCCGCTGGGATTGGTGGTCTGGTGGATACGGTGGTTTTAGAGGGCCACGAAATTCAAACCAGACCGAGATTACAAATGGCGTGGCGCAAACGGATGCGCAGGGAGACATCAGTGTCACGTTTACGGCTGAACCCGACCCTGGGCAGGCCCGCGCTACCAATCCGGTTTTCGATTTTGTTGTTACTATCGATGCTACCGACCGGGCGGGCGAAACCCGTTCGGCAACAAAAACGCTCGGTATAGGCTACTCCGCTTTGCAAATCAGTCTGACTGTTCCGCCACAGGTGGAGACGAGTGAACCAACTACGGTTCCGGTAAAGATTGCTAATCAGGCTGGGGAGCGGGTAGTAGCAAAAGGTCAGTTGACGGTTTATCGCTTACAACCACCAACGCGCCCACTGCGCGAACGTCTGTGGCCGCGACCCGACCGGTATATTTTGAGCAAAGCTGATTTTGAAAAGCTATTTCCAAATGACGTATACGCGGACGAAAATGACCTGCGTTCATGGCCGAAAGGAGAAGTGGTACAACAGCAAACAATCAATTCTCCCGCCGACTCACTCATTAAACTTACCCCCGACCGGTACACTCCCGGCGAATATGTAGCTGAACTCACCGTGACTGACTCGACGGGTTACAACGTTACGGAGCAAGCGTTTTTTGCCGCCGTAAACGATAAACAGCCCACGGCTTCCGTCCGCCCTGATAATTGGGTACAGGTTCGCAAAGCCACCGCCGAACCGGGTGAAGAAGCTGTTTTCTGGGTGGGTAATGGTCAGGCAGGCTATGTACTAATGACTGTTCAGGAAGCCCACAAAATAGTGCGGCAGGAGTGGCTAAAAACGGACGGAACGCCCCGGCGCATAGCACTACCCGTTACTGAAAGCCAGCGGGGTGGATTCGCCGTGCATTTCGCGATGATACAGAACGGACGACTTTACCAGAAGTCGCAGACGATAACGGTGCCGTTCACTAACAAGCAATTGACCATTGAAACCGAAACGTTCCGTACCAAACTTAAGCCTGGCGATCAGGAGGAATGGACATTACGGATAAAAGGACTGGAAAAGACACCCGCCGAACTGGTAGCCACCCTCTATGATGCCTCGCTGGATACATTTGTACCACTCAACTGGCCAACAGCTATTTACAATTCCTACACGCCTGCCTTTTATAACTGGCGTTCCAGTGGTTTTGAAGTGCAATCCACTTACAGCCTGTTCTACCACTACAGACCTGAACCCGCGGTACCCATCAGGAAATATGACCAATTGGCAATCGGGCGGAGCAGGCAGATTGCGTATGGCGGTTCTGGAATCAGGTTTAAAGGGGAAGTTGCCGCTATGAGTGCCGCTCGGGCAGCTCCAATGCAGGCGGCAGATGGTTTTGCATCTCCACCCGCTGTCGAAAAACTGTACGAAGCAGTTGCCGCCGAGCCATCAACATTAGGTAATGCTACCTCAAATGGTATACCCACCGTTAACCCCCGCCGAAACTTCAACGAAACGGCTTTTTTCCTACCAAACCTGAAAACCGACGAGCAGGGGAGGATAGTGCTGAAATTTACAATGCCGGAAGCCCTTACGCGCTGGCGGCTCCTAGCCTTCGCCCACACCAAAGACCTGAAAACGGGTACGCTGGAACGGGAAATCATTACCCAAAAAGAACTGATGATTACGGCCAATGCACCCCGCTTTCTGCGCGAAGGCGATTCCATCCGTGTTCAAGCCCGCGTCAATAACCTGAGTGATAAAACGCTCGACGTAACGGCAGCCCTCAGTCTGGTGAACGCCCTGACAGGAGAGTCTGTCAATCAGAGAGTAGTAAAAGGCAATCTGCAAACGACTGTTACGGTAGCGGCCGGTCAGGGGCATGCAGTTGGCTGGACGTTGGTGATTCCATCGGGGCTGGATGCTGTAACCTGCCGTTTTACAGTGCAATCCGGTTCGTTTACGGATGGCGAAGAGTTCACCGTACCCATCCTGCCGAACCGGATGCTGGTAACGGATACCAAACCATTCTGGGTAAATGGTCCGGCCACGAAGTCGTTTACGCTGAAAGAACTGACCGGACTGAACCCGGAACTGCCCACCCGGCACGAACGGCTAACGGTAGAGGTAACGGGCAACCCCGCCTGGTACGCCTTACAGTCATTGCCGTACCTGATGGAATACCGGTACGAATGCGCCGAGCAGTTGTTCAGTCGGCTGTATGCTAATAGTTTGGCCGCTCATATCGTAAACAGTAAACCCGAATTCCGGCAGGTGATTGATACCTGGCAGAAAAACCCGCCAACATCTCCGCTCGAAAGCAACGAAGAACTGAAGGCCGTTACCCTCGAAAACTCACCCTGGCTGGCCAGTGCCCGCTCCGAAACCGAGCGTCAGGCCAAGCTAGGCCAACTGTTGGATGCCAACCGGATGGCCAGTGAACAGCGGTTGGCATTTGAAAAACTGCAACAGTTACAAACGCCCGAAGGAGGCTTCCGCTGGTTCGGTGGGATGCAGCCGGATTTATCCATGACATTGCATATTCTGAGTGGCTTTGGCCATTTAACCAGGTTGGGCCGGTCCGCCGGTGCGGTTCAGTTCCCGGATGATCTACAGCCAAAACTAGCTGAAATGCAAACCAGTGCCATCCAATACGTCGATACTGAAATGAAGCGTTGGATGGACGAACAGCAAAAAAATAGTACCCAAAAGAAGGGCAAAGTTATCGGTTCGTGGTACTTCTCGGCGACGCAGTATCTCTACGCCCGTAGTTTCTATCAGGATAAACCAGTCGAAAAAACACTTCTGTCGTTCGTGAAAAGCCAGGTAGCTGCCGACTGGACAAAACAATCATTGCAGGGGCAGGCCTTAGCGGCCATGGGGCTCAATCGTTTCGGTGATACAAAAACCGCCACGGGCATTATCAATTCTATGCGGGAACGGTCGAAGAAATCAGACGAGTTAGGCATGTATTGGCCAGACAACGTGAGCGGTTTGCAGTGGTATCAAGCGCCCATCGAAACCCAGGCCTATCTAATTGAAGCTTTTGGCGAAATAAATCCGGTTTCGGCAGAAGTCGATGACATGAAACGCTGGCTGCTGCGTCAGAAACAGACTCAGTCGTGGTCATCCACCAAAGCCACTACAGAAGCTGTTTATGCCCTTTTGCTGCGGGGTAGCAGTTGGCTCAGCACAGGCACAACTACGCAGGTGAGTCTGGGCGGGGAGCCCATTGAGAGCCGGGTTACGAAAGCCGATGCCATTACGGGGTACCAGAAAGTGACTTACGTGGCTTCTGAAATAAGGCCAGAGATGGGCAACATCAGCATCACAAAAAAGGATGATGGACCGGCATGGGGCGCGTTATACTGGCAGCATTTCGAACCGCTGGATAAGGTAATGCCCGGTAGCGCAGGCTTGTCGGTGCAAAAAATGCTGTACGTGCAACACGATTCGCCCAGTGGCCCTGTCAATACGCCAATTACGGAGAAAACGCCCCTGAAACCCGGTGACCTCATCAAAGTCCGCCTGATTCTTAAAACGGACCGGTTAATGGAATACGTCCACCTGAAAGACAGCCGTGCGTCGGGCTTCGAGCCGATAGCGGCTTTGTCGGGCTACAAATACCAGAATGGTTTAGGGTACTACGAATCCCCCCGCGATGCCAGCACCGATTTCTTCATGAACTACCTGCCTGTGGGTACGCACGTTTTTGAATACGACCTGCGCGTTGCCCAAACTGGCGATTTTTCAGCGGGCGTGGCCACTGTGCAGTGTTTCTACGCACCGGAATTTTCGGCGCATTCCGCGGGTGAGCGGGTGAGTGTTGGACAAAAGTAACTGTGGCAGAACTAGAGCGCAGCTATTGCCTCTAGTTCAATACCAAAACCATAATGTAGTGGGGAGCAAGGAACGACCGAGCGGGCCGGGCGATGGTCGCCAAAAAACTGAGCATACAACTGATTCACCCCGCCCCATGCCTCAATGTCCGCAATGAAAATAGTTGTTTTCAGTACGTTTTCACGGGTGCATCCGGCTGCCCGTAGAATGGCATCGAGGTTAGCCAAAACCTGCTCAGTTTGCCCGGATATGGTGGCTTGAGAGAGTTTCTCTCCGGTTGGAGTGATAGGCAAAATTCCTGATAGGAACACTAGCCCATTGTGGACGACAGCCTGAGAATAGTGGCCTCCCGGCGCAGGGGCATCTGGGGTTTGGATGAATGTCATTCTTATTTTGAGGTTTTGTCCCGATACCTCCAATGTCTTTAAAAAAGATGAAAATTGGGGTATTAACGAATAATAAAAAATGCCCTGACTACTTTTTAGTCAGGGCATTTTTCTGAAGAATTATCGTCTGCTTACACAATCGCGTCAATCAGGGCAGTCACGATTGACACTACAATACTGAATAACAGGGCAGCAATGAAGCCGTTGACGTGGAAATTGGGTATTAAGTAGGCAGTCAGATAAACCATTAGCACATTAATAATCAGCAGAAAAAGGCCAAGGGTTATAATGGTGATAGGAATAGTCAAGATAGTTAGTACAGGTTTAATGAAAGCATTCAGAAAGCCCAGTACGATGGCTACAATCAGGTAGGTTCCTGCTCCGCCGGTTGCGGAAACGCCTGGAATAAAGTAGCAGGCAACCCACACTGCTACGGCACTAATAAGAATGCGAATAATAAGGCCCATTGAATTAGTCAGAGTTTGGTGAGAAACGACTCGCAGGTACCACCGAGGCACTTGCCGCTATCGAAAAGACAAACTCTAAACAGGAAGCTATTGTTTGATATGACGGCTTTTCAGAACGGATACAATGTCGTCTAAATCCATATTCTTCTGCTCTAACAACACCAGAAAATGAAAGAGTAAATCGGCCGCTTCCCCTTTGAATAAGTCGTCGTTGTTGTCCTTTGCTTCAATTACCAGCTCAACGGCTTCCTCGCCTACCTTCTGCGCAATCTTATTGACTCCCCGGTTAAATAGGGTAGTCGTGTAAGACTTGTCGGACGGATTCACTTTCCGGTCGTGGATGATGGCTTGCAAGTAATTCAGGAATTGTCCCTTTCCCTGATTAACCTCTTCAAAACATGTATCGGCTCCGGTGTGGCAAACCGGCCCGGTAGGGGTAGCCTTAATCAGCAGCGTATCGCCGTCGCAATCTGCCAGCATTTCCCGCACGTGCAAAAAATTGCCGGATGTTTCCCCCTTTGTCCAGAGCCGTTTTTTGCTCCGGCTGAAGAATGTTACGATGTTTTCAGCAAGGGTTTTTTCGTATGCCTGACTGTTCATGTAGCCCAACATTAGCACTTTACCCGTTTCCGCATCCTGAATAACGGCTGGCAACAGACCGTCAGGTGATTTATTGAAGTTAATATCGGAATTCATGACGCAAAGGTAAGCCGCTAGGCCCGAATCGTCTGCACAAATGCCCGAATGGTATCAGGTGATATCCCTTTTTCATCCAGGTGCCGAATAAAAGCACTGCCCACAATAGCTCCATTGGCATATTGGCTGGCCATGTCGAAGGTTTCGTGGTTATTGATACCAAATCCAATCAGTCTCGGATTTCGCAGGTTCATAGCCTGAATACGCTTGAAGTAGGTCTCCATGGTATCGCTAACGCCCTTTACGGAACCTGTAATACTGGCCGATGAGACCATATAAATAAACCCTTCCGACTCTTCGTCAATGAGCCGAATTCGTGCTTCTGATGTTTGGGGTGTAATAAGATGTACATTCAGAATACCATACCTGCGGAATGTTTCGGCATAGTCAAACAGGAATAAATCCAGTGGTAAATCGGGTAGGATAACGCCATCAACGCCGACTTCCTGGCACTTCCGGCAAAAGTTTTCTACTCCGAATTGTAGTACTGGATTGATATAGCCCATCAGCAAAATCGGGACAGTGATGCCTTCCTGACGACAATCGGCTAGCTGAGTAAACAGCTTCTTCAACGACATACCATTTTCCAGTGCTTTTCCGTTGCTTTGCTGAATAGTTTCGCCGTCAGCAACGGGGTCAGAGTAGGGCATCCCTATTTCAACCAGGTCTACACCGGCTGCCTGTAAACCACGAAGAATGGGTACGGTATCGACAAGATTTGGAAAACCAGCGGTGAAATAAACGTTCAGCAGTCGTTCACTTTTTTGTGAAAACAGGTCTGAAATACGGTTCTGGGTAGTTAATAGGGTCATTGGTTGTTATTGATTGTCATTAACGGTCATTCTTAGTCATTCGATTGTCAGGTATTAGTAAACGATTGATGACAACTAATGACCGGGAATGACAATTAGTGGCTGTACAATCTATAGATACTTTGAATAAGTACTCAAATCTTTATCGCCCCGGCCTGACAAACAAACTACGATAACATCCTCCGATTTGAGGTTCATTTTAGCGAGTGCCGCCAGTGCGTGTCCAGTTTCCAGGGCGGGGATGATGCCTTCAAGTTGGCTGAGTTCAAAACAAGCCTGTAAAGCCTCATCGTCGGTAATGGCGTAAAAATCGCCCCGGCCTGACTCAAACAGGTGTGCGTGCAGCGGGCCAATGCCGGGATAATCCAGACCAGCCGAAATAGAATAAGGCTCTGTTACCTGACCATCTTCAGTTTGCATCAGAATGGTGCGGCTACCGTGTAAAACACCTGGTTTACCAAGGGCAGTGGTAGCGGCCGAGTGTCCTGACGAAACGCCCTGTCCAGCGGCTTCTGCGGCTACCAGGCGTACGGAGGGTTCATTTAGGTAATGGAAAAACGCCCCCGCAGCATTGCTGCCTCCACCTACACAAGCCACCACATAGTCGGGTGTTTCGCGCCCGGTTTTAGTGAAAAGTTGCTTTCTGATTTCTTCCGAAATGACCGACTGAAACCGGGCGACCATGTCCGGGTATGGGTGTGGCCCTACCACAGAACCAATAATATAGTGAGTGTCAACAGGATTATTAATCCAGTGACGCATGGCCTCGTTTGTGGCATCTTTAAGGGTTTGGCTACCCGATGTGGCCGGCACGACTGTTGCGCCAAGCATCCGCATCCGGTCAACATTGGGCTTTTGCCGTTCCATGTCGATGCTGCCCATATAAACGATGCATTCCATACCCATCAATGCGCAAACTGTTGCCGTTGCTACACCATGCTGACCCGCTCCCGTTTCGGCAACGATACGTTTCTTGCCCAGCCGTTGCGCGACCAGAATCTGACCAATCGTGTTATTTATTTTATGCGCTCCGGTATGACACAGGTCTTCGCGTTTGAGGTATATGGTTGCACCAATTTGCGCCGATAATCTTTTTGCCAGAAATAAAGGCGTCGGCCGACCAACGTAGTCTTCCAGCAATTGCCAGAACTCAGTCTGAAAACCGGGATCAGCAATAATGGAGAGGTAATTCTGACGTAGTTCTTCTACGTTCGGGTAAAGCATTTCGGGAATAAAAGCCCCGCCGAAATGGCCATAAAATCCTTGATCCGTTACCTCAAAAGAGGTTTGTGGTTCTATTGTGGTTTGCATACGAATGAGTACTAATCTAAGCGTAATCCTGACAAAAGGAGGGAACTCAAGGTCCCGTCACGTAAAAACCCCGTTACTATGCTTCTTCCTCAACAGGCCGGAGCCGGTCAATCAATTCCTTCACTTTGGCTACATCTTTTACTCCGGGCTCCGTTTCGACCTGGCTGTTTATGTCCACCCCATAGGGCTTAATATTCTTAAGGGCAACCAACTCGTCGAGGTTGTCCAGGCCAATACCACCGCTGATGAAAAAGGGTTTTTCGTTATCGTATCGGCTCATGATTTGCCAGTCGAACGTAATACCGTTTCCACCAGGCTGCTCCCCTTTGGCATCGAACAGAAAAAAGTCGCACTGAGCCTTATAGTTATTCAGCATCGAGAAGTTGAACGACTCATTCACCCGAAATGCTTTGATGATGTTAATACCCCGGTTCCTCAGGCTACGGCAGTAATCGGGTGTTTCGCTACCGTGAAGCTGCACGTACTGAAAATCGTATTTTTTTACACTTCTCAGAATATAATCCGGGCTGGCATTTACAAATACCCCTACCTTTCGAATCGACTTGGGGAGTGACCTTACAACCGCTTCGTCCAAATCGTCACCAACAAAACGGGAAGACTGATCGTAGAAGATAAAGCCAATAAAATCAGGATGTAGAGCGGCTATGTCTTTTATGTTTTCGGCGTCGCGTAGACCGCACACTTTTATTTTCATGAGTTGAACGAGTTGATGAAGGTGGGCATTCGTGATTGAAAATCTGTTACTAATGCTTGCAGCGCTGCGGCTGGGTCAGTAGTTTTCATAAACGCTTCGCCGATGAGAAAACCGTCGAAACCGGCCTTGAAAAGGGTTATCATGGTTGCCGCATCGGTCAAACCACTTTCGGTGATTTTTGCAAACGTGTCTGGAATTTGCTCAATCAGCCGAAGCGATGTCTCGATATCGGTTTTGAATGTCTTCAGGTTGCGATTATTGACACCCACCAGGTCGACGTTGTGCGTGAGACAACGATTCAGTTCATCCTCATCGTGTACTTCAAGGAGTACCTGTAAACTCAGGTCGTGGGCCTGCATACTAAGTTCATTGACCTCTTCCGGCGTTAGGCAAGCGGCAATCAGCAAAACAACGTCGGCACCCCAGGCTTTAGCTTCCAGAAGCTGGTAGCGGTCAATAACAAAGTCTTTGCGCAAAATCGGCGTTTCAGGATTCGCCAGCCGCGCAGCCTGCAAATCGGCCGGTATTCCGCCAAAAAAGGGCTCATCGGTTAATATGGACAGGACGGCTGCTCCCGCCCGAACATAACCCTGCGTGGTTTCTGTTACATCGGCCTTGGCATTGATGATGCCTTTAGAGGGGGATTTGCGTTTAAACTCCGCAATGATACCCGTCGAGCGAAATTCCTGAACGGCATCCCGTGTCGACAGGCATATCCGTTTGAAGTCGGGCATTTGTTCCAGTGCTGATACTGGCGTAGTTTCTTTTCGCTGGGCTACTTCGATTCGCTTTTGCGCAATAATCTCGTCAAGAATTGTCATTCGTTGTCAGAGTAGTCAGTAGTGGTCATTGACTGTCATTCATCGCGAAACAAAAAAAATGACTAAAAATGACGACTAACGGCTGGTTTTATGCAATTAACTTCTTAAAACAGTTCAACGCCTTTCCGCTTTCCAATGATTCCCGTGCCATTGCCACCGCATCTTCCCGGCCGTTGACTTTCCCGGCAGCCAGCAATGCCATGGCCGAATTAGCCAGAACGGCCTGTTTCTGAGAAGAGGTGGCTTTGTCGTTCAGCACATTCATAAATATCTGTGCTGATTCATCCAGTGTTTGTCCGCCGGCCAGTGATTCGGGCTTCAGCACATCAAACCCTAACTGTCTTGGTTCCAGCACCTGTTCTGTCTGGCTGGTAATAACTTTGAACGCGCCGGTCAGCGAAATTTCGTCGTAGCCATCCAGGGCGTGCAGAATCATAAACTGCTTGTCGGTTTGCTGATAAAGGTACGCATATAATCGTGCCAATTCAAGACTAAACACCCCAACAAGCTGCTTGGCGGGCCTTGCCGGATTTATCATTGGTCCCAGTACATTGAAAAAAGTTTTTACGCCCAGATCTTTCCGGATGGGGGCAACATTTTTCATGGCCGGATGGAAGAGGGGCGCGTGAAGGAAACAAATGCCCGCTGTTTCCATCTTTCGCTGTAGTTCGCCCACATCATTCGTAAATCGATAGCCTAAGTATTCCATAACCGTCGACGAACCAACCAGCGATGACACCCCATGATTCCCGTGCTTGGCAACCCGCTGCCCCGCTCCGGCAACGACGAAGGAGGACAGCGTCGATATATTGAAGGTGTCTTTGCCATCCCCCCCGGTGCCGCAGAGGTCCATTGGATCGTAGTCTGCCAGGTCGACTGGCAGGCAAAGGTCAAGCATCGCATCGCGAAAGCCTTCAAGTTCTTCAAGCCGTAGACTACGCATCATATAAACGGTCAGAAAGGAGGCTATCTGCGCTGGATTGTACTCACCCCGGCCAATGCCCAGAAGCACTTCACGCGCCTGGTCTTTGGTTAGGTGTTTGTATTCGAATAAGTGATTGAGAATCGCTTTCATGGTTTAGTTTATGTGGAGAGATGCGATACCTCGCGTCTCTCCTGACCGGAGGGTTTTGCTACTGTGTGTGATTGTGTGCAGTTTGCACAAATGCTATTTATTGCTGTCGCACATGAGACGCGAGGTATCGCGTCTCTACAGTGCTAACCAGTTTTGAATCATCTTCACGCCGTTTTCGGTCAAAATCGACTCCGGGTGAAATTGCAATCCCCGGACATCATAGTGTGAATGCATCAGACCCATGATACGGCCCTTCTCATCTACAGCCG
Organism: Spirosoma spitsbergense DSM 19989; assembly: GCF_000374085.1. GTDB lineage: Bacteria > Bacteroidota > Bacteroidia > Cytophagales > Spirosomataceae > Spirosoma > Spirosoma spitsbergense. The sequence goes on along the minus strand of NZ_KB893570.1, from coordinate 109,878 downwards.
TTACGCGGAGATCTGCCGGTAATGAGTCAGGCACAACCGTCCAGGAATGATACCTGCCCACCGTCAATTCGTCGGGAATGTCTTGAAAGAGGTATTCAGAGCGGTCGGTGATGATGGTCCGATGGGCTACACCGTGCAATACCTCACCCAGATTTTCCAGCGTAGCTCCGTATACTTCGCCAATACCCTGATGGCCGAGACAGATACCCAAAATGCTTTTGGTAGGTCCGTACATACGGACCAGATCCTGCATAATACCCGCTTCGGAGGGGATTCCCGGCCCCGGCGAAAGCATGATTTTGTCATACTGTCCAACGGATTCCAGCGCGATTTTATCATTCCTGATTACATCGGGCTTTGTTCCTAACTCCCGCAGAATATACACGAGGTTATAGGTGAAGGAATCGTAATTATCTAAAACAAGAAGTTTCATTTTTTTTAAGGAGTGGGGAGTGTGTAATAGGAGTGAGGAGAAGAAAATAGAATTGGTGGCTCCTCACTTCCATTACTTACTCCTGATACTATAAATTTTTTGCCTGTTCAATTGCCATTCGTAGAGCAGCCAGTTTGTTATGGACTTCCTGTAGTTCACTTTCAACGACTGATTTGGCTACTACACCCGCCCCAGCCTGATAGTACAGTGTGTTATCCTTGCTCATGAAGGTCCGAATCATAATGGCATGGTTGAACTCCCCGTCAAAACCCATGTAGCCAATACTGCCGGAATAGAAACTACGGCTCAGATTCTCGTATCGGTCTATTAGGGTCATCGCCATATGCTTGGGTGCGCCCGAGAGCGTACCAGCCGGGAACGTTTCGGCCACAATCTGCAATGGGACGGCGGTTTCGGTTAGGTTACCCACCACTTTAGAGACCAGGTGAATAACGTGTGAGTAATATTGCACTTCTTTGAACGTCTCTACGTTGACCACATCGCAGTTACGGCTTAGGTCATTGCGGGCCAGGTCTACCAGCATAACGTGCTCGGCCGACTCTTTGGGATCGTCGTATAGCTTCTGCGCCAGTTCGGCATCCCGGATGTCGTCGCCCGTACGCCGGAAGGTGCCTGCAATGGGGTAAATGGTGGCTTTTCGGTCTTTAACTACAATCTGCGATTCGGGCGAGGAACCGAATAGTTTATAACTGCCGTAATCGAAATAGAATAGATATGGGGAGGGGTTTAGCGACCGTAGCGTCCGGTATACATTAAATTCATCGCCTATGAACGGGGTCGAAAACCGACGCGCCAGCACAATCTGAAATACATCACCCCGATGGCAATGGTCAATGCCTTTCTGAATAACCCCCCTGAACGCATCGTCCGTGAAGTTCGACTGTTCGGGCCCAGCCGTGCTGAAGGTGTAGGTAGGATAGTTTCGACCCGTAATTAACTCACTAATGTAGTCGAGCCGGTCCTGCTCCGGTGTTTCGATTGATGCTGGGTCTTCGGTTTCTCCTTCCGGAATGTAGCTATGTTCAAACAGATATAGCTCATCTTTAAAGTGGTTGATAGCCAATACATAGCGATACACCATAAAAACGGCGGCCGGAATCTGGTTTTCGGGCGGTACGGGAGCGTGGAGGGTAATATCTTCAAAACTCTGCACAGCCGGATAGCCAAAGTACCCGAACAGACCATTTGTAATAAAAGAAAAAGGAGATTTCTGGTGTTGAAAGCTGTCTTTGAATTGCTGAAGAGCACCCTTCATTTCCTGAATAGGTAAGTCGCGGGTTTGCTCCGGTTCTTCCGGCATCTTAATGGTCAGCCTTCCAGTCTCGTACGAGAATCGGGCAACCGGGTCGAAGGCGATGTACGAAAACGAGTTTTCGTTGCCATGATAGTCTGAGCTTTCGAGCAGAATACTGTTCAAAAACCGGTCACGGATACGTAGGTAGATGCTGACCGGCGTAATAATATCGGCTAGCATCCGCTTGTGGCGGCTGATAACGCGGTAGGTAGTGGGTTTTGTCGTAGTCATTTTCTGGTAATTTTTACTGAAAAGGAAAAAAAATAAGGCTCACCGGGATGACGGTGAGCCTTTATATCGTTTTCTGGTAAACAACAATAGGGGCAACCCTCATCTCGGTTGAGAAGAGTGCCACCACCAAATCATGTTTACTGCGTTATTCATCGTTAAATTTCGTTTTGGTCGGGGTGGTGGGATTCGAACCGCACCGGCGGCCCGGCCACGACCTTTACGTCCCGAACGTAGCACGCTACCAGGCTGCGCTACACCCCGATTGAGCGCACAAAGATAAAACGTTTGTTTTGTTATAGTCAATACGTTGCGTAAACTTTCCCCGGAAATTAGTCGCTTTAATATGATCAGAGAAGGGCCAGCTACCCTATTGTACTAAACTATACCGCTCTAAAGGAATCGCTTCAATGGTAGTCTGGTCGGGGCGTACAACCCGGAAGCCAAATCGATAACGATCTAGGGTTACAATAGTCGGCAATGTGAATTGTGCTGGTCCACCAGCAGCCAGTGCTCACCCTACATTTAGTGTCAGATTTCCACTTTTCGTGTATCGAATTTCCTCTTCGGCCAGCATTTGTTTCAGGGTTTGAGTAAGAGACTCTGCATCGGTTTGGGCGAAGTAATGCGCGAGTTGTTTGGGTGATACGCCCGGCCCATTGGCCAGGGCAACGTATTCGCGAACCTGCTCCCGGACGGCTGACTGACTTTGCTCTAACTTTTTCTTCTTTTTAAGGCAGTTATCGCAGATGCCGCAACGGTCTCCTGGTTTTTCTCCGAAATAAGCCTGTAATAGCCGGGTGCGGCATTGGGTTGGGTGTTCGGTATACAGGGTGGCCGCCTGTACCTTTCGCATGGCCAGTTCTTTGCGTCGGTTTAACTCCTGCGTATTGACCGGCAACGACGGAGCATCGTATCGGGGTGTTAGAAACGTTAACTGGGGTTTGTCCTTCTGCTTTTCGTAAATGACCACGTTCCGCTGATGCAACTGCGTGAGTAACTGCTCAATTTCCGACTGATTGACAAGATAGGTTCGGGCCAGCGTGGATTCCGAGATGGTAATGAAGTCGGTGAACAGTTCGCCCCCGTACAACCGGAGTAGTAGCTTCAGGAATGGGTCGAGACGGGGATTCAGTACCTGGAACTCGTAAAGCTGCCGGTTGTCCAGCACAATAGTTAGCCGGGAGGGATGAAAGTAGTTCTCACTTAATTGAATCAACCCTTCCAGTTGTAGCTGTTTCAGGGCGTAGTGGGTTTCCTGCTGGGGCAGACTGAACGTAGCGGTGAAAGCGCCCATGTCGAAGTCATAACTACTAAACTCGCCCCCACCAAGCGGTACCGCGGTATAATTCGCCAGCGCCTGATAGACCCGGCGCAACATAGCTACAGGTTGATACAACTGCTCGGTTCGGAAACGCAGGTTTTCCAAATCTCCGGGGGTGTACAGCATGACGGCGTAGGATTTCTGCCCATCGCGACCAGCCCGACCCGCTTCCTGATAGTAGGCTTCGAGCGAATCAGGAACGTCGAGGTGAACCACCGTGCGAACATCGGGTTTGTCGATACCCATACCAAACGCATTCGTGGCGACCATAACCCGCGTATCCCCTTTCATCCAGAAGTCCTGCTTGTCGGACCGTTGCTGGGTAGTCAGACCAGCGTGGTAGAAATCAGCCGAAATTTCATGTTTTAAAAGCCATTGGGCAATCTGTTGCGTTTGCCGACGGCTCCGAACGTAAACAATTCCGCAGCCCGGCACGTTTTGCAGCACCCGTAACAGGCGGTTTTCTTTGTCCTCTTCCAAAACGGCGGAGTAGGAGAGGTTGGGCCGTGCAAAGGTTTGCCGGAAGATAACAGGCTCCCGCAGCGTCAGTTTATCAACAATATCCGTCTGAACATCGGGCGTGGCCGAAGCAGTCAGGGCAATGATGGGGGTGTCGGGAATGAGTTGACGAAATTCGGCAATTTGCAAATAGGGAGGGCGGAAGTCATAGCCCCAGGCCGAAATGCAGTGTGCTTCATCGACCGCCAATAAACAAACGGTCATTTGCTTTACCCGTTCAATGACAAGCTCGGTTCGTAATCGCTCAGGAGAAACGTACAGAAACTTCAGATTACCGTAAATGCAGTTGTCCAGCGTCGTGTCAATTTCCCGATAGTGCATACCGGAGTAGATGGCCGCAGCCGGAATACCCCGCTTTCGTAACTGCTCGACCTGGTCCTTCATCAACGCAATGAGGGGTGTTACCACAATACAAACGCCTTTCATGGCCAGGGTTGGCACCTGGAAGCAAATGGATTTTCCGCCCCCCGTTGGCATCAGTACAAGGGCATCCTGACGGTCCAGCACCCGATTGACTACATCTTCCTGCATAGGCCGGAAGTGTTCGTATCCCCAAAATTGTTGTAATAGTTGCCGGATAGTCAATTTTAGTTTGATGTTTGAAGTTGTGCAGTACCGTCTTGTTGTTCGATTTAACGACAAACAAAAATACGGCATCAAAACCCAAATCGTTATCAAAGCGTTGTTTGATTGGGATGAAATATTCGCGCCTTTACAACATCGAACATCGAACATCAAACTACTATTATGATTCAGAAAGTTATCAAATCTGACGAAGAGTGGAAGCAACTGCTTACGCCGGAACAATATCGGGTGGCGCGTGGTAAAGGAACGGAGCGGGCTTTCACGGGAGAGTATTGCGAAGCCCATGACCCGGGTGTTTATGCCTGCGTGTGCTGTGGTACGGAACTATTCGAATCGACGACCAAGTTTGAGTCGGGCACTGGCTGGCCCAGTTTCACCGAACCAATCGAGGAAGAGCGTGTTCGTCTTGAGAAAGATGATAGTTACGGCATGCGCCGGGTAGAGGTGCTATGCAACGTGTGTGATGCCCATCTCGGACATGTTTTTAATGATGGGCCGAAACCAACCGGCATGCGATACTGTCTGAATTCGGTCTCGCTCGTACTAAAACGGCCCGCCGAACCGGCCTGAAAACCGTTGGTGACCATTGAGATTGCCTGTTTTATGAATTACACCATAAAACAGGCAATCTTATTTCTGCTATGTTCATCCATTTATTTTTGGCAACAGGGTCATTCTTAGCGTACAGACCATTGATAATGGTTATTTAGACCCGAAATTTACTCGTCTGAAAGATTAATGTCGATATGATGTACGGGAAGATTGTAGGGGTGTTATGCAGTGTGGTCATGCTGGCAAATCCAATGGTTGCCCAAAAAATGGCTTCTTCCGCTTCGCCAATAGCACCTTCGTCTCCACTAAGCTTATCTGCTCCTGGGTCCAAAATAGACTACTATAGCGACAACCGGGATGCGTTTACGCAGGTATCACCGCCCGCGGTTTTTCTCCAGCGAAAAACCGCGTCGGGCCGTCCTGCTGCCCCAAAATCGCAGTTTATCGTTACCTATACCAACTTCACCCCCGAAGCAAAACGGGCTTTTCAGTACGCGGTCGATATCTGGTCGACATTAATTACGTCCTCCGTGCCGATTCGAATACAGGCTAACTGGATTTCCGATACGCCGGGCTTACTGGGTTCAGCGGGGCCAACATCGTATCGGTATAGTATTGATGGAGCACAAAAAGCAACGGCGTTTTACCCCATTGCACTGGCCGAAAAGATTGCCCATCGCGAGCTGAATTCCCCTGGCGAAGCGGATATCATAGCGGACTTCAACCGAAACAATGAATGGTACTTCGGTACCGATGGGCTCACCCCCAAAGGCCAGACAGATATGGTAACGGCAGTACTGCACGAACTGACACATGGGCTGGGGTTCATTGGTTTTTTCAACACGACTAGTACTCCTTCCGGCCAGATTGTTGGTCAATATCTGGCAGCTTTGCCATCGGTTTACGATTGCTTTATTGAAACGGGCGGGGCCGGCGGTCCGGTAAGGCGGTTGGTAACGTCTCAGAAAGAATTCCCGAATAACTCCCCTGAGTTAAACCAGCAATTAACGGGCAATGACCTGTTCCTCAACGGAGCGATACTCCGGCAGACCACGGTTCAGAAACTCCGGCTCCATGCCAAATCACAATTTTCCCGGTCAACCAGCATTTATCACCTGGATGAAGACACGTATCCTACAGGAAACGAAAATTCACTGATGACACCCACGTTAAAACAGGCCGAATCCATTCACTCTCCCGGCCCACTGGTAGCGACGTTCTTTTCTGATATGGAATGGAAGACAACATCCGTTCTGCACACGCCTTTATCCAACAGCGAAGAGGCTAAAGACCTGCTGTTTAGTGCCCGAATTATTAGCGACACAACGATTATTCCGGCGTCTGGCCAGTTATTCTACCGAAAAAGTGCCCCCACCGCCAGCGATACCGCCTTTACGGCTATTCCACTTGTCCGAGTCGATACAACCAACGAATATCGGTATACGCTACCTGCTGCCCAGGCTAAAGGTGATATCTGGTATTACATTCAGGCGCAGGACGTAACGGGGAAATCATTCGTGAACCCTGGCAGGCAGTTAAATGGGGCAAAAACCTGGTATCATATTCAGGTAGGCCCAGACACAACGCCACCCACCATTCAGTTTAGCCCCGCCAAACAGTCCTTATTCTCAACAACTACGATTGATAGTCTGCCAATCTATGCCCGTATTTCCGACGACAGAAGTGGTATCGCTTCGGCTTATGTTGAATACCAGATTAATGGTGTAGCGCAACCAAACATACTCTTAAACTATAGTCGCCTGACCATTGGTAATTTTACCTACGACTCCGTTTATGCGAATCGAGTTGTTTTTCCCGCCAATTCACTGAAAACTGGTGATAAAGTCACCTATCGGATCGTAGCGCAGGACAACGCGCGAACCAAAAACCAACGTGCCAATCCAGTCAACGGTTTCTATCAGTTGACGGTGGTGGGGCTTCGGGCAGTACGCGATCATTACACAACGACATTCAACGAAACTGGTGTGGCCAGCGACTTTGTGGGAAATGGCTTTTCTATTACGACTCCTGCCAGTTTTGGTGATCCGGCCATTCATTCAGAACATCCGTACCGCAATGGTAATGACTTTAAATCGCAGGCTAATAATGATATAGTATTGTTGGCTCCTATTCGGATAAAAGCTAACCCGGACAGCGCCTACATTCGTTTTGACGAAATTGTACTGGTCGAGTCGGGGGATGCCAGCAGCCGGCTGGGCGATGCGACTTTCTATGACTACGTCATTGTGGAAGGTTCCAGCGACAGTGGTCGTACCTGGAAACCGCTGATCGATGCCTATACGTCCAACGACAGGGGGGAGTGGTTGACGGCTTACAATAGCGACCTTGTGCCAGGGCTATATGGCGAGCGAAATTCAAAAGCGGGCGGCTTTCCGGCCATGTACCGAAAGCGGGAAATACCCCTTCTGAAACCGGGAGCGACTTTCAAAGCCGGGGATCAGGTTCTGATTCGGTTTCGGTTATTTGCCGACCAGTTATCGTACGGCTGGGGTTGGTCTATTGATAATCTCCGGATTCAGGCTGGTCCGCCACCCCCTGTGCTGGCCGCTGACCCCGTTTCTGTCGGAACATTCAGGTTATATCCTAATCCGGTTAGTAGCGGGTCGATAAAACTGGAGGCTGATCTTCCCAAAGCGTTGGCTGAGATTACGGTAACTATTACTCAGCCAACCGGGCAACTCATGCAGCAACTCACGCTAAAAGCAACGGGCACAAAAATCAGTGAGCAACTTGATTTAAGTCAATTACCCGAAGGGTTATACTTTATACAGTTGAAAGCGGATGATCTACTCCTAACGAAGAAGGTTATTATTGTAAAATAATCCTGATCTGGTGGTTCACGTATGAAAATCGTTTCTAGCTTCTTCCTGCTTCTTTCGCTGGTTCTTGCCTGCTCTCCGGCCCGGCATATTCGTCGTGAACTTCGGACAAAGTCAGTCTATACGGATCATTTTACTGGTGTCGCTTTGTATGACCCGGTTCGGCAGCGGGCATTGATACAGTATAATGCCGATAAGCCTTTTGTACCCGCGTCGAATACGAAGTTGTTTAGTTTTTATGCCGGATTGTTGTATTTGCCTGACTCGCTCCCGGCATTACGCTACACAATTCGTGCTGATTCCTTACTCTTTTGGGGAACGGGAAATCCGCTGCTGCTCCACCCCGATCTGCCTGATACAACAGTGCTGGCTTTTCTGAGGAATCGCCCGGAGCGCCTGTTCTTTTCTGCCGCCAACTATAATGGACCACGTTTTGGGCCGGGCTGGGCCTGGGACGATTACAATGATGATTACTCGCCCGAACTAGCTCCGTTGCCCATATACGGTAATGTTGTTCGCTTTCGGAACAGCACGATAAGTCCTCGCTTACTGGCCGATAGCGTTCACATGGCCGCCGGTACTGCGCCGGGTGGGGTCCGCAGAGCCGAGTATTCCAATCAATTTACCCGCCCGGCCAGCAACCAGTCTATTCGACAGGATGTGCCGTTTCGATGGTCGCCTGAATTGGCTGCCAGATTACTGGCCGATACACTGCATCGGGAAGTGAATGTCGTTTCGGTTCCTATACCCGCGACAACACTGGTAGTACGCGGGACACCGGCCGACTCGCTTTACAAACGGATGCTTCACGTAAGTGATAATCAATTTGCCGAGCAAACGCTGTTCATGATCTCCGCCGAACGGAATAAAGTTAAACTTGACCCGGTAGCTGAACTGCATCGAATGACCGATTCTGTTCTGCACATACCGGCAGGTGCTGCCCGGTGGGTCGATGGTTCTGGCTTGTCGCGTTACAACGCCTTTACGCCTAATGTATTAATTGCTTTGCTCACGAAAATAGCGGAAAAAATACCCCAGAAGCGGCTTTTTGCTTTACTCCCAGCCGCCGGGCAGTCTGGAACATTACGAAATCTTGGGATGGATGGTAACCCCTATGTATTTGCCAAATCTGGTTCGATGACGGGCGTTTATAATTTGAGTGGTTATATAGTAACCAAACAGGGTAAGTTGCTTTATTTCAGTATTATGCACAATAACTTTACCCAGCCGGTAAGTGAAATGCGCCGACGAACGGGCGAGTTATTGAAAGAGATATACACCCGATTTTGACACCTGGTGCTTTTTCGGTTAAGTAATTAAAGGGGGCTGTACGCTAAAAAGTGTCTGGTATGTCCAGCCGTGAATAGGTCTTTTTTGTTTACTTTTACTTACTCCCTACTGCTCAGTTAAACACGTTAGTCTTATGGTTTTGGATACACCTGCCACCAGCACCCCGCTTGGGCGTGGTATCAAACATATTGGCATTGGTAAGTACGGTAGCAAACCCCTTACCCCCGAATTATTAACCGATTGCCGGGCTGCCCTAACCGATCCAACGGCTCATCCATTGCAACGTGGGGCCTTTTTAGGTGCATTGCTGGCCAAAGGAATGACGCCCGAAGAGAAAACACTGGAAGAGGTAATTGGTAAAGGAGCTTTTGGACACCCCACCTATTTTATCAACAAAATTTGCCCCGATTTACCCGTGGGACTATATCCAGTAGCCATCAAACTCGTTCGTGGTGCAAATCTGCAGGTGAGTGAAGCGGAACAACTGGGCGATTACCTGTTCGGCGATGGCGTATGCGAGACTTTTCGGGGGCTGGCAGTCAGTATTATGCGAGTCCGGCACGAAACCAACGAAGAATATCATGGACTGATGCGCGCTGCCGAACGAACGTACTCGCCTGGTTTTGGCCCCATAAGCTGCGCCGACCGACCCTTGATTCAACTGGCTGATCCCTTTGATGGGGTTGAACACAGTTATCTGATTACACCATTGCTGGGACAGTTTTTCCAGAAACGGGGCTACGGGGCGATATCCATGGTTGGCCGGTCTGGAGGCCCTAAGTTTATGCTCAACGCTCTTGACCTTTACATGAATCTGGGCTGCCAGTTTCTGCAAAGTAACCACGAACTCGATACGCCCCTACATTCATTTGGCTGGGTACTGGATCAGAAAGCACTGTCGCCCGCGCTCAATAGGTGGGTAGACCGGCGTACTGTCATTATTAAGCGGCCATTTCTGGCTACACTCGAGAAAGTTCTCAATCCCTGCCACGCCCGAATATTAGTGACGTCCGTATTTCATATTACGTATCAGATGAAAATGGCAGAACTGGCCATGCTGGCGGGTTTCGATGGAGTCATCGTACTAAAACGGGGCCTGGAGGGGAGCCTGGCGCCGTCGACGAGCCGGTCGAGTGGCGTTTTGTGTGCCGTACGTACACCCAAAGGCCATTTGTTTTTTCAGCATTTTGAGGGCGATGCTCCGGCATTTTCGGCCTTTCGTACCGAAACTGAATCGGAAATTGAACAGCCTCAGGCATCAGATAATGCCCGACTTGTGCGGAAATTTATGACCGATGGGCATACGGAAAACGCCGAATTCGATAATCGGGTACGTTTTGCTCATGCGCTTTATGGCCGGGGCCTGGACTGGATTGAAGGGCAGTTGCAGTGAACAGAATGCGTATCTTTGGTCGCAAATGACAGACGTAGTGATTATCGGTGGTGGTATTGTTGGACTAGCCACCGCCTTACAATTGAAACAGCAGCGACCGGCTCTTAACGTCGTTCTGCTGGAGAAAGAATTTGCCGTAGCGCAACACCAGACCGGGCACAACAGTGGTGTCATCCACTCCGGGCTTTACTATAAACCCGGTAGCCTGAAAGCTATAAACTGCATTCGGGGTTACCAGATGTTACTTGATTTCTGTAATGCCGAAGCTATTCCATACGACTTGTGTGGCAAGATTGTGGTAGCGACAAAACAGGAAGAAGTACCCCAGTTGGAAACCCTCTATCAACGTGGATTACAAAACGGTCTTGCTGGTTTAAAAAAGCTGTCGGTGACTGAAATGCGTGACATTGAGCCACACGTAACCGGAGTTGCCGGCATGTTTGTACCACAAACAGGCATAATTGACTACAAGCAGGTCGCTGACAAATACGCTGAGAAGTTCAAGCTATTGGGGGGAGAAATTCGATTGGGTGAACGCGTTGAACAGGTAACTACCGGTACGAGCATCAGTATCGTGGTGACGGATAAGAATTGCTACGAAACAAAACTGGTCATCAACTGCGCTGGTCTGTATTCCGATAAAATTGCTCAACTAACGCAGCGCGAACCCATAGATGTTCGTATTGTGCCATTTCGGGGAGAGTATTTTAAGCTCAAATCCCAGAAAGAATACCTGGTCAAAAACCTGATTTACCCCGTTCCTGATCCTAACTTTCCGTTTCTTGGTGTTCATTTTACTCGCATGGTTCACGGGGGAGTGGAGGCTGGCCCTAACGCGGTACTGGCTTTCCAGCGGGAAGGCTATAAAAAATCAGACATCAATCTGAAAGAACTGGCGCAGACACTAGCCTGGCCGGGCTTTCAAAAAGTAGCCGCCAAATATTGGGAAACGGGCCTCGGTGAAATGTACCGGTCATTTTCTAAATCAGCCTTTACCAAAGCATTACAGGCCTTGATTCCCGAAATTCAGGAAGACGATCTGGAGCCTGGGGGCGCCGGGGTTCGCGCGCAGGCCTGTGACCGAACCGGTGGCCTTCTCGATGATTTTGCTATTGTAGAAACGGATAAAGCTATTAATGTGCTCAATGCCCCATCGCCAGCCGCCACATCGTCATTATCCATCGGCAATACGGTGGCGGAAAAAGCGTTGACCCGTTTTTAAGGGGAATTTAACAAACAATCCAGCCGACACTATGTTCTTGTGTAAGAATGGATTCTAGTCCCTAAAACAGACCAACAGATGAAAGCGATTAATGAAATTGATGAACTGGACACTCCTTCTGACCTGAAGGAAAAAGGGCGCGAAAAAGTAGCCGAAGCCGTAAATGGCCTGGTAGCTGATGCCTTCGCGTTATATATCAAAACTAAAAACTTCCACTGGCATATGTCGGGTCGTCACTTTCGTGATTATCATCTTCTACTTGATGAACAGGCTGACCAGATTTTTGCCACGATTGACCCCCTTGCTGAGCGTGTTCGTAAAATTGGAGCCAATACAATCCGGTCAGTTGCGCACATTGCCCAGTTGCAACGGGTGAAAGACAACGACGAGGATTTTGTAACGGCAAAAGACATGTTGAAGGATCTTCTTTCCGAAAACAGGAAGATGGCAAAGAACATGCGTGATGCGCATAAGATTTCTGATGATGCCGAAGATGTAGCCACCGCCAGCTTACTGGAAGTATATATCGACGAAACCGAACGGCGTACCTGGTTCCTGTTCGAAACCACACGGGATTTGAACTAAGGGCCAGACAGGACTGATAAGTTTGAAAGAGCGATTGTTTTTCCAGCAACAAGTTGGGAAAGCAGTCGCTCTTTCGTATGTTTCCGGTATGAAAGTTCGTCCATCCGCCCTCATCTGGCGAAAGAGTAATAGCCAGATAGAAGTTTTGTTCATGCGTTACTCGTACGGGGGGCAGGATGTATTCGCTTTGCCCGGTGGTAGCCCTAACCGGGGGGAAATCTTGCCTGAGACGATTGTTCGCGAAATCCGTGAAGAACTGGGTGTTTTAATCGAAGTGGGCGAAATGATTCTGGCGGGTGAAATGCTGCTCACTGAGCGTAATGACGACGTATTGCACGTCGTCTTTGCCGTCCGGACATTTACCGGTACGCCAGTCTTAAACTCCGATGAAACAACGGCCCTCGATGTTGTCTGGAAACCCATCAACGAACTGGGCAACCTTAACCTTTACCCAAACATCGGCGCTAGACTCCAGCCCTGGTTTGATAGTGCCAGCTATCTGGGTTACATCGGTCGGATTGAGCAACAGTATTTCGGGTAGTAGGAACGAAAAAATACCAGACTGCATCGAAAATCGTCTACTACCTATGCTTACTCAAACACTGAAAGCCCTCTTTCGCCGTGATCTTGAACAACTGAAGCGGGAGATTGAATTATATCAGAGCGAAGAAAAAATCTGGTACACCGAAAAAGGCATCAGCAATTCGGCCGGGAATCTGTGTCTGCATCTGGTTGGTAATCTGAATGCGTTCATCGGTGCCGAACTTGGGAAAACGGGCTATGTACGCCACCGCGACCTGGAGTTCTCGCTGAAAAATGTTTCCCGGAGTGAGTTACTGACTAAAATAGATGAAACTAATGCCGTTGTTGAGCGTGCGTTAGAAAACCTGACCATCGAACAACTCGAGGCTGAATACCCACAACAGGTATTTGGTAAACCAATGACCACCGAATACCTTCTGGTGCATTTATCCTCGCACCTAATGTATCATCTGGGCCAGATTAATTATCATCGGCGGCTACTGGATGCCTGAAAAACAGGCTCCCTGCTACCATTCCAACCGTACTCGCCAGCAAGCCCCACAACATCGGCGAAATTTCGGTTTGTAGCCATAAGCAAAGTAGCCACACAATGAACCCAATGAGCATAGAACAGAGGCATCCTGTCAGGTTCGCCCGTTTCCAGTAAATGCCGGCCGTTAAGGGAATAAACAAAGAAACAAGGCTAAAAGCTGATGATTCACCAACCAGATCGAAGATGTTTGTATCACGGGTGGTGCTCATCAAGACGCAGATGAGAGTGATGACTACTATTGACCAGCGGATTGCCCTTAGCAACGTCTTATCAGCAATATCCGGCCGGAAAAACTTCATCACATTCTCCCCAAAGACCGTCGCTGGTGCCAGAATAGCCCCACTCGATACACTCAGAATGGCCGACGTTACTGCCCCGAAAAACAACACCTGCAAAGGAAAGCTACCATGCTGCATTACCATGTTCGGAATAATGAGTTGATTATCTTTTGGTAGGTCAGGATGAAGTAGTTTGGCACTAAGCGCAATGAACAGGGGCAGCATGGCAATCGTAACGTACATACCTGATGCCAGGAATGAGGCCCGAACGGCCGTATTCTCTGTCTTGGCGGCCATCACACGCTGAAAAACATCCTGTTGTGGGATAGATCCCAGGCCAATCGTAATCCAGGCGGCAACATACGCCAGCCAGTCTTTTCCCGTCGACTTTGGCAGGAAACGAAAAAAGCCCGGGGGGGTCTGTTTTTCTATCGTTTCCCAACCACCAACCTCATTCCACAAGAGCACGCCTAAAACGGCCAGTGCAAGAATGATAATCAGGTTATGGAAAAAATCAGTAATGGAAATGGACCACATACCACCCAGCAATGTGTAAATCATAACAACGCCTGCGCTACCAACAATGCAGTACGCACGGGGAATGTCAGTTACCACACTCAACACAATGCCAATGGCTACCAGTTGGGCGGCAATCCAGCTAAAATAGGAAGGTATAACCATCAATGCGGAGAGTAACTCCGCCGACCGACCATATCGGATACGGAAGTAATCGCAGAACGTTGTAATATTAAGTCGATAGAGCGGGCGAGCGAAAAAAGCACCAACCAGAAACAGGCATAACGCTGACCCAAAAGGCTCTTCGATAACCGCCAGAAATCCACCTTCTACAAACATCGCCGGAGCACCCATAATGGTTTCTGAGCCAAACCAGGTAGCAAACGTTACGGAGGCCGCCAGCAACAGAGGTAACCGCCGACCCGCCAGCACAAAGTCTTGCGAAGTCGTTACGCGACGGGCCGCCCAGGCACCAACAGCTACGTTGGAAAGTAGGTAAAGTGAAATGAAGAAGAGGAGCATAATGGAGCAGTCAAACCGCCAAATCTACATAATCAGACAATAAAAATTCCGTAAGTGCTTGATTTATCAAGCACTTACGGAATTTTTATTGTCTGATCAGGCCGCCTGACTTTTAAAGTTTGAGGGTAGCCGGCAAATATTTAGCGATCAACTCCTCGTAGTAAGGCTTCAGTTCACTTACTACGGGGGGCTTTGGGCTTTTTGAGTATAGGTCATACGGATTAAACTTGCGTACCCACTGGAACATCTCGTGGTCATGCTCATCCATCAGGTGATTATAAGCCTCCTCGCGGTGCTGCGAATAAAACGAATGGTAGCGCATCATGTATAGAGCCGGTTCGGGCAAATAATCCTTCATGATCTGGTACAGGTATTCGTCGTGGCCCCACGACATATGCACGTTCCGCAAGCCGCAGTTCGGTTCGTACACACCATATTTGGTATTATACCGCTCATCCTGACTGTCGGGATTGTTGGCGAAGAATTCGGGGTAAACAATCTTGTCTGAATGCTGACAGCCAACCGGGAAGGTATCCCCTACAACGGCCCATTGAGGCTCGCCAAAAAGACACAACACTTTGCCCATATCGTGCAGAAAGCCGGTCAGAACAAACCAATCCGGATGACCGTCGGCGCGGATGGCTTCGGCGGTTTGAAGCAGATGTTGAAGCTGATCCAGGTCTGTATCGGGGTCTGAATCGTCGACAAGGGTGTTTAGGAACTCCATTGCTCCCCAAACCGGCAGTTCTTTTTTATCGAAGGCCAGAAACTCGCGCTCTTTTTCACGCACGAAATCATAGGTTTGGTAGGTATGATTGAGCCGGTAAAATTCCCGGACCGTATCGCGTTCCGGTGTATCGTAATTCCGGTAATCTTCTTTCGACTTATGTTCGGGTTCGGGATAACGACTCAGCAAGTCGTCTTCCCATTGATCCAGACTGGTAAGTGGGGCTGTTTCGCTAATCATGACGGCTGAAAAATTAGAAGACAAATTTAGACTTTTTTTCCTGTTAATCAGTAGAGTACGGGAGTTCGTCGGCGTAAAATCATGCCCGGAATTACCAGAATATAGTATATAACACAGCCAAAATACCAAAAATACTAACCGATCCAATGACAAACGAAGGGGTTACCCGGAACATCTGCTTGTCAACGATGATTTCCTTATTGTTAGCATACCCGGCCGGATCGGTCAGTGAGATAACCACCATCAATAGAATGTCGATGCAGAATACCCAGGTGGTGCGGTGCAGGAAGGGAATCGAATCGGACTGAATACCAAATAAGTTGGTTACCTCGGGCCAGAATTTGAGCAACGTGGAGAGGGGAAGCGTTATAATGGCCACCGTCAGGGCCGCCCGGTTGGTGGCCCGCTTCCAGAAGAACCCCAGCAGAAATATGGCAAAGATACCGGGCGTAACGAAGTTGGTATACTCCTGAATGTACTGGTATACCTGATCGAGTGATCGCAGCATGGGGGCTACGGCAATGGCTACCAGGAAAGAAACCACCACCGCCCAGCGGCCTACGTTAACCAGCTTTTGGTCCGATGCATTTTTGTTTACGTATTTTTTATAAAGGTCGAGCGTGAAAATGGTTGAAATAGAATTGCATTTGCTGGCTAGTGAAGCAACGACAGCCGCTGTCAGAGCCGCAAAAGCAAGCCCTTTCATACCTACTGGCAATAGGTTCATCAGGACTGGATACGCTTGATCGGGTTTTACGACGCCCGAAGCGTCGGTCATCGCTTCGCGGAAAGGTCCGCTTTGATACAGTACGTAGGCAGCAATGCCTGGAATAACCACAATGAGGGGAATCATCAATTTCAGGAAAGCCGCAAACAGGATTCCGGTACGAGCCGTTTTCAGATCGGCTCCCAATGCTCGTTGCACAATGTATTGGTTGCAACCCCAGTAATACAGGTTATTGAGCCACATGCCGCCCGTTACCAGCGCCATGCCTGGTAGCACTTCGTAATTCGGGTTGCCTTTCGGAAAAAACATGTGAAAATGGCTATCAGCTTTCTGACGGAGCGAGAGTAAACCACTCCACACGCTGGCGGTGGCCGAACCGCTGGTTTCCTGTGCTACTAGTTGCAGTGCCAGGTAAGTAACAACCAGCCCGCCAAAGATTAATACAACTACCTGTATCACATCGGTATAGCCAATAACTTTCATGCCTCCGAGTGTAATGAAAATAGCAAATATGGCCAGCCCAATGGTGCAGGCCGTAAACGAAATTCCGACCAGCGACTCGATGGCAATGGCACCAAGGTATAGAATGGAACTTAAGTTAACCAGCACATAAACGACAAGCCAGAATATGGCCAGAATCGTACTAACCGTATCGCTATATCGTTGCGCCAGAAACTGGGGCATAGTATATATATGGTTCCGAAGGTAAATGGGGATAAAAAATGCCGCCACAATAATCAGCGTAGCGGCAGCGAACCACTCGTAAGACGAGATGGCCAGCCCCATGGCAAAACCCGAACCTGCCATGCCGATAAAATGCTCTGCCGAAATATTAGAAGCAATAAGCGAAGCACCAATGGCCCACCAGGTAAGCGACCCTTCGGCCAGAAAAAAGTCGGTAGTGCTCATCTGGGATGAGCGTTTCCGCTGGTAAACCCAGTAACCGTAGCCAACAACAATGATGAAGTAAACAAAGAAAACGAGATAATCGGCAGTAGCGAGGTGATTCATGCAGTGGGTATTAAAAAAATACGAGGTGGCCTGCCAGTAAAGCAGACCACCTCGTATTTTCTAATGAGGTATCACGGACTAAAGCCCTTTTTCTACAACTTGCTAAAATCAAACGTATCCAGAAAGGCGGTTGTGAACTGACCTGATTGGAATTTAGGATCATCCATCAATCGGATATGAAAGGGAATCGTCGTTTTTATACCTTCGATAACGAACTCCTGCAAAGCTCGTTTCATGCGGGTAATCACTTCTTCCCGTGATTGACCCGATACAATCAATTTGGCAATCATCGAGTCATAGTTTGGTGGAATAGTATAGCCGCTGTACACATGGCTGTCAATCCGGACACCATGACCACCGGGGAAGTGAAGGTTCGTGATTTTACCCGGTGATGGCCGAAACCCATTAGCCGGGTCTTCAGCATTAATGCGGCACTCCATGGCAAACAGTTTCGGAGTGTAGTTGCGTCCTGAAATCTCGGTGCCTGCCGCTACCTTAATTTGCTCTTTTATTAAATCAAAGTCGGTTACTTCCTCCGTAATCGGGTGCTCTACCTGAATCCGGGTGTTCATCTCCATGAAGTAAAAATCTCCATGTTTATCCACCAGAAACTCAACGGTTCCGGCTCCTTCGTAGCCAATGGCTTGTGCTCCTTTTATGGCAGCCTCGCCCATTCGTTGCCGAAGTTCATCAGATACGATTGGCGACGGCGTCTCTTCAATTAATTTCTGATGCCGGCGCTGAATGGAGCAATCCCTTTCCGACAAATGGCAGACTTTACCGAATTGATCACCAATAATCTGAATTTCGATATGGCGCGGCTCTTCAACGTATTTCTCCAGGTATAGGCCGTCGTTGCCGAAAGCGGCTCCGGCTTCGGTGCGGGCATCATTCCAGGCCTTTTCAAATTCTCCTTCCGACCGAACAATCCGCATTCCTCGACCACCGCCACCGGCCGTTGCCTTCACAATGACTGGATAACCCATAGCCGCCGACAATTTCTGGCCCTGCTCAAATGACTCCAGCAGTCCTTCTGAGCCGGGAATGACCGGTACACCAGCTGCTTTCATGGTCGCTTTAGCCGTAGCCTTATCGCCCATGCCATTAATTTGTTCGGCGGTTGCCCCAATAAACTTGATACCGTAGTCGGCACATATCTGGGAAAACTCGGCATTCTCCGACAAGAATCCATAGCCAGGATGAATAGCGTCGGCTCCGGTTACTTCGGCTGCTGAAATGATGTTAGGAATACTCAGGTACGATTGGCGGCTTGCGGGAGGACCAATACATACAGCTTCATCGGCAAAGCGTACGTGCAAACTATCTCGGTCGGCCGTCGAGTAAACGGCAACCGTTTTGATGTTCATCTCGCGACAGGTACGGATAATACGTAACGCAATCTCGCCCCGATTGGCGATAAGAATTTTTTTAAACATGGTCTAAAGAGTGAAAGAGTGAAAGAGCGAAAGAGCGAAAAATGTTCTAGACACCCTTTCGCTCTTTCGCTCTTTCACTCTTTCAGTTAAATGGGTTCTACCAAAAACAACGGCTGGTCATACTCGACGGGAGTCGCATTTTCGACAAGTATTTTCACAATACGCCCCGAAATCTCTGATTCGATTTCGTTGAACAATTTCATGGCTTCAATGATGCATACCACTTTACCCTCACTGATACTGTCACCAACTTCTACAAACATGGGCGACTCAGGATTGACTGACCGATAGAATGTACCGATCATGGGGGACTTAATGGTAATGTAGTTCGATGTATCAGCCTTTGGTGGTGAAGCTGCTACCTGTGTCGAAGCCGCAGGTACTGGTGTCGAAGCCTGCATTTGCAAGGCAGGGGTGACTGGTGCCGCCATGGCAACGGGAGCCGATGGGGGATTTTGACCGTACCGCTTAACGCTGATCTTCAGGTCGGTTGTCTCGATGTTAACCTCATCCAAGCCTGATTGGGAGATGAAGTCAATAAGTTGCTGTATATCTTGTGTACTCATAGTGCTTGAACCATAAATGATGAATGATGCATCCTGAAAACACATTAACCATAACCGAAGCGGCTATTTATTCATCATTCATCATTTATAATAGATCATTCAAAGACTTATTTCACTCGTTCTACGTAATCGCGTGTTCGGGTATCAACCTTAATTTTTGCTCCTGACTCGATAAAAAGTGGAACCATAATCTTGGCACCCGACTCTACTTCTACCCGCTTTTTAGGGCTATTGGCTGTATCGCCTTTAATACCCGGCTCTGCATAAGTTACTACCAGTTCAACAAATGGGGGTAATTCGCAGGAAAGGGGCGTGTCACTTTCGGCGTTGATAAGAATTTCAACTTCCTGACCTTCCTTCATCAAATCTGCCCCATCAATGATTTTTTCGTCCAGATTGATCTGATCGAACGTCTCCTGATCCATGAAGTTAAAACCGGCTTCGTCTTTGTAAAGGTATTGGAATTTTCGACGTTCAACACGAACCGGGTAAATTGTAGCACCCGAATTGAAGGTGTTGTCAATGACGCGGCCAGTCGTGAGACTTTTTAACTTTGTTCGTACGAAAGCAGCCCCTTTTCCGGGCTTAACATGTTGGAATTCTGTAATTTGAAAAAGGTCGTTATTGTAATCTAAGACCAGTCCATTTCGAATGTCTGCGGTCGTTGCCATTGTTTAAGATGTATGATGTAAGATGTATAATACATGGTAGAGGAAAATACATCCTATATCATATACCATACATAAAAATTAATAGGCCCACTTTATATAGGCAGCCCCCCATGTAAAGCCACCCCCGAAAGCAGCCATAATCAGATTGTCCCCTTTTTTTAACTGCGACTCATAATCAAATAGACACAAGGGGATAGTGGCCGCTGTGGTGTTGCCGTACTTGTGAATATTGAGCATGACTCTGTCGGACTCGATACCCATCCGGTGAGCGGTAGCATCAATAATGCGTTTGTTGGCCTGATGAGGCACCAACCAAGCTACATCAGAGCCTGATAGATGATTCCGTTCCATTATTTCAGCGGATACATCAGCCATGTTTTTAACTGCGAATTTAAAAACGGACGGCCCATCCTGATAAACGTAATGCCAGCGTTTCTCTACTGTTTCGTGCGAGGGCGGATAGCGGCTGCCGCCCGCTTTCTGCAAGAGGTGATTCTGGCCACTGCCGTCCGATTTAATAATGGAGTCGAGGACACCTACGCCCTCGTCGTTAGGCTCGAGCATCACAGCTCCGGCCCCATCGCCGAATAGAACGCAGGTAGTGCGGTCTGTATAATCGGTAATGGCCGACATTTTATCGGCGCCTACAACGATTACTTTCCTGTACTTTCCTGTTTCAATAAACTGTGTTCCAATGGTAAGGGCATACAGAAAACCGGAACAGGCGGCCTGAATGTCAAAGCTTCCTATATTACGAATACCCACCATATCGCAAATCAGGTTAGCGGTACAGGGAAACACGTAATCGGGGGTCGTTGTGGCACAAATGAGTAAATCAACCTGTTCAGGCTTAATATTCATCTTTTCGAGCAAGCCTGCTACTGCTTTCGACCCCATGTGCGAGGACCCCATACCTTCGCCTTTCAGGATATGCCGTTCTTTAATACCGGTGCGACTTGTAATCCATTCATCATTTGTATCCACCATACGCTCCAACTCTGCATTGGTCAGTATGTAGTCGGGAACGTAGCCGTGAATTCCTGTTATGGCAGCTTTACTCATAAGTTGGGGTACAAAGTTACGCTTAATGAAGTATGGGTCAACAGTCTGTCATTAACCGTAAAGCATAAATTAACTCAATGCCTGGGCAATTTTGACATATGAATCGGACTCCACCTGCCGGATGGCCAGGCCAATCATATTTTTTATAGCCAGCGGGGAGGAAATACCATGAGCAATAATCACATTACCATTCACACCCAGAATCGGACTGCCACCGACCGATTCGTAGTTGGTTTTATCCAGGAAATCATCCTGTATGCCACGCTTGTTAGCTACCTGGTAAAAGGATTCCCCCAGTTTAAACAGAACATTGCCTGTAAATCCATCCGTTACAATAACATCGGCTTTCGCATCGAAAAAGTCTCCGCCTTCTATGTTGCCAACGAAGTTAATGTGCTGATTATCTTTCAGTAGCTGATGAGTTGCCTGCGCGACCAAGGAACCCTTCTGTTCTTCAGAACCGATGTTCATCAGGGCTACCCGGGGCCGGTCAATACCAAATACATACTTCGCATAGATTGACCCTACATGGCCAAATTGCTCAAGTACTTCCGGCTTACAGTCGGCGTTAGCCCCAATATCAAGCATAATGGCATAACCGCCCGTAACCTGAGGAACAAAGCCTGCAATGCAGGGGCGCAGAATGCCTTCGATTGCTTTAATACTAAACAGGGCACCTACATGCATGGCGCCCGTGTTTCCGGCGCTGCAAAAGGCATCAATCTGTCTGTCTTTCAAAAGCTTAAACCCAACTCCGATGCTGGAATTGGGCTTCTGCGAGAGCGCCTTTGTAGGGTGCTCACTCATATCAATTACATCATCGGCGTTGACCAGCTCAATACGGGCAACTGCTTCAGAATTATGGTTTTGAAGCAGGGGTGTTACGGAAGCCTGTCTGCCGATAAGTACAATGGTTACATGTTCCGGCAATTCAGCAGCGGCCAATAGTACTCCTTCTACAATTGCTTCGGGGGCAAAATCGCCACCCATTGCATCCACTGCAATTTTCATCGACTCGGTTTGTTCAATACCTCCCAGGTAAGTTGAATGGTAAAGTAAATATGCGTAAAAATAGGGAGGTGACAGGCAATAAAAAAGTATTTCGCGTTCATCCTGGGAAAGACGTCAACGAAATACTCTTCAAAAATCGATCAGATTTAGGCCGTTTTGGCGTAATTCTCGACAATCATCTGCCCTTTATAAAAAAGATTTCCCTCAAAAATGTGGGCGTGGTGGCGCTGATGCACTTCGCCGGTTTGAGCATCTGTAGACAGTGCTACCGGTGTCGCTTTGTAATGAGTTCTGCGCTTATCGCGCCGGGTGCTGGAGTGGCGTCGTTTTGGATGTGCCATTGTTCAGTTTGTAGTTTAAGCCGGTTCGCCGGCGCGGTTTATAGTTCATTGTAGGAGCCACAGCAGCTACTACAAACGTCAAATCGCACCGGTGCCCGGCACGAACTAATTAATTGTCTTAATTATCACTCAATTTTCTCAAAGCGGCCCAGCGGGGGTCAACACCCGACTGATCCTCTTCGTTTTCTTCTGAATCGGAACGGTAAATTATTTTACCATTCTCTTCGTCGTCGCCTTCTTCTTCGTTCCGAAAACGGGGGTGAAGCCGTTTCATGGGTAAAGACAGACTGATGAACTCAAAAATATAACGGGCTACGTTAATGGTCGTTGTATTCCGCTCGATGAGTTCAATTTCATCACTCAACTCTTCATTGTGGTCGCCAAATTTCAGCAACATGGTTTGCCTGGTATCAACCGGCTCCTCATATTCATCGAGGCTTCTGTCACAGGTTTGCTCAACAAAACCTATAATGTGAAAATCCAGCCGAATCATTGTCTCCGACTTATCCAGAATCAGGTGTGTTTGAACGTTACCTTTTGCAATCAGTTCCTGATCCAGTGACGCGAAGAAGGTACTGTCCGACGCAAAATCGTACTCGTATCGCTTGTTGTCTAATCCAACAATATGAATGTCGTATGCGCGTAACGGAGTCACCTTGTCTATGCTTTCAAAAATTAAGACCGCAAAGGTACAAAATGTTTGTCAATCAGGAAAGTGAAGTAAAAAAGGTTTTTGGCTTTTACGGGTTAGATAGTATTTAAGGGACAGGCTGGTGGGTAGTCCGTTGGTGTCTCTACCTTTTGCCAACAGGATCAGCTAAACCAATTGTATTAAAATGGGTTATGCTTACTCACCTATTGCTGAAAAATATGGCCCAGTACCAACTTGTCGAAAGACACGCGATCGAGCACCACAACGAGTATTATGAGGTACGTACCACCCAAAATGAGAAAGACATTGAAAGCTTGTTTTTTATTACGAACGAAGAAAACTTAGAAGATGTGGCGGCTGCTATTGTAGGGGAGCATCTTCCAGGCGTGAAACACTGGACTGTCATTCCTCATCGTAAAGATCAATAGCTACCGTGTGATAGTACAGAATCAGCTCCTGGTGCGTCAATAGACTGCGCTTCGGGCTTAATACAAAATTTTATCTCATCTTTAAACATTTTAACTTGATTATAGTTACGCCAGATTTTATCTTCACCGTACAAAAAATACTTCATCAGAAAAGATGGAGTGTCACCGTAATCTGTACCGATGAAGACTGGCCGAAGCTTATTTTTGATGAGTCTGCTAACGGGAGTGATCTGCCTTACGGCCTCTGCCCAGGTACTTACCGATGCGCAGACTCGTACTGACCTCACTTACCTGAAGCGAAAACTCGATTTACTGCATCCCGGTATGGGGTATTACACGCCCCAGGCCCGAATGGAACAACTCTACGACTCGTTGTATAACGGATTGACCGGGCCGATGGACTATCTTCCTTTCTTTCGCCACATCAGTCCCCTGGTTGCTGCCATAAAAGACGGTCATACGAACCTCAATCACCGAAAAAATTATATTGGGAAGCAGACGCACTTTCTGCCCTTTTATATCCGGCCGGTAGAGGATCAGTACTTCATCAGTCATAATGTTTCGGCAGATACGAGCCTGGTACGTGGTACCGAATTGCTCACGATTAATGGCCGCACCGTTGGTGATTTACATCGCGCGTTGATGAGTATCGATCATTCTGGTTCTGATGGGGACAACCTGACTGGTCGCCGACAGTGGAGCCTGGTACAGTTCGCTGATTATTACGCGGCTTGGTATGGGTCATCCAGTACGGTTACGATTACTTACCGACTGGCTGGTGATACCCTGGTTCAAAAAACCTGTTTACCCTGTCCAACGCTCAGTACTTTCCGGCAGACGATCCGCAAGCGGTATGGTGTTGAACTGAATCAACCGGCAAACTTATCGGTCAATATGATTGATACACTTACCCGTACGGCTGTGTTGCGGGTCTCGTCTTTCATGGGATTGAAAAAGAAGGACCCCTTTCAGTGGGCATTCAACCGGCAATTGAAACGCGTTTTCAAGCAGATACATCAGCAGAATGTACAAAACCTCATTGTCGATATGCAGGGAAACGGGGGAGGAGTGGTGTTGAACTCTGGTCGGCTACTCCGTTACTGGATGCCTGAGCCGTTCAGACTCATGGAGCAGGAAGCCATGAAAAAGGCTGCCCGTGCCGAACTGGTCAATCGCTGGAATCCGCTGTCAGCTTTGAATTTCAGCCTGCAATACAAAACCGACAAGACAGGGGGCTTTTCCAGCCGTTTATCGCACAAACGCTTTCACCCCCGCCGTAAAGACGCATTTTCGGGAAATCTGTATTTCCTGATGAATGGCGCTTCGTTTTCAGCAACCACCACTGTGTTAGCCAAAACACTGGATGCAGGGCTGGGTACCTTTATTGGCGAAGCCAGCGGCAGCGCGTACTGGGGTGATTTTGCGGGCCATTTCAAAACGGTAACTCTGCCGTACTCCAAACTTCAGGTTCGAATTCCGCTGAAAAAAATGACCCATGCCGTTGTTGCCGACCGGGCTAATGGATTTACCGTTGAGCCGGATTTTGCCATCACCCGTAGTTACGATGACCTGATGACCAATCGGGACTACGTATTGGCGTATGCGCTTCGCCTGATTCGTGAGGGGGTTGTAGTCCGAAAGTCAGTTCATAATCATTCCCTGCCCGTTTCCATGTCTCTGAACGGAATTCAGGAATAAGTCTTACCCCTTACCCGTACCGAACTCATTACCCATCAAAAATTGTTTACGGGGTACTGCTAAATCACCAGTTGTGTATTGTATCGTTGATGTTGAAACAACCGGGCATGTAAAAGGCCCCGGACGACTTACTGAAATCGCTATCTTCCGCCACGATGGAAAACAGGTTGTCGACTCCTTTCATTCGCTGTTGAACCCCGGCTGTCCCATACCTCCCTTCATTCGCCATCTCACGGGTATTTCTGATGAAATGGTGCAGAACGCACCTACTTTTGCCGAGGTAGCTACCAATGTGCTTTCCATTACGGAAGGAGCTGTTTTTGTGGCACACAACGTTAATTTCGACTTTGCTTTCGTCCAAAAAGAATTGAACTTGCTAGGATACGATTTTTTCCGGCGTACCCTTTGTACCGTCCGAACGAGTCGCAAACTAATTCCGGGCCATCCATCCTACAGTTTAGGAAAACTTTGCTATTCGCTGGGTATTCCGCTCAACGGACGGCATCGGGCTCAGGGCGATGCTGCGGCTACCGTCCTGTTGTTTGAGATGTTGCTCCGGCACGATTCGCAGGGTTTAATTCCTGCCGCGCACTAATGCGGTGTAGAAATACAGTTCATCTATAATCATCAACATACACTATGCGTCATTTTTCGTCTCTTCAGTTGCTTCTTATGGTCAGTACTTCGGTGGCTATGGGTCAGAACACCCAGCCTCTTTCCTATCCTAATGCACGTAAAACAGACCAGGTTGATACCTATCATGGTACACAGGTTAAAGACCCATACCGCTGGCTTGAAGATGACCGTTCGGCAGAAACAGCCGATTGGGTTAAGGCCGAGAATAAAGTTACATTCGATTATCTGGCCCAGATTCCTTATCGGAAGCAGATGCAGGACCGGCTGGAACAGGTGTATAACTATCCTAAATACTCGGCACCGAGCCGCCGGGGAGAATGGTATTATTACTCGAAAAACGACGGTCTTCAGAATCAGTCGGTATTATACCGGCAGAGAGGACTTGATGCCACGCCCGAAATCGTCATTGACCCGAATAAATTGTCGACGGATGGCACCACCCGCCTGGGGGCATTCTCCCTCTCGAAAGATGGAAAGTACGCCGTGGTTGGTTTATCGAAAGGTGGTTCCGACTGGCAGGAGTACCAGATAATGGATTTGGCTACCAAAAAGTACCTGCCCGAAACCATTGAATGGGTAAAAGTTTCAGGGGCTGCTTGGCAGGGAGATGGGTTTTATTACAGCCGCTACCCCAAACCCGAAGGAAGCGCACTGGCGGCTAAAAATGAAAACCATCAGGTGTATTTTCATAAATTGAACACACCGCAATCGGCCGACCGGCTGGTATTTAAAGATGCCAGCCACCCGCAGCGTTTCCATACCGTTCGTACCACCGACGATGAGCGGTTTGTGCTACTAACGGTGAGCGACCGGGGGCAAGGCAAAGATGGAAATGCCCTCTTCTATATGGATAAGCAATTGGCACCAGCTGGCAATACATTCAAACCAGTTGTGGCCGAAGTGACAGATTTTAGCTATAATGTAGTGGACAATGACGGTGCACGGCTACTAATTCTGACCAACGAGAAAGCTCCTAACAGCAAGGTAATTGCCTACGACACAAAGAAGGGAGCATTTTCGACACTTATTCCCGAAAAACCCGAACCCATTGCGGAGAATAGTGTTAATGCTGCTGGTGAAAAACTATTTGTTGAGTACTCGAAAGACGTGACCTCAAAAATAGAGGTGTTCAATTACAAGGGGAAAAAAGAAAGTGAAGTCCAGCTGCCAGCACTGGGTTCTGCCGGTGGGTTTGGGGGGGAGAAAGACGATAAATTCGTATTCTACACATTTACCTCGTTCACTTTTCCGCCTACCATTTACCGCTACGACATTGCCACCGGAAAGAGCAGCGTCTTCCGCGCCCCCGAAGTAGATTTTAAGCCGGACGAATACGAAACCAAGCAGGTTTTCTACACCAGCAAAGACGGTACAAAAGTGCCTATGTTCCTGACGTACCGGAAAGGATTGAAACTGGACGGAACAAATCCAACGCTGCTTTATGGATACGGAGGCTTCAACATCAGTTTACCACCGGCATTCAGTCCGTTCAGGATTCCCTTTCTTGAGCAGGGTGGCGTGTATGCCCAGGCTAACCTGCGGGGTGGTAGTGAGTATGGCGAGAAATGGCACGAACAGGGGATGAAACTCAAGAAACAGAACGTATTCGATGATTTCATTGCGGCTGCCGAGTACCTTATTGCCCAGAACTATACGAGTACGGACAAACTGGCGATACAGGGAGGCTCGAACGGCGGACTGCTGGTAGGTGCCGTTATGAATCAGCGACCTGACTTGTTTCGGGTGGCTATTCCGCAGGTGGGTGTCATGGATATGCTGCGGTTTCACAAATTTACCATTGGCTGGAACTGGATTGCCGATTATGGTAGCAGTGATAACCCTGAGGAGTTTAAGGCAATATACGCTTACTCGCCAATACAGAACATCAAGCCCGGTCTGAATTACCCGGCCACGCTTATCACCACCGCCGACCATGATGACCGGGTTGTTCCGGCGCACTCGTTCAAATACGCGGCTACGTTGCAGGAATTGTACAAAGGAGATAACCCCGTCCTGATTCGGATAGATACCAATTCTGGGCATGGAGCGAGTAATACCAAAAAGAATATCGAAACAGCAGCCGATATCTATTCCTTTATTCTCTGGAATATGGGTGTGAAAAGCCTGAGGGAAGTAGCGAGTAAGTAACTTGATATACCCAACAGAAAGGCCAATCCTAACTCAGGATTGGCCTTTCTGTTGGGTACGCTATTGGTTAATTAAAACTTGAAGGTAACGCCCAACAGGAGCGGAGCAATACCAGTACCTAATTCAGCAAAACCACCTACGTTATCGCTAAAGAAATAACGACCCCCCAGGTGGATAGGAACGAAAATGCCACTCCCGAAGGTACTGCCACCGTAAATGTTGTTGCTGTAAGAAACGCTTTCGTAACCAATGCCTAATCCTGCGTAAAGATCAGCTTTGTCAGTACTCAAGTTTAGCAATTGGTTAAAGTGATAAGAACCACGAGCTGCAAAATACAGGTAATTGATTTTATCGTTGTAGCCAAGATAGCCATAGTTGAAGCTACGGTAAGCAATCTGGCCACCCACCGTAAAGTTAGGTGCAACGCCAAAGTCAGCGGATGCACCGAAGGCGATACCACCGGCACTGGAATAACCTCCAACGCCAATTCCGAGGTTGACAAATTTGGTGCCCTTATCGATGGCAAGTTGAGCAAACGATTGGGTACCGGCTAACAAGCCAAGCACCAATAAGATTGAAAAGTTGATTTTTTTCATTTTGTTCTACTGATTTACGTTAGAATTTGAAACAAAGTAAATATGAAACAATTGGCGTAGCAAATGTATATCCTTGTCACTTATTAATCGGTCATATTATCCATTACGGTACGAATATACTAATCTGAAGTAAACGATTGACACAATAAAGAGAATTTATTCGTATTAAGTTTCTCAATATCAGGGGATTACTTTTCTGGCCATTCCTGCTTTGTTTAACCTGAACGCAAAAAAAATCCCCGCGTCGGGGATTTTTTTGTGACAAAGTTTTATGTGATGTTGCTGCTAATGAGCTAGTTCCGGCTTCAGCTTGTCCTTGAATACCTTCTTGAACTTGTCTACTTTAGGAGCAACGACAAAGGCGCAATAGCCTTGATTCGGATTGTTAATGAAGTAGTTTTGGTGGTATGCTTCAGCTGCAAAGAATGTTTCGGCAGGGGTAACTTCCGTTACAATGGGGTTATTATAGGCCCCCGATTTGTCCAGTTCTTTTATCGCCGTTTCGGCGAGTTGCTTCTGTTCGTCGTTATGATAAAAAATAACCGACCGATACTGCGTGCCTACGTCATTTCCCTGACGATTCAGTGTGGTTGGGTCGTGACTCCGGAAAAAGGCTTCGAGTAAATCCTGATACGTTATTTTGGCGGGATCGTACGTAATTTCTACGCATTCGGCGTGGCCGGTATTCCCCGTGCATACTTCTCCATACGTTGGGTTTATCTTGCGGCCGCCTTCGTAACCCGATACAACTGAAATAACCCCATCGAGCGATTGATAAACCGCTTCCGTACACCAGAAACAACCCGTTCCCAGGGTTGCCTTGTCCGTATTGGCTGATTGATTTGTTATCATGCTTGTTGAAACAAAAATGAGTTGCTGCAGGTAATGGCAACCATTGGTTAGGTTTTTGGTTATAAACTCTTACGGAAAGAACATCACTAATCCGCGTAAAGTTTACGTCATCATACTATGAAAGACTTCGATATAAAGCAATTTCGTTACGACGGTTCCAAATCACTTAAGATTAAAAAACAACCTACTAAAGTAGATGACTTCTATGACGATAAAGACGAGTATGAAGATCTGCTGAGCGATCATGCTTCTGGTATTGATAAACTGCAGGAGAAAATGTACGCCCACAACCGTTATGGCCTGCTGGTAATATTCCAGGCTATGGATGCGGCCGGGAAGGATAGCACCATCCAGCACGTATTTACAGGTACGAACCCGGTGGGTATAAAGGGATACTCGTTCAAACGCCCGACCGATCAGGAACTTCGACACGATTGGCTATGGCGGGGCTGGCGCGAACTACCCGAACGGGGTACCATTGGCATCTTCAACCGCTCGTATTATGAGGAAGTAATCGTTACCAAAGTACACCCCGAAATCCTGACCGAAAGCCAGCGGCTTCCCGAAAACGTTACGGACGATTTGGAACAACTCTTTAAAGATCGCTATGAGTCCATTCGGGACATGGAAAAATTTCTGCACCGGAATGGCTTTCCGATAGTGAAATTTTATCTGCACGTATCCAAAGAAGAACAGGCCGACCGGCTGATTGATCGTATTGACGAAGCTGACAAAAACTGGAAATTTGAAGAGGGTGATGTTAAAGAACGTGAATTCTGGGATGACTATCAGAAAGCATACGAAGATGCTATCAACGAAACCGCTACTGAAAACACCCCCTGGTATGTGATTCCGGCTGATGACAAGAAAAACATGCGGCTATTGGTGGGGAAGATTCTGGTAGAAGTGCTGAAAAAACTGCCGATTTCGGAGGAAAAACCGGATGTGGACCGATTCGTAGCCTTACAGAAACTCGTTCCCATTATTAGGGCGCAATAAGGGCCTGCCACCTAGCAACTTCAATTAATTTATTGGTAACCTGTTGCCGTTCAACGCGCTATTTAGTCGGTTTATCTAATTTCTGGTTAGGCTGAACTAACACGGGATTACTTTTGCGTTATCAAAAAAACCTGAGTATTTATCCTCAAAGGATACTATTGATAACGTAATGAAATACTTTATACCTTATTGGCTGGTCTGCCTGTTTGTTGGTGTATTTGCTTCCCTGGAGAGTAAGGCACAACAGACCCAGAACAGCCGTTTTAACAAGGACCAATCAGCAGCCACCTTTTCCGTTAGTGGCTACATCAAAGATGCCGCCAATGGGGAGGGCCTGATCGGGGTTTCGATCTATGTTAAAGAAACGAGCACCGGTGCCGTGACCAATAGCTATGGATTTTATGCCGTTACGCTTCCTGCCGGAAGTTATAACCTGGTTATTAGCTATGTGGGTTACGCTAAACAATCGAGATTTGTTGAGTTAACCGGGGGCGACGTGCGCCTTAACCTGGAGTTGAAACAGGAAGGTGAGCAGCTTCAGGAAGTTGTCGTATCGACCAAGCGGGAGGACGATAATGTCAAAAACATCGAGATGAGTGTCAACCAGATTGATGTGAAAACGCTGAAGCGGATACCGGCCTTGCTGGGTGAGGTAGATGTAATCAGGAGTATTCAGCTTTTGCCCGGCGTTTCGACCGTGGGTGAAGGTGCAACGGGGTTCAACGTTCGGGGTGGCAGCATCGACCAGAATCTGGTACTGCTGGATGAAGCACCAGTCTATAATTCCTCGCACCTGTTTGGTTTCTTTTCAGTCTTTAACCCCGATGCGGTAAAAGATGTCAAACTGATTAAGGGTGGTATTCCTTCCAACTATGGTGGTCGGATTGCTTCCATCCTGGATGTCCGGCTGAAAGAAGGAAATGCTAAGAAACCTGAACTCAATGGGGGTATCGGACTTATTTTTAGTCGACTATCGTACGAGCGGCCACTGTTTAATGGGAAAGGATCGTTTATTGTAGCGGCTCGGCGTTCGTACGCAGACATTCTGGCTCAGCCCTTCCTGAAAAATGACCTGAAAGGCTCAAAATTCTATTTTTACGATTTAACGGCTAAAGCAAACTATCGAATCAACGATAAAAACACCGTATTTATATCCGGTTATCTGGGTCGTGATGTATTCGGGGCTGATTTTGGGTTTAACTGGGGTAGCACAACCGTTTCGACCCGCTGGAACCACGTGTTCAGTAATAGACTGTTTCTGAACACAACAGCCTATTACAGCAACTACGACTACTCGCTCAACACCGACCTGAAACAGAAAAACCCTAATGACTATTTTCGTACCGACTCCCGCATTGTTGATTACAGCCTGAAACCCGATTTTTCGCTCTTCCTGGGTAAAAACACCGTTACCTTCGGTGGTCAGGCGATTTTTCATAATTTCCAGCCTGGCACGGCCACGGCGGCCAGCTCGGGAAGCGTTCGTACGTTCGGTCTGGAAAACAAATACTCGCTTGAAAATGCCCTTTATCTGGGCAATGAACAACAGCTGACGTCTAAATTGCAAGTACAGTACGGGCTGCGCTACTCCCTCTTCAACTACATTGGACCCGGCGAAGCCTATACATTTGCTACCGATGGGCCGGTAGGAAAATCACGGGCGGTGGTATCGACCAGCACGTACAAACGCAACCAGATTATTACGACTTATGGTAACTGGGAACCACGCTTTTCGGCCAAATACGAATTGAACAATACCAGTTCATTCAAAGCCAGTTACAACCGACTGGCGCAGTACGTCCACCTTATTTCCAACACGTCGGCTTCTACGCCCCTGGATATCTGGACCCCATCGACGAATAATATCAAGCCGCAACTGGCTGACCAGATTGCCGGTGGCTACTTCAAAAACTTTGGTCGTTCTACCGGAACAGGCAGCGAATTTGAAGCATCGGTAGAGGTATACTACAAATGGTTACAGAACCAGATTGACTACATCGATGGGGCACGCCTGATTCTGAACAAATACCTGGAAGGTGATTTGTTGCCGGGAAAGGGCCGTGCTTACGGAGCTGAGTTTTATGTGAAACGAAATACCGGCGTTGTGAATGGGTGGATAAGCTATACGCTGGCTAAAACAGAGCGGCAGGTTGCCGGTATCAATAACGGAAACTGGTACCCCACGCGATTTGATAAACGGCACGTGCTGACGTCAGTCCTGTTAATTGACCCCCCCAGGGCTAAACGATGGAATTTTTCGGCTACTTTCACCCTGGCGAGTGGTACCCCGGCAACCTTTCCCACAAACCGGTTTGAATACGACGGAATTGTGGTACCGCAGAACTATGGGAATACGCGCAACAACTACCGTATTCCAGCCTATCACCGGCTCGACTTAGCGGCTACGTTGCAGGGACGCAAACGGGAAGGTAAGCGGAAGGACGACAACTGGGTATTTTCTGTCTATAACGTATATGCCCGAAAAAATGCCTTCTCCGTTTATTTTCAGCCCAATACGGATAGACCACAGGTGACGGAGGCTATCAAGTATTCGGTTTTTGCTACGATTATTCCATCTGTTACCTACAACTTCAAATTCTAGCCGTTCCACCATGAAACGTCCTGTATTTTTACTTTATATTCTGGGAGGATTTATCGGGCTAAACGGCTGCACGACCGTTATTGATGCCAAACTCGATACCGGTCCTGTTCAGCTTTCTGTAGATGCTCTGTTAACCAACCAGCCCGGCTCACAGACGATACGACTTACCAAAACAGCAGGCTACTTCGATAGTAACACGCCACCGGCGGCTACCAGTGCTACCGTCACGGTTACCGATAATACCGGGAAAACGTATCGATTTATAGACTCCACGAACACGGGTTATTATGTGTGGAAACCCACCGGAAAAGATACGCTGGGGCACATTGGCCGAACGTATCAGCTAACTATTCTGTACGGCGGAGATACGTTCCGGTCTACCTCAAAAATAAACCCGGTACCGCCCATCGATTCCCTCATTTTTGTGAAACGGGCACTTAATCCATTGTCTACAACGCAGGGCTATCGGGCCGAGTTTTATGCGGTCGACATACCCAAACAGGTAGACTACTACCGAATTCGGTTTTTTCGTAATGGAACGTTGCAGAACAAACCGAACAACATCATCACGTCGCAGGATGGCGTGTTTGGGGGTAATTCATCGGTTGCAGATGGTCTGACATTCATCGTGCCTATCCGTCGGTCTATCAATCCGGATAGCCTGTATGCGCTGAAGGATATAGTAAAGGTAGAAGTCCATTCCCTAACGGCCGATGCCTTTCTTTTCTGGCAGCAGGTCCGAACGCAGGTGACAAATGGGGGGCTTTTTGCTACCCCACCCGCCAACGTGCCGACTAACATTATCAACACGAACCCCACCGGCCGACCGGCTACAGGTTTCTTTATCACCTCCGCCGTGAGTAGCCGAACGGCCAGCGTATCGGATGCCAATATTCGCGTTAGGGTAGATTAACTCACTTCACAATAGACTCACCCGGCAGCAGCCATACGCCCCGTGCTGACTGACTGTAAAATGATGTCCCGAAAGGAATTTCCTGCCGACGGGTACGCCCGTTTTTCAGTCGGATAGTAACAGCGGTCGTTTTTGGGTCAATGGGAGTGAATGTTTGCGGCTGACGGACGGCAAACACGCGTAATGGCCCCCGGTTTTGCGTGACTGCCATTTTTAATTCACCCTTCACATCGGGCCAGCTAACGAGTGCTTTGGCATTGCCGGGAACGTAGAAACCGCTCTGGCCAATGGTTAAGGGGGTGAAATTGCCTTTACCGTCGCCCTTTAGTACCAGTCCATCAAAGGCATCCATACGTCCGCCCACCATATCGCTACCGTATTCGTTGCCCACCAGAACGGCATCCAGGTTACCGTCACCGTCCACATCCTGCGCCAGCATACCGAATATTGGCGCAGTTTGGGCCATGATTGGTAATGGTTTTACCTCGAACTGCCCATTTCCCTTGTTTTCAATGTAACTGCTGGACAGGTAATTCGCCGAGAGTTTCAGGGCCTGGTTCCGCTCCTCTTCCGTTAAAATCTGGCTCATGGTCGCCTGACCAAATGGGGCATATTCAAGGTAGCGTTTTTTGATACCAATCATCTGCTTCACCATATCATCCCAGCCGAAATAGGGGTACTCTTCGTATTGTCCCTGTGCGTTTTTGAAATAAACCGACGGGAATGCATCATAGAAGCCATTGTTGTCGAAGTCTCCCGCGTAAATCCGAACGGGCCGGTCGGTACTGGCGCGGAGGAGGTTATTTTGCCCAATATTACCCGCCAGATAGTCGATATCCCCATCATTGTCAAAATCGCCGGGGGTGATGGAGTTCCAGAAACCGGCTTTATCCGATAAACCATTGTTTTCTACTGGTTGTAAATGGCCTTTGTCATTCCGTAGCATCGTGAGGGCCCCCCACTCGCTGGCCAGTAGCAAATCAACGTCGCCATCCTTATCGAAATCCGTCCAGAGGGCATCGCAGATCAAGCCACCTTTAGCCAGAACGGGCGCCATCTGCGCTGTAACATCGCTGAAATGTGGCTCCCCTTTTTTGCTATCATTTCGGAGTAGGTAACTCGGCACACCCATTGGGTATTTGTACGGTTCTACCCGGCCCCCAACAAACAAATCCAGGTCACCATCACCATCAAAATCAGCCGCTTTTACGCATGACCCATTCAGGCTAAAGTTCGGCAGCGCATTGGTGGCTAACGTAAAGTTGCCTTTTCCGTCGTTTACGTAAAGGCGGTGGCGCAGGGCTTCGGTCAACTCGCTGATGCCAAACTCAGGGCTGCCACTGGTTGCGTACAAATCCAAGTCACCGTCAAGGTCGGCATCAAATAACAGCAAACCCGCATCTTCCGACAATTTTGTCGGCATCGCTTTTACTATGAACTGTCCTGAGGGTTGCTGCAAAAGAATGTTCGTTGAGAACTTTGAACTGCCTCCAATAACCATATCGGCCAGCCCATCACCGTTGACATCGCCTACGGCCAGAGCAGGACCGTATTCTGTTAATTTGTGCAACAGCGTTTTTTGCAGATTGAAATCAATGATGTCCGTTTCTTCGTGTTTGTACGTAATGCCGAGTTCGGCGGTCACGTCCTGAAATAATGAATTGGAGGCTATACTAACCTGGGTCGCGCCATCAGACCGGGCATTCTTTGCACTAACGGTAATGGTTTGGTCGGCATTAATGGTTGGCAGAATCTGCATCCGGCCGCCGGGCCAGGTTACTTTCAGGTTTTTAATCGTAGTGAATTTGCCGAGGCCAAAATGAGCGATTGGGTCAACACTGGAGAGGAAACCCCGGTATGGCGTATGCTCATAAAACTCCTTACGGCCGTCGGGTAGTTCGTACTCAACGGTTGCGCCAAGCCCCATTGGGTTTGCACCATCCCCTTCAAACTTAATGCGCAGCGAATGAGCCGTTTCCGATTTCAGGTCGGTCAGGTTGTTGCGGTAGATGAAGGCTTCGTCGTTGATGTTGTTAATCACGTAATCCAAATCACCGTCACCGTCAAAATCGGCGTAAGCCGCACCGTTCGAGAAACTTGGCTCGGTCATTCCCCAGCGAGCCGTAGCGTTCTCAAAAGTGGCGTTGCCTTTATTGCGGTAAGCGTAGTTACTCACCTTTACCTGCGGCATTTTAGTAGTCAACTCTTTACGAAGCGCATCCGTCAGGTAGGTATTCACAGAACTATAATAGGTCGTGAAATCCCGGTCGGTAATATCGCGGGGAAATCCATTGGTCACCAGCAGGTCGCGATAGCCATCCTGATCGAAATCCGCCAGTAGTGGTGACCAGCTCCACTCCGTTTCGGCTATCCCGGCCAGCATACTGATTTCGCTGAAAATCGGCATACCAACATGGGACGTATCGATTGGCTGTACGCCCTGGTTCAGTTGCAGGGTGTTTCGGGCATATTGGTGCTCATACCCCAGGCGGTCCCATTCCTGGTAGGCAAAATAGCTGCTTGGCCCCATCAGGCTCTTCTTCCGCAGGTTATCTTCAGGCAGCATGTCCATTGCAATAATATCGGCCAGGCCATCGCCATTGATGTCGCCAACATCATTTCCCATTGCCGACGAACTGGTGTGCCTGAAGGCATCATGGGCATGATTCGTGAACGTGCCATCATGATTATTGATGTAGAGCACATCATTTGTGGCAAAATCATTGGTAATGTAAATATCTTTCCAGCCATCGCGGTTGATGTCGCAGATATTCACACCCAGGCCGAAACCCTCGGCCAGCGTACCGGCCTGTTTCGTTACATCGGTGAAGTAGGCATGGCCGCGTTTTGCATCGAAATCATTGCGGTAGAGCCGGTCGGTATTGGGGGAAGTACCGTCATTTACCCGGGCGCGCAGGTTGGTTGGATTGCGGGGGTCATCAATCTGATCGACCAGCACGAAAAGGTCTAAATCGCCGTCATTATCGTAATCGAAAAAGGCTGACTGGGTGGTATAAGTAGTGTCAGCAACCCCATAGTCGGCAGCCATTTCCCGGAATGTTGGTTGTCCATCGGCCCCGTTTCCCTGATTGATATACAATAGGTTAGACCGCTGAGCCGCTTTTTTGTGGAGGGTTGTCGATACGTAAATATCCTGTTTCCCGTCGGCATTGATATCAACGACGGCTACGCCGGAGCACCAGCGCCCCCCCCCGCCAACACCCGCCGATTGAGTGATGTCGTTAAAATGGAGTTTTCCACTTCCGGTTTCGGTATTGTTGATATACAGCCGATTTGGAACCTGATTGCCCGCAAAAAAGACATCGGGTTTCTGGTCGCCGTTGAAGTCGCCGATGCCAACCCCGCCCCCGTTATAGATATACTGATAGTTAAGAATGTTGAGTGTATCAGTATCGGTAATGGTATTGGCAAAGGTAATGCCCGTATCAGAGGAGTCGAGCCGGTCGAACAGCGTTTTTTCCCGGCAGGAGGTTAGTATAAACAAAAACGCAGCGGGCAACAGCCACGCACTGTTTAGGAAAGACAGTTTCATAGAGGATGAACGTACATTTTACGGAGAATAATCTACAAATTTACCGATAAAAGAATATACAGGCTAGTGTTAAACCCGTCTTTTCTGAAACCTGAGTAATACAGGCTGAAGCGTATCCCGTTCGGTTAGCAAAACCAATACGGTAAACAAACCAAAGAGGGCGATGTGTACGGGTACCGCAATCCATAAGTTTTCAATCGGGAACAACCAGACACCGAGAATGAGCAGGCCCGCTCCCAGAACGTAAAGCGTTGCTGACCGTATGTTATAGGGAACGGGATAGTACCTATTGCCAAAAGCGTAACATAAGGCCAGCATCACGAAACTGGACGTCAGAAAAGCGATAACGCAACCCATGTAGCCCATAACGGGAATCAGAAGAATATTGCCTGTTATAGTGATGGCAGCACCTACAACGGTGAAGATTGTTCCAAATTTCGTTTTATCGGTGAGCTTGAACCATAAGCCAATATTTTGATAAACCCCCAGAAACAGATTGCCTAACAGCAGAAAAGGAACGATAACCAACCCCTGCCGATAAGCGGGAGCCAGCATAGCTACCCCAATAATATCAACATTCAGACTAACCCCTACCCAAATCAGCACGCATACGATAATAAACCACTTGGTTACGCGGGCCAATAGTTCGGGGGAGTTTTTGTCGTCGGCGCGCGAGAAAAAGAACGGATCGGCAGCAAACCGGAACGACTGCGTGGCCAGGGCCATGAATACCGACAGTTTGAAGCAGTTACCATAAATGCCCAGGGCGTCTTCGTTCGTAAGCGCGACTCCGCTGGCACTCGTGTAAAAGCCTTCGGGCAGGTAATGCCTTAAAAACAGGCGGTCGGTCAGAATATTGATAACGTTCGCCAGACCGGTCAGCATAATTGGGTAGGCGTACACGAACAACACCCGGGCCTCGGGCCAGTTGAATCGAAACTGAAATCCCCGAAATGTATTGCGCAGCAACAGGAAATAGCAGGCATTCGCCAGTAAGTTGGCCAGGAAAATATAACCGGGGCCAATAGATGGGTCATACACCAGGTTGACAAACGGTTGTAAGCCGGTCAGGTACTTACCACTACTAACATCGGGACAGATGACCAGGAAAAAAATGTTGAATAGTACAACCAGACCCACATTGAGCATTTTTACTTTCACAAATTGCCGGGCTTTGTTTTGAACCCGGAGTCGGGCAAACGGTATGGCTGTAATGGCATCGATGGCGACAATCAGGGCCGACCATCGAATGAAGGTTGTTTGGCCGGGGTAATTCAGCCAAACCGTTATATCCGGTGCCAGATACAGAAGCAGGGCCGTTGATGGAAGCGTAATGAGCAACACCAGACTCAGTGTTTCACTAAACGTTTTGGTCAATAGCTCAGGCTTACGGGCAGCGAAACGAAAGAAAGCTGTTTCCAGACCAAATGTGTAGATGACTAACAGTAGCGCAATGTAGCTGTAAAACGTAACGTTCGAGGAGAGTTCTTTAGGCTGATTGAACGCATACGTTTGAATGGGTACTAAAATGTAATTCAGCAGTCGCCCCAGAATGGTACTTACCCCATACAGGGCTGTGTCGCCCGCTAATTTTTTAAACGTACTCATTGAATCGTGAAAATGGCTAACCTGAATTGGTTTTGACCGATGAGGTCTTCAGGTTTCAGCCTGAAGTGCAAAGTTAAGACGTTTGGCTATCTTTGCACTTCAGGCTGAAACAGGCGTCGGCTGTTTCGGGTAACTTGTCAACTATTGACTGAAACAGTCGGCGCCTGTTTCGGCATATTCCATGTCCCAACTAATCTCCTCCGCATTAATCTCCGTCTTTTATAAAGATGGCCTCGAACCATTAGTCCGGTTATTGCACGAGCAAAGCGTTAAACTCTACTCAACGGGTGGTACGCAGGCATTCATCGAACAACTTGGTATTCCGGTTACGGCCGTAGAAGACCTGACGGGTTATCCCTCTATTTTTGGCGGCCGGGTAAAAACCCTGCACCCCGCCGTTATGGGCGGAATTCTTTATCGGCGCGAACTGCCCGAAGACCTTGCCCAGGCTGAGCGGCACCGCATTCCACCCATTGATTTAGTAATTGTCGATTTATACCCTTTCGAGGAAACCGTAGCATCGGGTGCGTCGGATGAGGATATCATTGAAAAAATCGACATTGGAGGTATTTCCCTAATTCGGGCAGCCGCCAAAAATTACAACGACGTACTAATCGTTTCGTCAAGAAGCCAGTATGCCGGTGTAGTTGACCTTCTTACCGAAAAGAAGGGGACAACCGAACTAAACGACCGTCGGCGTTATGCCGGAGAGGCATTTGCCGTAACGTCGCACTATGATACGGACATACAGGCTTACTTCAGTAAAGCAGAAGCAAAAAGTGAGGAAACACAATTCTCCGGGCCAATTTATGATTTCAAGAGTTTGCCAGCCAACCACCTCCGATACGGTGAGAATCCGCACCAGCAGGCTACGTTCTACGGGAACCTGGATGCTATGTTTACCAAGCTACACGGTAAGGAATTGTCCTATAATAACCTGGTTGATGTGGATGCCTGCGTGAATCTGATTGACGAATTTAAGGAGGGAGATAAAGCCGCGTTTGCCATTATAAAACATACCAATGCCTGTGGTATCGCTACGGCCCCAACGGCTAAAGAAGCGTACCTGAGTGCACTCTCCTGCGACCCGGTTTCGGCTTTTGGTGGTGTTGTTATCACTAACAAGCCGGTAGATCTGGCAACGGCCGAAGAGCTGAACAAGCTGTTCATGGAAATCCTGATTGCCCCGGATTATGAACCAGCCGCGCTGGAACTGCTACGGTCGAAAAAGAATCGGATTCTGTTGAAAAGGAACGCCATCGAGTTACCAGCCGTGATGTTTAAAACCATTTTGAACGGTGTGCTGGAACAGGATAAGGATAACGAAACCGAAGGCGTTGATCGGTTCAAAACCGTTACCGAAAAAACACCGACAGCTAGTGAAAACCGGGCTTTGGCCTTTGCGCTGAAAGTATGCAAACACACTAAGTCTAACACGATTGTGCTGGCCAAAGAGGCTGGTGAGGGATATTGGCAGCTACTGGCTAGTGGGGTAGGACAAACCTCGCGGGTCGATGCGCTCCGGCAGGCAATCGAAAAAGCCCACTCATTCGGGTTCGATTTGACCGGATCCGTGATGGCATCCGATGCGTTCTTCCCCTTTCCCGATTGTGTTGAAATTGCCGGAAATGCGGGTATCACGGCCGTTATTCAGCCGGGCGGGTCTATTCGGGATAAAGATTCTATCGACTATTGTAATGAGCATGGTCTGGCAATGGTAACGACGGGCATCCGGCATTTTAAACATTAATCCTGACCGGTATTTTATCAGAATTTAAACGATTTCCAGGACAAAAGTATAGGCGTAAGCAAATCCCGATAAATCGTTTAGATCGTGGTAAACCCTGTTGGGCCGCCGTAGCGATTTAGACAGTTATGCTTTATACGATTTGGTGCACTGTTTGTTTTATCGTCCTGTACATACTACTGTTTCCCATCCAGTTCGTTTTTTTGCAGCGGGATAGCTGGAAGCCGATAGCGCACGGAATCAATCGCATCTGGGGAAAACTATTCTTTATTTGCGCAGGAATGCCTGTTCGGATAGAGCACCGGTTTCGACCTGACCCGAAAGGGGTTTATGTTTTTTGTGCAAATCACTTTTCGTATCTGGATATTGCCGCTATGGGTGTTGTTGTGGATAACTACTACGCCTTTATCGGGAAAAGTGAGGTAAAGCGTATTCCGTTGCTGGGGTATATGTTTACCAAATTGCACGTTCAGGTAGACCGCAATCAGTCAAACAGCCGGGCTTACTCGCTGGCCAAATCCATACGCACCCTGGCATCGGGCCGGAGTATCATGATTTTTCCGGAGGGGGGAATCCAGGCAACCAACCCACCGCAAATGACTCCGTTTAAAGATGGAGCCTTTACGATGGCTATTCAGCAGCAGGTGCCGATTGTGCCCATCACGCTGCTGGATAATTACCGGATACTGCCCGACAAAAGCCCGGTTAGGTTTCACTGGCACTCGTTGCGGGCGGTTATTCATCCACCTATCGAAACGGTGGGCATGACGCAGGCTAACCTGGATAACCTGAAACAGGAAACGTATAGAGTGATTGACAATGAATTGAAGGGCGAAAAGAAAATAACAGCCTGACCCTATTCCTCTCTGAACCATGCAAGTAGACAAGGAAGCATTACACAAAATAGCTCATCTGGCCCGGCTGGAAGTTCGGCCCGAGGAAGAAGCTGACCTGTTGAACAGCCTGAACGAAGTGCTCAACTGGATGGAGCATCTTAACGAAGTAGATACAATGGGCGTTGAACCACTGACCCACATTTCCGGCGAGACAAACGTGCTCCGGGAGGATGAGGTCAAAAATCAACTACCCCGTGAGCAGGCACTGGCTAACGCTCCTCAGCACGATGGTCAGTTTTTTGAAGTGCCCAAAGTGATGGACTAAAGAGGGTTGTTCTATTCCGCTGGCCCGGACAGTTTCAGGCCAACGATACTGATGGTAATGAGCAAAATGAAAAAAAGCTCACTCCACGACCAGCTTAGTTTCAGCCACATTACATCCGCAGCTTTCAGGAAAATCAGCGTGAGAGCCATCCATACCGTAAAGGCGGTTGTCGTTGGAATGGTACGCATGGCTGCTGCCAGTAGCACCGTGTTGACAATGCCAAAAACCACGTACCCTGCCCAGGGAAGTAAAGCTGGCAGGCCAACATCCAGCTGGTAAAACGTGCTCCAGCGCAATGCTTTCAGCGTTTCCCACTGGATGTATTTGATTGAGTAGGCCCAGCCCGTCTGCGATACAGCCGCTCCGATTAGGTATAACCACGAAAGTATAGTCTGAGGTACCATAGCAGGTAGAATTAATCTATTGATGCAAAGGAAATGATTCCAGATATAACACTGTGAATCGGTAGCTTCAGAAAGGCATTATCAAATTGTGTTGATTCATTATCCCGGCCTAAATTTCTGTTTCAGCACATCCTTTTGTATTATTTTTAATGGATACTGCACTTTTCGGGTTTAGTTAATGAGGGATGTATTTCACTTCCAATTAGAGAGCACCTTCTGTCTTTCATTAACTAAACTCCGACTTTGATGGCTAAGTTGTTCGATTTTACCCACGTAAAGGGCGATTTTTTCGGTGGCATTACGGCTGGGATTGTGGCCTTGCCACTTGCTCTTGCATTTGGGGTAAGCTCAGGGCTCGGGCCTAGCGCCGGTCTGTACGGGGCCATTTTCATCTGCTTTTTTGCAGCCTTGCTTGGTGGTACAAATACCCAGGTATCTGGTCCGACAGCCCCGATGACGGCTATTAGTATGGTTGTTATTACCAACATTATAGCGGTCAATGAAGGCGATGTGTCCAGAGCATTACCACTCATAATGAGCGTTTTCCTGTTATCGGGCCTTATTCAGGTAGTACTGGGGAGCGTGGGTATGGGTCAATATATCAAATATATACCCTACCCTGTAGTATCGGGGTTTATGACAGCCATCGGCGTAATTATCATCATTACTCAGATTATTCCCTCATTGGGCTATTATCCAAAAGAAGATATTGCCTTTGTCAGTCAGTTCAAGCCCAGGGCAGAGGAGGTTATTGTGGATGATATTCTGAAAGAGGAAGCTGGAGAAAACATAAACGTAATTGAGGATTTCAGGGAAACGATACGCAAAGCCAGGTTGGTAACACCGGAACAGATACGGCAGGAGTCCCAATCATTGGCGGCCAAAGAAAGCAGTGGCGTTGTTGGTGCCATAAAAATGATACCCCGTGCTATCGAAAACATTAATTGGCTGGAGGTTATGCTGGCTGCGGGCACTATTCTCATCATATACGGTTTCAAACGAATAACTACCAGGGTGCCGAGTACGCTGGTAGCTCTCCTGGTCATGTCTGGTATCGCGTATGGATTTGGGTTGCCTTATAAACCCATTGAAGCCATTCCCTCGGGCTTACCGCAACCGGTATTCGAAATTTTTACCGGATTTAGTTTTACTGCGCTAAGTCCCTATGTTTTTACGGCTCTTTCGCTGGCCCTGCTGGGTAGTATTGATTCCCTGCTTACCTCCGTAGTAGCCGACAACATGACCAAAACCCGGCACAACCCTAACCGCGAACTGGTGGGGCAGGGTATTGGTAATAGTATAGCCGCTATTTTTGGCGGTTTGCCGGGGGCCGGTGCTACCATCCGTACAGTGGTCAATATCAACTCAGGCGGAAAAACCCGGCTGTCGGGTATGCTGTCGGCAGTTTTGGTGCTGATGATTCTATTGGTTCTGGGCCCGGTAGCCTCAAAGATTCCTGCGGCTGTGCTATCCGGTATCTTAATGACGGTAGGTATTGGGGTTATGGACTACCGGGGATTGCGGGCTATTCCGTATATGCCAAAGAGCGAGGTTATCATTATGCTGGTTGTACTGATTCTATCGACGTTCTGGAATTTGGTATATGCCGTCGGTATTGGCCTTGTAATAGCTTCGCTGATGTTCATGAAAAAGATTGGCGACCTTACCTCAAAAGATTCCGATGTTATTCCACTAGCTGACGAAACCTGGACCGATGAGTCTGACTTTCCGGAAGAACTGAAAGGAGAAGTATTTGTCAAGCAGATCAAGGGCCCGCTTTTTTTTGGTTTCACCTCCGATTTTCAGCAGCTAGCCAAACAGATTCCTACTACGGCAGGCAGTATTATCATTCAGATGAGCCAAGTACCCTACATGGACCAATCGGGTTTGTACGCTATGGAAGAAGTGCTGACCGGTTTAGTAAACAGCGACAAAGTCGTTCTGATTGTAGGAATACAGCAACAGCCTAAGCTAATGCTTGAAAAGGTAAACCTGATTCCAAATCTGATACCCAAAGAACACGTTTTCGAAAGTTTTCGGGCGTGTTTGGTATGGATTAAGGAAAATGTTCAGCATAACGCTTAGAAGCTTGTTTGGGTTGATTTCTTTAACCACAGCACCCGTCTTCTGGTCACAATCGCTAACTCAAACAGCTTATTAGGCCAGAATAGGCTTGACAATCTTGCCGGCGACATCAGTCAACCGGAAAGGGCGACCCTGAAACTGGTAGGTCAGTT
The DNA here is from genome assembly GCF_000374085.1 of Spirosoma spitsbergense DSM 19989. Lineage (GTDB taxonomy): Bacteria > Bacteroidota > Bacteroidia > Cytophagales > Spirosomataceae > Spirosoma > Spirosoma spitsbergense. The sequence continues at coordinate 65,175 of NZ_KB893570.1, read as the reverse complement.
TGGTGTGGTCAAAGCCAAGTAAATGTAATATGGTAGCCTGAAGGTCATGAATATGCACTTTGTCTTTTACGCCGTAGTAGCCAATATCATCGGTTTCTCCGAACGAAAAGCCTTTTTTTACGCCACCACCCGCCATCCAGACGGTGAATGCTTCGAGATGATGGTCGCGGCCCATAAAAGGCAATACCTGCCCATCCCGATTTTCCTGCATGGGTGTCCGGCCAAACTCACCACCCCAAACAACCAGGGTATCATCCAGCAATCCACGCTGCTTAAGGTCCTTCAGTAACGCGGCAACGGCCTGATCGGATTGATGGCATTTTTCTTTCAGCCCAACATCAATAGAACCATCGGCACTGGTGCCGTGGGTATCCCAGCCCCAGTCGAAAAGTTGCACGAAGCGCACACCGCGTTCCACCAGCCGACGGGCCAGCAGGCAGTTTCGGGCAAACGATCCTTTATTTGGGTCAACACCGTAGCTGTCCAAAATATACTGGGGCTCGTTTTTAATGGCCATCGCATCCGGCACCGACATCTGCATTCGAAAAGCCAACTCGTACTGGGCAATACGGGTCAGAATTTCGGGGTCTTTCACATCATCATACTGTTGCTGATTAATCTCACTGATCGCGTCGATGGTTTGCTTTCGAATGTCGCGGTTCATACCCGACGGATCTGATGCGAAAAGGACAGGATCACCATCGGTGCGGCATTGAACGCCCTGATAGACAGTTGGCAAAAATCCACTACCCCAGACCGACTTTCCCGCATCAGGCTGCTTTCCTCCTGATGCCAGGACAATGTAACCCGGTAGATTATCATTCTCGGTTCCTAATCCATACGTCACCCATGAGCCCATACTGGGGCGGCCGAGCCGGGCACTGCCCGTGTGCATCAGCAACTGCGCCGGGGCGTGGTTGAACTGGTCAGTGTGCATGGCTTTTAGAAAGGTGATATCATCGACTACACCCTGCAAGTGGGGTAGATAGTCGGATACCCATGCCCCTGAATGGCCATGTTGGGCGAACTTGCCCTGTGGCCCCAGCATTTTGGGGACCCCCCGGATAAACGCAAACTTTTTACCCGTTAGTAGTTCCTGCGGGCAGTCTTTCCCGTTATACTTAGCCAGTTCCGGTTTGTAATCAAACAACTCCAATTGACTCGGCGAACCGGCCATGTGAATGTAAATGACACGTTGGGCCTTAGGTAGATAGGCCGATGGGTGCGGGGCCGTTGGTTCATCGGATTGAATCGCAGAACCCACGGTGTTAGGTTGCCGATCGTTGTTAGTCAGGAAGTTACAACTCTGCAATAGAGAACCAAAGGCCATTGCGCCCAGTCCTGTTGAGCAGGTGTGCAGAAAATGCCGCCGGGTTTCGCGCTCGGCAGCGGCTTGCTGTAGTTCTTGCAGGAGTTTATTCATAGCGTTTACGTTCTATTCCTTCGTCAGCACTTCATCCAAATTCAGCAGGGTATTAGCCGTAACGGTCAGGGCTGCTAACTGGGGCGAAACCTTCGTACAGTCAAATCCGGGTCTGTCCAGTAGGGCTTCGGCTTCTCCCGGCTTTTTTCGGTAATACTGCTCCGTTGTCCGATAAAGCCGAACCAGAACCGCCAGTTTTTTCGAGGGAAGGTTGCGCAGCATAATCTGCTGGAAACCGGCCTGAATTTGTCCCTCCGGCGACTTACCATGATTGCTCATGTAGTCGGCCAAATGCTGGGCTGCTTCTACATAAACCGGGTCGTTAAGCGTTACTAATGCCTGCAACGGGGTATTGGTGCGTAACCGGCGAAGCTGACAAAACTCCCGGCTGGGACTATCGAATGTTACCATTGACGGGTAAGGAGCCGTTCGTTTCCAGTATGTGTACAGAGCGCGCCGGTGGCGGTCTTCACCCGTGCTCTGCTTCCATTTTTCGCCATCATAGGGTGATTGCCAGATACCATCCGGCTGACTGGGCATCACGCTGGGACCATACATTTTCTGACTCAATAACTTACTCACCGCTAGGGCCTGGTCATGCACCACTTCGGCTGATAAACGAACGCGTGGCCCGCGCGCCAACAGCCTGTTATAAGGGTCTTTGGCTAATAATTCGGGTGATGCACTGGATTGCTGCCGATACGTAGCCGACATAACTATTTTTTTCAGGAGTTTTTTCATACTCCATCGGTCGGTTTCCATGAACTCAACGGCTAAATAGTCAAGCAGTTCTCGGTGGGTAGGTGGGATACCCTGCGTACCCATATCCTCTATTGTTTCAACAATACCCGTCCCGAATAACTGTTCCCAGAAGCGGTTCACGGCAACACGCGCTGAAAGCGGATTACTCCGGTTCACCAGCCAGCGAGCCATCCCAAGCCGGTTTCTAGGTAAGTCGGGAGACATAGCCGGAAACGATTTCGGCACATCAGGCGAAACTTTTTTGCCCTTCACCATCCAGTTTCCCCGTTCAAAAACGTGTGTTTCGCGGGCTAAATCGCCTGTACCATCCAGCATGATGGGTGTTTGTGCTGCATCGGCGTTCAGAATGTCCAGTAGAAGCTGATCTTTCTTCCCCAATGCATCCATCGGCTGTCCGGGTAACACGGGCTGGAAGGATACCCACTTTATCTGAACCCAATCTTTAGGCGATGTTGGGCTGTTCAGTGACAAATAGAGGTTATGCTTTCCCCGAACGTCCGGTAACGGAATCATTTGGATTGTGTCATTTCCCTGGCTACCGGTGTTAGGTACTGGCACACGCGCTAAAACGGGGCCATCGAGTTTGTCCTGCCGAATAGTGACGGTAGCGTCGGTGGCTTTTGTTCCCCAGGCTATCAATAGCCGGGGGCGCCCGGTCAGGGTTACATTTTTAATCCGGGTTGACCCCTTATCCTGAAAACCAAAGTATTTGGCATCCAGCAATGAGGCATTAACCAGTTGATCGAAATCGTGGGAGTTAATTTTAGGTTCTACCGTTCGGACGAGTTTTGTAACCTGATTCAGCGTTTGTTGCGCCTGTTTGGGTTTGGCAACGGTCGTTTTGATGAATTGCTGGAGTGAAACTACTTTGAGCGAATCGTCAGGTTTGTAGAAGCGGAGTGTGGGGGTATCACTCGTTACGTCTTCGTCGCGTGCGTTATTGAAAAACGCCATAAACTTATAATACTCATCATGGGTGAAAGGGTCGTAGGGATGACTATGACACTGAATGCAGGCGAAGGTTGTTCCCTGCCACACATCCCAGGTCGTATTGACCCGGTCAATAACAGCCGCCACCCGAAACTCTTCATCCTGCGTACCTCCCTCATCGTTGTTCATCGTGTTCCGATGAAAACCGGTTGCCACGAACTGGTCGTCGGTAGGGGCGGGTAATAAATCACCTGCTAGTTGCTCCACCGTAAACTTGTTGAAGGGCTTGTCGTCATTAAATGCCTTAATCAGCCAGTCACGGTATCGCCATATTTTGCGACCGGGGTCGCGTTCGTAGCCTTTGGTGTCGGCATAACGGGCTAAATCGAGCCACATTCCAGACCAGCGTTCGCCATAAGCCGGGGATTTGAGTAATCGGTCAATTACTTTTTCGTATGCGTCGGGTGAGGTATCACTGATAAAATCAGCGGCTTCTTTTTCCGTGGGGGGAAGTCCGGTCAAATCGAGGGATACCCGCCTAATTAAAATAGCCCGGTCGGCTTCAGGCGAGGGAGTTAAGCCTTCCTGCTCTAGTTTGTCGAGGATAAAATGGTCGATTTCATTAGTAGCCCACCTGTCTTTATCATGCCCCGGAATAAAGGCTGTCAATCGGTTCCAGAAGCTGCCCGTAGTGGGAACATCGGGCCTTTCGACAGGTTGGTATGCCCAATGGTCGCCCCATTTGGCACCCTGATCAATCCATCGGCGGAGTAAATCGATTTCATCGGGTTTCAGGGCCGGATGGTCGAGAGGCATCCGTTCGTTGGGGTCTGTCAGGGTCAACCGACGAATCATTTCGCTGGCATCGGCATCACCGGGCACAATGGCCAGTTTCCCTGATTTGGCAGGTGCCAGTGCTTCCTGTTTGAAGAGCAGGGAAAAGCCAGCCGCTTTTTTTACCCCGCCATGGCAGGTAATACAATTCTTGTTCAGCAACGGCTTTACTTGGGTATTGTAGTCCACCCGCTTCTCGAAAATGCCGAGAAACGATGACAGGAGTAAAGCAACGCCAACTCCTGCTACCCCAATAAAAAGCCACTGCGTTTTCATGCGATTTATACGACAATTACCTCTTAGTCCTAAAAGCAGGATAACGAAGTTTTGTACTAAGAAAAGCAATGATTGTTATAAAATCAACGATCCTGCCAGTATAAATAGTTTATACTGGCAGGATCGTACAGAACGTATAGGGCCGTTACTGTGCCCTCAAATCAACCAGTGCGGTATCATCTTCTCCGTTAGTTGTACCATTATTAGGCGTAGAGTCCGGGTCGGGTTCATTAACGGCAGTTACCTGAGCACTACAGGTACTATAGCCCGCTGCGGTAATGGTAGCCCGGAACCGAACTGAAATGCTACTGCCAGCCGCCAGACTACTTACCCCACTCACCGGGTTACCACCCGACAGGCCGAAATCATCCCCCGATACAAACGTTTGGCCACTAGGCAGATAAGCCGTTACGAATAGACCCGTTGCGGACAAACCACCCTGGTTTTTTATCGTAAGCGTGTACGTGACTACATCGTTTATTTTCGGCGTTCGGGTATCGACGGCCAAACTTATGCTGACATCCGCTTTGTTAGGGTCAGGTGCGGGCTGGTTACTGGCCACGGCGGGTAGTGGTACCTGATTTGGGTTAGGCGATACAAACAGTGAATTACTGCTCTGACGGGTCCGGAAATCGACTTGGGCGGCATCATCCTGTCCATCACCTGTGCCGGAGTTGGGCTGGCTGTCACTATCCGTATTCGTTTCCTGAGCCACCTCAGCTGCGTTCTGATAGATACCAGCTGCCGTTGGCTGCGCTATGAAATTAAGAACCTTCACTTCACCAACATTAACAGTAAGGGCAGAACTGGTCAGTACACCTTCATTGGCGGAAAAGTCGGACGAGGAAATAAAGGCCAGGTTAGGAGGGAGCCGGTTTCTGACAACTACCCCCGTGGCCTGACCAATGCCATCATTCCGAACGGAAATGCTAACGGTAACGGGTGTGTTGATATCCGGAATTCGCTGGTCGATATCCATTCCTAGACTGACATCGGCCTGGTTGGTTAGCTGAAATAAGTTAGACGGTACGGCGGGTAGTGCGGGTGATGAGGCCACTACCCGAATCTGGAAGCGGCCACTTTGCAGGTTTCCGGGTAATGTAACCTGAATGGGGCTGGTGGCTCCACTACCCAGAACACTCAGGTATTGCCCCAGTGAGTCAAGTAACTGCACCTGCCACTGATTATCCCCATTGAATGAGCCAACTGAAGCAAAAGACACAGCAAGGGTAGAACCGGGTAATACGTAGTTAGCCAGATTTCCCGTCACGGCAAACTGCGTAGGAGTAATCGGCTGGGCATTCTGAAAAAAAGCATTGTCCAGGCTGTTATTCCAGGTACGGGCTAACGTAGACAGGCCCATATCCGGTGGAATGGTATTGTTATTCAGGTAATATTGCGGATTCGGAGAGGGACGGCTGCTATTACGGAAGTGTACGTCATTTGAACCTGCATTACGAAGCGTGAAGCCATCGTTGTTGGGTCCCGGAAAAACGTTTAAACCCGGCGTATTGATTACCTGGTTCTGTTTGTCAATAACAGCCTGACGGGTTACACTGCCGTCGAAAGAGGCTCTGGCTACCATCCAGGGCAGATTTCGTCCGCCAAAATCCTGCCGCGATTTTTGGATAACGTTCGTTAGCTGGTCTGCATAGAGAGGAATGCTACCGGAATTGGCATCCCCGTACTCGGCCTCACCCTGTTGCCACAGAACGGACCGAACGCCGGCTACAGACAGGTAATACTGCATTACGTTTTTAAGATTGGTATACGGTTGTAGATTGGGCCAGTCCCCGGCCGTGCAGTTATAGCGGTTACAGGTGGGTTGGCCGTTGGCCGTCTTAAACCAATTTTCTATGGTGGACCCGTCCCAACCCGTTACGTAGAAAGCAACGGGGACATTATAACGGGTAACGATGTAGTCGCCTAACTCCCCCCACGCCCACGAACTTTCGGCCATGGGAAACACGCGTTTGGCTGCGGTTAACGCTTTAAATCTAGGCACGGGTGAAGGATCGCCAGAGGAAACGAGCGGGCTGTTTCCCGGAGGGTAATAATGATTGATGGAATCTATTGCGCTCACCCGGTCGGTGTTGGTTCCCAGGTCGTTATCGCCAATACCCAGGCCCCGTGAGTTCGACTGTCCGGCAGTGACGAATACTTCGCCAATGCCCACTGGCTGAACAGAGGTTTGCTCCACCACCGTATTGTTCAGCATCGTACGGACTGTTAGTACGTACCAGCCCCCAACGCCGGTAATAGCCCCCAGGAAAATGTTATTGGCTGGATTGACCTGCACTGGTTGCCAACCCGTGGCTGTTCCCTGACCCGCTGCAACCGGTGTCAGTTGCGCTTCCACCCGGTCTGCCAAACCTGTAAACCGGCCAGATATATACAGCTGTCCATTTCCGTTGGCACCGCGCTGCACCACAAAGCGTGTTCCCGGATGCGAAATCTGGAGCTGGGCAACGGTTATAACCGGCCAGCAAAGTAGAAGAAGAACCCACTTAACGGAGGTGGACATGAAACAGCATAATACGTTGATTCAGGCAAAAATACGCGAGAAGTTGATTGGCAGCATGAAGGAACATTCATTCTCATGTCCTTTATTGTTTTAACGGTCCTTCCAGACGCTATACCTTTCCCTTCAGGTACTCCGCCGTATAATTGCCATCGCTTAGTTTGACCATTTCTTCCGGTGTTCCTGTGAACGTAACGTATCCTCCCGTTTCGCCACCCTCGGGGCCGAGGTCGATGATATGGTCGGCGTTTTTAATAACCTCCATATTGTGTTCGATAATAATGACCGAATCCCCCTGATCAACCAGCGCGTTGATGGCGGAGAGGAGTTTACGAATGTCGTGGAAGTGCAGTCCCGTGGTCGGTTCATCGAAAATAAACAGGGTACCACCTTTGTTTGGATTCCCCTTTCCCAGAAACGAAGCCAGTTTTACCCGTTGGGCTTCCCCACCAGAAAGGGTGTTTGCCGATTGTCCCAAACCAATGTAACCTAGTCCTACATCCTGCAAAGGCTGTAGTTTGTCGGCCATTTTTGGCTCTACCGGGCGGAAGAACGTAATGGCTTCATCAACGGTCATATCCAGAATATCCGCCACGTTTTTATCGTGCAGTGTTACCTCCAGTACTTCCTGTTTGAACCGTTTACCGCCACAACCCTCACACTTAAGGTAAATGTCGGCCATAAACTGCATTTCAATTTTTACTTCGCCTTCGCCCTGGCATACTTCACAGCGTCCACCATCTACGTTGAACGAGAAATGACTCGGCTTGTACCCCCTCGATTTCGATACAGGCTGGTCGGCCATGACCTGACGCAGGTGGTCGTAGGCTTTTATATACGTAACCGGGTTTGAGCGACTTGATTTACCGATGGGGTTCTGGTCAATCATTTCAATGGCCGAAATCCGGTTGAGCGAACCCTCCAGTGAGTTATATTTCCCCGCTTCTTCGGCCGCTTCCCCCCGATTCCGCATCAGAGCCGGGTAGAGAACCTTCCGAATAAGCGTACTCTTGCCCGAACCCGAAACGCCCGTCACCACGGTCAGGGTATTGAGCGGAAACCGGACATCAACGTCTTTTAGATTATTTTCCCGTGCCCCTCTCAATTCGATAAAATTGCTGGACTTACGGCGGAAAGTCGGTACCGGTACCGTTTCCCGGCCCGTCAAAAAGTCGATCGTGTGCGATGGATAGGGGCTTTGAGGAATTGATATGGGTTCGCCTTCCATCCGTTCAATATCAGACCAGGTACCCTGAAATACAAGATGGCCACCCAATGAACCGGCGTCCGGACCAATGTCAATAAGCTGGTCGGCAGAGCGCATGACCTCTTCTTCGTGTTCAACGACAATGACGGTATTGCCCATGTCGCGCAGCGATTCCAGGACACTCACCAACCGTTTGGTATCACGGGGGTGCAGACCAATACTGGGTTCGTCCAGAATATACATGGAGCCGACCAGGGCTGAGCCGAGCGATGTAGCCAGCTTAATACGCTGATATTCACCACCAGATAGTGAGTTTGTGAGTCGGTTGAGGGTTAGATAACCAAGCCCTACCCGCTCCATATAATCCAGACGATTCCGAATTTCAATCAATATACGGTTGGCAACCTGTTGCAGTTGAACGGGCAGTTCCAGACCCTGAAAGAAAGCGGTAACCTGAGTGAGCGGTAACAGAACCAGGTCGGTAATAGACTTGCCCCCTACTTTCACGTAGCCTGCATCTTTGCGAAGCCTCGACCCCCGGCACTCAGGACAGGTCGTTTTGCCCCGGTAGCGGGAGAGCATCACCCGATATTGTACCTTGAACGTCTGACTTTCGACGAAGTTGAAGAATGAATCCAACCCGTCGAAGTATTTATTCCCGGTCCAGAGTAAGTCCCGTTCGGCATTGGTCAGGTCCTTATAAGGACGATGAATGGGGAAATCGAACCGAATGCCGTTTTTGAGCAGCGGCTTCAGGAACTCTTCACTCATTTTCTCACTGCGCCAGGGAGCAATAGCACCCTCAAAAACGGATAGATTTTTATCCGGAACAACCAGATCCGGATCGATACCCAGCACTTTGCCAAACCCATCGCACCGACGGCAGGCCCCGTAGGGGTTATTGAAGGTGAACAGGTTGACACTAGGTTCTTCAAAAACGATTCCATCCATTTCGAACCGGTCCGAAAAAATCCGGGACTCTCTGCCCACAATGTCGACCCGACAGGAGCCTTCACCTTCGCTGAAGGCCGTTTGCACGGAGTCAGAAAAGCGATATTGGTTATCCTCGTCCGGCTGATTATTTTCGTCGTACAGCACCGTACCCCGGTCAACGAGGATTTCCAGCGAATTTGGCGCATCGGCGTTAACACCTTCTACGTCAATCCGGGCACCGTTCTCCAGTACATCTTCAATTTGAAGCACCTGCCCACCCGCTACAATCCGCGTATAGCCTTTCTGAATCAGTATATTCAGTTCATAAGCCAGGGTTCGCCCTTCCCGAACGTGGAGCGGAGCCATAATCATGACCCGCTGTCCGGCTTCAAACCCATACATGAAGTTGACAACATCCGTAACTGTATCCTTACGCACTTCGTGGCCCGAAATGGGAGAGTAGGTGATACCTACCCGGCCAAAAAGCAATTTCAGGTAGTCATATATCTCCGTGGAGGTACCAACCGTTGAGCGTGGATTACGGGTTGAGACTTTCTGCTCGATGGCAATGGCGGGCGATACGCCTTTGATGTATTCAACCTCAGGTTTTTCCATACGCCCCAGGAACTGCCGGGCGTAGCTACTCAGACTTTCGACATACATACGCTGTCCTTCGGCAAACAGGGTATCGAATGCCAGCGATGATTTGCCGGAACCTGATAGGCCCGTCAGCACAACTAGTTTGTTACGGGGGATAGCAACGTCAATTCCTTTAAGATTATGTACTTTCGCCCCTTTAATGATGATAAACTGCTTGGGGTCTAGATTGTCAACAGAAGGTATTGTACCGGCTGGGCCGGTTTCCGTGGTCTGAATCATTCGTTGGTAATGAGGGTAAACTCTATCTTGATTTTAACGGTTTATTTCGGGATATGGTTTCTAAAGAATGATAAGGTTTTAAGGCCGATTCCGTCATCGGCTACACGTACTTTATAGCTATGGTATTTGCAGAGGAAGATATTATTCGATTGAGTGCCGCCTTACTAATAGGTGGGCTAATTGGAGCCGAACGTGAATACCATGGCAAGGCGGCTGGTTTGCGCACCATGATTATGATTTGCGTAGGATCAGCTCTGTTCACTATGCTGTCCAGCCGCATTGGCGGGTCTGGCGACCGTATTGCTGCTAACATTGTCAATGGTATCGGTTTTCTGGGGGCGGGTATCATCTTTCGTGAAGATAATCGGGTAAAAGGTCTGACAACGGCCGCAACGGTTTGGGTCGTATCTGCGTTAGGTATGTGTATAGGCGCTGGTCAGTATGAGGTTGCCATCATAGGGTTTGTATTTGTGCTGGGTTCGCTGCTACTATTGGTCAAATTCGACGGTTGGATTCAGAAGTTGAATCAGTCAAGAGATTATAGAATCGTGACTGCCTTTCATAATAAGACGTTGAAACGGTACGAAGATTTCTTTGAAGAATGTGGCTTATCGCCGACCCGTAGCCAGCAGCAGCGAATTGGTATGGAAATCATCGGGCACTGGCGCGTTAACGGGGCGAAGAAAAACCATGAAAAATGTATAAAACGTCTGTTGAATGACCCCGAAGTAAAAGAATTTACGTTTTAATTTCGTTAAGGAGTATACGTTAATTTTCTGTAAAAAATACCATGAATTATATTCGAAAGGTACTGTTTATCACGGCTTTGTTGAGCAGTAGTCTGGCGTTCGGACAACTAACCGAAGACCCAGAAGATCGCCGGGACCAAGGCCATGACCCTTTGAAAACACAAACGCCTGAAGGGCGTCCTTTACCATTTGGCCAGCGGCTTCGTTTTGGCGGTGGTATCAATGGATTTCGTTTCGGTAACCCATTCAGCCTGGGTGTTTCGCCCGTTATTGCTTATCAAGCCACTGAGCGGATGATTATTGGCATTGGTGGAAGCTACACCTATACGCGCTATAAATCGTATACTAACACGGGAACCACTGTTCCTTACCTGACGTACAATCAGTACGGTGGTCGTGGTTTTTTAATGTATGAATTCATTCCATCCATACTGCCCAATCTGTATCTGCATGGCGAACTGGAAAGTACTACGGTTCAACTGACGGAAAACCAGACAGGCCGCACGACGAGTGATGCGCTGACATCTCCTTTGGTCGGTGTAACATACTCACAACCTATTTCGCGTCGATTCGGGGTTAATTTGACCGCGCTGTATAATCTTAATTACAATGATAATAACCTGGCTCGCACTATTTACGGCAGTCCGTTTGTTCTTCGGTTATCTTTCTTTTAAGGAAGTTTAAATAAGAAAAAACAGGTGAAACCAGGGTCCGGGCAGAACATCATTGTTCTGCCCGGACCCTTTTTGTTGGATAGTGGCAAAGGGACTATACGCACAAATCCATTCTGTTTTCGGGAAACTCTCCCCCTTCCCTTTTCGTTGTTGTTTAGAATAACCCAACGCTGCGTGACGACAGAAGAAAAGCTTACAACCCGGCAATCCGGCCTTACTGATATAGACCTGACGGGATACGACCAGATTGAAGTACTGGGTGCCCGCGAACACAACCTCAAAAACATCGACGTTACCATTCCCCGCAATAAATTGGTGGTGGTGACGGGTATCAGTGGCAGCGGCAAATCGTCGCTGGCCTTCGATACGATTTATGCGGAAGGTCAGCGACGTTACATGGAGAGTTTTTCGGCTTACGCCCGCTCGTTCATCGGCAATATGGAGCGTCCCGACGTAGATAAAATCAACGGCCTGAGTCCGGTGATTTCCATCGAGCAGAAAACGACATCAAAAAATCCCCGCTCCACGGTCGGTACGACAACCGAGATATACGATTTTCTTCGATTGCTTTACGCCCGCTCCGGCGAAGCCTTTTCCTACCTGACAGGCCGCAAAATGGAACGTCAGTCGCAGGACCAGATTATTGATACCATTCTGGAGCAGTATGTCGGGCAGAAGTTAACGCTGTTAGCCCCAATTATTAAAAGCCGGAAAGGTCATTATCGGGAATTGTTCGTACAGATTGCCAAAACCGGGTACACCAAAGTGCGGGTAGATGGCGTAGTGCAGGACATTGTGCCCAAGATGCAGCTGGATCGCTATAAAATTCACGACATCGAAATTGTGATTGACCGTCTCGTGCCTAAGCCAGACGACCGGTACCGCCTGAGTCAGTCAGTACAGACGGCTTTGAAACAGGGAAAAGGGGCGATGCAAATGCTGGATGGTTCGGGGCATTTAATCTACTTTTCTCAAAACTTGATGGATCCCGAATCGGGCATTAGTTACGATGAGCCGTCGCCCAATTCATTTTCGTTTAACTCGCCTTACGGTGCCTGCCCCGTTTGTAATGGGTTAGGTGTTGTGGAAGAAATAACGGAGGAGTCGGTCATTCCGGATAAATCGCTGAGTATAAGCAGGGGCGCTATTGCTCCCCTGGGCGAGTACCGGGAATTGTGGATTTTTAAGGAGATTGAGGCCATCCTGAAAAAGTATAAACTCAACCTTACCACGCCCGTCGTTAAATTCCCGGCCGATTTGCTGTATGCACTGATGTATGGAACGGAAGAACTAACAGACGGGGTATCTTCTGAAAAAGCAGCTGCTGAAACGTACAGTTTCAAGTTTGAGGGAATTGTCCATTTTCTGAAGCGGCAACAGGAAAATAGTACGGATAAAATACAGGAATGGTTAAAAGACTTTATGGTCGTGAAAACCTGTCCTGAGTGCGCAGGCGCCCGGCTCAAAAAAGAGTCGCTTTATTTTAAAATTGCCCAAAAGAACATATCCGAACTGGCCCGGATGGATATTTCGGAACTGTCGGACTGGTTCAATGGCCTGGAAAGCCGCCTGACGGACCGGCAAAATATAATCGCCAAAGAAATTCTGAAAGAAATCCGTAAACGTATCGGTTTCCTGATGGACATCGGTCTTGATTACCTCACCCTCGACCGCCCCTTACGGACCTTATCGGGGGGCGAAGCCCAGCGTATTCGGTTAGCGACCCAAATTGGAACGCAGTTAGTAGGAGTCCTGTATATCATGGATGAGCCAAGTATCGGTCTGCACCAGCGCGACAACGTCAAGTTGATAGACTCACTAAAAAACCTGCGTGATTTGGGCAATACGGTGCTGGTGGTTGAGCACGATAAAGACATGATGCTCGAATCGGACTTTATTCTGGACATTGGTCCTGGTGCAGGCCGGCACGGGGGGCAGTTGGTTGGTATAGGAACACCCGAAGAATTCATCCGCAACGGCGGTACCACCGCCGATTACCTGAGCGGCCGGCGCGCTATAGACGTACCTACCGAACGGCGAAAAGGCAACGGCAAATTTCTGATCATAAAAAATGCTACGGGCAATAACCTGAAGAACGTAACGCTGAAACTCCCGCTTGGCCGGATGGTCACCATTACGGGTGTATCGGGAAGTGGGAAGTCATCACTCATCCATGAAACCTTGTTTCCAGTACTAAATCGACACTTCTACAAGTCGAAGCGCGAACCGTTACCGTTTAAGACGGTGGAGGGACTGGAGTTCCTAGATAAGGTAATTGAGGTGGACCAGTCGCCCATTGGCCGAACCCCCCGCTCCAATCCTGCGACGTATACTGGCATGTTTTCGGAAATAAGAGCACTCTTTTCTGAACTGCCCGAAGCCAAAATCCGGGGGTATAAGCCCGGTCGGTTCTCGTTCAATGTAAAGGGCGGCCGTTGCGAAGACTGCGAAGGCGCGGGCATGAAGAAAATCGAAATGGAGTTTCTACCTGATGTCCACGTGTTGTGCGAAACCTGCAAGGGCAAACGGTTTAACCGCGAAACGCTGGAGGTACGCTTCAAAGGTAAATCTATTGCCGATGTGCTGGATATGACCGTTGAACAGGCGCTGGACTTCTTTGCCAGTCAGCCGAAAATTCTTCGCAAGGTAACAACGATGAACGATGTCGGTTTGGGTTATATCACTCTCGGTCAGCATGCCACAACCTTATCGGGTGGCGAAGCACAACGGGTGAAACTGGCCGAAGAACTTTCGAAAAAAGATACCGGCAAAACGCTCTACATCCTTGATGAGCCTACTACAGGGCTGCACTTTCAGGACATCGCTCATCTGCTGGACGTGTTAAACAAACTAACCAATAAAGGCAACACGGTCCTCATTATCGAGCATAACCTGGATGTGATCAAAGTATCCGATTACGTCATCGATCTTGGTCCCGAAGGTGGTAATAAAGGGGGATACATCATCGCCGAGGGAACGCCGGAGAAAGTGGCTGGCGTGAAAGCAAGCTATACCGGAAAGTTTTTGAAGATGGAACTGGCGGGGTAAGAAAATTGATCTGCTTAATTCTGTAAGCTGTCATTCTCTACGCACTAGTATCCAACACTTCCGAATCTTCAGCAGGTTCTTCGAGAGAGATTGCCGTGTGTACTTCATTTGGTGCAGCTTCGGGGTTGATGAGGATTTCGTAGTTAGGGAACTCCGGGTCTAAATAATGTAGCTGGTCACGGAGTCGCTGGCGCAGAGCAACGGCGGGTTCGAGACAATACCGCACAAATTCGGATTCGGTAGCGGTCGATAAATCAGGGAAAAGTAGTTTCAGAAAGCCCGATGCCAACTTTAGAATGGCCCGCACGTCGCGCAGGTCTTTCGAATGTATGCGGTAGGCGCGTTCTTCCACAAACTTGTCATACTCGATGCGGAAGCGAAAGGCATGGAAAATTTTGCCGAGGTAATCGGCTTTTAATCCAACGCCTTTCGATAGGGCGTCGGTGCTGAGCCGGGGCAGGTTCCAGCCTGGTAGGATGCCGTGAATCCGGTCGAGCAGGGCCGATTCCTGTAAAATCGTGGGTAATTCGCCGAAGAGGTTATTGGGGTGAACTGGTACGCCCTGCGGGGTAATTGTACGTTAGCAATGAAAACCGCACCGGCATCGGCAGAAACGGTAAATTTACCCTTCGAGTATTTTCCCTGTTCGAGATACCCTTTCAGTTTGGCAACGGTCTCGTCGGGGCTGCTGAATGACAGCGTTTGTGCTTCATCAAACACCACAATATCGAACTGCGTGAATAGTCCCGGTACTTTAGTGTTCTCGTTGTAAAACAATACGGCGGGCGACACGGCCCCGCCTTCGATGAGCCGGGAGTAACGCGAAAACTGCCCGAACGATAACGATTTACAAGTGTACTTAGCTTGTTACCACAGATTCTTACGAATCACGTTGCGAACTCCGCCACCTGGGTTCACTACGTCACCTGTGTAGCGTGGTATGATGTGGATACTTGCATGCGGGAATTTTTGCCCTGCTGCCGCACCAATGTTCAGGCCCACCGTAAAACCATCCGGCGCGTAGTGTTTGGTTAACATTTCCTGAACTTTATTGGCTACTAGCCAGCTATCCATTTGTTTAGCAAACGGCAAATCAAAAAAGTTGACGGTATGCGTTTTAGGCATAATTAGCGCGTGGCCCTTGCTGACGGGGTAGCCATCCAGTACGGCGTAACTCTGTGTTGTCTCGACCAACAGTTTAAGTTTTGGCTTCGGGACGCAGAAAGGGCAAGTTTCGTACCGGTTTTGCAACTGGTTGAAATGCTGATACTCGTAAAATTCAGTGTTTTCGTTCCGAAAAATGGATGTGAAGGGTAGTGTAACCGAACATTGATAAACCGGTTTGCCGTGTAGCTGATGCGTTTGGAATCCGTCGCGCTGAATGTCGCGCCGAACCACGAAGTACGCCCGGCCAGTAGGCTTAAGCAACCGAGAAATGTTCATCATCACTTCGGTTTGCTCATTGGGGAATAGAACGTTCAGGACGTAGAAGCAGACAATTGTGTCGAACTTGTGACTGGGGATTTCAGGGAAATAATGCGGGTCATAGCCGTCCGCGTCGAAACCTTTAGTTCGCAAAGATTGAACATCCTGCCCGAAGCCACAACCGTAATCCAGAACCGTTCCCCGAAGCAACCGCCGTTCGTGTAGCATACGAACCGGCAGCGATGGGGCATCGCGCTGTTTTGCGGTCAAGTGGCTATTCAGGTTTTGTGGATTTACGGCTTTTTGTAGATGAACGGGTGCGAAAAGCCCAGATTCTGTGCCGTTTGCAGGTGCGGCATTATCTGACGTGCCAACCGTTCTTTAAAATCTGTAAACGATTGTTGCCGAATAAATTCTACGTTTTGAGCGAATAGTACGTGATAATCTTCCAGAATTTTTTGATTGCCCTTTTTAACGTAGAAACTAAACCCCTTGTGTTGAAGTTGGGCGTATCGATCAAAGTATAAGTCCAATGAAGGTAACCAATCGTTTTTAGCTGAATTTACCGATTTTGGGGTTGGAACGATGTTCCAAAGCTGGTCGTGGGCTACAAACGTCCAGGGTAGAAAATGGTCAAGACTCAGATTCGAGGTCGTAATTGCCTGACCGGAATAGATGCACGACATACCCGGATTCTCGGCTAGATAACCTTTCCAGAAACGCCCGGCCTGTTTTAAATCCCGTTCGGCAGGTTTATCTAACTTCTCGGTTAGACCCGTTACGTTTGGGTTGTTTTTCTGGAGAAACCGAACCAGATGCCAGCACGTGAAACCTCGCAAAATGAATAGGTGGCGGCTAAAATAGGCAGCCCAATCTTCATTTATCTCGATGAACTCTCCCAAGAAACGATACGGTGCATCCTGGCTCTTATTAGCTAATTCAACAATTTGGTTATTGACTTTGTAGTCAAGTAAACCTCGTGTTTCCTGCGCGAAAAACGGGCGGATAAACCGATACGGTACCCAATCAAGTAGAATCTTGACTTTCCGGTAAACCTGCTCTAATTCGGCATTGGTAAGACGGCTTTGCAGTTGCAGGAACAAGGTTGGCGCGTTCGTGCTATTATCAACTGTCAGGAGTTGAGAAACGTAATCGGCAATCGGTTTAAAACCGTCCTGCTTGCCAAACGAGAGTTTGAAATAATCAAGTGGATACCAGACCATAGCCACCATACGTAGTGATAAATCCCGCATGGAAAGCTGCGTTTGCCCGGTTTCAGCTAGGCAATCTAGAATGGCGAGCAACCAGTAAAACTTGTAGGAATTGGTCGTGTTCGAAAACGCCGACGAGAGTTTAGCAACGTCTAAGCGTTCGCTATCAGGAAGTTGCATAACTCTTGCGTTTCAGACGTAACTCCTGTTTTAGTCGAAAGGGCGATTTTGATAGTATTTCATAGAGGCCCGACATGCGCCGACGGCGGGTTTTGGCACTCGTTAAAAACGCGCTTTTACCCGTGCCGTACGAACTGATGAGCGTAAAAGCCCTCAATCCCGCATGGTAATCGGTAAGCAGTTGCGATACAATGCGCCGGGTGTTGTCGGTTGGATAATAGGTCAGCGTCCGATCGGCATTACGAACAATATTGACCGACTGGTTAAACAAGGGCTGGGACATAGTAATCGCGGAGAATCTGGAATTTGTCGGTCGGCTTTTCTTTGAACTGGAGTTCACGCACACCAGATTGATCACTATAAATGAGCAGGTTAGGGTATCGGTCGGTAAGTTGATCGATCTTCTGTAATAGACCGGCCCGGTTCATCGCGAACACCGCGCAGGGCATATCCGGCTCCGTTTCAAGGGTTTCGAGGTTAATGGAAAGGCTCAGGCCGGGTGTATCGAGCAGGCAATAAAGGATTAATTCGGCGGGCAGGTCGGCGCGGTCAGTCAGCGGAATGGAATATACCGTACCGAGCGACTTGCCATCGTCTGCTTTGCGTTCCAATGGTTTAAGTAGATCGAGTTCGGTAAGGATTCCGGCAAAGCCTTCTTCGCGATCTTTAGCCTGCCGCCCGCCCTGAATGTATAACTTAGTAAACACCTTGAAATCATTGGCAAGCGTGTCGGCATTGGCCGTAAATTTTTCCTGTTCCGCCTTTACTTTCGTTACGTACTGCACGAAATCATCGACCGCAAATTCGGGTCGGCGACGGCGCAGCTCGTTAAAGATGAGCCAGTACGTTGACGCATGGCGGGTAATGAGCAACTGCCTATGCAATAGCCAAAGCGTTGCCTGGTCTTCCAGAAAAGGGTCGAAGCCGGTTTGGCTATCGAAGAGCAAGTGCGCTAATTTGGTGAGTTTCTCGTCCTCGTCGGTCAGGCCAAATGCGCGTAGCCAGTACCGGATGGAGCGCACCATATTGTTGCCAACGCCCAGCCGAACGGGAGCGTCGTCGGCAGCAAAGGAATGTTCATTGAGTAGGTAATCGTAGCCTTTCTTGAGCCATAACAATCGGCATTGAAAGCTGTCATGGCCAGAGAAAGTATATTTTTTGAGGTCGGGAAAGGTCATTCTAAACGGTGACTGGTTTGTATAAACTGAGAGTCCAAATCTACCAATTTTGGATTGATTGCTACGCAAGAATCTTTCAAACTGAGTTTTAAATGCCAAACCTAACCGTTTTCTTACCTTATTTTTGCATGTCCTTTCGTTCTATAAGACTTATGCGTAATTCCTCTCTTTACATTTTCCTTATAGTACTTATTGTCCTTGACGCCTGGCTTCTGGCGCATCCTAATTTAATTGGCCGGGCTGGAATATTCTTTTTCGACTATAGCGCCATTGAAACGTTTCCTAAAGCGCTGGGTACTGTTTCGCTGGTTGTGGGGGTGATAGCATTGATGGCGTGGGGAGTCCGACAGTTAAGTCAACCATTATCCATTGGCATTACCGTTGCCTTACTGGCTGGTGCGGTATACTATTTGTTTCAGAGTTTTACCCAGTATAGTACAGGCGTTTATAAACTAACCGGGGCTGGCTTTCGGGCGGGAGCCATACTCCTGCCAGGATTAGTCGTGCTGGTATTGGGAGAAAGTTTATTAAGGCGGTTACGTTAGGTAGTCAACAGACCTCTACTGCTTACTAAAAAAATAATTGTCATGGCTTCTGCCTCTATTGTTAAACAAGTCGATATCCGAAACCGACGGGCTTCATTTGAATACTCATTCCTGGAGACGTATACGGCTGGTATTGTACTCACCGGTACTGAAATTAAATCTATTCGGCAGGGGAAGGTGAATTTGCAGGATGCTTATTGTCTCATTCTCAACGATGAGTTATTTATTCGGCAGATGAGTATTTCGGTGTACACCGAGGGAACTCACTACAACCACGAACCCCTTCGGGACCGAAAACTTTTGCTTACAAAGCGGGAGATACGAAAGTTGAACGAAAAACTTAAAGACCAGGGCCTCACCATTGTGCCAACCCGTTTATTTACCAATGAACGTGGATTTGCCAAAGTCGATATTGCGCTGGCTAAAGGGAAGAAATTATACGATAAACGCGACAGTATTAAAGAGCGTGAAGTGGAGCGGGATATGCAACGCGAGCGGTACTGATAAATTTTTCACAATTCTTGGCCTTATGTGGATAACTCTGTAACTTGCTACCGTACAGTGGCATCTAAACGTAACATGGGCAGGAAAGTATTAGTCTTAAATCAAGATTACAGTGCGCTCAGCATTTGCTCCGTTCCAAAAGCATTCCTGCTGGTTTATTTGAACAAAGCTGAACTCGTTGCCGAATCGGAACAGTTCATGCTTCGAACCGTATCTGCCGAGTTTCCGATGCCGACGGTCATTCGGCTCCATCGCTACATAAATCTGCCGTATAAAGGTGTAATGCTTACCCGACAGAATATCTTCAAACGTGATGGCTATCATTGTCAGTACTGCGGTACCGCCGACGACCTGACGCTCGATCACGTAATGCCAAAGTCAAGGGGTGGAAAAACCAGTTGGGATAATCTGGCAACGGCTTGTAAAAGATGTAATTCCAGGAAAGGAGACTTCACCCCCGAAGAAGCAAATATAAAGCTGCGCCAGAAACCGTTCAAACCTACGTTTCTGGTTTTTTTACGCGAATTTTCCGGTACTATCGAGCAAAGCTGGATGCCTTTTCTGGCAAAAAAAGAAAAAGCCTTCAATTAAAGGCGCGAATCATAAACAGTCGGGGTTAGTACACTTGCTGGTGTGCCACCCCGACTGTTTATGATTTGGGCACCTTACTCTCTCAATTTCAAAGACTATTCGTAATTCCGAAACTTTTTTTGGATAGCAATCGCTATCTTTGCAGTCCTTTTTCAAGGCGATCATTTTTTATAACTAAAAGTCAGCCTGCCATTGACCTACGGGCTGATGTACTGAGTGGGTCAGGAAACTTTTTTATGAGCAAAACGCAGCAACGCGAACTGCCAGCATTCGACTGGGATCGGGCAGACAACAAAGGATTTGGGACTGGGTATTCGGATGCTGAACGCAACCGGATGTTGGAACTGTACGACAATACATTGTCGGAGGTTAAAGAGAAAGAAGTGGTAATGGGGACCGTCGTTGGGATAACAGATCGGGAAGTATTACTAAATATCGGCTTTAAGTCGGATGGATTGGTGCCTGCTTCTGAGTTTCGGGATATTCCGGATCTAAAGATGGGTGACGAAGTTGAAGTGTACGTGGAGAATCAGGAAGACCCCAACGGTCAGTTGGTTCTGTCGCGCAAAAAAGCGAAAGTAATTACTGCCTGGCAGAAAATTCAGAAGGCGCTGGACGAAGACCTCGTTATTGATGGATTCGTAAAACGCCGGACGAAAGGTGGTCTGATCGTAGATATTTATAGTGTTGAAGCTTTCTTGCCTGGTTCACAAATCGATGTGAAGCCAATTCGGGATTTCGATATCTTCGTTGGTAAGAAAATGGAAGTAAAAGTGGTCAAGATCAATTATGCTAATGACAACGTTGTTGTGTCGCATAAAGTCCTGATCGAGAAAGATCTTGAAGCACAGCGCGCTCAGATCCTGAATAACCTTGAGAAAGGTCAGGTACTGGAAGGCGTAATTAAGAACATGACCAACTTCGGTGTGTTTATCGATCTTGGTGGTGTTGATGGTCTGTTGCACATCACGGATATTTCGTGGGGCCGCATCAGTCACCCATCCGAAGTCCTCAACCTCGATCAGAAAGTCAATGTTGTTGTACTTGACTTTGACGAAGATAAAAAGCGGATTTCGCTGGGCATGAAGCAACTACAGGCTCACCCCTGGGATGCCCTGGCTGAAGAAATTCAGGTTGGTTCGAAAGTGAAAGGTAAGATCGTGAATGTAGCTGATTATGGCGCATTCCTCGAAATTCAACCTGGTGTTGAAGGCCTGATTCACGTATCGGAGATGTCGTGGTCGCAGCATCTGCGTAACCCACAGGAATTCCTGAAAGTAGGTGACGAAGTAGAGGCACAGGTACTCACGCTTGACCGGAACGACCGCAAAATGTCGCTCGGTATCAAACAACTGACCGAAGATCCCTGGACTCGTCCAGAACTACGGGCTAAGTATGCTGTTGGTACGAAACATAAAGGCACAGTACGTAATCTAACCAACTTTGGCCTGTTCCTCGAACTGGAAGAAGGCATTGACGGTCTGGTACACGTGTCTGACCTTTCCTGGACGAAAAAGATCAAACACCCTTCTGATTTCATCAAGGTTAGCGATGAACTGGAAGTTGTTGTGCTGGAACTGGACGTAGACAACCGTCGTCTGGCCTTAGGCCACAAACAACTCGAAGAAAACCCATGGGATACCTTCGAAACTGTTTTTGCTGTGGGTACAGTACACAAGTGTACTATCCTGAATAAGAATGATAAAATGGCTACCCTTGAGTTACCTTACGGTATCGAAGGATTCTCTTCGCTGAAAAATTTGTCTAAAGAAGACGGTACATTCGCTGAAGTTGGCGAATCCCTGGACTTCCGCGTGACTGAATTCTCGAAAGATGAGAAACGCATTATGCTGTCGCATTCGAAAACGTGGCAGGAACAGAATGAGCCTGTGAAAGAGAAGGTGGCTAAAGCCTCAACGCCTAAAGCTACTCCCTCGGCTCCTGAGCGTGGTGCTACACTAGGTGATCTGGATTCACTGGCTGCGCTGAAAGAGCAAATGGAAGGACGCAATTAATACCTCCGTCTCTGCTATATTGAGAAGCCCCTGAAATTTGATGTTCAGGGGCTTTTTTTTGTAGGGCAATTGCACGAATAATATTTCTAAGAAAGCATGGTACTATACCGTTTTATGGCGATTTAACTAGCATTGAAAACGACCTGATTTGACATGAAAACAATCAATTCTTTACGTGCGAATCACTTTCGATAGCTAACTACCACTTTCATGCAATCGCCCTATTTTTTTTGCCATACCTTTTCCCCGTATCGGATTAAATCGTATGTTTGCACTCCCAAATGCATAGGCAACCATGTGTTAGGGGTTAGATAAGGTTCCGTGGCCGAGTGGCTAGGCAGTGGTCTGCAAAACCTCGTACAGCGGTTCGAATCCGCTCGGAACCTCTTTGAAAACAGATTATATAGCTATTTGCCATTTTGCTGACACTCGCGCTGAGGTTAGCGAAATGGCATTTTTTCGTGCTGGAAAAAGAACCTGCCAAGCGAAGATAGAGAATATAATTGGCGGGTTAATTAGAAACAATATAAATAAAAAGGCCTGAAAAATAACTAAACACCATTTTTTGCCTATACAGCAATCGTGTCGTACTTTTGAGGGCTAATAAAAAAGCAGCAGTGATTATGTTGATTCACTCAATTAATGTAGTTCGTAAAATGAGTTATGTATATAAGCTTTGCGGTATTGCCTTTTTCTCTTTGATGCTGTTGGTTTTCAGTAATCAGGTGAAAGCGCAGGACTCAACTGCTGGTGGTGCCGCTGCAGCTCCAGCAGGCGGTGGTGATGCTGAGAAAGGAAAGACCCTGTTCACCAATAACTGCGCCCAATGTCACGCGGTAACGGGAGAGAAAGTCGTGGGCCCAGGACTGAAAGGAATTGAAGAGCGGGCACCCAGTAGAGACTGGTTGCATAAGTGGATCCGAAATTCGTCGGCCGTTATCGCAACTGGTGATGCGTATGCCAACCAGGTGTTCAACGCCAACGGTAAAGTGCAGATGTCGAGCTTCCCTAGTTTATCGGACGCTGACATTGATGGCATACTCGCCTACATCGACCAGGCAAACAAACCCGCTATAACTGCTAGTACTGCGCCTACAGGTACTGACAGTGGTGGACCAACCGTAGCTAATGCATCGGCATCTTCCGGTCCATCAGAGTTGTTTACATTTGTTCTGGTAGCATTACTAATCGTTATGTTGCTAGTGCTAGGTGTTCTACTGGTTATCGTAACTATACTGTCGAAAGCAGTATCACCTGTTACAACGGAAAGTGTTCAAACGTCTTCCTTCGGTCAGCGGCTTAAAACGGGGATGTCAGACGCTTTTAATAACTCAACCCTTCGTTCAATCGTTATCGTCCTATTTTTATTAGTAG
The DNA here is from genome assembly GCF_000374085.1 of Spirosoma spitsbergense DSM 19989. GTDB lineage: Bacteria > Bacteroidota > Bacteroidia > Cytophagales > Spirosomataceae > Spirosoma > Spirosoma spitsbergense. The sequence continues at coordinate 41,916 of NZ_KB893570.1, read as the reverse complement.
CAACGAAAGAAACGATTGACGGTGCCTACAGTATTGGCGTTCAAAAAGGATACGCGCCGAAGCAACCAATTGCTTACTCGCACAAACTGCACGCTGGTCAGTATAAAATCGATTGTAATTACTGTCATACTGGTGCTCAGAAAGGGAAGAGCGCTACTATTCCGGCGGCAAACATTTGCATGAACTGCCATGGCGTGATTAAAAAGGAATCTCCGGAGATTCAGAAGATTTACGCGGCAATCGAAAATAACCAGCCGATTGAATGGATACGGGTTCATAATCTGCCAGACCTTGCTTACTTCAACCATGCTCAGCACGTGAACGTGGGCAATGTGCAGTGTCAGACCTGCCATGGTGAAATTGAAAAGATGGAAGTTGTAGAGCAACGGTCATCATTAACGATGGGCTGGTGTATTGACTGTCACCGTCGCACGGAGGTAAACACCAAAGACAATGCCTACTACGACAAGTTTGTAGCCATACACCGGAAAGAAAGCAAAGAGCCGCTCAAAGTAGCTAACATCGGTGGTCTGGAATGTTCCAAATGTCACTATTAATCAATCTATTGAATACTAAGCAATGTATGATGGCGAATAAGTCAGTCATTGAACAGTACTTATCGTAAACCATACATTTTATCTTAACCATTGCCGCATACAATAAGCATGGAAAATACATCTAAACGGTACTGGAAAGGGGTTGAGGAATTACGCAACGATGCGACGTTTGTAAAAAACGCCAACAGCGAATTTGCTAATCCTGACCCAAGTGAATCGTCGAATGACCTGAATGGTTTGCTCGGTGGTTCGAATACCCAGCGCCGTGACTTTCTGAAAGTAATGGGCTTTGGCATGGCAGCCGTTACACTAGCCGCCTGCGAAACACCCGTCCACAAGGCAATACCGTACATTAATAAGCCAGAGTTCACCTTTCCATCAATCTCCGATTATTACGCATCGACCTTCAGTGAAGGGGGGGATTATGCTGCGGTACTAGTGGAAACCCGTGAAGGGAGACCGATAAAAGTTGAAGGCAATCAGCAATCAAGTATATCGAAAGGGGGTACAACTGCCCGTGTTCAGGCATCCGTTCTTTCGCTGTATGATATCGATAAGCTGAAAGGCCCAAAGCGGGGAGATGCTGATATTGACTGGGCAACGGCGGACCGGGAAATTATTAACCAGCTTAATTCGGTCGCTGGTAAGAACGGTGCAATTCGCATTATCACATCGACCATTCTAAGCCCAACAACGAAAGCGGTTGTGGCCGACTTTGTAGCCAAATATCCATCGGCTCGCCATATTACGTACGATGCTTATTCAGTTGCCGGTCTAATACAGGCTAACCAAAGTTCTTTTGGTAAGGCAGTTATTCCTTCATATGACTTCAGCAAGGCAGATACTATTGTAAGTATCAATGCTGATTTTCTGGGTTCCTGGATTGCTCCCATCGAGTTTATGAGTGCGTACGCCAAAGGGCGTAAAATTGGCGCTGTTGGTGGTGGTAAGAAAACGATGTCCCGGCATTATCAATTTGAGACGGGTCTTTCAATGACCGGCTCCAATGCTGATTATCGTACGGCTATCAAACCATCTCAGGAAGGACTGGTCGTTGCGGCTCTCTACAACAAAGTTGCGGCTAAATTGGGGGGTACCAGTATCGGTACGTCGTCTGTTGAAGTTGCTAATCTGGATAAAGCTGCTTCTGATCTGGCTAATTCACGTGGTAAAGCATTAGTCATATCTGGCTCGAATGATCCGAATGTGCAAACCGTTGTTAACGCCCTAAATGGCTTGTTAGGTAGTTACGGAACAACGATTGATATAAATACCCCGGTTAATTATCGCCAGGGTAGTGACCAGCAAATGAATGCCTTCATTAACGAGGCAAAATCGGGTCAGGTTGGGGCCATTCTGTTTTTTGGAGCAAATCCAGTTTATGATCATCCCCGGGGTGCTGAGTTAGCTGAGGCTCTGCCTAAAGTGGCTTTATCCGTTTCTTTCGCCGATAGGGCTGATGAAACGGCTTCTCTGGCTAAATACATCACCCCCGCTCCTCACTATCTGGAGTGCTGGAATGATGCTGAGCCAAAACAAGGCTACTATAGTCTCACCCAGCCAGCTATCACGAATATCTATAAAACGCGCCAGTTTCAGTCGAGTCTGCTGACGTGGGCTGGCAAGCCAAATGACTACCAGACATACCTGAAAAATTACTGGGAGGAAAACCTCTTTACTGAAGATACTGGATTTAGTTCGTTCGAGAAGTTTTGGGTACAGAGTTTGAATATTGGGGTGTTCGAGCCGAATAAAGATGAGGCACCAACTGGTGGCGCGTCTTTCGTTGGTAACGTTGCTGCCGCTGGTGCTGCTATTGCGCAGCGTTACAAGCCAACTACTGGTATGGAGTTATCGCTATATGAATCAGTTGGTATTGGCACGGGCGCAATGGCTAATAATCCTTTTCTTCAGGAATTACCCGATCCCGTTTCCAAGGCTTGCTGGGATAATTACGCAGCGCTTTCGCAGAAGACAGCCCACGATATGGAGCTTGCTCAGAATGACATGGTTACTGTATCTGTGAATGGAAAGTCTATTGATTTGCCCGTGTTGGTTCAACCCGGTCAGGCAGATAATACTGTTTCTGTCGCTATTGGGTACGGTCGCGAGAAAGGGGGTAAGTCAGCCAATGGTGTTGGCAAGAACGCCTACCCGCTTGCTACAGTAGCTGACGGATTCATTATGTACACAGCTTTTAGCGCGAAAGTTGAAAAAGCGAGTGGATCCCATATTATTGCCCAAACGCAAACGCATGACACTGTAATGGGTCGCACAGCCGTGTTGCAGGAGTCGCGTCTGGCTTCGTACCAGAAGAACCCTAAAGCGGGACGGCATGAGCCCAAAGTACAGACTTCAAAAGGCCCAACCGACGCTACTAATATTACTCTTTGGGATGGTTACGGAAAACCTAACCACTCCTGGGGAATGATTATCGACCTCAACTCCTGCATTGGTTGCGGTACCTGTGTGGTTGCCTGTAATGCAGAAAACAACATTCAGGTAGTAGGTCGTCAGGAAGTAATTAATCGGCGCGAGATGCACTGGATGCGGATTGATCGCTACTACAGCAGTGATGCAGAGGCAGAAGATTACTCCGCCTTAGAAGTAGCTTCGGCCAATCCGGAGGTAACATTCCAGCCAATGCTTTGTCAGCATTGCAGCAATGCTCCCTGTGAGACCGTATGCCCGGTTTTAGCTACTACTCACAGCACGGAAGGGTTGAACCAGATGACATACAATCGTTGCGTTGGCACCCGTTATTGTGCCAATAACTGCCCCTATAAGGTGCGACGGTTCAACTGGTTCAAGTACACGGATAACGATAATTTTGATTATCAATATAATAACGATCTGGGTAAAATGAGTATCAATCCTGATGTGACTGTTCGGTCGCGTGGGGTAATCGAAAAATGCTCATTCTGTGTTCAGCGAATACAGGAAGGTAAGCTAACGGCTAAAAAAGAGCGTCGTCGCTTGGCTCCTGATGAGGTACAAACTGCCTGTTCTCAGTCCTGTCCAACAAATGCCATTACATTTGGGGATATGAACAATCCGGAAAGTACTATTTCAAAAGTGCTAATGGTAGAGCAACAGGGTCGTGCCTTCCACGTACTGGAGGAAATCAATGTCAGGCCACAAATCTCGTACCTGACGAAGATTCGGAATAAAGACGAAGAGCCTTCGAAGGAAGCGAATAAGGAAGTACACGCATAAATTAACCAGGATGTACGAAAACGGAACAGTAATGAACTAAACATTATTTTTCCACAAATCGTAAGTTTTAAATAATAACTATTGTAGATATATGTCGCATGTTACATCAGCCGTAAGACCTCCTCTCGTTACCGGTGGCAAGACTTATGCCGACGTCACGGAGGATATTAGCCGACAGGTTGAAGGCGCACCCACCCGCGAGTGGACTATAGCTTTTACCATTTCGGTGGTTGTGCTCATCTACGGAACTGCCTGTGTCTTCTGGACATGGTGGGAAGGCCTGGGCGTTTGGGGGCTTAATAAAACAATTGGTTGGGCATGGGACATTACTAACTTCGTTTGGTGGGTTGGTATTGGTCACGCCGGTACCCTTATTTCCGCTATCCTACTTCTGTTCCGTCAAAAGTGGAGAACCGCTGTTAACCGGGCTGCTGAAGCCATGACCATTTTTGCAGTATTGTGCGCTGCCAGCTTTATTTTGATGCACATGGGGCGGCCCTGGCTGGCTTACTGGGCATTACCGTTGCCGAATACTTTCGGTTCACTTTGGGTAAATTTTAAGTCTCCGCTTGTGTGGGACGTATTTGCCATTAGTACCTATTTCACTGTATCACTTGTGTTCTGGTACATGGGCCTTATCCCTGATTTGGCTACAATCAGAGACCGGGCAAGAAGCAAGGTTTCAAGGTATATCTACGGCGCCTTTGCTATGGGCTGGAACGGCTCGGCTAAAACATGGGCACGTTATGAGTACATGAGTCTTATTCTGGCTGGTTTGTCGACCCCACTTGTACTGTCTGTACATACTATTGTGAGTATGGACTTTGCTACATCTGTTATTCCTGGCTGGCACACAACCATATTTCCTCCATATTTCGTTGCTGGAGCTATTTTCTCCGGTTTCGCCATGGTGCAGAATCTGGTTTTGATTATCCGTGTCGTTTTTAAACTAGAGGATTATATTACGGTTGAGCACATCGAGTCAATGAATAAGGTAATCACGTTGACAGGCTCAATTGTAGGGGTTGCTTATTTGACTGAATTTTTCATTGCCTGGTATTCTGGAAATGAATTCGAAAGCTACACCTTTATCAACCGGGCTACCGGACCGTATTGGTGGGCTTACGCTACAATGATGACATGCAACGTACTTACACCGCAGCTTTTCTGGTCGCGTACAATTCGCCGGAGTGTTGTCTGGACGTTTGTACTATCGGTTATTGTCAATATCGGTATGTGGTTTGAGCGGTTTGTAATTATTGCCACCTCCCTACACCGGGACTACCTGCCATCGAGTTGGGCCATGTTTCACCCAACGCTGTTCGATATAAGCGATTTTATTTTCACGTTTGGTTTCTTTTTTACCCTGTTCCTATTGTTCTCCAAATTCCTGCCAGTAGTGAATATGGCCGAAGTTAAAGCGGTTATAAAGTCGTCGTCAGAGCGACTGCCTGTGTCTGTTTCGGGAGTAGCGAAAGGAGAACGTGTAGCGAATCCAACGTTCAACAAAGACGTAGAATAAAACAACAAAAGTTTCAGGTAAAAGCTGGACAAAAAAAGTATGTCAGACGTACATGGTAGCGGTAAATTCCTGGTCGGCATTTTTGATGACGATGATGTGGTCTTACAAGCCGTTAAAGAGGTAAAAAATGCAGGTGTACGGATTCATGAAGTCTATACTCCGTTTCCAATTCACGGCCTTGACATTGCGCTTGGCCACCCCCGTAGTCGCTTAGGAATAGCAGCATTTATGTTTGCTTTATCAGGAACCCTTACGGCTCTTGCTCTTACATATTATACGGAAGGTTTTGATTGGCCAATGATTGTTGGAGGTAAAAACTCTTATTCTCCCATAGTTTACGTGCCTATCATATTTGAGTTAACCGTACTTTTTTGTGCATTAGGTATGGTAGGAACATTCCTGATATCAAACGGAATGGGCCCAACCGTAAAACCACTCATGTATGATTTACGGACGACCGATAACAAATTCGCGATGGCCATTGACCTGAGTAAAAATAACATCGTTGAGGGCGACATCGAGCAGATACTGAAAGATTCAGGGGCCGCAGAAGTAAACGTTAAGCAGTTTTAATATCAAGGATGGGAATGATAACTAAACATACAGGCGTAACAATACTAGCATTGGTTGGATTGATGCTTGGGGGGACATCCTGTAAGAAAGGTCATAATAATACTGGCCTTGAATACGCCCCTCAGATGTATGACGCTATAGGCTATGAGCCTTATCGCCAGATTCGACCAAATTCAATAAATCCGGAAGGTTTAAATATGCGCCTTCCAGCTAAAGGAACAGTTGCACGCCCAAACTACCGCACAACATTTGGTGAGGGAGCGTTTGAAACGACCGACATGATGATGTACAATATTCCAGCGGATAGTATAGGCATTGCAGAGCGCGTATTAACTAACCCTATACCAGATTCTGAAAAAGCACTGGCGGAGGGGCAGGTCTTATATACCCGTTATTGCAGCCATTGTCATGGAGCTACTGGTAAAGGAGATGGTCCGGTTGCCAAGCAATATAAAGGCGTTCCTAACTACTCAACGGATGCTTATAAAACAATGAACGATGGGCATATTTTTCACGTGATTACGCATGGGAAAGGACGGATGTGGCCTCATGGTTCACAAATCACACCGGATGATCGGTGGAGGATTGTGCAGTATGTACATAAATTACAACAAGGATAAATTTAGTTTTTAGTTGAAGGTCTTCGATAGATACGTATCGAACCCAAACTGATAACCACTAACTGAAAACTGTTAAGAATGGCATCGGCTCACGCAATAGCTTCCTTAGACGAAGAATTTGAATTTACTGCAGAAACCAAGCGTCGGCTTTTAATTGGCATTGGCACTGGAGTTGCATTAGTAGCCATAGGGGCTTTCCTACTGGCGTCGGGTGTTGGTTCTCACGAAACGGCATCAGTTGCTCAGGAAGGTGGTGCCCACGAAGCGGGCCACCATGCCTATAAATGGACAAATCGCCTGTGGGCTAACGTTTGGTTAAACAGTGTATATTTCACAGGAGCATCCGTCATTGGTATGTTCTTCATGTCGTACAACTACTTGGCACAAGCAGGCTGGTCTGTTGCGTTCAAACGTGTTTCTGAGGCTTTACCGGCCTATCTTCCCATTATGGGTTTCGTTATGCTGGCAACATACTTTATTGCAGGACATGATTTGTTTCACTGGACAAATCCGGGCTTGTATGATAAAGCCAGCCCTGAATATGATCCAATTATTGCCGGAAAATCTGGGTTTCTGAATACGCCATTCTACTTGACCCGTATAATCCTATACTTTGCCTTGTGGTACGGCTTGTGGAGAATGCTTCGTAATTTCTCACTGCAGGAGGATTTACATGGTGGAACTGAGTATTATGAAAAAAGTGTAAAGTTTGGGACAGCTTTTTTGTTGGTTTTTGGTGTGACTTCGTCTACGTCGGCATGGGACTTTATCATGTCTATCGACACGCACTGGTTTAGTACCATGTTTGGTTGGTACACACTGGCAAGCTGGCACGTTACCGGGCTGGCAATAATCACTCTAACAGTAGTCACACTTAAAGAGCGGGGATACATGCAATGGGTAAATGAAAGTCATCTGCATGACCTCGGGAAGTTCATGTTTGCCTTCACTATTTTCTGGACTTACGTGTGGTTTGCACAATTTATGCTTATTTATTACGCTAACCTGCCAGAGGAAACTATTTACTATCGCGAACGCTTTACTGGTTATGGGGGGATTTACATGACTCCATTTTGGGTAAATCTATTCCTTTGTTTCGTTGCTCCTTTTTTGATTCTAATGACAAGAGATGCAAAGCGCACGTACAGTATTCTGAAGTTAGCTGCCTGGTGTATTATAATTGGTCATTACTTCGATTTTTACGTTAACATAATGCCGGGAACCGTAGGTGAGCATGCAGGGTTTGGGCCGATGGAATTTGGAATGATTTTGATTTTTGCCTGTGGTTTTATCTGGACAATTTATTCCCAATTGGCAAAAGCTAATTTGGTCCCGAGAAATCACCCGATGCTGGAAGAAAGCCTGCATCATGATATTTAACAATAACCGTAAAAGACAATGGTTTATATAGTCGCACTGTTATCGATAATATTTCTGGGCCTTGCTGCACTAGTAGTCTCCAGAATGGCTAAGGTGGTCAAAAATGCGAGTGGTCCCGTTGAAGACGGCCAGATTGGTATGAGTAACAAAATCAATGGGACGCTATTTCTGGCATTCTTTATAGTAGGTCTGATTGGAGCTGTCTGGTCCTTTTTGTATGCGAAGCAGTTCTTTTTACCTGAAGCGTCATCACCGCATGGCCGTCATACAGACTTTTTATTCTGGCTAGGCATGAGCATAATAACCATCGCTTTTGTTGTGACAAATGCTTTGCTATTTGGTTTTGCCTGGCGTTATCAGCACAAGGAAGGACGTAAAGCCTCTTATTATCCAGAAAACCACAAACTGGAATTAATCTGGACCGTTATTCCTGCGGTGATAATGGCCTTGTTAGTCTTTACAGGATGGAGGGCATGGCGTGATATTATGGCTGAGGCTCCGGAAAACGCTCAAGTGTTTGAGATAGTTGGAAAGCAGTTTAACTGGATTGTTCGTTATCCAGGTGTTGACAACAACAAACTGGGAGCGTTTAACTACAAGCTTATCGACAACAACAACGATACGGGTATCGATTACGCCGATGAAGCATCATTCGATGATTTCACCTCGACGTCTGAATTGCATATTCCTGCTAATAAACCAATCTTGTTGAAGATCCGTGCCCGTGATGTATTGCACAGCGTGTTTATCCCACACTTACGGGTAAAGATGGATGCTGTTCCCGGTATGCCGACTCGTTTTCAGTTCACTGCTGATAAGACAACGGATGAAATGCGGAATCTCACCGGCAATCCAGACTTTACGTACGAAATTGCTTGTACGGAAGTATGCGGACAGGGACACTTTTCGATGCGAATTCGGTTGATAGTGGAAGATGAGGCATCATGGCTTGCCTGGTGTAAAGAGCAAAAGCCGCTACTAACCTCAACACCCGAATTGGCAGCCCGTATTCCGTCAAACTTAAAAGCAAAGGCAGCTAAGTATTTGCCTGCTGATGCAGTATCAGCCCCTTCTGATAGTGTTACGGCCTCTGTGCTCAAAGGTGGAGTGACAGTTGCAAGTTCAACACTTCGTTAATTTTTTAAATCGTACACATCACAACAACAAAATACTATGTCGACTGTAACAACTAACTCGGCAACCGTGGCTCATGCAGTAGAGCAGGACCACCATGAACCGCAAAGTTTTTGGCGTACATACATTTTCTCGGAAGATCACAAGACTATCGCCAAACAGTATCTGATTTCGGGTATTTTTTGGTCTATAATTGGCATTGGTATGTCGGTTGTATTCCGTCTTCAGTTGGGTTTTCCCGGTATGAAGTTAGAATTCCTGCGACCAATTTTGGGTTCCTGGATCAATGAAACGGGTAAGCTTGATCCCAATTTTTACCTCGCTCTGGTAACAATGCACGGAACAATCATGGTTTTCTTTGTATTGACTGCCGGTTTAAGTGGTACGTTTTCCAACTTCCTTATTCCATTACAGATTGGCGCACGGGACATGGCTTCGGGATTTCTAAACATGTTATCGTATTGGTTCTTTTTCCTGGCCAGCGTTATCATGTTTTCGTCAATTTTCATTGAGACCGGCCCTGCTGCGGGTGGATGGGTAATTTACCCACCACTTAGTGCGCTACCACAAGCGCACAAAGGCTCAGAGTTGGGGATGACCTTGTGGTTGATTAGTATGGCTCTCTTCATTGTATCGCAACTTTTAGGGGGTATCAACTACATTACAACCGTAATTAACCTGCGGACACGTGGAATGTCTTTTAGCAAACTGCCTCTTACAATCTGGGCATTTTTGCTGACGGCTATACTAGGGTTGATTTCATTTCCTGTGTTATTATCAGCAGCGTTACTACTGATTTTTGACCGTAGCTTCGGGACAAGTTTTTACCTATCAGAGATTTATATTAAAGGAGAGGCATTGCCTAACGTAGGCGGTAGCCCAATTTTGTTCCAGCACTTGTTCTGGTTCCTGGGGCACCCTGAAGTGTATATTGTGTTGCTGCCTGCTTTGGGCATGACTTCCGAAATTATTGCAACTAATTCCAGAAAGCCAATTTTTGGTTATCGGGCAATGATTGCATCCATGATGGGAATTGCATTTCTGGCCTTTATCGTATGGGCTCACCACATGTTCGTAACGGGAATGAATCCATTTCTCGGTTCGATATTTATGTTTCTGACGTTGATTATTGCTGTTCCATCAGCTGTAAAAGCGTTTAACTACATTACAACACTCTGGCGAGGTAATATTCGGTTCACTCCAGCCATGCTGTTCTCTATAGGACTGGTATCGTTCTTTATATCAGGTGGTTTGACAGGTATTATTCTGGGTAACTCGGCCCTTGATATCCAATTGCACGATACTTATTTTGTGGTGGCCCACTTCCACTTAGTAATGGGAGCTGCTTCGGCTTTTGGTTTACTGGCAGGCGTATACCATTGGTTCCCCAAGATGTTTGGTAAATTGATGGATGAAAAACTGGGATACATTCACTTTTGGTTAACATTTATTGGAATATACTTGGTGTTTTTCCCGATGCACTATATTGGTATAGCAGGTTTCCCACGTCGTTACTATGCGTTTACAAGCTATGACTTCACGAAGAATATCTTCGCCGACATGAATAGCTTCATTAGTCTTGCGGCCATTTTTACTTTCACAGCCCAATGGATATTCATTTATAATTTTGTGAATAGTCTTATTAGAGGTAAGAAATCGCCACAGAATCCGTGGAAATCAAACACGCTCGAGTGGACAGCTCCAATAAATCCCGGGCATGGTAACTGGCCAGGTGAAATTCCTGCTGTTTATCGTTGGCCTTATGATTACAGCAAGCCTGGAGCTAAGGATGACTTCATTCCTCAGAATGTACCTTATTCACAAACACCAGAATCTAATTTGCCTCATGAGAATGAGCTGATTGGTCTGGAAAAAGAAATAGAGGCCCAAAATTTGAATGACCAATTCAGCCAGCCTCATTGATAAGCGAGAACAGCGATTCCAGAGTTTGGTGTTTCTAACAATAGTTTTAGTTTATCTGCTTATACTAGCAGGTGGCATTGTTAGAGCAACAGGCTCTGGAATGGGTTGTCCAGATTGGCCAAAGTGCTTCGGACGTTGGGTTCCGCCCACGGAGTTTTCACAATTACCGCCAAACTACCGGGAAATTTACGGAGTCAAACTCAAAGGCGAAGTTGAATTCAACGCCGTAAAAACCTGGATAGAGTATGCTAATCGTTTGTTAGGCGTATTGGTTGGTTTTTTCGTTTTCGGCACCTTGCTGGCATCTTTAACCTATTGGCAAAAGAAAAGATCCATCGTTTGGGCTAGTGTAGCAGCCTTTGTACTTGTCGGGGCCAATGGATGGCTCGGTTCCCGTGTGGTGGCTACCGAGTTGGCGCAGTACATGATAACCGCTCACCTATCCCTAGCTATTTTAGTTGTATTTGCACTTCTATTCGCCCTAGTATGTTCAAGAGGTAATTATTACTTACCCGTAGTAGGTCAAAGCAGCAGACGGAACGGAATGCGCTGGTTACTGATTGGGGTAATTGGTTTAACCCTTACACAGTTACTATTAGGTACTCAGGTAAGAGGAGCGCTCGATGCTGTAATAAAACAAGTTGGTTATTCACAACGTGAAAACTGGATTAGCCAAATAGGTCTGGAATTTTATATCCATCGCTCTTTCTCCCTGGTAATTTTAGCGGTCAATCTTTTGTTAATTTACCAACTACGGAAAAATGATAGAGTTGGTTGGTTTAAGTGGATACCAGGCGTTTTGCTTTTGTTTATCGTGCTGGAAATCTTAACCGGCGTAATAATGGCTTATTTTGGTGTGCCAGCGCTGCTACAGCCTATCCATTTATTACTGTCTATTGGTGTTATCGGACTACAATTTGTGACCGTGTTATTGTGGAAGGAAGCTGGAGTGGATATTGAACGAGTACCGGATAAATCCCGGTTAGTAAAAATATAGCATGCAAAAATTAATAGCATTAACTGATATAAGCGATAAAATCAGGGCATACATTGAACTGATAAAACTGAAACTGACACTTGCGGTAGTATTCTCTGGGGTATTTGGCTATTGCTTAGCTGTTGATCAGGTCAACTGGTGGAAAATAGTCGCGCTGGTTATTGCTTCGATTAGTATTACGGGGGCCGCAAACATTATTAACCAGATTATTGAAAAGGATTCGGACAAAGTAATGAAACGGACTGCAGTTCGTCCATTACCTACCGGGCGGCTTTCCGCACAGGAAGCGGCAATATTTGCCTTTGTTCTGTTTGGTATCAGCTGTTTTCTGTTCGTAGAAGTATTCAATGTCCGGGCTGCTGCATTAGCTGTATTGTCATTACTCCTTTATGGGTTTGTTTATACTCCCCTCAAACGTAAAGGCCAGATTGCCGTATTTGTTGGCGCATTGCCTGGTGCTTTCCCCCCCATGATTGGCTGGGTTGCTGCAACGAATCATTTCGGCTGGGCACCTGGAATTCTATTTGCCATCCAATTCTTCTGGCAATTTCCTCATTTCTGGGCAATAGGATGGTTGGCATTTGACGAGTACAAGAAAGCAGGCATTCAAATGATGCCGGGTGAAGGAAAAACAACCGAAACTGCTTTCAGAATAATGATTTATACGCTCTTTCTGATTCCAGTAGGCTGGTTGCCATACTTACTTGGAATGACAGGCATAAATTCAGCCTTAGTAGCTATGATTGGCGGAATCTTGTTTCTGGCTCAAACGTTTCACTTAATGAGAACCTGTACCGACAAGGCGGCTCTGCAAATGATGTTTGGATCGTTGCTCTACCTGCCCCTGGTACAGATTGTTTATCTTTTCGATAAAGTATAACAACAGAACCATGAGCGAAGTAATTAGTGAAATTTCAGTAATAGAAGAGCCGCAGGAGACGCTCTCGATGAATCCCCGGAAGTTTATCCTCTGGTTATTCATCGTGAGTATCATCATGCTGTTTGCGGCAATGACTAGTGCGTATCTGGTACGGAGAGCGGAGGGGAACTGGTTGGAATACGATATTCCATCAATTTTTACATACAGTTCCGTTGTGCTGGTATTAAGTAGCATTACGATGCATTGGGCGTACATAGCAGCAAAAAAAGATAAGTTCGGCACCCTGAAGACAGCGATAACTATTACTTTTGTGCTGGGAGTGATTTTTCTATACATGCAGTTTCAGGGCTGGATAGATTTGGTCAACCAAAATGTATTCTTTGTCGGAAATCCAGCCGGGTCATTCATGTATATTTTCACCGGATTACATGGATTTCACCTGATATCAGGACTGGTTGTATTACTGGTGGCATTGATAGCTTGTTTTAGATTGCGAATACATGCTAAAAGCCTGAATCAGATTGAAATTGCAGTTGCATACTGGCATTTTTTAGACATTTTGTGGTTGTATTTGTTTTTCTTTTTAGTCTATTTTCATTGATAATTTCTTAGACGCATGGCGGCTACTGTAACCCACGATACCCTGACCACTGAGTCGGACCAAGTGTTCGATAAAAAAACCTGGATGGGCGGTGTCGAACCCATGAAAGTGAGCTACGGCAAACTGATGATGTGGTTCTTCCTTATTTCCGACACATTTACGTTTTCGGCTTTGCTGGTTACGTACGGGTTGATTCGGTATAGTTATCCGGCCTGGGATCCAGCTGTTTTTGGTGAAGTATTCAAGTTTTCGAACTTGTACTGGCCAACGCCTGAAATGGTCTATTCCTCTCTCCCTTTTCTGCATGGAGTGAATGCTCCGCTGATTTTCGTCGGTATAATGACGTTTATCCTCATCTTCAGCAGTGTTACCATGGTATTAGCTGTTGAAGCAGGACACCGGATGGATCAAGCCGATGTGGAAAAATACATGCTGTGGACAATATTGGGCGGGTTAGCTTTCCTCGGTAGTCAGGCTTGGGAATGGTCGCACTTTATTCATGGTACCGAAACGGGCACGACGATTACAGAGATTATTAATGGGCAGAATGTACAACGTACTATTTTTGGTGCTAATCTCGTAGAAAACCAATATGGCCCACCTGCCTTTGCTGATCTATTTTTCTTTATCACCGGCTTTCACGGAACGCACGTGTTTAGTGGCGTCATTTTGAACATTCTGATTTTTTACCGGTCAGCAACGGGTTTGTATCAAAAACGGGGTCATTACGAAATGGTTGAGAAAGTAGGTCTTTACTGGCACTTTGTTGATCTCGTTTGGGTATTTGTATTTACGTTCTTCTATCTGGTTTGATATAATTTTTTATACTGATGACTGATCACACACACGGAACCCACGAAGTTGGCGAAATTCCACCCGCTAATACAGGTGCTATATGGCGTACATTCTGGATTTTGCTAGGTATTACTGTAGTTGAATTTACGCTTGCTTATCTGATGAAATCTGGTGGTCTCAGGACCTCATTCTTCGTCATCATGACGCTGGTTAAAGCCTTCTACATTGTTGGTGAATTTATGCACCTTAAGCATGAGGTGAAGAGTCTGATTTGGGCAATTGTTATACCAATAGCATTCATAATCTGGCTGCTGACAGCACTCCTACTGGAAGGCGGCTCAATTTTTCAGTTAAGATAAAATTATGAAGGTTTTTAGGAAAGCCGGAATCCTGCTCGCTACGCTGCTGGTTCCGGCTTTGCTGTATCTTTTTCTACGGTATGGCACACAAAATCATTATGTGCTATCCCGCTATTTACCCAAAATAGATTCAGTCAGAGGTGAACCGTTGATGGGGAAAGTCCGCTTGCCCGATGGTAGCATAATGACCGACACTATCTATAATCACATTCCGCCCTTTCAGCTCATCGATCAGGATGGTGATACGGTAAACCAATCGATTGTAAAAGGTAAAATTTACGTAGCTGATTTCTTCTTTACTCGCTGTACCACCATCTGCCCCCGCATTTCGTCGCAGCTTACCAGGGTACAGGATATATTTATAAACAATCCAAATATCGTTTTTCTATCACACACGGTTGATCCAGCGCATGACCGCCCGGAACAGCTAAAAGCCTATGCCCGGAAATACGAAGCCATACCCGGTAAATGGTATTTTTTGACGGGTACTAAATCCCAAATTTACGATTTGGCCATGCACGGCTATTATTTACCAACGGTTGATGCTGGCTTGAAGGAAGGTAATCCCGACGAAACTTTTATTCACAGCGAAAAGTTGGTATTAGTAGATAAGGAAGGTATTGTGCGTGGATTTTATGATGGCACAGACAAAGAGGATGTTGACAAATTAGTGCTCGAAATCAGGGTTTTACTTGACATTTACAGCAAAGAATAAGTAATCGGTATGGAAGTATTGCAACCAGTTCAGGAGCAGAAAGCGAACCGGATTATCAATATCCTGGCCCTCGCAATTCCTATTGCGGTGGCAGTCTTATTGAGCCTTCGCCAAAAAGTTGATCTGGGCAGTTGGACAACGTACTTACCGCACATCAATGGCGTTCTCAATTCCATTACATCTGTCCTGTTACTGACTGGGCTATATTTCATTAAGCAAAAGAAGGTAGAGGCTCACAAACGTACAATGCTAATGGCATTTACGCTTGGGTCGCTTTTCCTGGTTAGTTACGTGCTATACCACCTGACTAATGAGTCAACAGCTTATGGTGGGCAGGGTTGGATTCGTCCCGTGTATTATTTTCTACTGGTGTCGCATATTGTGCTATCAGTTGTTGTTGTATGGTTTGTTTTGAGAGCTGTCTATTTTGCATTGAGTGGTCAAATTTCCAGGCATAAACAAACCGTGAAGTATGCTTTTCCAATCTGGCTTTACGTTAGTACTACGGGGGTAATTGTGTATTTGATGATTAAGCCTTATTACATTCATTAATCTGATTTAAGAGATGAGAAGTTGGAAAGTGTGGGTATTGATAATCTGCCTATTGGCACTTACTCCGGACCTAATGGCCCAATGTGCTATGTGTAGGGGAACTGTAGAGAGTACAGTAAGCAATGGCCGGAGTGGAGTAGCATCGAATCTTAATCTAGGTATTTTATATTTATTTGTGGCTCCCTATCTCATTGTTGCCACTATTGGCTACCTGTGGTATCGGAATAGCAAACAGGAGCATGGAAGACGTCTCGAAATTGCAGGCCGCGTTAAACGGGCTATGTCCCAGATGTAGAAAAGGGAAAATATTTAAAAGCCCGTTCTATTCCTTGAGGAAATTTGACGACATGTATGAACTCTGTCCACATTGTGGACTGCGTTACGAAGTTGAGCCAGGTTACTTTATTGGGGCTATGTATGTAAGTTATGCCGTTTCGGGGGGCGTGGCCCTAGTTTTAGGCTTTCTGCTATTTTATCTGGGCAATGATCCACAAGGCTGGGTGTATGCAGCAATTATTGCACCGGTTATGGTACTGATTGCTCCAATCAATTTTCGAATATCACGCGTTGTCTGGTTGCATTATGTGGCAGGTATCAATTACGTAAAAGGGCTTTAAAGCCCTTTTTTTATGTGAATATTTTTTTTCGCTCATGCAACCTCGGCCCTGTTAACTTGCATCTTGCTAGTGAACCTGAACAGTTATGCTTCGACTTATCCCTTTTTTTTCGACTGAAGCCCAGTTGATAGCTGCCGTGAAGCGGGGAGAAAGCCGTGCTCATAAAGTTCTTTACGAACGATTTGCGGGCAAGATGCTGGCCGTTTGTACTCGTTACTGTGCTAATAGAGACGATGCCGAGGAGGTCATGCTGGATGGCTTTATGCGCGTTTTTGAGAAGATTCAACAGTTTCGGGAAGATGGCAGTTTTGAGGGCTGGATAAGACGGGTTATGGTGACAGAGTCACTAATGTTTCTGCGGAAGAATAAACAATGGCGGCAGGAAATACCTATTGAAGAAATCCAGATAGAGCCAGATTATGCCTGGGCAGATACGTCACTAAATGAGAATGATCTATTACGGATTGTCAATCAACTGCCCGATGGATACCGAACAGTGTTTAATCTCTACGCGATTGAGGGGTACAATCATGCAGAAATTGCCGATATGCTGGGAATTTCGGAGGGAACATCAAAATCCCAACTGAGCCGGGCAAGACTGTTATTGCAGGCTAACTTAAAGAAAATAGAAAAGGACCCTATCCTACAACGGCGGGCCAGTTAAACCGATACGATGAAAAAACAGGAAGAGAATCAGCCGATTGATGAGTTGTTTGCCCGCAAACTGGGCAACGCATCATTATCGCCCAGCCCTGACGGTTTTGAGCGGTTGCAGGCACGAATGAGCAAGGTAAAACCAGAAGCACGCGTTGTAATCTGGCCTAACATAACCATACAGCGATACATGGCAATCGCTGCCTGTCTGCTATTAGTCTGCCTGTTTGGCTGGTTGTATTTACAGTCTAATTCAGAGTCGCTAGAGAAGGGGGAGCAGGTAGCTACCAGCGTTAGTAAACCACAAAAGCCAGTGACGGACCAGAACGGAAATTCAGTAAATAAAAGTATAATGGAGGAAAAGTCTGATGGACAACAGGTTCAGGTAGAGTTAGAAAATCATTTAGCTACCGCTAATAAGCCTGTAGAGCTTCCACAGAAGAGTAAGTCGTCAGCTAATACCTACGTTCAATTAGGGCAAAGGAGAAATAAGGCGACCTCTGCGTCCGAAAACGAGCAATCTGTTCTGGTTCAAATACCACAGCGTGAGGATAAGGCTGAATTGACCGATATGAGGCTGTCAGATTTAAAAACCACTAATTCGGTCGATACGAACACAGATCGACTAGCCGAGAATACGGTAAAACCTGCTTCTCCGGTCGAACGTGTGTTAACGGTAACAATTGAAGAACCCGCATCACTGGTTGCCGCTCAGCAGATCGCCAAAAAAGAACGTATTGCTGTAGTTACCAATGAGGAAAAGCCTGAAAAAGAAGCCAAAAGTGGCAACCTATGGCAACAGGTCAGACGAATCAAACAGGGTGAAGTATTTGCCCGGCACGACAATCCCAGCAATGAGGACCAGGGTTTACTGGGCCGTGCTTATAGCGGACTGAAACAAAGTTTTGAAAAAGATAAATCCGAAAAATGATGAATAGGCTGTTTACCACCATAGCCACGATGACTGCACTGCTGTTGATGGTTGTCACGTCAGGGGTTAACGCAGCACCCGTAAGCCCGACAGACTCATTGGTGATTCGATTTGCTAATCGTACCCGACTAGTCATCTATGCGCCAGATAAAGCAGGTATTCAGGCATTGTCGAATTACGATCTGAATAAAATCGTTCGGGAAATGGGAATGAAACTCGATTCCGTGCCGGGTGGTCAAACGGCCATTTCGCAGGATGGGGAACGTTTCCTGAAAGATACCGTACTGGTCTTGACACAAAAGAAAGATGGATTCACTATTGTCATCAACAGCAAAGACGATACCATCAGAACAAAGCCAGCAGGGCAGGATAGCAGCAACCGGGCCTACACACAGGCAAAACGCCGGAGACGGGATAAGAGCAGTTTTGATTATGGCATAAGCATTGGCCTGAATAACTTCATTCAGCAATCGGACAATCCTACATACCCGGCATTAAGCCCTTTTGGCTCCCGATACATTGCTTTATCTGTGGGTGCCATGCCTACCATCATTCGGGGTAAACACGCGTCCTTGAAGCTCTATTATGGTGTTGAGGTAGCCTGGAATAATTTTATGTTCGAGGGGAATAATGTGGTTGAAAAGGGACCCGTTGCCGTTGCTTTTCCCGATGCAGGCCGTGATTTACAAAAAAGCAAATTAACTGTATGTACTATCGGGGTTCCGGTGGTTCCACGCGTTACATTCTACAACAGTGATGGTCGGAAAGTAGGCCATATAGGTGTAGGAGGCTATGCCAATTACCGACTTGATAGTTATCGGAAAATAAAAGAAGCCGATGGTAGCAAAGATCGACGGCATTCGGATTACTACCTCAACAATTTCCGGTATGGTGTTATGGCACACATTGGGATTCAAAGTCTGAATTTTTTCGTGAAATATGACCTGAATCCTCTTTTTCAGCTCGACAAAGGACCGGATGTCCGCACACTCACGTTTGGAATTGGTTTCTAATTCATGGCAGATACAACCGTTTCCATCATTGGATTAGGCTGGCTTGGACTGCCACTGGCAAAACAGCTACAGTTAACTGGTAATAAAGTTAAGGGTAGTGCTACCAGCTCCGGCAAAGTTTTTGATTTGAATCAGGCAGGTATTGAAGCCTATCAACTACAGTTGAATCCAGCCCCCGTAGGTGATTTAAATAGTTTATTAGATGCCGATACACTTGTCATCAACGTACCTCCCAAAGCGGGTAAGTTTGGTGAAGGTTTTCATCCGCAACAAATACAGCAACTAACGGAGGCCATCAATGTGTCGGATATAAAGCACATTATCTATGTTAGTTCAACGTCGGTTTATCCGGAATTGAATCGGGTTGTTGTTGAAGATGACGTAACAACACCCGGGCAATCGGCTGCGCCTGCGCTGGTTCAGGCTGAACATCTTGTGCTGGCACTAGCACAAAAAAAGGCTGTCACGGTACTGCGCTGCGGTGGTTTAATGGGGTACGACCGTATTCCGGGTAAGTACATTGCTGGAAAAACAATAAGCAGTGGCGATGTGCCCGTTAATTATCTACATCAGGATGACGCGGTGGGTATTTTGCTCACATTAATTCAGCAACGCCTTGAAGGAGTATTCAATGCTGTAGCCCCTGAGCATCCGCTTCGGAGGGACATCTACCAAAAAAGCTGTGCGGATTTCGATTACCAATTACCAACGTTTGAGCAACCCGATCACCCCGTTCCATATAAGGTTGTCAGTGTCGAAAAACTGCTTCAAGTCACACAATACACATTTAGTTATCCTGACCCGTTACAGTTCTTCTACCAACTAGGAACGAAGTAGATGACGCATACGAGTCGAGAAGAATCCACCCGATGAGCTACTTGACGACGCAGCCGCCCGATTAATAGCCGCCAGGAACATAAAGTGCCCTTGTCCATGCCAGGCCCGGAAGCGTTCACTTAGGTGCGTGTCATAGTTGGGAAGGTAAGCCAGGAGTTGATCCAGATCGAATCGGTCAGCGGCCGTTCCAACCCCGGCACGCTGCCCGTCGATGGCATTACAGGCCTGTTCAAAGTGGTTCGGTTGTGGTATCATAAGGGCAGGCTTACCCAGATAAGCCGCTTCACAAACCGACTCAAACCCGGCCGTTGTAACAATAGCTTTACACCGCGCCATAAACTCCAGAAAACGCTGGCCATCGATAGCGTGAAAACTCAGAGTATCATCAATAATCTGATCCGGTACGCTCACCCCCGAATGAAAGCCATCCATCCGAATCTCCGGGTGTTGCTCGTGTGCATTGAGCAGTTCTGTTTTCAGGCCAGGCTGCGTAACATAAGCCAGTAACAAATCTCCTGCCGACGGTTTTATTTCGGTGACCTCTCTCCGGAGTAGGGGTGGTACGATACGAACACGTTTTTTAAGTGCATCAGGTTGTTTATCGAACGATAAGGCCAAAAGCTCATGTGCACCAAAACAGGTTAACAGCGTGTTGAACTTAAAAGCCTGCCGATAAAACCATTGTCCTTTGGGCCGCTGAAAATCGGGGTGAAAGGCCATGTACTGGTGGGCAATACATAGCATAGGTACCGATGGGCGGAGTAGGGCATACGTCATCCCGCCCAGCATTTCGTAGAAATTGACCACCACATCGGGTCGGTGTCTGTCAATAATGGCCCGTACCTGCTTCAGACTTCGCCAAAAGGGCCGGATAGTCCGAATTGCCCGTAGGGTTGTTTTAGTGGGTTCCAGTGCGTTGGTTCCTGCGTTGTACACTAAACCAGGGCTGAAGATGGGAATAACCGGAGCCGTGAACTTTTCACTGAAAAAAGTAGGAATGTTGCGCTCGGCCGTCACGCCAACGATAGCACCGGTAACTTCATGGCCTGCCGTTTGTAAAATTTGGGACAGCGACAGCGCTTGTGTTAAATGCCCCCGACCTTCACCTTGTACCAGAAATAGAATACGCATAACAAGAAGGGTTTTATGAGCCTAAACCGGGACTGCGTTATCAATAATTTGTTTGGTAGTATCGACTGGTTTTTCCGTAATGCCCGTTTCATTGTCCGTTAAATCAGGCGTGTAGTAAAGCAGGCTCCAGTTACCTTCATGGTCTTCGACTAAGGCACTTAACGACTCTACCCAATCGCCCGAATTCATGTAAATGATACCATCAAGGGTGTGAATGGCAGGTTGATGGATATGCCCGCAAATGATGCCGTCGCAATGGCGGGCACGGGCCAATTCAGTTAGCTTTTGTTCATAATCAGAGATATAACTGACGGCCTTTTTTATGCGGGATTTTACCTGTTGCGAGAGGGAGTAATATGGTAAGCCGCGCCAGCTACGGTAGTTGTTATAAAATTTATTGACCCAAAGCAGAAACGTGTAGCCCATATCTCCCAGGTAAGCCAGCCATTTCATTTGTGAAGTAATCGAGTCAAAAACGTCGCCGTGCGTGACGTAGAATTTCTTAGTGCCGGAAGTCAGGGTATAATCTTTACGTATAGAAAAATTCTTGCCTACTTTAAGGGGCATTATCTGGTCAAGAAAATCGTCGTGATTACCCCGTAGGTAAATAACTTTCGTGTCATGACGAACGATTTGCTTCAAAACTGTTTTAAAAAAGGCAGTATGCTTTTTCTTCCAGGTGCCATATTGCTTTAATTGCCAGCCATCGACTATATCACCGTTGAGAATCAGTTTCTGACACGAGTAGTAGCGTAAAAACTCAGTAGCTTCTTTCGCTTTCGATCCGGCTGTACCGAGGTGTATATCAGAAAGTACTATCGTCCGGAATTGCGTGTTTAATTGCATAGGCGAAAATACAGGCTGATTGTAACGTAAGATTTATTTAAATGTTACCAAATTGACAAGGTTATAGCGCTAAGGAAGCACTTGTTCATATTGACTTAATAAACCACTCTACATGGAAAATCCAGTGCTCATTTTCGGAGCAGGAAGTTTAGGCTTGACGGCTTTAGACCTGTTTCAACGCAATAGTGTTGTTGTTTACGGTCTGTTAGATGACAATAAAGAATTACATGGCCAGGAGTTTGGCGCTGTATCGGTGCTGGGCGAAACGGATGATGATGGTTTCCTGAAGCTGGTTGGGAATAAATGCGAAGCATTCGTTGCCATTGGGGATACCCGTGTCCGTAAACGTCTGGTCAAACTACTGAACGAACGGCGCAAAGTACAGCCGGTCAATGCGATTCATGATACCGCAACCGTTTCGACACTAGCCGTGATTGGGCATGGCAACTTAGTAGCCGCCCGGGCAGTTATTAATCCTTTTGCTGAGGTAGGACAGCACTGCATCATTCAGGCCGGGGCTATCATTGAAAGCCGGGCAAAAGTGAGTGACTACGTTATGGTTGGAACCGGAAGTATACTAAATAGTGATGCCGTAGTAGAAGAAGGGGCTTTTATTGGAACGGGCGTAACTGTAATAGCCGGCGTTAAAATCGGCAAAAATGCCCGTATCGGAGCAGGATCCGTAGTAGTAGAAGACGTAATAGCCGGGGCCACCGTTTTTGGTAACCCGGCAAAGAAAATGTAGCGAACAGGCCACTGTTGCAATACCACGATTCCTAAATTAGCAGGAGTCGCAGAGTGCTTTACTCAATGTAAAGCACTTCGTTTGCCAGAAAATCCTGATAGGTCATCTCAAGGCCCTGCCGCAGTTCTGTTCTGTGTTTCCAGCCCATTTCGTGCAGACGGGACACATCCATAAGCTTACGTGGGGTTCCGTCAGGTTTTTCTGTGTTCCAGCGTAGTTCGCCTTCAAAGCCAACAATATCCTTTATCAACTCGGCTGCTTCACGAATGGTCACATCTTCACCCGTACCGATGTTGACGAAAAGCTCATCGTTATAATTTTCCATCAGGAAGAAACACGCATCGGCAAGGTCATCGGCATGCAGGAACTCGCGCATGGGCGAACCAGTACCCCATACCTCAACGGTTGGCTCATCATTTACCTTAGCCTCATGAAACTTTCTGATGAGAGCGGGTAACACGTGAGATCCCTGTAGGTTATAGTTATCATTCGGTCCGTACAAGTTGGTAGGCATGGCCGAAATAAAGTTACACCCGTACTGACTTCGATAAGCGTCGCACAGTTTGATTCCCGTAATTTTAGCGATGGCGTACGGCTCGTTGGTCGATTCAAGATAACCACTCAGGAGGTACTCTTCTTTTAATGGCTGAGGAGCCAGTTTTGGGTAAATACAGGAGGAGCCAAGGAACAACAACTTCTTAACGCCTGTTTTGTAGGCACTATGAATAATATTTGACTCAATCATCAGGTTATCGTACAGAAATTCGGCACGATAGGTGTTATTGGCTAAAATACCCCCAACTTTAGCAGCGGCCAGAAAAACATAGTCCGGATTTTCCTGATCGAAGAAATCAGTAACTGCCGCCTGATTTCGTAAATCTAACTCCGATGATGTACGGGTAATAATAGTAGTGTAACCTTCATCCTGAAGCTTACGAACGATAGCTGAGCCGACCATCCCCCGGTGTCCGGCAACATAAATACGAGCCTGTTTTTCCACGAAAATTGAACCTAAGCTTAGCCGCCTGAAAGCCAGACGGATGAATGGATAAAATAATAGGGCTTTTTACAGCGTTGCAAACTTAACAAACTTCAGGCATCAAACAGTTCTATAGCCATGTTTGCTTTTGTATACAAATTAACTTCTTTATTGACATTAACGACACTGTTAGTGTCAGTGCGTGCACAAACGGTTCCCTTGCCATCGGCTCCGGCATCGCTTACTACGGCATCAAAGCCCGTTTTAGCCCCTTCTGGCGCACCTGCTTCACCTTTGTCCGGCTTCTCCTCTGTGCCGTCGTCACTAACAACGCTTGGTCTGCCAACCATGTCATCCCTGAAAAAGCAAAAAGATGATTATGTAGCGGGTATCATGCCAGATTTGGGTCTGAAAGTAAAACAACTCAAAAAGCAGAAGGCCGACCGGAAGTCTAAAAACAAACTGTCGAAAACGGAATATGAAGGCTTATCGATGGTGAAGGCATACACCAAGTTTGGTAGTGGCGACAGAACTATTGTAGAGGAATTTTATGTACTGCGCGACAACGATGCAACCAAGCCACTGACTTACGTTCGGGATATTGTTCGCTACTACCAGCGCTCGGGTCGGGTAACCAGTTCCATTGTTCGGAATGAGGGTGCGGGTTTATTGCTTCACGGGCCGTACAAACGCTATCAGAACGGCGATTTACTGGAAGAGGGGTACTACTATGCCGGCATGAAAGACGGCCGCTGGGAGAAGTATGACGCTAATTTTATGCTGCTCGATAAAGCCTATTGGCATCAGGGCGTTCCGGCCGAATCGAGACTATCATACTATGACTCAACGCACCGAAAGGTTAAGGAAGTCTTACCTATAGAGTATGGCAAACTAAATGGCACCTACATGGCTTTTCATGAAAATGGTTTGGTGGCCGAAGAGGGTAAGTATGACAATGGAGTAAAAGTAGGGCGGTGGACTGAGTTCTACCCCATAAACCCAAGCGGTCGGCGGATGCGCCGGAAGCTCATGCAGTACCCGGCTAATCAGTGGGATACTGAGTTTGACCCTTACACGATTACTGAATGGGACGAGAAAGGGAAAGTAACATACCAGCGATCGAAGGAAAAGGTTGTTGAAGAAGAAGAAACGGAGAATTAAGAGTATGGTTTCTCTTTCCTATTTCACTTAAATACTCCTTGGGGATCAGGCTGCTTGGCTAGCAACTCATTCAAATACCCTATATCGAGGGAAGAAAGATCGAGGGTACGGGCCTGGTGGTAGTACTCCCAGGCTCTGCCATAATTGGCTTTTAGATAATAAATAACCGACAATTTTTGATAGGATGGAGCGGAGGGATTTACCGCTATCGCCCGTTGTAAATGGTTCTCTGCCTGAGCCAACAGCTCATCGTCTGGCTTCTGCTGGTATTGTTTAATCTCCACAGTAGCTAAATCTGTCAATAATACCGTGTTGCTATCATCAACGGCTAGTCCTTTGCGCATCATGCGTATGGCATTGGGTAACTGGTCTTTCTGATAGCAAACTACACCCAGTCCCCAATAAGCATCCACGTTTTTGTGATTGAGTAACCAGGATAGATTGAAGCGGTGAGCCGCCGTATCCAACTGCCCATCGGCAATATAGTCCCAGCCACGAGCAGCAAAGAAGTTACTGGCTTCGGGGCGGCTGGCGAAGTTCCGGTCACAGTCGTTCAGGAAGTGAATGTCTGCATCAATCTGGGCAGTCGTTTTAGCCCGTTCGCCAAAAAGAGGCAGGGTATTGATAGCACCTCCTTCAGTTTCCAATCCGGCAACCGGAGCGGTTTCCGTTGATTGGGCAACTGATTCCGAACGATCACGGCTGGCGTTTGACTGCCGAACCGTATCGCCCGAACGAGCCGATATGATGAACTCCTTTGTTTGCGCGGCCGACAAAAGCGGTAACGCAACTAAAGCCCACTGTATCAGTTTTATGCGAACGCTCATAGAAAGGAAGTACTGCATGCGGTTTGTCTCCCGATACAACGAAAGGGGAATCCAAGTTAGTACATTACCGGCAAATTACCGCCTGCCGCCCCGTTTTGATCCGCCCGTTTTGCCCTTTGCCGAACCAGGAGTTCTGCGGTCCGGTTTACCCGATTTTTGCCCTGCGGTGCGTGGAGTTGACTTCGTACCCGCAGTAGCACCTGACCGGTCACTGGAGCGTACTTTAGGGCCATGTGCGTTCTTTGCCTTTTTTTCGTGAAAGGCGCCTAAAAAATCTGGATTTTCTTTCCGGCGTTGCTCATCAATTTCCCGGAGCATGGCCTGCTGCTCGTCAAAAGGGGTTTCGGTAACCACTACGCCAGCGGGTAAGGGGTGACGCGGGATGGTCATACGAATGATCTTTTCAATTTTCTGTACGTGATATTCCTCCGCCGTTGTCAGAAACGTTATCGCTTCGCCCGTATGCATGGCGCGGCCAGTCCGGCCAATCCGGTGTACGTAGTCTTCATAAATCAGGGGTAAATCGAAGTTGATAACGTGGCTGACTTCGGCTACATCGATGCCCCGTGCGGCCACGTCTGTAGCAACCAGTACCTGCACATTGCCTTCCTTAAAGGCCTCCATCGCGTTGATACGGGTATTCTGACCCTTGTTGGCATGGATGACCCGCACCTTGTCGGGTTCAACAACTTTACGGATCAGGAACTTGTAAATGTTCTCGGCGGTACCTTTCGTACGGGCAAAAATGATAACCCGGTGAAAAGCGTCGTTCGTGATTAACGTGTCCAATAAATTGATTTTGGTCCGAAAGTTCGGTACCTCATACATGATTTGATTAACCATGTCGGCAGTGGATGCCTGAGGGGTTGCCTCTATTTTTATAGGGGCTTCCAGAAATTCGCCCGAGAGTCGTTCTACGCGTCCACCAAAGGTGGCTGAGAAGAGCAGATTCTGACGCTTGGTTGGAATCACCTCCAGAATAGACCGGATTTGCGGCATAAAGCCCATATCCATCATCTTGTCGGCTTCGTCGAGCACCATGGTCTTAATCTCTTTCGTCACGATCTCGCCAAGGCGATATAGGTCCATGAAGCGGCCGGGGGTAGCGACGATCAAATCGACGCCTTTCCGCAGTGTCTCAATCTGGGTTTTGGGGCCTAACCCCCCAAAAAGGGCCAGGTGCCGCAAATCAGTATATTTCCCCAGTTCGCTGACGGCCTGGTTTATTTGCATGACCAGTTCCCGCGTTGGCGCCAGAATCAGTGCCCGTGGGTTTTGCCCCTGTGCATACTTTATTTTCATGAGCAACGGCAAAAGATAAGCCGCCGTTTTACCGGTACCCGTCTGGGCAATGCCCAGTACGTCGTGGTTTCCCAGACTCAGCGGAATGGTTTGTTGCTGAATGGGTGTTGGCTCGCTATAACCCAGGTCAGCCACCGCGTTTAAGAGTTGCCGGTTCAGGTCGAATTGCTCGAAAGAATTAATTTCCATAGAAGAAAGTAGTCGTAGAAGTTGCAAATCGTAAACGTCATAAGCGGCCGACGCTGGTTAACAGCACCATTCGTCAGTCATTAACTTTCACGATTTACAACTATTTTCAGAACCGTTTTAACACCTGTTCTACGCCACTAACGTAACCGGACCCAAACAGATTCACATGAACCAGTAGCGGATAGAGGTTATAGATAGCTATCCGCTCCTCGAAACCGCTCTTGAGTGGAGATGCCTCATTATAAGCGTTATAGAAGTGAGTGTCAAATCCGGCAAACAATTTGGTAAAGGCGAGTTCAGCCTCCCGAAATCCATAATAAACCGCAGGGTCGATCAGGGCGGGCTGATTTTGTTGGGTAGGCAGGACATTGCCAGACCATAAATCGCCGTGAAGTAGCGCGGGCTTTTCATTTGGCAACAGCTCAGGTAATCGGTCGCGCAGACGGAAAAGGGCGTCGTAGGATTTTTTAGGCAACAAACCTTCATAAAGTGCCATGCCGGCCTGAGGCAACAGGCGATAGTCGAAAAAGAAATCGTACCCATCGGTTGTCAACGTATTGGTTTGTGGTAAGGAACCAACGTAGTTATTGAACCGTAAACCAAATTCCTGTTGTGTATTTGTGTGCAATTGCGCCAGTTGCCTACCGAGCGTTTCCCAGTAGGTTTTATTGGGAAAACCACCCTCAATGAATTCCAGAATCAAATAGGATTTGCCCAGATGCCGGTCGTACCCAATGACCTGTGGAATGTAAAAGGTATTCGTCTGACGTAACAGAGACAGTCCTTCAACCTCCGTTTCGTACATATCGGGCGAGACATCCTGTTCGAGTTGATTCCACTTTATGAAGAAAACGCCCGCAGAAGAAGATACCTGCGCGGAAGTATTAATATTGCCACCGGACACGAACTGCATGTCGCTGATAGTAACCGAATGGCCCAATGCCGAAAACAGAATGCTTTCAAAAAACGTGAACTGCTCATCGCCCCAGAAATTCATATACGGTTTTAGATTTTTTTACTTTGCTGTTTGGCGTTTGTGCCGGCGCGACTTACTGACCAACGTAAAAACGAGCCAGTGAACGCTAAAATTAACTTCAGTCAACAAATTCTTCAGTATGAACGTACAAATCCAGCATTTATACGATATCGCCCAAAAAACCGAACGTCGAATCATTGGTCTTATGTCCGGTACTTCGCTCGATGGGCTTGATGTGGCACTATGCCGAATTTCAGGCAGCGGTCCCGATACCAACGTTATACTCGAAGCGTTCGCTACAGTGCCCTATGCTGATGAGCTGAAAGCCGATATTCGCCTGATTTTTGCCAAAGACCAAATCAATTTCGAACACCTTTGTTTGCTAAACCCGTACATTGGCAGGCTGCATGGGCAAATGGTTCTTGATTGTTTACAGACCTGGGGTATCCAGCCTGATATAATCGACTGCGTGGCTAGTCATGGGCAAACTGTTTACCACGCTCCTAAAAGTCAGCATCAAAAGGAGAAGTTTCCTAACGCTACGCTCCAGATTGGCGATGGCGACCATGTTGCGGCTGTAACCGGTATAATCACCTTTAGCGACTTTAGGCAGAAACACGTAGCCCACGGGGGCGAAGGGGCGCCATTGGCTGTCTACGGCGATTACTTCATGTTCTCTGAACCGAATGAAAATCGTATTCTGCTAAACATGGGTGGTATTGCCAATTTTACCTATCTACCAGCCGATGGAGACGCCACCAACGTTTTCACGACGGATACCGGACCGGGTAATACACTATTGGATGCTTATGCCCGCCAATTCCTGAATAAACCGTACGATGAAGACGGTCTGTTAGCGGCTTCCGGAACTGTTAATAATGCATTGCTTCAGGCATTGAAGTCGAATGCGTTCTTCGAGGCACCTTTCCCTAAAACGACTGGCCCGGAAGTTTTTAATACGGATTACGTCAATGATGCTCAGGATAAGAGTCAAACCCAGGCTCTATCAAACGCCGATTTAATGGCTACGCTGGTACAATTCAGCGCTGAAACGATTGTAAATGCTATTAGTCGTACCATACAGGGCAAAGAAATATGTGGGAACGCTAATTCCCACATATTTCGGATTTACATGAGTGGGGGAGGGGTTCACAATCCTGTGCTCACTCGTACGCTCCAGACATTATTGCCCGATTGTACCTTTGGTCGGACAAATGAGCTTGGTATAAACGGTGATGCCAAAGAAGCTGTCTTATTCGCTGTGTTAGCGAATGAAAGCCTGGCTGGTGGGCGTACGTCATTCGGCAAGCGAGAGGGCGTTCCCAGTGTAACAATGGGAAAAGTGAGCTTTCCAGCGTAACGCCCCTCAATAGGCAGGAAACACTATTATTTCGGTCTGAATACAGCCATTTTATCTTCGTGGGTAGTCAGGAAAGGCCCGCCGATAAGGTCGATACAATAGGGGATAGCGGGAAACACGACCGATAGGCATTGGCCTATGGCCTTCGGCTTGCCCGGTAAATTCAGCATAAGTGTCTGATTCCGGATACCAGCCGTTTGGCGGGATAAAATGGCCGTTGGGACGTATTTTAGGCTTTCCTGCCGCATTAACTCCCCAAAACCGGGCATCAATTTCTGGCAGACAGCTTCCGTAGCTTCGGGAGTTACGTCGCGCACAGCAGGACCGGTACCGCCGGTTGTAACGACCAGACAGCAACCTTCCTGGTCGGCCAGTTCAATCAGGGTGGCTTCCAGCTGATTTTGCTCGTCAGGAATGATGCGGTAAACGGGTTGCCAGTCGCAACTGAGCCATTCGGTTAGGAAACCAACCACGGCTTTTCCGGGAATATCTTCGTATATACCCGCACTTGCCCGATCTGAGACGTTAATAATACCGATTTTGATCACGTGTGAACTATGAGGTTGTATAGGCAAACTATGATGTAAGGTGTCTGTGGTTATCCACATCCTACATCATAGTTCACACATCAGTTTACGGCTTTTTCCGCTTCAATGCTAAATCGTGCGCCGTATCGTAGTAGGAGCGAAGACTGCTCCAGTCGAACACATCGGCGATACTTTCCACCTGATTTCGCTGCTTGATACGGTCGCGCTGGGCCATTTTGACAAACCGGTACAGTACATCGGTCAGTTGGTCAGCAGCTTCATCGAACGACTGGGTGCGCCGGTTGATAACGTATATACCCCGGTTTTCGTAATCACGCATAATCTGCATGATAAAATCACCGAAACCCGACTGATCGCTGGTAACCGTTGGAATGCCTCGTACAACGCATTCCAGGGGTGTATAGCCCCACGGTTCATAATAACTCGGAAATACGCCAAGGTGGCAGCCCCGAACAAACTGGCTGTAATCCAGGCCAAACAGGGGATTGGTAGAGGCAATAAAATCCGGGTGATAAACGATTTTGACCCGGTCGTATTCATTGTTGACCAGATTTGCTTTTTCGATAAACCGGGTCATATCATCCGGTTGTACCAGATTGTGGGTAACGTAGGGAGGTAATCGATGCGTTTTCCAACTCTGAACTGTCCTCCGTAGGCGAAGGCGCCAGTACTCATCCACAAAATTGTTTAGATCCGGCAGTTTCGTGCTCTGCGTGTTGGAGGCTGCCGCATGAAATAATCGGTCACCTACCTGTTTTTCAATGCTTTCGCAGGTTTCCTGAATTTCATTGAGCAGTGCCCGCGAATGAAGTACTTCTGGATTTATAGAGGTGTAAGGCTGCTTGGTAACCATAAACATGACCACCGTCATGTCCATATTATTTTCCCGCATCCGATGATTCAGACGGGCCAAGGCTTCCAGGGTGATGTCGTAGCCTTTATTGGAAAACTCGAAACGGCCCGAGGTAAAGAAATAGAGCGTTTTTTCCAGATCGAACGAGTAACTCTGGAAAAAGTGCCCCATTACGAACTCATGAATTTTCTCCTTGTATTGGACGTGCAGATTCTGAAATTCGTGAACGGCGGCAAAACGAGTCACATTAAGACCATTGGGGAGGACAAGATCCGGACTTCGACCCAGAAAAACCTCACATTCACGCGCTGTTACGTCGCTAACCGTTGTAAACACGTTTGCTTGCAGCGCAGCTAATCGCTCGATGGTAGCCTGCGTTTCAATTCCGTAATGCTGTGCTTCCCGCTTCCAGTCGAAAAAGGGTAGTTTGCCGTAAAAGCCCGGTTCATTTTGAGCCAGATACCGACCCAGCATCGTAGCGTGAGTGGTGAAAACAGTCGCTACTTTAACGTTATCGCGACGCAGATCAGGCAGGCCGGTACTGGCCATCCATTCGTGAAAATGCGCTACAAAATCAACCCGTTTTGCGTGTCCTTCGGCCAGCAGGGTAATGAACTGACGCACCATCTCGCCAAAAACAATCGTCTGGTTGACGAGGTCTTCAACATTTAGTGTGGATAATTGATGGTTTATCCATAGTTGCGTCTTTATTTGATTCAACTGGTCTGTACTAATGCTGTTTATATCGAACAGCACTACCCGGGGACGGCCCGTAACGAGCCAGTAACCATACTCAACCCCGTACCCCAATTGACGCATCTTCCGAACGGTCTGTCCAATTTCCGTTTCGTCCAGTTCAACAATAGGTTCAAATTCGGCCGCTGACCGCTGTGGGAAGTAAGGCCCCAGGGCTACATAGTTATCGTCCCACTTTTCGACCATTGCCGGTACTTTCGACCGGATAACCGTATAAATTCCGCCTACCTGATTACATACCTCCCAGGCTATTTCGAGTAGGAGTTTCCGCTTCGATGTTGAAAAGACTGATTCCAATGTAGTTACTGATTTTGAGTAATTAGTTAGTATGGGTACCTACAGCATACTTTTACCTTGCAAATAACTAGTATAAACAATAAAAGAAAAATTTGTTTATTTTAAATATGATTTAGCATCAATTACCTGTACAGCCCTGTTTAGCGTGATAGTGTAGTTAAAACCCTTCTGAATGCTAAATGCGCCGTACTCTCCCTGCTTATTCACGGCCAGAAAACCGACCTGTATATCCTTAAAATCCTGCTTATTTACAATTCGGAGAGCAGCCTCTTCGCATGCCTGTTGGGGTGTACGGCCCTGCCGCATTAACTCAACCACCAGAAAAGAGCCGCAGGTACGCATAACCAGTTCACCCAAACCGGTAGCACAGGCACCTCCAAATTCATTATCCACAAACAAACCCGCCCCAATAATGGGCGAATCGCCTACCCGACCCCGCATCTTATACGCCAGTCCACTGGTAGTACAAGCCCCGGAGATGTTACCCTTGCTATCAATGGCCAGCATTCCGATGGTATCGTGCCGTTCTATATTGGCAATGGGTTTATACTTCGCCGTTTTGAGCCATTCCCGCCATTCTTTCTCCGCTTTTGGCGTAAGGAGATTCTCTTTTGTAAACCCATTTGCCAATGCGAAGTTTAAGGCTCCTTCGCCACTAA
This sequence comes from Spirosoma spitsbergense DSM 19989, assembly GCF_000374085.1. Classification (GTDB taxonomy): domain Bacteria; phylum Bacteroidota; class Bacteroidia; order Cytophagales; family Spirosomataceae; genus Spirosoma; species Spirosoma spitsbergense. Next base: position 9,411 of record NZ_KB893570.1, on the reverse strand, counting down.
GCATGACGTGTGGCGTTTTTTCCATCACTGCCCTCGCTACGGAAATGGGGTGCTTGATGTGTTCCAGAAAGGTCACGGACCCGGCATTTCCTTTCTCATCCATAATGCAGGCATCGAGCGTAACGTGACCATCCCGGTCGGGGCGGCCCCCATAGCCAACGCTCATATCATCGGGGTCTGCTTCTGGTATTTTAACGCCTGCTTCAACGGCATCCAGCGCACTACCCCCTTTATCTAAAGCGGCCTGCGCTGCGGCATTTGCTTTGGGCTGTTTCCAGGTAGAGATAACGAGCGGGCCACTGGTGGGGGCTGAATGTAGTACACTGTTTTTATGAGCAAAAGCCAGTGAAGGGAACAGGCCGGATAGCGAACTCAGGGTTAGGAAACGGCGACGATTTAGCATAGGGTAAGGAAATGTTAATTTGGTCCTAAATCTACTAATTAGTTATAAAGTCAGCACACCAGGAGAAATAACCAGGTTTTGATTCAATATGATTACCGTATAATCATTGCCGAAGGTAGATGATTTGTTTGTTTCAGAGAAGCCTAACACCTATTTTGTATACTTCTTATTCGCTACCCATGCCGAAACTGATACGCACTTTTGCTACTACCGATGATGTCCATTGCCAAATCTTGGTTCCGTGTAATGAGTTGTGGGCAAAATAGGCATACTAACTCACCTAGTACCAGTACATCCATTCTTCTCTTGGATATGGATGCGGTTACAGATCCGAGGGTTTTTCTCGCTACCTCTACCGAAAGACGTACAAATAGTAACTAGCCGCAGCGAAATTGCCTTCCTCAAAACTGTGTCCCTAGTATTGGTCGAGTACGAACCCTATACTGGTAGTTTATATCGTAGGGGGGAGTAACCAGAAGACGGGTAGTAATTGCTCTGTCTTTTACTTACTTTATTGAGGTCAATCGTCAGATTATGAATACGTCAAGTACCAAACACATTCTGCTCATGGATGGCCCTGACAGCAAGGGCCTGATTTATCACGTCATGGGCGTGTTGCTCCGGCACAATCTGAACGTGATTCATAACGATGAGTACGTTACCCCCGACGGGCGGTTCTTTATGCGAACGGAGTTTGAGGGTACACTCGATACGGACGCGCTGCTGACCGAATTGCAAACTACATTACCCGATTGGGCAAACCCATTGGCTATCCGGTTCCGGCTGAATCCGAAGCAGAAGAAAAATATTGTGGTGATGGTTACTAAAGAACACCACTGTCTGGGCGAGTTGCTGATTCGGTACGCGTTCGATGAATTAGATGCCAATATGCTGGCCGTTGTCAGCAACTACAACACTCTGCAACCGTTGGTCAGTAAGTTTGGGGTTCCGTTTCATTACATCTCGCACGAGGGCAAAACCCGCGAAGAACACGAAGATGCCATTCTGAAAACGCTTTCCGGTTACGAACCGGAATATGTAGTGCTGGCGAAGTACATGCGCGTACTAACCGCCGATTTTGTCAATCACTTTCCAAACCGAATTATTAACATCCACCATTCCTTCTTGCCCGCTTTTGTCGGGGCAAACCCCTATCGGCAGGCGTTTGAACGGGGGGTGAAAATAATTGGGGCCACCGCTCATTACGTGAATAACGAATTGGACGAAGGCCCCATCATTGCTCAGAGCGTGATAGAAGTAAATCACCGGTATACCGCTGCCGACATGGCTACGGAAGGCCACGAAGTAGAAAAGCAGGTACTGGCCAGAGCAATGAAGTTAGTTTTCAGCGACCGTGTTTTCATCTATGGTAGCCGAACGGTCGTTCTGTAAAGTCGGGTAATCGGTATACCCTTTTTCGCCGGGGGTGTAGAAGGTGTTGAAATCCGGCTGGTTAAGTTCGGCACCCGTTTTGAACCGCTCGACTAAATCGGGATTCGAGATAAATGGACGGCCGAAGGCAATCAAATCGCCCTTGTTATTGTCCAGATCCACTTCAGCCCGGTCTGCATCGTACCCACCCGACAGAATGAGCGTACCGTTGAATGCATTCCGAATGGTTTCTACAATATGTGAAGGCACAGTGGGGGCGCCCATTGCCGAGTGGTCGACCAGGTGAATATATACTAGACCAAGTTCGTTAAGTTGCTTCGCCAGGTGAGTATACGTTTCGTCGATTTCATCGTAAGGATGCATGTCGCCGTTGGCACCATAGGGCGATAGCCGGATACCCGTTTTCTCGAAACCAATAGCTTTCCCAACGGCTTCGGCTGTTTCCAGGACAAACCGGGAGCGATTTTCAACACTACTGCCAAACTCGTCGGTGCGTTGATTAGACGAAGGATTAAGAAACTGTTCGATCAGATAGCCATTTGCTCCGTGCAACTCTACCCCATCGAAACCCGCTTCAATTGCGTTCTGAGCGGCTATAACAAACTCCTGAATGACAGCCTTCACTTCATCCGTAGTCAGGGCGCGGGGCGTTGGGTGGTCTTGCATGCCTTCCGTATCGGTATACATCTGCCCGCTGGCTGCCGTAGCTGATGGAGCCACTACTTCGCCACCGTTAGTTAGGTTAGCCAAGTGCCCGATACGCCCAGTATGCATGAGTTGAGCGAAGATTTTACTGCCTTTTTCGTGTACCGCTTTTGTTACGGGTTTCCAGCCGTTTACCTGGTCGGCATTATACAGGCCCGGAATGCGGGCATAGCCTTCGCCATTGGGTGAGGGAGATGTATCTTCGGTAATGATAAGGCCAGCCGAAGCACGCTGGGCATAATACTCCGCTATGATAGGTGTTGGAATATGATCGACCGTAGCCCGGCTACGAGTCATGGGAGCCATCACAATATGATTTTGCAGGGTAAGTTTACCCAGCGTGGCAGGAGAGAATAATTTCTGTGACATACCGAAACAGTTGGTTGAATTTCGGTAGGTGAACGCACTGATATATCGAAAAGTTTAAATGCATTTCCGGTTATTCGCTCAATTTTTTCAGAAAACCGGCCAATTTATCGAAGACTTCTTTGTTGAGCGAAAGCTTCTGGCAACGGCCCGTTTTTTGACTGACAACTAACCCACTATCTACCAGTAGTTTCACGTGGTGGGAAACGCATGGTTGCGATAAACCTGTAATTTCCTGTGCTCCAGTGCCGGTGATACTGCCTTTTTTTGCCAGTTCGAGCAGGATTGAGAGCCGGTATTTATTAGCTATTGCGGCAGTTGTTTTCTCAATCTCATTCGGTTCTATCATAAACGAAGTTACTGCTTTGGCATCGAAAAAGAGAGAAGCAGGCTTTTTATCTTATCCTCACCAGCCTCTATGTATTCATATTCGCCAGCTATTGACGAAGCCATGGATACCGATGGTTGCCGGTACCTCATCCGGCTATCTTCTTTCTGACTACCACTCAGGTGCAGGATATCTACGCCCGATTCAGCCAATTGACCTGCATTGTGGGTATTCACCCCAGCCCCAGCCATAAGCGTGATACGGCCAGCTGCTTTTTCGGTTAGTTGCCGAAGTACAGATAATCCCTGCTCGGCAGTCTGATGCTGGCCGGAGGTAAGAATGCAGGTGGCTCCCGATCTGATTACTGCTTCCAGTGCTTCCAACGGGTCACGAGTCATATCGAATGCGCGGTGGAACGTGACGGGTAAGGGTTGGGCTAATTCTACCAATTCCTTTGTTTGTGTTTCATTTACGGTGCCATCGGCATTCAGTATCCCAAATACCAGCCCATCTGCCCCCAGCGATTTAGCCACCTTAATATCCACTCTCATAACCGCCAGTTCGGTTTCAGAATAGTGAAAATCACCCCCTCTGGGCCGAATCATCACATGGATTGGAATGGACAGGTTTTGCCGGGCCAGTTGAATTAATCCGGCGCTGGGCGTAGTGCCTCCTTCGGCCATTCCACCGCATAATTCAACCCGACTGGCTCCAGCCCGTTGTGCCGTCTGGCACGATTCTAGCGAGTATACACAAACTTCAATAAGCATCATTTTCAGGACGTGAAAAATATAATTGAAACATTTTCCGTCAGTCAAACTCAAACGTAAAACAAAAAAACTTTCAGCACGTTAATCGCCTAAATCCCGGCAAAACAGATACGTCAAACATTTTTGGCAAAAATAGCTTGGATATTACCGTTTTTTTTACTTTTGCACCCTCATTGGAAATAGCTATTAACTAAAAGACATACTATGTACTGGACACTCGAATTAGCTTCCTATCTGGAAGACGCCCCCTGGCCCGCCACAAAAGACGAATTAATCGACTATTCGATTCGCTCAGGTGCCCCCCTCGAAGTAGTAGAAAATCTTCAGGAACTTGAAGACGACGGTCAACCTTACGAAAGTATTGAAGAAATCTGGCCTGATTATCCCACTAAAGATGATTTCTTTTTCAACGAGGACGAGTACTAAGACACCCTGGTATCATTAAAGCAAAAAGGCGTAATTCTCTTCGAATTACGCCTTTTTGCTTTTTGTACTTCTTCAGTCAAGCCGGATAGCCCTGACTGAAGTCTGCGACAATCTGCTAATTCAGACGAAAATAGACGTGAGAATAAAGAAGTAAGCTATCGATTGGCAGTGTCGTAATTCTTTGCTCTTATATCCTTGCCAATCTGAATTAGTATTGACTCGCTTGTGTCTCTGCCTTCTTCTCTTTCACGGGCCGATCATATTTTTCGGGAGCGTAAAGAAATCCGAACGCTTCTGCCCCTTCTTTGGAGTGTATCTTGTGATGGATGTAATGGGCACGCATGATACGCTGCATATATCGGCCACTGGTATTAACCTTCAGTTTTACGCGCCGATGGACAATAATATCGTGGAAGACAAAGTAAAAAAAACCATACAGCGTAACTCCCGCTCCGATCCAGGTTAAAAAACCTACTTCGGGAAAAGCAACTCCCGTACCAATCAAACCGATGGATGTGATGGCGAAGACAACGGCAAAAAGGTCATTCATCTCGAAAAAATCATTGTGGTGATTATGGTGATCGCGGTGCCAACTCCATAAAAAACCGTGCATGATGTACTTGTGGGTAAACCAGGCAACACCTTCCATAAATAGGAAAGTGCCTACAACCAGCGCAATGTTTATCAACATATTCGTGTTATTTGAGCAGTGTAATTCGTTTTATTAACAGATTGATTTATTGAAAAGTTGGCTTCTACTGGTTAACTTTTTACCGAAAAATAGAGATATATACAGAATAGTTGCAAGTTTATTCAAAAGTAGTATCTTTATAGCAAGTCAGTGCTCAACCAGATGAACCCATCGGTTATGGACTATCAGGCGCTTAAAAACCTGGTCAGACGGGGAGAGAGTAGTAGTTTAGAGTTTAAGCTGAAAACAAATCATCCCGAGAAAATAATCCGGGGCGTGGTAGCCTTCGCTAATACAAACGGCGGTATCATGCTCATCGGCGTCGCCGACGACAAACGGATTCCGGGACTGAAATATGCCGACGAGGATGAATACCTGCTCGTCCGGGCCATCAACAAATTCTGTTTTCCGCGTATTTCCTACACAATCGAACGGGTGCAGCTTTACGACGAACGGGAAGTTCTTGTTATTCGTGTGCCTCGTAGCCCCACCCGACCCCACTACATTATTCCCGACCCCGCCAACCCCGACGATAAGAAGGTTTACGTGCGCGTAGCCGATAAATCGGTGCAGGCCAGCCGCGAGGTGCGCGAAATCCTGAAGGGCGAACAGGCCGAACGGCACATTCGCTTTACGTATGGAGAAAAAGAACACCGACTCATGCAGCATCTCGGCGAGCACAACAGCATTACGGTCGATCTATTTGCATCGATTGCTGGTATTTCGCGCCGGATAGCGTCCCGAACACTCGTATTGCTTGTGTTGGCCAATGTGCTCGAAATCCATCCCAGCGATGTGATGGATCAATACACAACCCGGCCTATATAACGGGATTGGGTATAAGCGGGGAATGTCTTACTTTGTGAAGTTCAATTACAGGCTTCACAAATTGTCAGACTATGTCTCAACCCATACCCGCCCATAAGCCATTTATACCCGCTTCCGAATCACCGGCTGAGTTTACCCTGAAAGCTATCATTACCGGGGCGGTGTTTGGCGTACTGTTTGGAGCCGCAACGGTGTATCTGTCTCTAAAAGCCGGTTTGTCCGTATCCGCTTCTATTCCCATTGCGGTACTGGCTATTTCGCTTGGTCGTCGGTTTTTAAACACCACCATTCTCGAAAATAACATTATTCAAACAACCGGTTCGGCGGGGGAGAGTATCGCGTCGGGGGNGGNATTTACCATGCCGGGCTTTCTGTTTCTGACCAACGGAACGGGGGCTGACTTCTTCAATTACTGGACTATTCTCACGCTGGCCATTCTGGGTGGACTGATTGGCACGCTAATGATGATTCCCCTTCGGAGGCCATTGATTGTGCAGGAGCATGGTACGTTGCCGTATCCGGAAGGAACCGCCTGTGCGTCGGTGCTGATAGCGGGTGAACGCGGGGGGGATTTTGCCAAAACAGCCTATCAGGGACTGGGAGCTGCGGCCTTGTATGCGCTGTTGCAAAAAGTACTGCACGTCGTTGCTGAGGTGCCGGTTTGGGCTACCCGCCAAACGAATCGATACTTTCCATCGGCACAGGTAGCGGGAGAAATAACACCGGAGTATCTGGGTGTTGGTTATATTATTGGTTTTCGCATTTCGGCGGTACTGGTCGGTGGTGGTATTCTGGCCTGGCTAGGATTGATTCCCCTGCTGGCGTCAGTTGTACCGGGTGATACCATTGCCCTGCAACTCCAAAAACTCGGCTACCTCGATAATCTCCAGACGGCGGGCGGACCGGGCGGGTGGAATCCCACAACGCACACCTTTGCCGATACGGCAGCTGCCATTTATCGGGCATATATCCGGCAAATTGGGGCCGGGGCCGTTACAGCAGGCGGGTTTATGACCCTGATTAAAACCATCCCGACCATTATTTCATCCTTTAAACAAAGTTTCAGCCGGTCGTCCGTTAAGGCAATTGAAGAGGAAGAAGCATTGAGCGAGGGAAGCCATACCCCCCGTACCGAACAGGATTTGAGTGTTCGGATTGTTATCATCGGGAGCGTAGTGCTTACCCTGCTGATGGTTGTACTCCCGCAAATTCCCGGTGATTCGATTCTGACCAAGCTACTGATTGCTATTCTGGTGCTGGTATTTGGTTTCTTCTTCGTCACCGTAGCCAGTCGGATTGTGGGCTTGATTGGCTCCAGTTCGTCGCCGGTATCGGGTATGACCATTGCGACCATCATGGGCACGTCACTCATCTTCATCGCTTTCGGCCTGACTGGTAAAGCGTTTGAACCTGCCGTACTGGTAGTGGGTAGTATGATTTGCGTGGCGGCTGCTAATGCCGGGGCTACCTCGCAGGATTTGAAAACCGGTTATCTGGTGGGGGCGACCCCAAAATACCAGCAGATAGCGCTGTTTATCGGCGTTATTGTTTCCTCGCTGGTCATTGGAGCAACGGTGAAAGTGTTAGATACCCCTACCCCCGATTTGCTGGCGCAGGGTATCACACACGCCATTGGTTCAGATAAGTTTCCAGCTCCGCAGGGAACGCTGATGGCCACCCTCATCAAAGGCTTGCTGTCGTTCAACCTCGACTGGCAATTTGTGCTGGTGGGGGCGTTCATTGCTTTCGTATTTGAATTGTGTGGCGTTAGTGCACTGGCATTTGCGGTGGGGCTATACCTCCCCCTTTCTACCACCCTGCCCATTTTTGCGGGTGGCCTGGTGAAGTCAATTGTCGACTGGAATGCCAAACGGAAAGGGACGGTTGAAGAAGACCCTGACCTTGGAAAAGGCAACCTGTTTGCAACCGGTCTGGTAGCTGGGGGAGCATTGGCCGGTGTCCTTGTCGCCTTGTTATCAGTTAATGAAACCGTTTACAACGGACTGGCGTCCTTAACGCTGGAACCGGCCCTGGCTAGCGCGTTGGGCGAAGAGGGGTACATGTTGCTGGGCGCACTGGCCTTTGGCGGTCTGGCAACAATTCTGTGGCGCGTTGGCGAAAGCAGACGTTGAGGTATCGGTGAAGTGAAAGCAACTGTTGGACGATTTTCTGAACTCCCGTTTCTACTCGAACAGAGTTGGAAGTGAATTTCACCAAAAGCAAAAACCCGGCTCACTAGTTATTGAGCCGGGTTTTTGCTTTTGCCTGAAACGAAAGAGAACGCGTTTATTTTTTCTTCTTGGATGTTTCCTTTTCCTGATACTCTTTATTCAATCCACCCAGAATCACGCTTGTCCGGTCGGCAGATGGATCGGCAAACAGGATGCCTCCTCCTTTTGTGTAGCCCAAAACAAACTCATATTTATTCTGAGCATTTATCTTTTTAAGGTAATCGTAAATCTGGTCGTATAACTCCTTATTCTTATTTTGCTCCTCGGCTGCCAGATTTTGCGCGGCCCGATCTCTATAGGCCATAATATCCTGTTGTTCTTTCTGGAGTGACGCTTCGGTAGCACGACCCTGCTCCTGCGTCATGGTTGGGGCTTTCTGCTGGAAGAAAGCTACTTTATTCTGTAAGTTTTTTCCTTTGTTAGCGAGGTCATTTTCAAGCTGAAAACGCTTGCTTTCCAGGACTTTCTGAGTGTCCTTAAAAAAATCGTACTTGGTTAACAGCGAATCAACATTTACGTAGACAATCGCTTTCCCTTTGGCCTCAACCGGTGCTTTGGCAACTGGAGTCGTTTCTGTTTGGGGGCCTTTAAAATGCAGGTAGTACAGTACAGCTACGGCAATGGTCAGGATGACATTTAGAATCAATGAGGCATTCTTCACAGTAAATAAATCAGTTAGTTACAAGTTTATTTTACAAAGGTATAGGGAATTGTTGGATTATAAACGAGTGCGGCTAGTAGCATCAGGAGCAATGCGGCTTCCAGATGCCTGCCGAATATAGAACCCCGATAAGCCACTCAGCCCCCCAACCAGCCCACCCAGAATGGCTGTTGCCAGCGTAGGAAGGGACGCATTATTTACTTTAAAGAGTAACTCGCCCATCCGACCAATGAAATCTCCGCCAGCCTGCGCGTAGATAAATAACGCGTAGCCCAGCCATACAAGCGCAACACCATAAAAACTATACGTGAATGCCTGTCCTGCACTTTGGGAACGCCAAAGGCATACCAGAAATGTCACAATAGCCACGCTCCACCAGGGAAGTACTAACTGAGCCAGCAGGCCTAAAACGACAATCAGAATAAGTTGAATCATGTTTTTTTTGGGGATGAAAACCACCTTAGTAATGCTGATAAAATAAGGTGACATTTTAAGCAAGTACGAGATAGGTAAGTTGTGGATTGATTGGATGAGGGCGAATGCGGGTCAGGTCAATTTCCGACCGCGCCGTTTTTAGTCCCTTTTCGTATTGCTTTTCCACTATTCGTAC
>NZ_KB893569.1 GCF_000374085.1 Spirosoma spitsbergense DSM 19989 | reverse complement strand
GAAGGCTACCACCGTCAGTTGCGTAAAGTGACTAAAACGAAAGGCGCTTTTAGCTCAGACGTAGCCCTGCAAAAGTTGGTCTATTTGACGATCCAAAACCTACACACCAAGTGGGAGACGACAACCTATAACTGGAAGGAGTTGATTAACCAATTCAGTATTATCTTTGACGAACGCATTCAAGCCCATCGCTTCGACTAAACCCCGCTGACACAGTTCAGCGAGCACATCCATAAACGAGCTACTATACGCTAACTAAAAGCTAGTTTTACAAACGTATGATGTTGGTGATACGTTTGTAAAATAGCTATCTCGCGAATATCCTTCAGACGCTCGTTTTTGGTAATCTCATCAACTTGAAAAGCTTCCCAAAACTGTCTGCATCATTGCTTCGCCTGACATACGTTGTTGCACCCGGCTCAGCCCCCCATCAATCCTGATGAAATACCTGTTCCAGCGGCACGACGACCGGCGAATTATCGGGGTTGGTTTCCATCAGGTCGGCCATGTACAGCCACCACCGCTGCATCACGGGTAAGCCCGACAACGTATCCGCCGTGTGGGTATCGGTTCGTTTCTGCACCGCAAACAGCGTGCCCGTGGCCCGGTCCAGGTAAATGGAATAATCACGGATGCCCGCGTCGGCCAGCACGTTTGTCAGCTCCGGCCATATTTCGTCGTGCCGACGCTGGTACTCAGCCTCCACGCCGGGCTTCAGTTTCATTGTAAACGCAATTTCTTCCATAGCGTTTCGGGTTTAGTGTTTATCTACTTCATCTTACACAATTCCGTTCCGGCCAGCAGGAAGCAGCCGAGGCCATAATCTTCAAAATCGGGCTTGCTGTCGTAGGTGACGGGCTGGCCGTCTTTGGGTTCTTTACCGGTCCCCTGCACGTAGCCCAGAAAGCCGTTCGGGTGGACGGATTCAGTAGCCATGGCGTTCCAGGCCTTGGCAATGATGGGCCGGTACTTCTTCCCGTCGAGTAAACCGTGGTTAACGCCCCAGGCCATGCCGTAGATAAATAAAGCGGTTCCGGTCAGTTCTTTACCGCCAAAATTCGTCGGGTCGTGTAAACTCACGTTCCAGAAACCGTCGGGGCGTTGCAGGGGCGGCAACGCCTGCATCATCTCCCGGTACGTTTTTTCGTACTCGTCCCGGTGGGGCGCATTTTTCGGCATGATGTCCAGCACCCGCACCAGGGCCGCCACTACCCAGCCGTTCCCCCGCGACCAGTAACAATCCTGCCCGTTTGGTTCTTTGTACGGCGGCACGAAATCTTTATCCCGCCACCACAAATGGTCTTTAGGGTTATACAGTCCGTTGCCCCCGTGTCTGGTTTTTGTGTAGCTATAGATCTGGTACATTTTCTCGTAGTAGGGCGACGTACCGGCCCTATGCGCTGTGTCCATTGCGCCCAGTTGGGCCAATACCGGCATGGCCATTTGCAGGGCATCTACCCAACTCCAGTCGTCCACTTTATCGCTGTTCACCATCGCGTCAATGGACGCTTTGATGTCGTGAATCCGTTCCGGTTTGGCCCGTCCGAGGGCCTGGTCTATCTGGTACAGATCAAGGTAGGTTTGTCCGCAGCACTGGTCGTCGGCATTGCGCGTGTTGATGCCGCTGCGCAGCCCCCAGTTGTGTTTTTCGCCCCATTCCACGGCATAGTCGTAGTACCGCTGCTGTTTGTCGATGCCGTACAGGGCCATCATCCCCTCGTAATAAACCGCCCGTGTCCAGATGTGGCTGGGCCGGGTTTTATTGGTTACGATTTCCTTACCCGGATCAGGCCAGGTTTTCATAAAATAATCGTTGGCCAGGGTCATTCTGGCAACGATTTCTTTTTTGGCGGGGAGTTTCTGGCCCGCTGCCGTGAGGGCAATCAGGGCACAAAAAAAGAGTATAGGTCGGTTGATAAACCGTTTCCGTTCCATACGTTTTGCGGTAGCTATGGGTGAAAACCCGTTGCCTCTGTTTGCGGTAGTCCCGCAAGGCTGGTCAATGGACTGGCGGGGTTGCCGTGTACTTTTTGAGGGTTACACAATTGTCGGGGATGGATTTCGGGTTCCAGTGCTGATGCATGGCCAGCGCGGCACCCAGCGCCGATGCCTGGGCTACCGATGCGGCATATACTTCGATATCCGGAAAGGCAATAGCCAGCAGATTCATGTAAATGGGATTATTCCCGAAACCACCGTCAACAAAGATGCGCCGGACGGGCGAGTCGGCCAGTACCAGCGACGTGGAAATCAGCTGCTGCGCCATAATGTCGAGCATCAACTGGTGGTAGGCTTCCCCGTAATTGGTAAATGTCGACAGGTCTCGGTCGCGGAACAGGGAACCGTGCATGGAAATGAGCTGATCCCCTTTTGATTCACGCGTCGTCACCTGCGACACGTTCTGACGCAACTGTTTGATTAACTCCGGACTATACGCTACTTTTTTGTACGCATCAATCGGTACCTGAAAATGAATAGCCAGCCGTTTTACCTGTTGTTCGTGCTCATTGCCGGCAAACAACCGCGACGCCTTCACGGGCCGACCTTTATAGTGCATGAACGTCAGGCAGTCGTACTGTAATTCTTCGGGCGTGAGGGGGTTGTTGTTGAACGGGTTCATACTCAGGCACCAGGTGCCAGTCGAAATTAACACGAAGGGATCCTGAAAGGAGGCCAGATACGGAATCAGGGCCGCCGAACTATCGTGTAAGCCAACACCCACCTGCACCCGGTTCCCATCAATCGTAACAGGCACCGCCGAATCCGAGGCAGCGATCGGGGCTAAGTACCGTTCCAGGTTTTCCTGGCTGACCCACGCATGATAGACCTGTCGATCAAAATCCCAAAGCATGGTATGGCATCCGATACTGGTCAGGTCAGAAACAGGTTTGTTATTTACCAGAAAGCTGATGTATTGCGGCAGATGCAGCGAAAAAGCCAGCTTCGCCATTACGTCCGGCTGTTCATATTTCAGTCGATACAACTGAAGGCCGGAATTCAGGTTACCGAGCAGCGGGGAAGCCGTTTGCCGGGTAATGTCGGCCTCTGTGCCGTAAGTATCGAAAAACTGACGTTGTAACGGGGCCGGAAATACTTTGAGGTAACTGTACAGCGGAGTGAGGGGCTGCCCCGTCTGGTCAATGTGTACCAGACTGGCTCCGTAAGCCGAAATGTTTACCGCTTTCACCGTAAACCGGGGCAACGCCATTACCTCGGTTAGCGAAGAGGCTACCCAACTCTTTAGCTGGTGAACGTCGTCGCAAAAGTCGCCGTCTTCATCCGGTATCTCCACAAAATTCTCCGACTTCTCCCAGACAATCTGATACGATTCATCAAAGAGAAACAGTTTCTTGTTGGTCTTCCCAATGTCGAAGATGGCAATAACGGAGGTCATAAGTGAAAGAGTGAAAGAGCGAAAGAATGAAAGAGTGGAAGAGTTTTGCGTCAGCCATTCGCTCTTTCATTCTTTCGCTCTTCCACCATTGATTTACAGTCCCGTCGCTACGGTTTTGGCACCGCGTTCGTCGATGAGTTGCTGGCGAACGTTTAGCTGGCGGTATAAGGCAAGTGGGTTCAAAGAGCCTCCGGCCCGGCGTCGGGCTTCGGCAACCAGTGGGCGAACGTCGGTTCGGAATGCGTCCTGCAAAATTTCCTGCGCCCGAACGGCGTCGTTGGCTTCGCGGGCTTCTTCCAGCGCTTCCCGGTCCACCAGCAACGCCTGTGCGTAGGCAAGCTGGATGGCTTCGACCGATTGCAGCAGGTCTTCGAGCGGGTCTTTTACATTGTGGCTGGCATCAATCATCCAGCCGAGGTCTTTGGCGTGATTCATCCCCTTCGCATCCAGTCCGTCTACCAGTTCGGTAAAAATCAGGAACAACTGGTAAGGTTTGATGCTGCCCGCCGTGAGGTCATCATCGCCGTATTTGGAATCGTTGAAGTGAAAACCACCCAGTTTGCCCTGATGGAGCAGGATGGCCACGATCTGTTCGATATTGGCGTTAGGCAGGTGGTGGCCCAAATCCACGAGGGTATAGGCCTTAGGGCCGAGTTTGTTGGCGTAGAGAAAACTACTTCCCCAGTCGCCCACGGTCATCGAATAAAAATTCGGCTCGAACGCTTTGTACTCGACAAACAGTTTCCAGTCATCGGGCAGGGCAGCATAAATCGCTTCCAGACTCGACAGCGTACGGTCGAACGCCTTACGAAAATTAAGCTGACCCGGAAAGCATGACCCATCCGATAACCAAACGGTCAGTGCATCAGAACCCAGGGCCACGCCATGTTTGATTACTTCGATGTTATGGTCGATAGCCTGTTGCCGGACGGCGGGGTCGGTGTGCTGGAGTGAACCAAACTTGTAGCTCTGTTCAGCGTCTGGCTGGTCCTGGAACGTATTGGAGTTGACCGCGTCGAAGCGCAGTCCGTACTGACTGGCCAGTTGTCTGATGGCTCCGGCATCGGTTGGAATGTCCCACGGGATGTGCAGGGAGATGGCCCCACTGGCCCGGTTCAGGGCGTGAAGCAGCCCCACATCGGCCATTTTCTCTTCCAGTGAGCGGGGTTCTCCGCCACCCGGAAAACGACCAAAACGGGTACCACCGGTTCCCAGTGCCCAACTCGGAATGGCAATCTGGAAATCAACCAGTTTCCGGATAATAGGTTCGGCCGTAGCTACCTCCTGTGTCCAGTACGATAATTTACGCTGGTGCGCTTCCAGCTGGCTCTGGTTATAATCGGCAATATAATCGGGTTCGAGGTTCATGAGGGGTTTAAGGTTTTCGGTTGGCGTTTACCACCCCCAACCCCCTCCTAAAACAGGAGGGGGCTAGAGGAAAGAATTCCCTTTTTCCAAGCCCCCTCCTGTTTTAGGAGGGGGTTGGGGGTGGTATGCAGGAATGCGTATTAACGCACAAAGGCCATGGCAACGCCACCGTCTACGTTCAGGACGTTGCCCGTGGATTTGGACAAGAGTCCGTTTACGAAGGCCAGACAGGCATTGGCGATGTCGTCGGGCAGGATAATTTCGTTCAGCAGTGTCCGCCTGGCGTAGTAGGCTGGGAGTTCCGCTACCGTTACGCCGTACGCTTTGGCGCGCCCTTCGGCCCAGGCGCCCGCCCATATTTTCGAGTCCGAAATAACGGCATCGGGATTGACTACGTTGACCCGGATGTGGTCTTTGCCCAGTTCGGCCGCGTTCAGGCGGCTCAGGTGCAGTTGTGCGGCTTTGGCCGAACCGTAGCCCGCGTTGTTGGGGCCGGAAACCAGTCCGTTCTTACTGGCGATGTTCAGTATATCGCCACCCAGCTTCTGCTTCCGCATGATTTCAACGGCTTTTTGAGTTACGAAAAACTGACCTTTTACCAGCACGTCATACAGTAAATCCCAGTCTTTTTCGGTGTGGTCTTCAATGGGCTTGGAGATGCTCAGACCCGCGCAGTTTACCGCAATATCGACACCGCCGAAGGCTAGTGCGGCCACGTCGAAAGCCGTATTGATCGTGTCGGCCTTCGTTACGTCGAGCAACGCTGATGCGTAGGCATCTTTGCCGTACTCATTCTGAAACTCTTCTTTGGCTCCCGCCAGCCGGTCGGCATCATTGTCGTTGATGACCACAACAGCTCCTTCGGCCAGGAATTTTTTGGCGATGGCTTTACCGATACCGCCCGCACTACCCGTAATCAGCGCAATTTTACCCGACAGGGGCTTCGGCTTCGGCATACGCTGGAGCTTGGCCTCTTCCAGCAACCAGTATTCGATATCAAACGCTTCCTGCTCCGGCAAACCAACATAGTCCGATACGGCCTCGGCACCCTTCATGACGTTGATGGCGTTGGTGTAAAACTCAGCGGCCACCCGCGCCGTCTGCTTGTCTTTGGCGAAGGTGAACATACCCACGCCCGGCAATAGCAATACCACCGGATTCGGGTCACGGATGGCGGGGCTGTTGGGGTGCTTGCTCCGCTCGTAGTACGCCGTGTAATCGACGCGGTAGTCGGCAAACGCTTTTTCAAGATAGGCAACACTATCCTCTCCGGCTAGCTGGGCTGGGTCAAGTACCAGCGGCCGGATTTTAGTCCGCAGGAAGTGGTCCGGGCAACTCGTACCCAACCGGGCCAGCCGGGGCAGGTCGTTGGAGTTGACGAATTCCAGTACCCGCTCGTCGTCGGTAAAGTGCCCGATCATCTGCCGATGGCCGGATGCCAGTCCCCGCAGGGTGGGCATCAACGCAGCCGCCTGCTTGTGGCGCGATTGTACGTCCAGGCTCTGACCGGCAGGGCCGCCGAAAACGGGGCGTTTCTTGCCGAAGTTCGCATTCAGGTACTCCGACGCCTGCTCGATCACTTCCAGCGTATTCATGTACGATTCGTAGGAGGTATCGCCCCAGGTAAACAGGCCGTGCCCGCCCAGAATAACGCCCCGCAGGTTTGGGTTGGCGCGAACGGTTTCTTCCAGTTTCAGGCCCAGATCGAAGCCGGGACGCTGCCACGGTAGCCAGGCCATCTGGTCACCCCAGATTTCGTGCATGATCGCTTCCCCATCTTTACTGGCGGCAATGGCAATCAGCGCGTCGGGGTGGAGGTGGTCGATGTGTTTGAAAGGCAACAGACCGTGCAGGGGTGTATCGATGGACGGTGCGGCACATTTTGGGTCGAACAGGGTGTGGTTAAAGAGTTCGACCATTTCGTCTTCAAATTCCAGACCCCGATAGCGCTTTTTCAACGCCTGAAGTCGCTCAACGTACAGGTTAGCACAGCCTTTTTTGGTGAGCGTTCCAATGTCTCCACCGGAGCCTTTCACCCACATCACCTCGACGGGCTCTCCCGAAACGGGGTTTGTTTCCATCACCTTCACCGAGGTATTTCCCCCGGCGTAATTGGTCAGGCGCAGGTCAGCGCCGAGTAGATTGGAACGGTAAATAAACAGCGCTACTTCATCGTCCGCCAGTTCAGCGGCTTTTGTATCATCCCAGAGGTAACTAACATAGTTGAACGCCTGTGTTGTGTTCATAGATCGGTAGTAAGTAGTATTCGTCTGATAACTTGTTTTAAGGCAAAGTACATATTCCCGGTTTTCTCCTGCTTCATGTACTCTCCTGTTGTGTTAACAAAAAAAGTCTGGTTACGCCAGCCAAGCGCATTTACAGGAGAGAACAGGTAAGTTTTAGAACCCGGTCAGGATAAATTTGAAAAAACTAAAGAAAAGTGGCTGTACTCTGGGGTGTTCTGTTTCATGCGCTGGGAGGTTTTGCTTCCGGGAGTTTCTATTTACCGTACAACAAAGTGAAGGGCTGGGCCTGGGAAAGTTACTGGCTCGTGGGTGGGCTTTTCTCCTGGTTGGCCGCTCCCTGGATACTGGGTTTACTTACCGTTCCTCACCTGATTGATGTGTTGGCTCAATCGCCCTCCGAAACGCTCTGGTGGGTGTATTTCTGGGGCGTATTGTGGGGATTTGGCGGACTAACCTTCGGACTGGCCATGCGGTATCTGGGCCTGTCTTTGGGGATGGCCGTCACCCTGGGGCTTTGCGCCGTATTCGGCACGCTGGTGCCTCCCATCTGGCAGGGGCAGTTTAAGGGGCTGATTACGACCACCTCCGGGCAGGTTATTATGCTGGGCCTGGGGGTTTGTGTGCTGGGTATCTCGGTTTGCGGTATTGCCGGTATGATGAAAGAGCGGTCTCTGTCCGAGGCCCAGAAGAAGGCCGTAATTGCTGAGTTCGATATCAGAAAAGGGTTGATGGTGGCCGTTTTTTCGGGCATCATGAGCGCGTGCTTTTCGTTCGGACTTACTGCTGGGCAGCCTATTGCCGAAATAGCCGTTCAGAATGGAGCCGATTCGCTCTACATGAATAATGCAATTCTGGTCATCCTCCTGCTGGGTGGTCTGACAACCAATGCCATCTGGACGATCTACCTGAACCTTAAAAACCGTACGTATACCGACTACCGGAACATCTCAACCCCTATCGTACGTAACATTATCTTTTGCGCGATGGCTGGTTTTACCTGGTATTTTCAGTTCTTCTTCTACGGCATGGGCGACAGTAAAATGGGCGAATACCGCTTTTCGGGCTGGACACTGCATATGGCCTTCATCATTGCTTTCAGCAGTTTCTGGGGGCTGTACCTTCACGAATGGAAAGGCGCCAACCAGGCTACCATGCGGACTATTACGACCGGTATCGCCCTGGTCGTTTTCTCTACGGTGGTGGTGGGGATTGGGAATTACCTGGCGGAATAAATAGGATATCGTGGCTTTTTTCGCTGTATTTTGGAGATGAATTTTGGTTCAATCTGGCAGTAGGAACAGGACTTAGGTTAACTCATAACTGATTGCACAACAAGAATGATCTATTGAAGGTCAGTGGTCTACCGATCTCCCGTATGGAGCCAGCTCATTCCCTTTCTGAATGGGTGTTTTGCTCCCAATTACCTTAAGTTCACTCAAAAGCAATCGATCTTTAAAATAGGTGTTCGATAGGTGCCCCGATGGGCTTATCACGTTGGCTCTATCAGTATAGTCAACTAAAGCAAAGGTTACCGGCAAAGCATAATTACCTTCGTAATTAGGATTCAATGGAGGAAGTGATTTCAACTTATTCGTAACTGCCCTCTCAAATCCATAGCCAATTTTAGTCGGATTGAGAATATTTATATCCTGTATATGTCCCCTTTTATCAATACGAAACCCTGCGTAAATCTTAGCATAAACGCCTGACCGTTCAGCATCAGCAGGGTACATGATGCGTCGGGATAGGACAGCAACAAAAACTGGATCTTTACCAAGTTCGGGACTTCCCACCTGCGCTGATGATACATGAATCGAAAACAAGAACGAACTCAGGAAAAATAGCAGTGATCTCATTATAGTACGTCTTCAACATTAAACTAGCAGAAAGGCAGGTGGCTTTCTTACTTTCTTCTCTTTAAATAAAAATGTAATCAAACAAAGTGCAATTATACGTCCGAGCTAAAAATAATCATACTTTTTTAGCTTGGCTCTGCGTCCAAACCTTACCGTTTCCACAATCGACACTTTAACCGAATATCCTGCTGATTTACTGTACACAGAGATCAGTAGCATGCGCCTTACGACTGCCCGGAAGTTGCAACTATGACACCCCGGAGCAGGCCCATAAGATGGAAGGCGAGTCAGCTCCAGGGTGGCGTAAATCTAAACACCGAAACACCGAAAAAATACACCAGAAAGAAGTTATATTGGTCACTCCAAATGAGCCTTAAATCTGTCAGGCTATTTCAGGGCTATACGGATATTTCCTACACTTCAACAATCATCTTTCCGGTATTCTGACCCGAAAATAGCCCCAGCAGGGCTTCCGGTAAGGTGTCAAATCCATTGAGGGTCGTCTCAGTGTAGTGTAGTTTGCCTTCCTGAATCCAGGTGGCCAGCTGCTGAATACCTTCGTTAAAGCGCTTGCTGTAATTACCCACGATGAAGCCCTGCATCAACACGCTCCGGGTCAGTAACATTGGCTGAATGCGGGGACCAACGGGCGTTTCGGTCATGTTATAAAACGCAATTTGTCCACAGAGCGGAATACGGGCGTGGAAATTGATATTGGCAATGACCGCATCAGACACTTCACCCCCCACGTTGTCGAAATACACATCGACGCCATCGGGACAGGCCTCAGCAATGGATTTTTTCAGGTTAGGGGATGTTTTGTAGTTCACCACGGCATCGAAGCCGAACGATTCGGTCAGCATGTCCACCTTATCATCCGAACCGGCAATGCCCACGACCCGGCAACCCTGAATCTTCGCGATCTGTCCTACCAGAATACCCACCGCTCCGGCGGCTCCCGACACAACGACCGTTTCACCTGCTTTGGGCTTACCGATGTCCAGTAACCCGAAATAAGCTGTCAGGCCCGGCATACCCAGAATACCCAGGTAGTAGCTGGCGGGTGCCAGATTCGTGTCAATCTTTTTCAGCCCATCAGCCGACACAACAGACTGGGTTGCCCAGGGTAAGCTACCCGTCACCACATCGCCGGGGGTAAATCCATCGGCCTGACTCTCAATAACCTTCGCTACCGCACCACCCGACAGAGGCTGGCCAACGTCGAAAGGAGGGATGTATGATTTGCCGGCATTCATGCGGCCCCGCATGTACGGGTCGACGGAGAAATAGGTGGGTTCAACTAATATATCGCCGGATTTCAGGGCGGGCAGTTCTACGGTATCGAACTGGAAAGTGGCCGCATCCGGCATACCGGTGGGGCGCGATGCTAAACTGATTTGCTTGTTTTTCATATCTGAACAGGGATTTCCTGCGGGATTATTGTGCGTAATTGATTATTCATTGGTGAGTTGATTCAACAGCGTAACCAACTGGTCGCGGAGGCTAATCGCCTGCTGGTCGGTGAGTTGCAAACGCTGCTGAAGTTGTTCCGGAACGGTGGCGGCCTGTTCGCGCAGGGCTCTACCCGTGTCGGTTAGCTGAATGCTTACCTGCCGCTCATCGGCCATATTTCGCGTCCGGCTAACGAGTTCCTTCTGCTCCAGCCGTTTCAGCAGGGGGGTCAGCGTACCGGAATCCAGCAGCAGCCGGTCGCCAATAGCACTGACGGACTGGTTATCCGTTTCCCACAACAGGAGCATGACCAGATATTGCGGATAAGTCAGGTCCAGTTGTTCGAGCAGGGGCCGGTAGTGGGCCGTTACCTGCCTTGACAGGGCATAAAGCGGAAAACATACCTGATTGGTCAGTGTTAAACGATTCATTGTCTACAATTAAATTGTGTACAATTAAATAAACTGGAATTAGCCTGACAAAGTTTTACAATCCCTGGCTATTTTATTGAAAACCCGGTACTATGTTGTGCGAAATCGCAGCTATTGGTGCGATTTCGCACGTTTTTATCAGGTTGATTTATGGGTAAAGTGTTGATTGTCAAAGTGTTGTTTACTGGCATATTGTTTGGCTTAGTAGGGGTAAATCAATCCATTCGTCATGGACAAAGAACTTGCCCCGGAACTTGTCAGCCACGACCGAAATCGAACCCTGCTCATTGGTGGGGGCATATTGCTGGTCGTGCTGGCGGCTATCTTCGGTCTGAGGGATGTGATCAAAACATCGGTGGATGCCGATAAGATACGGCTGGCAACGGCGGAGGTTGGGCCCGTTGAAAACACCCTGAATGCGACGGGTGAGGTTATTCCGGCTTTCGAGCAGGGTCATTATCAGTCTACTGGCAGTATCTCCTTTCAGGCGACAACTGAGTCTGGACGGCACACCGCCCAATTTCACCCGCTCGTATGTGCAGGTGACTCAACCCGACGGCAACATTCGGTTTGAGCCGGCATCGTGTAATAACTCAACCCTGAACCTGTTGCTGAGCCAGACCATTGCGCCCACGGGTGGTACTGTTTTCGTGCAGAAACAGCTCCAGCGGTTCGATAATTTTATTCAGGACAGTACGCTCTACAAGGGTATTCCGTTCGGGATTGGCCAGATTCAGCCGCTGCTGTACACCAATCAGCTCATTGACGTGGAGCAGATGGAACAGGTACTGGTGAACGTCGTGAAAAACGCGCTCGAAGCCTGCGGACCGGGGCAGTGTGTCGACGTCATCAGCCGGACCAACTACCTGCTTATTCGCAACAACGGCCAGCCTATTCCGGCAGAAATTGCCGCTAACCTGTTCAATCCATTCTATAGTACCAGGTCCGAAGGGCAGGGGATAGGTCTGACCCTGAGCCGTGAGATTCTGCTGAATCACCAATTTTCATTTTCGCTCAGAACCAACGACGATGGCTGGACAGCGTTTCGAATTGAATTTGGGTAGCCACACCTAATTTCCTGATTCACTAAACCCCGGAGGGCAGTAAGCAGTTACTAGTTCCTGTACACGTTTCAGAAAAGACAGCCAGCAATGAAGGATAAAACTGCAAGAAAAATAGCTCGACTAGTTTTGGGTGGCACCCTGATCTTCGCCGGTGTAAGCCACATGACCTTCGCCCGAAAAGCGTTCAAAGCCCAGGTGCCGGATTGGGTTCCACTGGACATTGACGATACAGTCGTGTATTCGGGTATCGCCGAAATTGCATTGGGCAGTGCGCTGGTACTGACCAATAAAAAGCATCAGAAAACGGTGGGGAAAGTAGCCGCCACGTTCTTTACGGCCATCTTTCCGGGCAATATCTCCCAGTATGTCAACAAGCGCAGCGCGTTCGGACTAGACACGGATGGTAAACGACTGGGCCGTTTATTTTTCCAGCCCCTGCTGGTCTACTGGGCATTGAAGAGTACCAAAAATCTGTAGACGATAACGGCACTGAAGCCAGAAAATAGCTTACTGGCCCGGAGTATTGGTAGCTAGTCCGCTTTGACTGATGTTGGCTCAGCGTTATATTTGTGCAGATATAACGCTGAGCCAACGTCTGTCAGGTAAAAAGTCATGAATAACCGGATTGTATCCGTCAGGTTTGACCGCTGGATTTACATCAGTCTGATTGCCATTCTGTACGCCGTCCCGATCAGGGGTCGGGCGCAAACCGCACTGACCATCTCCGGCGACGTAACGAAGCCGGTAACATTACAGGAAGCGGAGGTTAAAAACATGCCCCACACCGAGGTGACGGCCAAAGACCACGATGGCAACGAACACCGGTATGCAGGCGTGGCGCTGGTTGAACTCCTCAAACAGGCAGGAACCACGCTGGGGGGCGAACTGAGAGGGAAAAACCTGCGAAAGTTTGTGCTGGTCAAAGGGGCAGATGCGTATGAGGTGCTGTTCGCACTCCCCGAACTCGATCCTGAATTTGCTACGCAGACTATTCTGCTGGCCGACGCGGTGGATGGTGCCCCATTTGTGCCGGGCGTCGGGCCGTATCGGCTGGTCGTTCCGGATGAAAAAAGGGCCACTCGCTGGGTTCGGAACGTGAAAGCAATCGAGGTGCGGTTGGCTCCCTGAGCTGACCGGTCTACCATGAATTCCATCACGCATGAAAAAACTACTTGTTCTTCTACTTTGCTGCCCCCTAACCCTGTTGGCGCAACCCCTTCGGGTGGCGGTGGCTGCCAATGCACAGTTTGTTATGGAGCAGGTGAAGGTAGCATTCCAGAAAAAGACGGGTATGACTATGGAACTGATTGTCAGTTCATCCGGTAAGCTTACCACCCAGATTCAGCAGGGTGCCCCGTACGACGTTTTTCTGTCGGCCGATATGGACTACCCCCAAACGCTGCACAAAGCCGGATTGACGACAGCTGCGCCGGTGGTGTATGCCTACGGCTCGCTGGTGCTGTGGACCCTGGGTAATCTGCCCCTCACTGCCGACCTGCGCGTATTGTCGAATCCTGCCGTCCGGCATGTCGCTATTGCCAATCCAGCTACAGCCCCCTACGGCGAAGCGGCTGTTTCGTTCCTGAAATACAGGAAACGACTGGACCCGGTAAAACCTAAAATAGTGTATGGCGAAAGTATTGCGCAGGTAAATCAATACATATTGACGGGTGTCGCTGAGGTCGGGTTTACGGCCAAATCGGTCGTGCTTGACCCCAGTCTTACACAACGCGGGCACTGGATCGACCTTCCCACTACAGGATATTCACCCATTGCGCAGGGGATCGTTATACTAAAGCGAACGAGTCAGTTGCAGGTTGCCCGGCAGTTTGTGCAGTTTTTGCGTAGTCCGGATGCCCGGCGTATTTTGCAACAATTTGGCTACCGTTCGCCTAATTCCTGATTTTATACCCACTAACTCATGCCCATCGACTGGGACCCCATCTGGCTGACGTTACGACTGGCTGGCATCACCACGTTACTACTGTTACTGATCGGCGTTCCGCTGGCGGGGTGGCTGGCCCTGAGCCGGTTCCGGCTCAAACCGGTGGTGGAAGCCCTCATTAGCCTGCCGCTTGTGTTGCCGCCTTCGGTAGTCGGGTTTTACCTGCTTCTCGCGTTTAGTCCGACCAGTGCGTTTGGTGCGTGGTTGCTGCAAACGGTCAATCTGCAACTGGTGTTTTCGTTCGAAGGGTTGGTTGTAGCGTCGTTGCTGTACAGTTTGCCGTTTATGGTACATCCCATTCAGGCGGGGCTGGAAAATCTGCCTGCTTCCTGGCGCGAGGCTTCGTACACCCTGGGGCAGTCACCCGTGCGGACACTGTTCCGGGTGTTGCTGCCCAACTGCAAACCCGCCCTGCTGACGGGTATCGTATTGACGTTTGCCCACACCATTGGCGAGTTTGGGCTGGTACTGATGATAGGAGGGAACCTGCCCGGCCAAACCAGAGTGGCCTCCATCGCGATTTATGACGAGGTCGAACTACTGCACTTCGATACGGCACACATCTATGCTGCGCTGTTGCTGGGCCTTTCCTTCGCCATCCTGCTGCTGGTGTACGGCATTAATAAACGCGTAACGGTATGATTCATATTGATGTCCTATTGCCGCGTCTGTTTGCCGAAGGAGCCACCGAACTTCAGGTACAGGTTACGCTGGAATCCGGCGGGTTGACGGCACTGGTCGGCCCTTCCGGCTCCGGGAAAACAACCCTTCTGCGGCTGTTGGCCGGGTTGGAAACGCCCCGCTCCGGCCGAATTACGATCGATGAGGCTGTGTGGTTCGATAAGAAACAGGGTATCAACCTGCCACCCCGGCAACGGGCCATCGGATACGTGTTTCAGGATACGGCCCTCTTTCCGAACATGACCGTGCGAGAAAACATCACCTACGCTGCCCCAAATGATCAGTTGATGTTCGTGAATGAGTTGATCGAGGGGACAGGTCTGGAGCCGTTTGTCGATCAGAAACCGGGTCGGTTGTCGGGTGGTCAGCGGCAACGGGTGGCGCTGGCCCGGGCACTGGTACGACGGCCACAGCTCCTGTTACTGGATGAGCCGTTTGCTGCGCTGGATACTCAATCCAGTCAGCAATTGCAGCAGGTACTGGTAAAACTACATCAGCGATGGCAAACGACCACGCTGCTGGTAAGCCACCATGATGCGGATGTGCAGGCACTGGCCGATCGGGTTATTCGCCTGGTAGAGGGCCACATTCAAACGGATGAACTGATCGGAGACCGCCCGCTCAACCCGTTGATACAGGAGTGCATCACGCAGATTGAGTACGATGAAAACCAGCAACGCTGGGTCGTAGAAACAACGAATTCGCGGGTACAATCGGCCAACCCGGCCTGGGGACAATTTAAGGTAGGGGACAGGGTACAGCTGGCGGGAATAACGCAGGGAATGAAACGTTAATACTGGCAATTAAATAGCTGATTTTCAGTTCATTGTGTAGTGTATTTGGTGAACTATTGGCGTGGCTGGTATGTTTTATAGTAACAACCTGATTGTCTGTTCATGCCCGACTTTAATCCTTCCCTGATACTCTATACTGCCGATGCGCTCAACGAACGGGGTGAAGCGGTACTGGCCCAATTCCCGGAGGCTGAAACGCTACAGATAAAGCAGCATAACCGACTGCCGGAGTTGGGGATGAACCACTTCAAGGTCAAGTCTGATGTGCTGGTGCTGGGCAAACTCAAAACGCAGGACATAAAATGGAGTGGCCGGAGTTCGGATTACATTGCGCCGAGTCTGGCCAATGGCTGTTTTGGCGCCTGCACCTACTGTTACGTGGACCGGCACAAAAACGTGAATCCCATTACGCTGTTCACCAACATCGACGAGAATCTGGCGAGCGTTGGCGCCCATGTGAACGCCCTCGACTGGCCCAAACCCGCCAACCAGACCGACCCAGCCTACTGGACGTATGATATTGGCTGTAACTCCGATATATCGATTGATTACAGCCTGACGGATGGTATTGAGCAGGTGTTTTCCTTTTACCGCGACCATCCCCGCGCCAAGGCTACGTTTGCCACCAAATTCGTGAACCCCGCCCTGCTCGATTTCAACCCACAGCGTAAAGTACGCATCCGGTTTAGCCTGATGCCCAGTCACGTGAGCAAACTGGTCGACGTTCGTACCGATAGTATCGAAAAGAGGCTGGCGGCTATCAATGATTTTTACGACGCGGGATACGAAGTACACGTCAATTTTTCCCCCGTAATTGTGTATGGCGGTGCCGACGGCGACCCGAAAGCGTGGCGTAACGATTACCGAGACCTGTTTCGCCAGCTCAATGCGGCTGTCCGGCCCGATGTGAAGGCGCAACTCCAAAGCGAAGTTATTTTCCTGACCCACAACCAGGGGCAGCATCAGGCAAACCTGGCCATCAATCCGAAGGCGGAGGAATTATTATGGGTACCTGCATTGCAGGAAAGTAAAGTCAGCCAGTTTGGTGGCTGGAATATTCGGTACAGGCACCAGTTGAAACGCCAGATGGTGGCCGTTTTTGAACAACTGCTACGGGATGAAATACCCTGGTGTACCATCCGTTACATTTTTTAACGTACCAACTGCCGGCGACTCATCCGGGCATCGAGGCTATAGGCACCCGTCCCTAGAATCAGCAGTGTCAGGAACATCAGTATAAATAGTCCGTTTTTTTTGCCATCGCCGAACAGGGCTCCGCTATGGGCCATAAACAAGGCCGTCAGCATGGTGATAATCAACGGGATGGTTGTCAGTCGGGTAAACAGACTAAGCCAATGCGCAGCAGCAGCAGGGCATCATCAATGGTGGTTGCTGTGTATCGGGTTGAGTTAAGCGTACTCATAACAAGGCGTTTAGTTGATGAACTATATTTGCCTGTTCATCAACTAAACGCTCGTCTACAGGCTTGTGTTTATCAATTTTGGGCTACATATCCTCCAGCGGGCCAACATGCACGGGGGCGAGGTGTTCAGACTCTTCGGGTTCAAACAGACGCGACCGAATTAAAAAACGGACACCCAGTGGAATTTCGAGCGAGAAACTAGCCCCGCGTCCGGGCGTCACGTCGATGGTCAAATGGGTGTGCTGCCAATACTCGAACTGGTCGCTCGACATCCAGAAATCACACCCCTCGATCTGACCCAGCAGTATGTCGGACTGACCGATACGAAATTCACCTTTTGCAAAGCACATGGGGGATGAACCATCACAGCAGCCACCGCTCTGGTGGAACATTAGTGGTCCGTGTTCGGCACTGACGGTACGGATAATGTCAGCCGCAGCGGGTGTTACGTCAACGCGGGATGTTGTTTGAGCGATCATAGGTAAGCGTTAATTATGATCGATTTACAAAACCCGGCACACCTGTGTGGCGGGCTGTACATCGGTGAAGTTGGGAATATCGCCCAGTAGCTCGGCTCCGTGCGTGCCCATCCCTTTCTCCAGTTCGTCGGTCGTATTGAAGGCAAGTCCGGTAATCATGGCGTAGGGGGGCAGGGAATCGCCGGGTAAGGCCTCCTGCATATCGACGCCAACCAGCCCGAAGGGAGTTAGCCGTTCTTTGACCAGCGGAATGTGTTTGTCGAGGTAATAGGCCGAATCAAACTGGCTGGATTCGGTTTTCGGGTAAAGGACTACTAGACGGACCATGGGTAATGAGTGAAAGAATGAAAGAGTGATTAAGCGAAAGAATATAAAGAGTGACTGAGTGAAAGCCCCACAAGGTAACGCTTTCATTCAGTCACTCTTTCGTCCAGTCGTTCTTTAATCAAAAGAAACCAAGCTTATTCTTGCTGTACGAAATCAACAGGTTCTTTACCTGACGATAGTGGTTCAGCATCATCAGGTGGTTTTCGCGACCAAAACCTGATTTCTTGTAACCGCCAAACGGTGCGTGGGCCGGGTAGTCGTGGTAACAGTTGACCCACACGCGTCCCGCCTGAATCTGCCGGGGAATGGTGTACAGTTCATGCGCATCCCGCGACCAGAAACCGGCACCAAGTCCGTACAGCGTATCATTGGCAATCGCTACGGCTTCGTCGGCATCCTTGAACGTGGTAACGGACAGTACCGGACCGAAGATTTCTTCCTGGAAAATCCGCATCTTGTTATGGCCTTTGAAGATGGTTGGCTGAATATAAAAGCCTCCCTCCACACTGTTGGCTGGTCCGCCACCCGTTAGTACTTCGGCACCTTCCTGCTTACCGATGTCGATGTAGGACAGGATTTTTTCGTACTGGTCGTTGCTGGCCTGCGCGCCCATCATGGTTTCCGGGTCGAGGGGGTGCCCCAGTTTGATGGCCTCGGTCCGCTGAATAACCCGCTCCATAAACTTGTCGTAGATGTCTTCGTGCACCAGCAGGCGGGATGGGCAGGTACAGATTTCGCCCTGGTTCAGCGCAAACATAACGGCACCTTCCACGCACTTGTCGAAGAATTCATCATCATGATCGGCAATGGATTTCATGAAGATATTCGGTGATTTCCCACCCAGTTCCATCGTAACGGGAATGAGGTTTTCCGAGGCATACTGCATAATTAACCGCCCGGTGGTGGTTTCGCCCGTAAAGGCAACCTTGTTAATACCCTTGTGCTGGGCCAAAGGCTTACCGGCCTCCGGTCCGAATCCCTGAATAATATTGACCACGCCCGCCGGAACGATACCTTCCAGCAGTTCGAACAGAATTGCCAGCGACGTAGGAGTTTGCTCTGCCGGTTTGATCACCACGCAGCAGCCAGCGGCCAATGCCGGTGCCAGTTTCCAGGTGGCCATCAGCAACGGGAAATTCCAGGGAATAATCTGACCCACTACGCCTACGGGCTCCTTGATAATCAGGGATAAGGTGTCGGCATTAAGTTCGGTCGCCGATCCTTCTTCCGCCCGAATTACTCCGGCAAAATACCGGAAGTGGTCCACTACAAGAGGCATATCGGCCGCCATCGTTTCGCGAAGGGCTTTGCCATTTTCAACGGTCTCGACCCGAGCCAGAAACTCAAGATTCTGCTCAATGACATCGGCAATCTGAAGCAGTACTTTACTACGCTCCGTAGCGGATGTTTTCCCCCAGGTTTCAAATGCTTTCTGGGCAGCTTCAACGGCCATATCGACGTCGGCGGCTTTGGAGCGGGGCATCCGGGCAATCAGGCTGCCATCTACCGGCGATTCGTTGTTAAAATACTCACCCCCGACGGGTGGTACCCACTTGCCCCCGATGTAGTTTTCGTACTGGGTTTTGAACATGGGGCGGGGCATTGTTTTGCTTGGCGCTTCGGCAGTCTGCATGATTTATAAAGGATTTTTCGTGACCTAATTAACTTCTTCACAAAATTTGTCGAAATTGTACAACGATTATTGCGTTATACTCTCAAATACTTGCGGAATAGTACCATTGTCAGATTGCATGGAGAAATCAGGGAAAATGACAGCCAACGAAGCGGTGAGTGCCTGGGGAGCGAGGCTGGATACGCTGGTAGAAAATAAGCTGACGCTCAGTCACGATGAAGCAGAACTGCATCTATACGAAACATTTCAGCAGGCCAATCTGATTCAGCTACGGTTTAACGCACCCGTGATGACCAGTATGCTGAGTGGCCGTAAAGTGATGCACCTGCGCGAAACGGACCCGTTCGATTACTGCCCCGGCGAATCGTTACTGTTACCATCCGACCGGTTGATGCAGATCGACTTTCCTGACGCTACCATCGATGAGCCGACTCGCTGCATGGCGCTGACAATTTCGGACGAATTTATCCGCGAAACGATACACCAGCTAAACCAGGAAGTGCCCCGCGTGGAAGCCGTTGACCAGTGGCAGTTGAATACGGACAACTACCTGATGCAGAACAATCCCGAAATCAGTTCGCTGACGGATAAACTCACCCGACTGTTTCGGGAGAACAATGCGTTCCGGCCTTTCTACATCAAGAATACTCTCCGGGAGCTCATCGTCCGACTGTCACAAACCCAGGTTCGCACAAATTTACTGCTCCAGACCAGCCAGCATGTTAATACAAACCGACTGGCCTACGTGGTGGCCTACATCCGGCAGAACCTGACCCGCGCACTGTCTGTAGAGGAACTGAGCGATAAAGCATGCCTGTCCAAATCCCATTTCTTTCGATTGTTTAAAAGTGAACTCGGGGTTTCGCCCGCCCAGTTTATCCTGACAGAACGCATCCAGCAGGCCAAAACCATTCTGCGCAATCCGGCCAAAACCGTGACAGATGCCTGTTACGAATCTGGTTTCAACAGCCTTACGCACTTCAGTAATACCTTCCGGGCCATCGAACGGGTATCCCCCCGGCAATTCAAGCGTCAGATAAAGTAGCTATGAGTGCCTGATTACACCGGACGTAAAACCGGCGTACAGAAACGGCTTTTTATGGTTCAGGACCACTCAGTCAGTTTAGCGCAAACCGCCATTCGGATAGGGGAGGTACGTTGAAAACTGCTTATCTTTGGGATAGTTATGAAAGCGAAACCTACCCCAAAAGCGGCCTTTACGGCCCCCACGCTGGCATTCATGCGTGACCTTGTTAAAAATAATAACCGGGAGTGGTTTCACGAAAATCGCCCCCGCTACGATGCCGCCAAAGCAGAACTCTGTGCCGTTGTAGAACGGGTACTGACGGGGTTAAGTCCCTTTGAACCACTGGCCAACACCGCCGTCAAAGACTGTATTTTCCGGATCAACCGCGACATTCGATTCGCTAAAGACAAAGCCCCGTATAAATCGAATCTGGCATTTGCCATAGGTCCCGGCGGGCGGCACTCCGGCCGGATTGACTACTATGTTCACATCCAGCCGGGGAATCAATCATTTGTTGGCGCGGGCATGTGGAACCCGACCCCCGCCAACCTCGCCAAATTTCGGCAGGAGGTAGATTATAATGCCGCCGAATTAAAAAATATAATTGAAGCCGACGCGTTCAAAACGTATTTTCCGGAAGCATCCGGCGAGGTAATGAAAACAACGCCTAAAGGCTACCCTGCGGACCATCCCGAAATAGACTTGCTGCGCCGGAAAGAATTATTCTTTATGCATCGCTTTACGGATAAGGATGTGCTAAAAGCTAATTTTGCCGATGACATTATACAGGGTTGCCGGATCATAAAACCCTACTGCGATCTGTTAAATTATCTCTTTTTCGATGAGAAAGAGGAAGGAGTCACGTTGTAACGCTGGTTGGTCTGGCGTTGTACTGCCGATGGCCCTATGTATCCCTTATTTGCCTGTTTCAGGTAGTTTATCCAACGATTTTAACGATTTAATTCCGTTTTCTGGACAAAGATCAGTTGACGTATGATGGTATACCAAAGGCTTTATTAAAAATAGGTAACTTGTTGTTAAGTATAAATCTTTGTATGTTAATTTTGAATCAACAAAAGACAGCAAAGTTTGCTAAACAGTTGATGTTTATTTATTATATAGTTTCCTGTGAGATATTTTTACCATGTTCTTTCATGATATTTTATATTAGGTGACAATATTTTTTATATACCATCTTCCTGTTTATTTTTTTTACGGTATCAATTCGGTTAATCGACCTTTTTTTTGGTACGAACTTTGCTTAAATACAGTATATACTAGCTCCCAAACTATACTATGTTTAAGATTCGGATAATTGTTACTACTACTCTTACAACGGCTGATGTACAGAAGGTCGCAGCCTGGTCTATTCTGGCAGGAGCTACCGCTCTTTTCTGGTACGGTGTTTCTAATCTTGTATTCTAAAAGCGCTAAAGTACGCTTTTAGAGCAGTCAATACGTTGATGGTACCTGCACCCGGTTCCGGGTTTCGTTCCTGCGTCTCAACATCGTTGCTGGCCCCAGCCCGTTCAGGCTATTTTGGACTGCCTCAAGCCACACACATGTCCCGCTAACGCTGGCCTTCAGCGCAACTGGTTTTTACGGGCACTACTGGTTTCTATTTTCGGATAACCTTGTCTGTCTGGTCTTTTATGGCCGGTACTCTCCTGTTTATTGGGCTTATCGCTGTCCATAAAAACATAGTTCAATTCCTGCACTTTTTACGGCAACAGAAGTAGTGCTCCGCTTTTTCAGTAGAGTAACCCTGTCCTGTTCCTTTATAGGGACGACGGTATGGTGTATATCAGCACCAGTTGCCGGATAATCAAGGTAACCGTACATGGACAAACTACTGGCACAATCCCGTTGGTATCGACTGCTGCCAATCGCTTTTATCACCTATAGTCTGGCTTATCTGGACCGGGCCAACTTTGGGTTCGGAGCTGCCAGTGGTATGGCTGCGGACTTGCACATCACGCCCGCGATGTCGTCGCTGTTAGGCTCGCTTTTCTTTCTGGGTTATTTCTTCTTTCAGGTTCCCGGGGCGGTGTATGCCGAAAACCGGTCTGCTAAAAAACTCATATTCTGGTCGCTCATTTTGTGGGGGGGGCTGGCAATGGCCACCGGTATTATCAGCAACGTAAATGCCCTGATCGGTATTCGCTTTATGCTGGGCGTGGTCGAAAGTGCGGTGATGCCGGCCATGCTGCTCTTTCTGAGTCGATGGTTCACCAAAAAGGAGCGGTCGCAGGCCAACACGTTCCTGATTCTGGGTAATCCGGTCACTATTCTCTGGATGTCGGTGCTGTCGGGCTACCTGATTCAGGCAGTGGGCTGGCGATGGATGTTTATTCTGGAAGGGCTGCCCGCCATTATCTGGGCTTTTTTCTGGTGGAGACTGGTGGACGACAAACCCGAGAATGCCAACTGGCTTACCCGACCCGAAAAACAGGCACTGGCGGTCCAGCTGGAACAGGAGCAGCAGGGTATAAAGCCTGTTAAAAACTACGCCGAAGCGTTCAAATCCCGCGTGGTTATTTTGCTGAGCTTCCAGTACGCGCTGTGGAGTATTGGCGTGTACGGGTTCGTGATGTGGCTACCCTCCATCCTGAATGCGGCTCCCAACATGAACATCGTCAAAACCGGCTGGCTATCCTCGGTGCCGTATGTACTGGCCATTATTGGTATGCTGGGAGCCTCGTATTTTTCGGATAAAACCCTGAATCGGAAAGCCTTTGTCTGGCCCTTCCTGCTAGTGGGTGCTGTCGCTTTTTACGGGTCTTACCTGGTCGGCCCGAATAATTTCTGGCTGTCTTTTGTCCTGCTCGTCCTGGCCGGTGGAGCTATGTATGCACCCTACGGCCCTTTTTTCGCCATCATCCCCGAAATTTTACCCCGAAACGTAGCGGGGGGCGCCATGGCCCTTATTAACAGTTTCGGGGCATTGGGTTCCTTTATTGGTGCTTATATTGTCGGTTATCTGAACGGCACAACCGGCGGGTTTGGAGCCTCTTATCTGTTCATGGCAGGCTCACTGTTTCTTGCGGCAATTATTACCCTGGTAGCGGTGAAAAAACCGGTTTCAATCGAAACGCCTGAGTCGGCATCGGTAAGGCTGGTATGACTGGAGACAGGACACGTTAACCCGGTAAGTTTTTAACGACCTGGCAGGGTGGACCCGTTAATTAGCCTTAATCAGGTCAATGGTGAACACCAGAATGGAGTTTGCCGGAATGCCATTCTGTTCCTGCGAACCGTAGGCCAGGCTGGGCGGCAGATAGAGCGTGACACTGCCACCGGGTGCCACCAGCGGAATGCCTTCCTGCCAGCCAACGATGAGTTGATCCAGACCGAAGCTAACGCCCCTGCCGCTGTCAAATTCCTCGCCGTTCGTTAGTTTGCCCGTGTAATTGACCGTTACGCTGGAGCACACGGTTGGCTTTGTCCCCGACCCGGTCGACTGAATACTATAATAAAACCCCCGCTTATCGGCAGTAGCGCTGATGTTATTCGTTTCAATGTACTGCTTCAGGCTGGAAACCTCTTCCTGCGGGGCTTCGGTTGTAACGGTAGCCTGGGTACAGGGGGTTTGATTGGCTTGCTGGCAACTGCCCAGGAGCAGGGAGCAGAACAGCAGCGTAAATACATGTTTTTTCATTCGTAACAGCCCAACGGGGCAGGCTTATTTTAGTTGGTAAAGACTGATTGCCGGAACAGCCGTTCCGGGTACTTCGGTTCACTTACGGGCTGTATTTCTACCTGTTTTATCCGCTAGCCAGGCATAACTCTCGCTGAGAAACGCGTTAATCTGTTCGGCGCCAGTCACTAACGAAATGGGCAGTATAGCACCCTGCCAGGATGGGGTATTCAGCCATGTGCCGGTAGTAAGGGACCGAGTGGCCGCGAAATCGATGTGTTGCCGACTGTCGTAGCCCGATAGATAGAAATAGGGTTCGTAACTCACCGCGTCGGCAATTGCATAACCGGCCCAGATGGCGGCCTGCTCAGCACCCGTTTCGCCGGGAAATGAATAATAAACGCCCGTATCGAAATGATGCGGCCAGATACGGACTTCGCTCGCCTGACCACTCGACTCATTCAGGGTAGTCAGTACGGTCTGCGCCAGTTTTCGCCATTCTCCCCAGGCTTTCAGGCCAACGGGGTGGGCATAGGGCGTATTGTTCGGAACAGGTGGTTCGGCCAGCGTGTAATTCAGCCCTTTTATTTCTACGATTCCCCAATCATGCATCAGGGACTGCCACCAGCTGGTTGCTTCAGCGGGTGTTTTGCCCTCAATAGGGAAGGAGGCAACTACGTGTTGCTGCTCATCGACAAACAGCAGGCTGAAGGTCGAGGTATCAACTACCAGTTGGATCTGCTGGTCCTCCCGTTTAAAGGATCTGCCTTCCAGTCGTTGCCGTTCGTTATTCCAGACCATGTTTGTATGGCTGTCATCGGGCTGGTTTGGCAGCCAGTTTGTACCCGTCAGCGCAATATACTGTGCCAGGCTATGCAGGGTTTTGTCGGCTTTCGTGCGTTCATCAGGTCGTAAAGGCATAGGACAGGTTGTTTTGTGGACTGATTTGTATGTTTCCCCTGCCGGGTTAATTCCAGCGGGGGTTCGTAATCAGCAGGAGTAAAAAAAACAGGCCAGCCAATAATCCCGGTATGGCCAGCATGCATAATAACGCCGTTGCCCAGCCCTGTTGCTGATGATTCCGGAGCCAGTAGCCACCCAACAGGATTGCCCCCAAGGCCCCCAGTATCAGAAACCACAACCCACTATTGAATGAGGAAACGCTGCCATCAGCCAGCCCAGCAAAGAAAAAATAAAGGAAGATGAGGGCAATGACCGCATCGAAACCCCACAAAACCCAGAAGAATTTCATCGATAAGTCAGTAAGGGAAACACCGGAAACGTTAGACGCCCGTAAAGCTACTGTCAGACAGCAGCGTTGTCGTGAGGCATTTATCGAACGGTGCTGGTCTTCCTTTACGGGTCAAACCCAGGCTACTCCCTTGCGCAGTAAACGCAGCGTTTCTTCCTCCCGGCTGCCGGGTTCGGGCGTATGATCGTATAGCCAGTTGGCCTGTGGCGGCATACTCATCAGAATGGACTCGGTACGACCATTAGTTTCCAGTCCAAACCGGGTGCCCCGATCCCAAACCAGGTTAAACTCCACGTATCGTCCCCGACGCAGCAACTGCCAGTTTTTTTCACGCTCGCCAAAAGGCAACTGCCTGTTCTGCTGCATGAAGTGCGTATAAATAGGAGCGAAGGTATTCCCTATATCCTGAACAAACGCAAACAGGTCGGCTTTGTGAGCGGCATTTTCGGGTTTCAGGTAATCGAAAAAGATGCCGCCAACACCCCGCGTTTCCTGTCGGTGCGGAATGTAAAAATAGTCGTCGGCCCAGGGCTTGAATTTGGGATAGTAGTCGACGCTATGGCGGTCGCAAATCGTTTTGAGGGACTGGTGAAACCACCGGGCATCATCGGCCACTACATAATGAGGGGTGAGGTCGATGCCCCCGCCAAACCAGTTGTGCCCGGTACTCATCTCAAAATACCGAACGTTCATGTGAATAATGGGTACCATTGGGTTGTGCGGGTGCAGCACAATGGATACCCCCGTTGCGTAGAACGTAGGCGGTGCTTCGCCGGGCGGGGTTGTAATGTTCAGCGCCCGCAGCGTTGCCTCCGTCGCTTCGCCGTGTACGGCCGAAAAACCGACGCCCCCTTTTTCGATAATGGAACCTTCCGTGAGGGTACGTGAGCGGCCCCCGCCCCCCCCCGGTCGTTGCCAGTTATCTTCACGAAATGTTCCGGTGCCATCCGCTTTTTCGAGTGCCTGACAGATACGGTCCTGCAAATCCATGAAGGTCGCCGAAATGGTCTCTTTCGTTAGTGTCTGTTCTGATGTCATATGCAGCGCAAAGATACAACAGGATTACTCCGACAGTTTGAGTGCGTAGCGAACCGGACGAGGTTTATCGATTAGCAGCAGCAGACCCCGATCCGCCAGTTGGCGCAGGAGTTTACCCGCCCGGTAATCCGAGATGTTAATGAGTTTGGCAAACCGGTCGGGGGTGATGGAATCGTTCTTTCGCAGGTATTGAATAAGGGTTCGGGCCATGGGCGATTTCAACAATTCCCGACTTGCGGTGTCGGACGTAATAATCAGTTTGTTCGTAGGGATTGATTTGTCTTTTGCCCGAACGTAAATCGTTCGTTTCCCCGAATCGTCGATGAGGTAATGGGGTTTTTCGGTACTCTCCTGAACCGTTACAATGAGGACAATCCGGCCATCGGGCGACAACCTTTCGTAACTGACTGCCAGGGCTGGCTGAATCAACCGGTCGGTGGCATCTTCAATTTTTTCAACTTCCTTAAATTCCGACGAAACGCCCTTTATTTTTCCATCATCAGCAATGCCAATCAGCAATATTCCTCCCGATGTATTGGCAAAAGCAGCCAGGGTGCGGGCTATCCGGCTGGATGCCGAAAGCTGACGTTTGAATTCTAAACGGGTGTGTTCACCCTGGGCAATAAGTTCGTCCAGTTGGCTGCGATCCATGGTCAGAAAACTGTTTGTAGCCCGCATTGTTTCCAACTAATTTTCGGCCTTGCAGCGTCAATTGTTAACGGGTGAAACTCGCGTAGTTTATGCTGAACTGATACCATTTATGTTTTTTCTTGTAAAAAAATTAGTACACAGTTCACTAAGGATTTCGGGGTGTTGTTGCTCTACTTTCTAAGTAGAGTTGTCGTTTTTTTTATTTTTGGTACTATTTATAAATAAAACGAATGAAAAAAAACAGGACTAACGGCTGCTTTTTTTCATTCGTTTTGTTGGTAACGTCCCTGCGAAATATATTAACTATGGTGTATGTTACTCCGCAGCTTCGGTAGCACGCTTACGGCCGCGGGGCTTGCCGGTATAGGCGGCTTTTGGGGTATCGCTGGCTAATTTCAATTCATATCCCTGTACATCACCGTCATAGTCGAATGGTTTAACCGTGAACGTATGTTTACTACTGGAATAATCGATACCGCCTTTCTGCAGAATATAAGGCAGCGAAATACTGTAACTTTTAGCTGCTTTTTCCAGTTCGAACGCTTCCTCCTGCCCACTGGCACCGGGAACCAGGAAAAGCGATTTTATTTTCCGCTTACCTTCCTGTGTCCCTACTTTAAACCAGCTATCCTGTGGGTCGAATCCTAATTGATCGATCGTTTTATTCGGAAATACGACCTTACCGGCTGTTGAAATATAGCCGGTGGCTGGCGTAGGTTTAGCTTCTGTTTTCTTCTTGCTCTGTTTTGTTTCGCTATTCTCGTCCTGAGAAAAGAATCGAATTTGTTTTGCTTTCATTCGATAATAAATTTTAAGTTCTGGGACACTGACAACGCAAATATAATAAGTCTCAATGCCAAATACAGTAATCGTTTTGAATATCACCAGTTTTTTTCTCTATTCAGCTATTTTCGTATTTAAATGATAAAAAAGTAGTTGAACAGTTTGTGTGTTTTCTGGGATTTTTATTTAAAAATGGTAGTATGGAATAAACGTAAATGGGGTAACTAAATCAAATAGATCAGTTGATTAATGCGCTTTGTTCCGGTGAAGAAATCAAGCTGATACATTTCCTGTGCAGTAGTTTTACACGGTCAATACATCCGCATTAAAAGTAAAAAATCCTCAACACAAATGTGTGCTGAGGATTTTCACTTTAGGTGGAGACGGAGGGATTTGAACCCTCGTCCAGTCAAGGAACCCGTCGTGCTTTCTACATGCTTAGGTACGCTTGGGATTGTCGGGAATCAGGCCGGTGTGTACCAAACCAATCGTCATCCGTAGGTGCTTGTGTCTCGCTCAGCCGTTAACACCATAAATTGAGCCAGCGCTGCGAGATGGTGCCTCCTGATCCAGCCAGCAGCACGTAGGCCGGGGAGACAATGGCTAATGCTTAATCCTCCGGATTAGGCAGCCATGGCGTAGTTATACTCGCCTGTTATTGTTTTGACGATTTGTTTGGGCGGGAAATTCCGTCAACTCCCGGCATGCTTACACGCGACCTCTGCAAGCTGTCAATTCCGGTCGTCCCCAAAATCAACGGCCCTGTTTTGGGCGTGTAAACAAAGTAACTGTCCACTGCCCTGTTTAGTTCTGCTCAGTGCAATAAAACCGGTACTGGCAAATCTCATAACAATATGCGGCCATATTAGTTGTACAGGAAGGTGACCCGTAACGTTGCCTGTAGCGTTGAATGAAATGACCATTACTCCTTTTGAAACGAAACTCTATGAGTGCTTAGCACCGTTTTTTGCGCAACACGGTTATGGTTTGTTGCCCGAAAAAAAACAGTTTCGCCGGGAAACAGTCAATGGGTTTCAGAACATCGTTCTTTCCTCCGTTCCGTATCCAGACGACACTATGCTGGAGGTGAATTTTGGCTGTCGAAACGATCAGATTGAACAGATTGCCCAGCAATTTCTACACAACCTGACTGAGTTCAGGTCTGATGCCAACACATTTTTATTGTCTATTGGTCGGTTTAGCGGCCTACAGTATTTTCGGTATAAGATTCATTCGGAGGATGAACTCGTTCACGTTTGCGAACAGATCGAATTGTTTTTTGATCAGCAGGGATTTGAGTTTATGCAAAGGTCCTCCACCTTAGCCGTTATCGATCAGTTGTTAAACGATCAGCCCGACCAGCCCTGTCGCTATGTATACAACCAGACCCATCGCTGTTACAAAGGCCTTATAGCGGCCCGGTTGAACCATAATCCCTATTTCAATAAGCTGGTAGACGAATACCGGCACTCGCTTGTCAGACTGACGCAAAATTCCCACGAGCAACTTCATTTCGAGCGTCTGGTCACGTTTCTGCACCACTACTCAGCAAACTGATTTCAACCAATATGAGCGCGGGTGGTACTGCCCTATTATAAAGTAGTACCACTCGCTCCCATGTCGATATACAGCATTTACTTCACAAACCGGGCTATAGTAGTGGCCAGGCCGGGGGTTAACGGCTCATCAGGGTTGTTGTAGGACGTCTGAGCTTCCTGCATCGAATTTGTCTTTACAGGCTTAAAACAGTGGTTCATCGCGTCAAACAGAACCAGCTGAGCGTCAGGCAGGGCTGTTTTCAATAGTTCGGCGTCCTGCACCAGTACCTGAACATCCCGCCTGCCCTGTATGATCAGCACGGGTATGGTGACGATTTTTAGCTGAACCGCCGGATCGTATTTCATCCACGAAATCAGGTAGGGCTGCACACTGGGCCGGAATAGCTGATGAATAGCCGGATACGCCGTTGGCAGGCTACCCAGCGTATACCCGGCTTTTAAGGAATCCAGGGCCTTGAACACAGCCTCCCGGTCAGTCTCCGGTAACTGAGGTTTTAACTGCGTTTTTAGCTTACTGGTAATGTCATCCCCCGGGCCCGCCAGCGAGATGCAGGCATCGGCATGGGTTTGCCGGGCGGCTATCATACCAATCAGAGAACCTTCGCTGTGACCCGCCACGATTAACTTGCTAAACCGTTTGTCGGCTTTGAGTTTGTTACCCCACGCCGTAGCGTCGTTGATGAATGTCTAGAAGGTCATACTCTGTTCGGTCATGCCCATTTTAATGCTGCGTCCCACGCCCCGCTTGTCGTACCGCAACGTGGCGATGCCTAACGCAGCCAGGCTATCGGCCAGCATGTTGTATGCGTTTGCCTTGACGCTGTTTGGCTGACCGACCGGAATAGGGTTGTTGCCGTTGCGGTCGGTTGGTCCCGACCCGGCAATGAGTAGCACAATGGGTACCGGACCTGTACCCGCCGGTGGCAACGTCAGTGTTCCATCGAGTACCAGATCCGCCATTTCGAGTTGCATAGGTTCTTCCGTCTGGGCCAGGGCAGATCCGCAGACGATGATAGACAATAAAGCGGAGTATAGGAAGCGGGTCATGGAGAATGCGTAGTTAATGGATTTGTTGGAGAAGGTTGATTGATGATAAGGCGCACTGGGTTTTAACCCGGCAAGGCATTCGCATTCAGCTCAGTTGACGGGCTTTCTCCTGCCGGAAATAGATGTATGAATACACAACCGGAATGATAGTGGAAAGCAGAATAATTCCCACCACAACCCCTACCGTATAGGGCATGGGTACCACAAAGACCAGCACCGCAGACAGTAGCCCACCGGCAACCATCCACCGACCGCCCATTTGGTGCGTTTTTCGCCATACGGCATCGCTCTGAAGCGTCCACGGCGTACGGATGCCTACGAAATAGTTGGGCTTCACAGTGGTCATGTAATTTCCCAGACCAGCTATCAGCAGGGCTGTCAGTGCCAGCAGGCTGCTTATCAGTTTGTTTTTATCGGACTGGTGAGCGGCCATGTAGAATACGAGACCATTTATCGCCGAAAAGAAAAGTGTAATCAACACCCTCATTTTTAAGAAATTGGCCGTTTGTAAATGTCCTTTGGGGTCAATATTTGGTAAATAGCGGAGCACCAGGTACAGAAAGACCGATAGTACGCCGAGAAACAACGCAGCGTTTTCTTTACGCATCCAGCCATCGGGCTTGCCACTTATAGTATAATGCGTAGCGATTTCGGTGGGGAGTTCATTCCAGATGAGGGCCACGTAGGCCAGCGGTGCCAGCACGAGGGTAATCATCAGGACTTCGGCAGCGGTAGTGTTTGTTTTCATGAGTAATAAGGGATTTTGGCAATTAAGACGGTTGGTTGGTTTTGGTGGTGCTGTTAAGTGGCTCGTCCTTTTTTTGAAAACTGATGAGCCAGGCCAGCAACTCATCCAGTACGGTTGTGTTGAGGCTGTAGTTGATAAACTGCCCCTGCTTGGTTGCTTCTACCAAACCAGCCTGCCGGAGCAGATCGAGGTGGTGCGAAATACTAGGCTTCGTCATATCGAACTGTTCGGCAATGTCACCAGCGTTCAGATCGCCCCCACGCAGCAGGTCCAGAATCTGCCGACGGGTCGGGTCATTCAAGGCTTTAAATAGATTGTTCATACGTACTTAATTAAATTATTAGGTAAATGTCTAATTAGTTAATTAGGTAAATGTCTAAATATATAAGAATGGCTATTTGTTGTGATGAAAGGATATATAACAGGATAAACGGAAGTGGACTGTCTTTTTCTTCTGAACAAGGTTGACTTTACACTTCCTTTGACGAAACTGTTTTTACCTTCTTAAGGCCACACGCGATTCCATCCCGTATTATTTCACCGAGAGAAAAGCAGGGATGAAAGTAAAGGGGGGAAGATACGTTTGTAGTTGGTTTTGAAAGAAGCCCCGATGGGACTAAAACAATAACTTGTCCTATACCTGAAACTTGCCCTATACCTGAGCAAAGTCAGTACGACGAAGACCCTTGAATCGGAATGTTTCGAACGACGGGTTAGGGACAACCATTTTATCCCGGTCAAGGAGGAGTAGGAGTGAGGTGTTCATGCACCGGTTGGTCGTTCCCAATCCCCGACAGGCAAGCGTTGAGTTTACGAAATCAACGCTGTTTTGTGGCACAACGACCGGTAGACTTTGTCATAAGTATTTATGGGGTTATCTTTGCACAATACATTTCAGGATCAATTCGGCACTCGCTGGTAGCGACCATTTATGTTGATCCCTTAACTGCTGATATCATACACATGAAGCCTTTACAGATTCGCCTGACGTTACTGACTATACTCATTCTGGCTACGGCCCTGTTTCGGTTAGTACCCCATTGGCCTAATTTTACGCCCGTGGCTGCGCTGGCTCTGTTTGGGGCCGCTTCCTTCGATCGTAAGTGGCTGGGGTTGTTTATTCCGCTTGCGGCTATGCTTTTGAGTGATGTACTAATTGGATTTCATAACAGCATGGAAGCCGTTTACATCAGCTTTGCGCTGGTGTGGCTAATCGGTCTGTGGAGTCTGCAGCATCCATCGGCCGGTCGTATTGCCCTGGCATCCGTTGCCTCGTCCATCCTGTTCTTTCTGATCACCAACTTTGCGGTATGGTACGGCAGTTCTTTTTATCCACAAACGGCGGCTGGTCTGATGAGCTGCTACGTATCCGGGCTTGCGTTTTATAACGGCACTTCCTTCTTCCTGAACGCACTGCTGGGTGACCTGTTTTTTAGTGCGGTGCTGTTTGGTAGCTACTACCTGCTTCAGCAGCGGTTTACGGTATTACGACCCTCGCGGGCGTAGATACTAGTGGTCATATTTTGTCATTGACCGTAGTTGCTTAATGACCATCAATGACAAAATATGACCGCGAAGCGCAATGACTACCAATAGTCTATACCTATTGGTACTTCCGATTGATAAGTTCGGCCACTAAGCCGGTCCAGCCCGTTTGGTGGCTGGCCCCAACACCCCGGCCATTATCTCCATCGAAATATTCGTAGAACAGGACGTAATCGCTAAAGTGGGGGTCCCGGTATTTAGGGTGCTGACCAAACACGGGGCGGTTACCGGCACTGTCTTTCGTAAACAGACTGATTAGCCGGTTCGTCAGCTCCAGTGCCACGGCTTTGAGGGTTATCTGCTGACCCGACCCGATGGGGTATTCGACCGTGAATTCGTCTCCGAAATAAGTATAAAACCGCTCTATGCTCTCCACCAGCAGGTAATTGGTCGGCATCCAGACGGGGCCACGCCAGTTGCTGTTGCCCCCAAACATATCGGTCGTACTTTCGGCAGGAGTGTAGGTGAGGGTGAACGTAGTACCATCCAGGGTAAATTGATACGGGTGCTCCCGATACACCTGCGATACCGCCCGGACACCATGCGGACTTAAAAACTCATTTTCATCCAGTATATTACTCAGCAGGGCTTTCAACCGGAAGCCGCGCAATAGACTCAGCAACCGCTTCTGGTTCATCCCTTTTTCGGTATAGCGCGATACCTGGTTATACAGATCCGGGCGGTGACTCTGAAACCAGTCCATTCGCTCCACGAAGGAAGGGTTTGATTTTAGCAATTTGTCGTCCAGTATTTCAACGGCATAGAGTGGTATGAGCCCCACCAGTGTTTTCACGCGCATCCGGTGTACCGTGCCGTCGTTCATCCGAAGCTGGTCGTAGAAAAATGCATCCTCTTCATCCCAAAGCCCCGTATTATTGCCGCCAATTTTAGTGATGGCACTGGCGATGTACAGAAAGTGGTCAAAGAACTTGGTGGCCATCTCGTCGTACACGGTGTCATGGCGGGCCAGTTCCAGCGCAATGCGCATCATGTTGAGCGCATACATAGCCATCCAGCTGGTTCCGTCGGCCTGCTCCAGATGACTGCCATCGGGAAACACGGTATTACGGTCAAAAACGCCGATGTTGTCCAGGCCCAGAAAACCTCCTTCAAAAATATTATTTCCCGATGCATCTTTCCGGTTCACCCACCAGGTAAAGTTGATCATCAATTTGTGGAAGATACCCCGAAGGAACGTCAAATCTTCCTCGCCCGGAGGCTTACGCTCCATTTCAAGGTGGAAAATTCGCCAGGCCGCCCAGGCCTGCACGGGTGGATTCACGTCGGAGAAGTTCCATTCGTAGGCGGGCAGTTGCCCATTGGGGTGCATATACCACTCGTTGGTCAGCACCATAAGCTGCTGCTTGGCAAAGCCAGGATCGATAATGGACAGAGTTACGCAATGGAACGCCCAGTCCCAGGCCGCATACCAGGGGTACTCCCAGGTATCGGGCATTGAAATGACGTTTGCGTTGATGAGTTGCAGCCAGGTATGATTACGCCCGTTCCGGCGTTCGGGGGGTGGGGGGGGGCTGTTTGGGTCACCGGCCAGCCAGCGCGATACGTCGTAGTAATAATACTGCTTGCTCCACAGCATACCGGCAAAAGCCTGACGCTGCACCCGCTTTTCGTCGTCAG
This sequence comes from Spirosoma spitsbergense DSM 19989, assembly GCF_000374085.1. GTDB lineage: Bacteria > Bacteroidota > Bacteroidia > Cytophagales > Spirosomataceae > Spirosoma > Spirosoma spitsbergense. Next base: position 21,633 of record NZ_KB893569.1, on the reverse strand, counting down.
TAGCCTGGTTAGGCTGAACAGTGGCGTAGAACTCATCAGTCTCTACCTGCCTCTTCGAGAAAATAAAGTCAAAATCAGCAAAGGGATTCGGTAGCGAAGCCAGTTCAAGCCGCAAACGCAGGGTGACGGATTGACCCGCGTCGATGGTCACTCTATAATGCGCGGCTGCTTTGGTACCCGTATGGTCCGGGTTAACGGTATTCCCTCCGTGAATTACATGATCATTGATACCGTCTTTTGGGTATTGAGAACCAGTATGCGTGTTGTAGAGCCGGGCGATATTGGATTCATTGTCGCAGAACAACCATTCCGGCTGTTCATCCGCATGCAAAACGTAATGACCCAGGGCCGAATCCTCGACCGACACGGTACCGTTGGGCAGCAGGACCAGGGCTGGTTTGTAGTTAGGGACTCCATCCGTATCATCCCCGTAAACCCACGTATTCCGGAACCATAGTGTGGGTAACAGGTGCAGGTCAGCGGCCTGGGCCCCCCGGTTATGCACCGTTACCCGCATCAGTATATCCTGCGGCCCGGCTTTCGCGTATTCGACAACTACATCGAAGTAGCGGTCATCATCGAAGAGACCGGTATCGAGGAGTTCAAATTCGGGGTCCTGCCGGGTTCGCCGGCGATTTTCCTGAACGAGCCATTCGTAGGGGTAAGCAGCCTGCGGGTATTTATACAGCATCCGCTGGTACGAATGCGTGGGGGTATTGTCGATGTAATAATAGAGTTCCTTGACATCTTCGCCGTGATTACCCTCGCTGTTGGATAACCCAAAATACCGTTCCTTCAGAATAGGGTCCTGCCCGTTCCAGAGTGCCAGCGCCAGACAGAGCTGCTGTTTCTCGTCGCAGAAGCCTGCTATCCCTTCTTCGCCCCACCGATACGTATAACTGCGGGCCATATCGTGGGTGGTGTAATTCCAGGCATCGCCATTGGCACTGTAATCTTCCCGCACGGTTCCCCACTGTCGGTCGGACACGTAAGGGCCCCATTGCCGCCAGGCGGGGTCGTCAAGACGCTGCTTTTCTATGGACATGAATGGTCGGGAATTTTCATTTTTTTGTCATTGGTTGTCATTAGCCAGTTTGGCCAAAAAGGCCGGTTTAATGACAACTAACGACTACAAGTGACTACTAATAACCAGTTTTCACCCCCCCGTGGCGAAGCCTTCAAATACGGTCATGCCACCATCAATGAAAATACTGGCACCGGTGATATAATCCGATAAATCGGACGACAGGAACACGGCCAGATTGCCAATATCCTGGGGCTGGCCGATTCGGTTATACGGTATCAGGCTCATCAGGCTATTTAGTGCCTGAGGTGTTTCCCAGGCTGCCCGGTTAATAGCGGTTTGAATAGCACCGGGACAAATGCTGTTGACCCGAATTTTCCGGTCGCCATACTCCTGAGCCAGCGATTGCATCAGCATCTTAAGACCACCTTTGGAAGTCGCATAATTGACGTGCCCCGCCCAGGGTATTAATTCATGCACCGAACTCATGCAGATAATTTTACCGGTAGCCAGTGATACATCCGGGCGCGGCCCCCGGCGCAGGAACTCCCGGATGGCTTCGCGGGCGCACAGAAACTGCCCTGTCAGGTTAACATTGATGACCGTATTCCACTGGTCGAGGGTCATTTCATCAAACTTCGCATCACGCTGTAAGCCAGCGTTATTGATCAGGATGTCGACCGTACCGTATTGGGCTACCACAGCCGCAAACATCCTGATGACCTGGTCTTCCTTACTCACATCACATTGGGCCGTCATGCCCGTACCACCAGCATTGATAATATCGGTTAAAACGGCTTCCGCATCCGGCTTTGACGACTCGACGGGGTAGTTGATAACGACGGTAGCCCCGGCAGCTGCCAGTGCTTTGGCAACGCCCGTTCCAATGCCACTGCTGGCACCCGTGATGATGGCCGTTTGGCCTTCCAGTGTGTTTTTCATGAATTGTCAGAACTATCTTTTAGGGTAACTCTTTTACGGTCAGTTATACTAACCCAGCCGAAAATAGACGCATGAATAAAGGTAAAAAGTTGTTCTGGTTAATGGTTTTGGCCCCAAAGCGTGTCTTTCCTTATGAGGCCCTTCAACTCTTTATTGGTATTACTTGAACGGTCTTGTCAACTAAACCGGACCAGTTTGCGGGCGCAAACTACGGCTTGCCAGGCGGGCAAACAATAAATTAATCAACTGTTAATCTGGCTTTCATTAAGGGATATTTCAGGGAAAATCCAGACTTGCTGACCAGATTTATTGGATATTTTAGTAGCTTCCCTTTCGAAAAATACGCCTGTAAGACATTAACGCTACTGCTTATCCTATGTTTACTGCCAAACGTGTTCCCCTTCGTATTGTTTTTCCTTTCGCCTGGCCGTCCGTTTTCTTCTTCTTCTCCTATTCGGCCTCTGTTTGCCTGCTTTACTCATATTTCGAATGGACGTTCCTGGCCATTCCGTTTGTTCCGGTCGCTACCATTGGTACTGCTGTTGCTTTTTACGTGGGGTTCAAAAACAACTCATCCTACGACCGACTCTGGGAAGCCCGACGGATATGGGGCAGCATCACCAACGCCAGCCGGTCGTGGAGTATCCTGGTACTCGACTATATCATTTCCTCAAACAGGAATACCCAGCCTGATGTTGCTGTTGAACAGATACACCGGCAACTCATCTATCGGCATCTGGCCTATATCACCGCACTACGGGTACAATTACGCCAAAAACCAGTATGGGAACTTCATCACGATATTGCTCATGACCTTATCGAGCGCATTGCGGCATTCAAGCAGTGTAGTCTGGACAAAGAACTAAGCCGCTTTCTTTCCGATGAGGAAATCCAGGAAATCATTAAGCATCCCAATCCGGCTACGTTTCTACTGCGCCAGCAATCGGCCCAATTACGAGCGCTACGGAACGGGCAATACCTGAACGACTACTACCACGTCGATATGGAACGAATGCTAACCGAGTTTTACAACCAGCAGGGGGCCTGCGAACGGATAAAATCTTTTCCCTTTCCGCGTCAGTACGCTTTTTTTAGTTTCGTGTTTACCTGGCTCTTCATTTTTGTCCTGCCGTACGGGCTGTTACCCGAGATGGCGAAGTTCAGTGGCTGGCATATTTGGCTCACAGTTCCGTTCTATACCGTTATCGCGTGGATTTTTAACACGATGGAAGTAGTAGGGGATACCAGTGAAAATCCGTTTGAAAATAGTATCAATGATGTGCCTATGACCGCTATCTGTCGTAATATCGAAATTGATCTCCGCGATATGCTTGGCGAAACCAATCTGCCCAAACGCGTTCAGGCTGTCCGGGATATTCTCATGTGATGGCTGGCAGGCCAATTTCCGATACCGCTACTGCACTGGCGGGGTTGTTTCGGCTACTTCACTTACCATGCATTCTTTCCATTCCGGTCCGGTATAGCACCAGGACACCCGGGAACTGTAGGCTATTTTCTATAATCAGCGACGAAAAGGTGAATTTTTGCCGCCTGAATGCCATGGGCGTACGCGGCCCGTTTTAAACGAATTGCACTTTGCATATGAAAAATAGGCCCTGAAATTCCTAAAGTACAACTTTTTTGAATTATTAGAAAAATACAATTCATGCGGTATAAATAGGGACTTGTTGTACTTTTTCAATAAACGCCCTAATTTGGTTAGAATAGATATAATTATAAAATGAAGTTTTCGTAAAACATTGGTTTTCAGTGGGGACACTCTTGCAACGAATCGCATTCCTGCCACACCTTTGTCACGGAAAAACAAACTATACAACCGAAGAAAATTAATTATACAACCATGAAAAAATTCCGTTTATCAATCGCAGTACTGTTATCAGTATGGAGTCTGGCAGGTCTGGGAGTGGCCAAAGCCGACAATGGATCAGGAATGGGTGGTGTGAAAGTTGAGAAGTCCGCTAGCAAGAAAGTACGTGTATATACAAAGCCTGGTACCTCCGTTGATCTGGCACTTATTGATGCCGATGGCAATGTACTTTACCGGGGCGTTATCGCCAAGAATGAGCAACATGCAACTTCGTTCAATCTGAACAACCTACCCGATGGGCAGTATTATCTGACCGCCGGTAACAATGCCTGGTGGATGTCGCAGGGGTTGACAATCAAAGCCAATTCGGTCAACGTCGACGAGCGTAACATCCAGCAGGTTGCCAAGCCTACGCTGACAGCCTACGAGAAGAATAAGATTGAAGTGGTGCTGCCGGTTAGTAATGTCGAGCAGTCTACCGTAGCGATTTATGATCCTCAGAACGTACTGGTACAGACGGATTCGTTCAAAGGGTCGGTGCGCCGGTTCGATTTGTCAGGTTTACCCGATGGAGCCTATACCTTCGTGGTTGGACCGGATCAGAAGCAGTTCACAGCGCGTATCGCTATTCAGCACTAAGCAACCTGTATGCCCCTTTGGGGGTTAATCATTCACTACCTCAACACATACTGTGCGGTCAGTCTTTTCGGACAGGCCTGACCGTCAGCTCCATTCTGCCCGCTATTTTCGTCAGAAAGTAGCGGGCTTTTTTTGCGATGAGCAGAATAGGCTCGTTATCGTCAGGGAGGAGGATCATTTTCGCTTAATTCTGACCGTTCGTTAAAAAGTTGGGTGTTACTAAACAGGCTTTACTATAACTTAAGCAGCGTAATAGAGCGACTTTGGGGAGTAGCCTGATTCAGAACTGAATCTGTATATGGAAGATCTTACGCCAGACCAAATTAACGGCATTACCAAAGGCTATTTCAGTATGGCTCGTGCGCTGAATGAGTATCAGGTTATTCATTGGGTTGAGCTTTCGCATGAGCAGCAGCTGGACCTTAATGCGTATCAGAACAGTCTCCTTAATCGGGCGCAGGATTTAATTTTACGGACCATCCGACCCGCTTATACGAATACCATTACCGTTTCGGCTGGCATTGAGAAAGCCATAACCAATGCCAGGGGCAGCCTGCAACGAATCCGGAATGTGGCCGTTGCCCTTAACGTAGGCGCACTTACGGTGGCTTTGGCCGCTTACGTAGCCCGCGCCGATCTGCGGGGTATTCAAACAGCCCTGCGTGAATTAGATGACTTAGTAACCCTTGACGAATAATACCGAAAAGGAGGAGCGGGAAGGGAATAATTTGATTATTCTCTTCCCGCTCCTCCTTTTCGGTACCTGTTACTTATAAAATCAAGCCTGATGGCGATTTCACGCCGACCAGTTCAACGTCAAAAGTCAGTGCATGACCGGCCAGGGGATGATTGGCATCGAGCGTTACGCTGGTATCGGTCAGATCGCGAATAATAACGGGAACAGGGCGTGGATTCCCGTCCTCATGCATATTGAGGGTTGAGCCCACTTCCAGTGGAATATCCTCTGGTATATCCGTCCGGTTCAGCGTAAAGATCATTTCCTCGTTGGTTGCCCCGTAGGCATCTTCTACCGGAATATTTATGGTTTTTTTTTCGCCGGGATTCATACCCGCCACGCCATCATCGAAGCCTTTGATCACCTGACCACTGCCCACGGTAAACTCCAGGGGAGTACGACCTTCCGATGAATCGAATATAGTGCCATCGGAGAGGGTTCCGGTATAATGCACCTGAACGGTGTCACCAGATTTTGCTTGTGCCATAATGCTATGTGTTTTGTTGGGAGCGTAGTCATTAAATACCGGATTTTCCGACATGGTTTGGTTGTACGCTAACTTTTGACCAACTCGTTGCTGCGGTCAAAAGTTCAGGATTTTGACCAGAAAATGAACGAATAGTGTGCTGGAAGGAGCCCCCCCCAGCACACTATCCTCTTTTTTTCGGTTTACCTGCCCCTGTTTTATACCGAATTAACCCGGGTCAAGCCGTCGATCTATTTGGCGCTAGTAGGCCCGGGCAAACACGACCCGCCCTTTCGATGGCTTGCCGGAATACACGTCCGTTCCTTCTTCCGGTTCCTGATCAAAGGGGATGCAGCGGATAGTGGCTTTGGTCATTTCCTTGATGGTTTCTTCAGTTTCTGATGTGCCGTCCCAATGCGCCAGTATAAAGCCACCTTTCTCGATTTGTTCCTGAAACTGCTCGAACGTGTCGACCCGGAACGTGTTTTCCTGCCGGAAGGCACGGGCTTTCTCGTAGATAGTCCGCTGAATGTCGTCGAGCAGGGCCACAATTCGTTCCGTGAGTCCATCGAAGGGTACCGTTTCTTTGGTTTTAAGGTCGCGCCGGGCTATTTCAACGGTACCGTTCTCCAGGTCACGACCGCCCATGGCCAGCCGAACGGGAACGCCCCGCAGTTCATACTCGGCAAATTTCCAGCCGGGCTTGTTGGCATCGGAGTCATCATATTTGACCAGAACACCGGCCTTTTTCAGTTCCTTCACCAACGGCTTTATTTTGGCCGACAATTGCTCTAGTTGCTCTTCTGTGCGGTAAATGGGGACAATAACGACCTGAATGGGAGCCAGTTTAGGCGGCAGTACCAGGCCATCATCGTCGGAATGGGCCATGATAAGCGCGCCCATCAGCCGGGTTGATACGCCCCAGGAGGTACCCCAAACGTACTCCAGTTGATTCTGTTTGGTGAGGAACTGCACATCGAACGCCTTCGCGAAATTCTGACCCAGAAAGTGGGATGTACCCGCCTGAAGCGCTTTGCCATCCTGCATCAGCGCTTCAATACAGAGCGTATCTTCGGCCCCGGCAAACCGTTCGTTGGCCGTTTTGGCCCCTTTTATGACCGGTACGGCCATCCATTCTTCCGCAAACTGGGCATATATGTCGAGCATCTGCCGGGTTTCGGCCTGGGCTTCGTCGGAGGTGGCGTGGGCCGTATGGCCTTCCTGCCAGAGGAATTCGGCGGTACGCAGGAACAACCGGGTACGCATTTCCCAGCGTACCACGTTGGCCCATTGGTTAATAAGCAGGGGCAGGTCGCGGTACGACTGAATCCAGTTTTTGTAGCTACTCCAGATGACCGTTTCCGAGGTTGGCCGCACAATGAGTTCTTCTTCCAGTTTGGCATCGGGGTCTACAATAATACCCGAGCCATCTTCCGCATTTTTGAGCCGGTAGTGCGTCACAACGGCACATTCTTTGGCAAACCCCGCCACGTGCGAAGCTTCTTTGCTTAAGTATGATTTTGGGATAAACAGGGGGAAATAAGCGTTGGAGTGGCCCGTTTCCTTGAACATATCATCCAGCGCCCGCTGCATTTTTTCCCAGATGGAGTAGCCATAGGGCTTGATGATCATACAGCCCCGGACGGCTGAATTTTCGGCCAGGTCGGCCTTCTTAATTAACTCATTATACCACTCGGAGTAGTTTTCACTACGGGACGGAATTGCTTTTGCCATGCGTTAGTCAGTCGGTAAGGTAGTGAGTGGCTGACCAATTCACTACCTTACCGGCTTTTTTTAATGTAGGATTAAACCTTGACTGGTTAATTGAAATCTAATACCTGATAACTTGCAAAGATAGTTTTTTGCGCTATTTTTGTAATCAAACAGGGTAATTCTGTGTTATATATTTAGAGCAGAGTTTATATGAGCCTTCTTTACTTTAATTCCCTTGCCAAATGAAAAAGCAACAACCATATTCTTACCTGACACTGGCTTTGCTGATGGGTTTCTGGAGTTGTAGCTCCAGCCTCAAGACTGCCCAGAACGCTGGTGAAGTGGATGACCTGTATGGCAATTCCGGCAATGCTGCCGTGTACGCCAGCAATTCATCCGACTATAGCTCGGTGGCTTCCAGAAATGCGCCATCACAGCGGTATAGCCGCCAGCAGCAACGTTCGCTTCGTAATGCTAATCCGGATTACAACGACGAGCAGTACGCGGCCAATGGCGGTACTAATACAGATGAGTACTATACGGAACTGAGTGCCCGCAAATTGAACCGGGGCCTTTCGCCCGATCCGGGCTGGAATAATGATGGCACCAATGCCTATAACTCCGGCTTTGTAAATGGATACAACTCAGCCACTACATCGGCGTACAGCTGGAATCGCTGGGGGTATAACAACACGGGTTTTTATAACGGTCTGGGCTTAGGACTTGGCATGGGGCTGGGTGGTTATGGGTACAATAGTTTTGGGTTTGGCTTCGGCAGCCCGTTCTACTCTCCCTTCTACGGTTCTTATGCGTATAGCCCGTTCTATTCGCCTTTTGGCTACAACAGTTTCTATTCGCCGTTCAACTCGTATGGATTTGGCGGATACAATAGTCCATTCTATAGTAGCTACTACGGTGGTGGATACGGAGGCTATTATGGCAGTTCTTACTATGGTAATTCCTACGTTAACAACAGCTACGTAACCGGGGCTGACCCATACCGTGCCAGTAACCGTACGTATGGTGCCCGTGCCGGAAGTTCAACCAACCGGTACAATGACGCTTTTGTAAATACGCCCCGCAGCAGCAGCGGTGGCAGAACGGCCGGTACACCCGCTTATACCGGTAATACATCCGGCGGTAATACATCAAACGGGTATTATGCTACTCCGCGCAGCGGTACCCGGGGTGGTAGTAGCTACTACTATGACAACGGCAACGGTTCGTCCAGAGGTGGCAATTCGGTTAACAGCCCCGCACCGTCGTACAACAGTTCAACGCCTTCGTCGGGTGGCCGATCCAGCAGCGATTATTACGCCACTCCCCGTCAGAACAGCCGGGGAAGCTATAGTTCACCCAGTAACTTAGGTAGTTACAACGGGTCTCGTGGGAGTGCCAGCCAGCCAAGCTATCAACCTTCGCAACAAACCTATAGCGCACCACAGCGTAGTTTTCAGCAATCACAACCAACCTACAGTGCTCCCCAGCGTTCCTACAGCGCACCAAGTGCCCCGTCAGGTGGTGGAGGCTACTCCGGTGGTGGTGGTGGTGGCGGGGGTGGTTCCAGAGGCCCCCGGTAAAATCTGATAAAATAGTTGAAATAAAAGCCCATCGTTTAGGACAAACGATGGGCTTTTTCGTTATTAATAGTAGTAGGATTAAACATAAAGCCGTATTTTCTGTCAAATGATATATACGGACCTATCAAAATTATATCCATGATTACTCGACTATTTTTTCTGTCAGCTTTTCTTTTGGGTGCTGACATAGCTTTCGGGCAAACCGGCGATATTTACGCGGGGGAGGCCTTCCGGTTCTCGGAGATACAACAGAATGGTACTGCCCGTTTTCGGGGGCTTGGCGGGAACCAGACCGCGCTCGGTGGGGATGCCAGTTCGCTGTTCGGCAACCCGGCGGGTCTTGCCTTCTACAACCGCTCCGAGGTCAGTATTAGCCCGACCATCAACCTGAACAACACGCAGTCAGCGTATCTGGGCACTACCACCCCGAATAACGGAGCCAAGTTCTCCGTCGGGCAGCTGGGCCTTATTTTTGCCGGGGGTGGTAAAGACGGTGGTCGCTGGAAACGCTCTACGTTTGGCGTAGGGTATCACCAGAATATCAACTATTTCAATCAGTTTACCTTTCAGGGGCGCAACAATCGCAGTTCGTTTATCGACCCAATCATTCTGGATGCCAACAGCCGTAATGTAACGGGTGCTCAGATAGATGCCCAGTATGACCCGAACACCAATCAGGCCACTGATCTGCTTGCTGCAGCCTATCAACAGTATTTGATCGATGGCACGCCCTTTACCGACTCTCAGGGGCAGGCTAACAGTCGTCCTCCCTACAGCCGGTTCGATCCACTCAACCCCCGCGACCAGCGCAATACCTTCACCTCATCCGGGGCGCAGTCGCAGTGGACATTCGGGTACGCGGGAAATCTGGACGATAAACTCTATCTGGGTATAAACCTGGGCCTGTCCAGCGTACGGTACACTTACGACAATGTGCTTACTGAGTACGTTGTGAACGGAACCGTGCTTGACAACTACTCGCAACGCGATCAGTTAAGCGTTAAAGGCAATGGATTTAACGTATCGGTTGGTACCATCTATAAACTAACGCCTGACATACAGATTGGTGCGAACGTGGCCACGCCAACGTTCATGAGTTTACGGGAAACGTTCTCGCAGAGCGTGAGTGCGGTGGCTTTTGATCGTACGTTACTTAACAATAGTACGGTGGATGTTCAGCCCAATGATTTCAATTACAGCGTAACATCGCCATTCCGGGCATCGGGGGGCGCTACGGTGTTTTTGGGGAAAGGTAAACTTGGTTTCCTGACCGCTTCGGCCGAATACGTCGGTTACGGTGGTCTGCGGGCCAGCACATCCGACAACAGCAACGCACAGGCGAATAGTGATTTCAAAAATTCCGTGCGTACGTCCGTTCAGAATACCTACCAGAACACGATAAATTTTCGGGCTGGGGCGGAGTTTCGGGCTGGCTTGTTTCGTATCCGGGGGGGAGCTGCCTATCTACCCGATCCCTACCTGCGTCAGCTGGATAATATAGACCGGAGTAAACTTCTCGTATCGGGTGGGCTTGGCATTCGGAATGATCGCTTCTTTGCGGATGTGGCGGGCACATTCAACACGTTTAAATCGGCCTATACGCCCTATACGCTACCCAACACGGCCAACTACGGATCCGCTCAAATCAACAACAACAACACAACCGTTACGCTGTCTGTAGGTACTTTTTTCTGAGTGAAATCAGCGCATTCTTTAAGCAAAACAGGCCTCTCTCGCGAAAGGCCTGTTTTGCTTAAAGCCATTCACCCACCCGTCTTAATACTTCATCCTCGGTTGTTTCGCCGGAAATAATGATGTTGGCCTGCGTATAAACCGGGAATCTGTCTTCGTAGCGTTTCTGTAGCGTGGCCAGTAGTTCGGGGTCGCTGGCGTTATTGAGTGGCCTGTCTTCATGCGCGTGAGCCAGAATACGCCGGGCAAGCACAGGTACCGGCACATCCAGAAAGATAGACACACCAGTAGCGTTGATATAGTCCATGTTGCCATGAAAACAGGGCATCCCACCACCCGTCGAGACTACCAGGTTCGATCCGGCCCGGATTGAACGCAGCATATCCCGTTCGGTTTCCCGGAAGTACGCTTCGCCTGACCGGGCAAAAATTTCGGCTATTGAGCGTCCTTCTTCACGAACAATAACTTTATCGGTATCAACAAAACGGTAGTGAAGGATAGCGGCAATGCGCTTACCCAGCGTACTCTTGCCAGACGATGGCATGCCAATCAGGAAGATGTTTTTCATTCGCAATGAGCGAATGAGCAAATGAGTGGATGAGTGAATAACTGATATACACAGTTGGTCTGAGCATACCGATTCACTCACTCGCTCATTCACTCATTCACAATTCTCTTTATTTCCTCCGCATTCGGAGTCGTGTTATAATGCCACTTGCCTTTAACGACTCCATTGCTCATAAGCCAGGTGCCGGGATTAGAGCGCATAATCGTTTTCAGGACGGTAGCATCAGCTTTGTAGTAGGGCACGGTTGTAAGCTGATACTCCTTCTGAAAGGCCTTTATGTCATCGTCATTCGTAGAGGTGAGAATATAGGGAGAGACGGTTGACCCTTTCAGACCCTCTACCAGCGACCGGATAGCGGGCAGGCTTCCGGGGTCGATGTCTTTGGTGTCTTTTATGATGATAAAGAGCTTGTTTCCCTCGAACGTTTGCTCCGTAAAGTCCCCTGCATCATTCCAGACCCGGTAATCCGTAATTTTTGGTTTTGCTTTTTCATTCACCAGCACCATTTCCTTGAAGGTGTACGCCTTATCGGCAGGGTAGGCCTCGAATTCTTCCGTCTTCCCGTCTTTTTCCATTACATACTTATACCGCAATGGCTCCGAGGGTTTCATACCGGCCGGTATGCTTTTACCCACGGCATAAGGCAGCATATCGACGGGGGGTAGAAACTGAACGGCGTAGATACCCAGTCCCAGGGTCAGTACGGTGGTCAGGGCAACCAGCCAGCCCGTTTTTCGGGAACGCAGCCTGTTCCGGTGACCGATGATAAACAGAATGAGCACCGTGAGCACAACGTCTTTTCCGAACGATGTCCAGGGTTTTAGTTTGATAGCGTCCCCAAAACAACCGCAGTCGGTTACCCGGTCGAAATAAGCGGAATAGAACGTCAGGAACGTAAAGAAAGTAATCAGGAAGAACAACAGCCAGACCGTAACCTTGGGTTTGTAGGATGCCAGCAGGGCTACTCCCAGAATGATTTCGGCCGCACAAAACAGCACCGACATCACCAGCGTAAAGGGTACCAGGGCCATGAAGAAATCATGCAGCATGGGTACGTCCTGGGCGAAGACCTCAAAATATTCCTCAAACTTAATCTGCGTACCCACCGGGTCGTTCAGTTTAATCAGGCCCGAGAAGATAAAAACGCACCCAACCAGAATGCGGGCAATTCGGGCAGCAATCAGCATCGGTGGCGTACCGGTTTTGATTTTGGGGGATAAGGTCGCTGGGTTCATTCAATGCTAAGTTTTATCAAACAGAAAACGGCGTAGTTGATCATATCCATATAATTGGCATCAATGCCTTCCGAAACCAGGGTAGCACCCAGATTGTCTTCAATTTGTTTGGTACGGAGCAATTTCATCAGGATAATATCCGTCATGGAACTAACCCGCATGTCGCGCCAGGCTTCGCCGTAATCATGGTTCTTGGCAAACAGCAGCTCCATAACCCGATTAACTTCTGCGTCATATAGTTGTTCAAGTTCACCAACCGGAATGTCCATACTGGCCGACCCATTATTACTGTCACTAGCTAACTGAAGTTGAATCAGGGCCATTACGCAGTAATTGATAATACCCACAAACTCCGGTTCTATACCTTCCCCCACACGGCCCCCTGATACTCCGGTAGCGCCCATCTCCTGTAGCGTACGGATGCGCTGGGCTTTGATGAAAATCTGGTCGGTGATGCTGGGCAGACGCAGAATCCGCCAGGCTGTACCATAGTCTTTATTTTTTTTCAGGAATAAATCCTTGCAGTGCTGAATAACCTGCCGATATTGGGATTCTGTGTTCACAAAGAAATCGATACGTTAGTCAGTCAGTGCGGGCACAGAAAATACCAACTGACTCACCGACTAACCAACTGACTAGTTTTAATGCCGAAAGATACGAAAAAAACACTTGGACGGCACTCCGTTGGGCGGCACTCCGTGAACTGCCGGGGAAGGCTGGTCAATTTGGGGCAGCCCGTTGTAATGGGTATTCTGAATGCTACACCCGATTCATTCTTTGCCGGTAGCCGGATCAGTACCGACAGCGCATCCATTGATCGGGCTATTGAGGTAGCACAACGGATGCTGAGCGAAGGCGCTACCTTTCTGGATGTTGGTGGTTACTCCACCCGCCCCGGTGCCGATGCGGTAAGCTCCTCCGAAGAAGCCGACCGGGTGCTCCCCGTTATCGAAGCCATTCTTGCTACCTTTCCTGATACCCTGCTGTCGATTGATACCTTTCGGGCAGACGTAGCCCGTCAGGCTATTGAGTCAGGAGCGGCCCTCATCAATGACGTATCGGGTGGCACGCTCGACCCGGCCATGTTTGCCACTGTTGGCAGGTTGAACCAATCCGATTCCGTTCCGTACATACTGATGCACCTGCGCGGTACGCCCCAAACGATGAATTCGCTGGCTATTTATACCGATTTGATTACCGAAGTCATCGATGAACTGGCTAGTCAACTGATAAGTTTACGGGCTTTTGGGGCAAAAGATGTCATTTTAGACCCCGGATTTGGCTTTGCAAAGACCGTCGAACAAAATTTTTTTTTACTCAACCATCTGACGGATTTCCAGGTATTCGGGGAGCCATTACTGGTGGGTCTCTCGCGGAAGACAACCATCTGGAAAACACTCAAAATCAGTGCCGATGAGGCCTTAAACGGGACTACTGTTTTGAACACGACTGCCCTGCTCAAAGGTGCGTCCATTCTACGGGTACATGACGTTCGGGAGGCCGTAGAGGCCATAAATTTAACCCAACCGCTAACTTTTTTTTAAATCACGCTTGCGTTTAGAAAAGCAAACACCTACTTTTGCATTCCCAAACAACGACAAATAGTCGAAACGAAGGGAAAACGATCTGGTAGCTCAGCTGGTAGAGCAATACACTTTTAATGTATGGGTCCTGGGTTCGAATCCCAGCCGGATCACTTTTTACAAATTAAGGCTAATCAAGATTAGAGTTAAAGTAGCTCAAAATCAACTGATTAGCCTTTTTTCTTGATTGTACTTTATTGAGAATAGTTCGATAAAACAAAGTAAAACCGTCAACCAATCCGTCAACTGGATATAGGCTGGTTGACGGATTATTCGTAACTTGGTATCGACCAAACCAAGTTATGACATGCAAAATACCCTTGCCGCAGATGTAAAATTCCTGCTCAAAGACCCCCGCACCACGGATGCCACCCTCGTTTCACTGATTTTCCGCTACGAAAACCGACGGTTTGTCTATTCAACCGGGCAATTTATTGAGCCCTACCAATGGGATACCGATAACCAACGCGCCTACACCAACCAGAAAAACCGTATCGTTCGGCAACAACACGAAACCATTAACGCCCACCTCGACCGACACCGGGCGGCATTCGTGCGGGTTATGAATGCATTGCAGTTGGCTGGGGGGGCGTTCGATAACGCAGCGATCAAACACCACCTCGACAATCAGCTAGGCCGAATCAGGGCAACTAAACCGGCAAAGGTTGAGGAGAAAGAAACGTTTACGCAGTTTATTACCCGGTTCGTAGCCGATGCAAAGGCCGGGAAACGGCTGAACGCCAAAAATTCGCGGTTTGCCGATGGGACTCTCAAAAACTTCATCAAGTTTCGGAATATCCTGACCGACTATCAGCAAACCATCGGGCGGGGGCTGGATTACGATGCCTTTACGCTCGACTTCTACAACCGGTTCAAAAAGTACCTGACTGCGCAGGGGCATTCACTCAACTATGTGGGGGCGGTGCTAAACGGAGTTAAAATGCTGCTGAAACACGCCTACGCCGAAGGATTACACCAAAACACCGACTTTCAGTCAAGAGACTTTAAAAAGATTGAGGAGGAGGTTGATACCATCTACCTTGATAACGACGAACTGACAACCCTCTATAACCTCGACCTGACCCACGATTTACGGCTCGACCGGGTTCGGGACCTGTTTTTGATTGGTTGCTATACGGGGTTACGGTTTTCGGATTACTCGGAGTTACGCCCGGTAAACATAACCTACGGGGGGCGTATTTTGAGCGTAACGACCCAAAAGACAGCCGCCCGGGTTTCGATACCCCTCAACCCGAATGTACTGGCTATACTCGCCAAATACGAAGGCGTACCACCCCGCACCATGTCGAATCAAAAGTTTAACCAGTACCTCAAAGAATTGGGACAGGTAGCCGGGCTAACAACGCCGGTAGAGCGGACCCGTACCCAGGGCGGCAAACGTTCGACGCTGACCGCGCAAAAATGGGAAATGCTAACCACGCACACCGCCCGCCGTTCGTTCGCTACAAACGCATTTCTGGCGGCTGTGCCAACGGTTTCGATTATGAAAATAACCGGGCACAAGTCGGAGGTAATGTTTATGAAGTACATTAAAGTTTCATCGGAGCAAAACGCCCTGCTGATGCTGGAGCATCCGCATTTTTCCGGTATCAATTCAGCCGTTCCGGTTCTTTCATTACACAAAGTAGCCTGATTTTTCACCTCAACCAATACCCAATATGCAAGGTGTATCACTCATTACTGACCCACAGGGACAGCCTAAAATTCTGACGATTGATATTGAGCAACACGATAACCAGTTAGACCCCTTTGTTAGTGGTCTGCTGGATTTGATACAGCAACAGGCAGAAGAAACCGAACGCGCTGATTTTCGGGCTGCTGCTCATGCTGCGCTGAATCGGTCCTATGGTGACAATGAGCCTGATTACTCTGACGTACCCGCCTACACCGCCCGCAACCGTTCTTAACCATGCAGGAGGGAGATATAGCCATTGCATCAATTCAGCAATCAGACGGAGCCTACAAACCGCGCCCGGTTCTGTTATTGCGTCAGTTGCCCGGCTACGGTGATTTTCTGGTATGTGGTATTTCCTCCCAGCTACGGCAAACCGTACCGGGTTTCGATGAGGTGTTACAGCCAAATCCTGACAATCGGCTACGGGTTGCGTCGGTTGTTCGGCTGGCTAACCTGATTGCCATACCGGCTGCTGACCTAGACCGGGCCATTGGCTACATACCGGATGGATTACACTCCGACCTGTTGCAACGATTAGCTGACTACCTGACCCGAACTATCTAACAACCGTATGATTCAGGAACTCGAATTAGTAGCCTTGCTGACTGACCGCCCGGCACTCGGATTGCGCCGGGGTGATGTGGGCACCGTCGTTCATATTTACGGTCGGTCCGCCGATGCGGGTAACGATTTGTACGAAGTGGAATTTATAAACCGCACCGGCGGACCGGCCAAAGGAGACACAGTTGGGGTTGAAACCCTGAATGCTGACGAAGTACGGGCCGTTGATTTAGGCCGCGTTATGTTGCATTACAACGGGTTGGAAACCGCAGCCTGATACGTTGTAGAGGGGTGTCCGAGTGGTTGAAGGAATACGGCTGCAAAGTACTCTCAGGGGTACCTGGGGGTTGAATCCCTCGCTCTCTGCATCTTTTCCGAATTAAGTAAAACCATACCCACTATCTGAGTACGGTTACTTATTGAAAGTGATTACCGACCAAACCAAGATGTCAACCATGCCAACACCAAATAGTTGGGTTACTTCTTTTAGCAACCTGAATACCAGAATTGAACTAACCCTAATGTTCACCGACCTTTCGACTCATTCGATAGACACAGAAATCAATAAACAGGTCATAGATTTTGTTAAAACCAACGAATTAGGGGAGGTATTAGAGGAATTTTTTGTATCCAGAAACGAAACGGCATTACAGACAATTTATGCTAAAACATTAATAGAAGTACTCCTAGATCAGTGGCTACGGGTGAACAAGTATGTTTTTGAGAAATTGTCTCATTTACAAGATAGAAAAACCCATCTACAAGATTTAAAGGCCGCTTTGAAGAGGGCAAAAGTCACGGATATTAATTCTTTAGTTACCGATGACGCTGGCAACCCTATCCCTGTTTTTGAATTTAAGTATATTAACGAAAACATAATTACTTTAAACTTATGGGGTCAGTGGTTAGAAAGTTTAAACCGACGTGTCATTCATTTAATAAGACAGTTTGCGCCTGAAATTTATAAAAGGCATTCAAATGAGTTTCGTAAGTATATAAGTGTTAAAGAGTTTATCGGTGTTACTGTGGATAATCAAGAGCCCACACCCATTATCCCAGAAGTAAAACTCCAATGGAAAGGAGATAAAACCGATTTGGCAGAAGTGATTTGGGCATTAGCGAAGTCAGAGCAAATAGTTAATGTAGATAGTAATAAACCAGTGATTATTGCCGAACTGACACAAAAGTTTGAAACCTTGTTTGGGATTGAAAAATTAGATGTTGATGGGCTTGTTAGCAAACGAATACTTAATACGTACAAACACGCTGACGGAAAGACGTTTTTAGATTCCTTACAAAAGTTGATGCAGGCACGGGTAGCACGCTCGCAGAAAAAATAAAAATTCATTCCAGTTGCCTTCCAGTGGAATGACGCTCGAATACAGACCCGCGTAATTTGAAACGTAGACAATAAACTACGGTTCAAAATGTACGGTACTATCACACAAATTCAGATTACCCCCGACCAACTGACAGAGTTGGTACGCGGGGCGGTTCGCTCGGAGTTAGCGACCTACACACCACCCCCGCCTGTTGGGGCTGACCTACCCGAACTGCTGACCCGTCGGCAAACGGCTGACCGGTTTCAGGTGTCACTGACTACCCTTCATGATTGGGCCAAAGATTCAGACGACCGCCCGGCCGTTCTGGTTCCGCTCAAAATAAACGGGCGGGTTCGTTATCGGCGTGCTGACGTATTGGCCGCACTGAAAGAATCCCGACGGTTTAAACACACTAAGGCGGTGGAGGGTAGGGGCCGATGATGTATTTACCAGCTTCGCACTACCTGACCTTTACGCTCGACCCCGACAAAGGCCGGTATATTGTTAAAGAATGTGAGCCGGGGTTTTGCAAGGTTCCGCGTGAATTGATTGCAGAGGACCGACGGTTCAATGACAACATAGACGCTAACTTCATTCTACGCGGTCCCAACACCGAAAAGAAAGAGGGAACGGGCAAAGGGGGAAAACGGAAGATCACGTTTTTTACGGGTCTTCAACCTACCGCCCATACCGGCGTATATATTGGCAACGTGCTGACATTCGGGCGCAATGGCAGTAAGGTTCAGAACGGCGTACTAGTACGATTTGCCACGGATGCCGGGCGTATGTCCCTCCGCTACTTTCCCGCCTATTATCCGTATCCCAAAGAACGGGACGCGTTTGTATCGACGGTTATCAATCGCGGGCTTCTCTGATTCTATCCACATCGTAACCCAACCGCCCGGCCGCTCGTGTCGGGCGGTTTACTACAACTATGGTTGATGGTATGAAAATGCTGGACGTTGGACTATGGAATGACCCGAACGGCGTACCGGTTCTGCTGAATAATGACCGGCTGACGTTCGGGGCGTTGGTCGATACCAATACCGGGGCTATTCTCAACCCAATACGGAAGGCCTTTGACCGGGGGCTGATCTTCCGGCTCGTTCCCCGACGAACGGGCGAAGGCCAGCGGGTTGAGACAAAAGGTAGTTTACACAAGTTCGGCAACTACGGCGAACATAACGCCGATCAGTTCACGGCTACCGACCTGCTGCTGACGCTCGATCAATTAGTGACCCTATACGGTATCGACCCGTTCAACTCAAAAATCAACACCATTGAATTTGGGGTAAATGTGGAACTGCCTTTTCCGGTTGCTCAACTACTGGATAACCTGATCTGCTATAAGAACAAACCTTTTAGGTGTGATACGGGCAGTAAGACCCCGTACCATGAATGCCGGTTCCAGCGGTTTACGGTGAAGTTGTACGACAAGGGCAAACAGCGGGGGTTGGATGGGAACCTGCTACGGGTTGAGGTGAAGGTTGCCAAAATGGTTTACTTTGATAAAACGGGGGTGCGTCTCAACACGTTGGCCGATCTGCTGACTGTAACCAATTACCGCCCGCTGGGGGCGTTGCTGATGGATACCTTTAACCGGATTCTATTTGACGACCCAACAATCAAACCTGATGCACTGACAGCCCGCGAACGGGAGATTTACCGGGATGGATGCAACCCCCGATTCTGGCAGATACCCGACAACCTGACCACAACCCAGGCAAACACCCACAATCAACGGTTGCTACGCACAGAACGACGTTACCGGGCACTACTCGACAAACACCGACGGGGCGAAAATCGGCCCGCTCAAACGGCAGCATTGATTGCCCAAACGTGGGAGCAATTAACCACCGTTCCCGACCACCTGCTGACACGTATTGACGAACGCCGGGCGGCATGGCAGCACCTGACAAAACACGGTATTTTACCAGAGGAAAATCAGGCCGAAAGAGTAGAGGTTAATAAGAGAAACCCGCCAAAAACGGACCCTCCACAAATCCCCAATAGCTGTAATGGAGCTGTTATAAACCCGCCCTCAACCTGTCACGAATTAACCGGGTTAGTCATTCCCGATTGTGGGAATTTATCGCCCTCAACCTGTCACGAATTAACCAACATCGAAACCCCCGATTTGTCACGAATTAACCCCTTGTATTCAGGGTTACAACCTGACACGGTAAACACACCAACTACCACCCAACCCGATCCGGTTATTTGCCCGGTAACGGGGGTATTGATTGAGAAACCCCGACCGGGGCAACGGTTTGTATCGGCCACTATGTTACGCAACGACGACGACCTGATGCTGATGCTCGATAGCCAGCACAGACAGTACGCCAAAGGCTCGAAAGAGGACCCATACAGTCAGGCGGCACACAACGCCAGAAATAAGATCACTAACCCGCCCAATACTTTACGGCGTAGGGTGTTGCGGGCTATCAACGGGGCGGGCGGGGGGCAACTGCCTTTGTTCCCACCCGCTCAGATGCTAATCCTCAGCGATAGCGAACGCCAAACCCTCAACTATTGGAAAGGCACCCCGTATGAGTTACCTATCTGAATTGGTGTTTTTACATGGCATAGGTTCCGTCAGCGGTTTGGCGCAGGAGGGCAAGGGCGGCTAAGGTATCCAGCAACGGTTGTACTTTGCCGGGGGGTGTTTTCGCAAAAAAGGCGGCAACCTGTTTGGTACTGAGCGGAACGCCCGACTGTTGCACCGTATCCCGAACGGCCTGCATCTGTTGGGCTAACTCTTTCGGCCATTCCTGTTTTACAGCATCGGCAACGGGGGCACTGGTTTTGGTTGCCGTGGTTGTCAGTCCAATTAACTGCTGTTGGCCGGGGGCCTGATACGACGGGCGTAGATAGCGGATTTGTCCGGCGGATTCCTCAGCAGCCCGTTCATGGTTTAGCTGAACAAGGCGGGTTAATATCTCACTGTCTGGCAGGTTGTGCGGCCATCCGTAGGAATCGGCAACGGCCGCGTCAATCTGCTGGTGTAAACTGAGCACCACCGATGCTAACCCCTGTTGGTTAATTGTTTGGTCTTTGGCGGTTAAGGGTTCACCCGCCGACCCATCGGACTGCCTTAACTTTTCAACGACGTTGTAGAGGTCCGTTAGTGTCAGGGTAGGGTTTGCGGCCTGTTGGCGTTTACGGTGCGCGTCTAATTGTTCAGCTAGTTCACGAATACGGGTTTGCTGTTCCAGTTCAATATTGGGGAATGGAAAAGTAGCGAAACACTTGGAATTATTGTAAACAAGATCATTCCCAACACCCATCCGCCCACCTGTAGCTGATGCCCAATATGCATGAATCGACGAAGATAAAATTCCTAAAATGTATGCATCATCAGATGCAATTACTACAAGTTTATCGTCTGGTAATATATCTGTATCCAGAAACTGAAAAATTCGGTATTTCGCTGTAGCAACTGTTGCAACATAACGTTTTAATGGTTTTATAGCCGTTCTTATTTCATCTCTGTTACGACCAAATAACCACCAATTGTCTCGAATTGACCTATCCCGGTTGACATCTCTTTCCGGCTTTACGTTCTCCAAAACGTGCTGATAAACTTTGGGGAAACGTGTTAATACATCTTCGGCCTTCAGACCGAACAAATCAATTACCTTCACTCCCCTTGGTATTGAGGTCAAATCTCTACCGTTTCGATATGAGCGGATATGTTGCTCAAGTGAAGAAACCTGACCCAAACCTAATTCTGCAGCCCTACTTTCAGATATTAGAGTTTATGTCAATTTAGGCTTAGGATGATTAGGATACTGAACAGGCTTTCGTGTCACTCTGAAATTGTGCAAGCCAGCGCACAAGTGAATCACCGTACCCACAAAATCGCTTTTTCGCAACCGACATGCATCCCGAACGATTCGATATCGTTTCGTACTCCCAATCACGTGTTCAACCTGAACCCGAATTCGCGATACCGCTTGGTTGTAGGCTTTCTGCTCCATACTCAATTCCTGGCCACGAGGCTTCTTGATGGGTTGGTACAACCAAACCCCCACGGGCTTGTAACCCT
>NZ_KB893568.1 GCF_000374085.1 Spirosoma spitsbergense DSM 19989 | reverse complement strand
CTGTTCCAATAGCCCACGGTTTATTGATTTGATGTAAATAACCGCCGGATTGCGACCACCCCCAACCCCCTCCTAAAACAGGAGGGGGCTACGCTGAAGGGTTCCCTTTTTCAAGTCCCCTCCTGTTTTAGGAGGGGGTTGGGGGTGGTCGCAATCCGGCGAAAAAGCGATTGTTGGTTCGGCGGTTAATTAATTCAAATCAATAAACCGTGGGCTATTGGAACAGGGGAAACCCACGAAAACTATGCACTGTGCAGAAATTCCATAATATCGCCGTCCTGTACGATGTATTCTTTGCCTTCTACGGCTAGTTTACCCGCTTCGCGAACACCCGCTTCGGTTTTAAACTGCGAGAAATCGGGAAGTTTCATTACCTGCGCCCGGATAAATTTCCGCTCGAAATCGGAGTGGATCACCCCGGCTGCCTGGGGTGCTTTCCAGCCCCGGTGAATAGTCCAGGCACGCACTTCTTTTACACCGGCGGTGAAATAGGTAATCAGGCCCAGTAATTTGTAAGACGCTTTAATCAGCTTGCTCAGCCCCGATTCGGTCAGGCTGTACTCACCCAGGAACAATTCCCGTTCTTCGGGGTCTTCCATTTCGGCAATCTGCGATTCGATACCGGCACTGATGATAATTACGTCGGCTCCTTCATCCTTGACCGCTTCCTGTAAGGCATCGGAATACGCATTCCCGTTAGGCAGCGACCCTTCATCTACATTGGCAACGTAGATAACCGGCTTCACGGTGAGCAGGGAAATGTCGCCAATGGCCGCTTCGAGCTCCTCGGGCGATACCGGCACCGTACGGGCACTCTGGCCTGCTTCCAGCGCTGTTTTAAACCGTTTCAGGATTTCCAGTTCCGACTTCGCTTTCGCATCGCCTACCTGAGCCGCCTTCGCAATCTTCTGAATTTTCTTGTCAACGGCTTCCAGGTCTTTCAACTGAAGTTCGGCATCGATAATTTCTTTATCCGAAACGGGATTCACCTTGCCTTCTACGTGAACGATGTTGTCATCCTCAAAACACCGGATAACGTGAACGATGGCATCTACCTCCCGGATATTGGCCAGAAATTTATTGCCTAAACCAGCTCCCTGGCTGGCCCCTTTCACCAGCCCGGCAATATCGACAAACTCAATAATAGTGGGCACCACTTTCTGGGGTTTCACCAGCGCTTCCAGGGTATCCAGCCGCTCGTCGGGAACCGTTACAACGCCCACATTTGGTTCTATTGTACAGAACGGATAATTGGCGGCCTCGGCCTTTCCGCTCGATATTGCATTAAACAGGGTGGATTTGCCCACATTTGGCAAACCCACAATTCCACATTGAAGTCCCATAGATGATTGTGAAAGAGTGAATGAGTGAAAGTTTGGCCTAGCTGGATATCTTTTCTTGTATAGACAGTTTGCCTGTTCAGGCTTTCAACCTTCTTCTCTTTAATTTTTCGCAAAAATACAACTGCAATGGCGGACCACCGCAACGGCGAACAGCAAAAAAAGCCTTCGGACATGCCAAAGGCTTTGGGTATGATGGTTGGTTAATAAATAGGTGTTTAGTAAAGTCTAACTCATTCAGTTCCTGTTGGTTTAATTACTCCCATTTCAATTCGCTGGCGAAGTCGTCCTGCTCGCTGCGTTCGCGCTGGGCTAGCTGCGTAAAATCTACCTCGGGCATCAGTTCCGTTTTTACGTGCTCTACGGTTTCCTGAAGAGCTTCGATAAACTTGTCAAAATCTTCCTTGTACAGAAAAATCTTGTGTTTTTCGTAGGTAAACCCCTCGCCCTGCGGATGCCGTCGGCTCTCCGTAATGGTCAAATAATAATCGTTGGCACGGGTTGCTTTAACGTCGAAGAAATACGTTCGCTTTCCCGCCCGGACCCGATTCGAATAGATTTTTTCCCGGTCTCTTTCGTCCACAATAAATAGGGTTTAATCAATATACGACCACTAAAGTACGGGCATTCGTGAAAGAACAAAAAGAATGGGTATAAATATATTTTGGGGACATATAACCGCAAAAATGAATCGAGTTGTGGAGATCATTCTACAGTTTCTGGCCTAATTGCTTGCTTGTGAAGGGGCTGCATTCTATCTTTGTTTTATAGGAATTGCACTTTTTGGAGGCAGGTGGTATGTGTGACGTTTATCAGCATACGACCCGCCTATTTTTTTTCACGTAACCAAAAGCTGTATGAATGTAATCATGTCCCTTATGTTGTTCTTTAGCAGCATGAACCCGACGGGGGCCTTACCAGGCCTCATACAGAAAGGCAAAGCGTCTTTTTATTCCAAAAAGTTTACTGGCCGGAAAACGGCCTATGGTGAGCGCGTCAATCCCGATGCGCTTGAAGGTGCCCACCGTCACCTGCCTCTGAACACGCTTGTTGAAGTGACCAACTTAAACAACAACCGTTCAGTAATTGTACGAATCAATGATAGGGGGCCCTTTTCCAAAGGCCGCGTTATCGATTTGACTTATGCCGCTGCAAAGTCCCTTGGCATGATTTCCAGCGGAATTGCCACCGTATCGCTCCGGGTTGTGGACAAAGGTAAACGCGCAGTGGCGCTTGCTCCTTCTGTCTTCGATGTACCCGCAGCCTTCCAGCCTCAACTGGAACCTGCCCTGTAACTTGTCTGCTCAAACCAGACCAACCGAACCGTTCGTTATTTCCCCGTGCAATTCCTGTCGGAGATGTCGAACGGTTCGGTTTTTGCGTTAAATTGGTAGGGAGACGAATGGCTGACTTTATCGTTCATCTCCCCTTCTTTCTTCTTCGGTCTACTCATGAAACAAACTCTTAATCTGGGTCAGGTGCGTTCCTACGGCAACGTCGAATTTCTGGCCCGTCAGTTAGTCGAAGGTTTTATTACCGGGCTTCACAAATCACCTTTTCACGGGTTCTCCGTCGAGTTTGCCGAGCACCGGCTTTATAATACCGGCGAAACGACCCGGCATATCGACTGGAAAGTGTTCGGTAAAACAGAGAAGTTGTTTGTAAAACGCTACGAGGAAGAAACAAACCTACGCTGTCACCTGCTCATAGACACGTCCTCCTCCATGTATTATCCGGAGGAAAACTACGGTAAAATGACGTTCAGTGTCATGGCGGCTGCCTGCCTGGCATACATGCTCCAGCGGCAGAAAGACGCGGTGAGCCTGACTACATTTGCCGACCAGATTGACGTGCAAACCCCCATCAAATCAACGCCTTCGCACGTACACAAGCTGTTTACGCAACTGGACCAGTTGATGCAGCAACCCAAGCCGCTGCGCCGAACGGCAGCCGCTGATGTGATTCACCAGGTAGCCGAGAAAATCAACAAACGGTCACTGGTCGTGATTTTCAGCGATATGTTCGATAATAGTGAAAAGGCTGATGCGTTGTTTTCGGCACTCCAGCACCTGCGTCATAACCTGCATGAGGTGCTGATTTTTCACGTAACCGATAAGAAGACAGAAGAGGAGTTCGCGTTCGATGAGCGGCCGTACGAATTCATCGACCTCGAAACGGGGGAGAAGGTGAAACTACAGCCGGGGCAAGTTCGTGAAACGTACCAGCAAGCCGTAAAATCGTACTTTCAGGAGCTGAAAATGCGGTGCGGTCAATACAAAATCGACTTCGTTGAAGCGGACATCGCTCAGGGGTTCGACCAGATTCTGAATTCCTACCTGGTGAAGCGGACAAAAATGAGGTAACAATGTCAGTAT
The DNA here is from genome assembly GCF_000374085.1 of Spirosoma spitsbergense DSM 19989. Taxonomy (GTDB): domain Bacteria; phylum Bacteroidota; class Bacteroidia; order Cytophagales; family Spirosomataceae; genus Spirosoma; species Spirosoma spitsbergense. The sequence continues at coordinate 52,314 of NZ_KB893568.1, read as the reverse complement.
CAGGACGGGGCCGTCCTGATACTATTTCTTCATACTTGCCTTGGCGTTCTTTGGGGCCGCATCGGTTTTCTTATCACCCTGCTGTCGTTTCTGGAAGAGGATAAAATCCTCAATTTGCTCGGCGGGTAGTTTGTGGGCTAGTATCTTCTTGTTTTTATCGAGTACGTTGACCGTTGGCGTAGTGAATACATCGAACTGATTCCGGAAGTCATTCTTATGGGCGAAATCGTAGCCATTGATAGCGTTGCCGAGCTTAAACTCTTTGATGAATTTTTTCCACTCTTCGGGGCTTTGGTCGATGGCGATGGCCAGTACCTCAACGCCTTTGCCTTTGTAATCGTCGATCAGTTTTTTCAGCCCGGGCGCACTTTCCCGGCAATGGCCGCAGGTGGGGGAGTAGAAGAAAATAACGGTATAGTCTGCCTTAATGGCCGACAGGTTAATGGGTCGGCGGAGCGTATCACTTACAACGGGCGATAGCATCGTTTTGCCAACCAGGTTGGGTTTGATGGCAGCTACCCGTTCGCCAATGGCCTTCAGGGTAGACGAGTCCGATACGGTCATAACACCCGTCTTGTAATACTTCTCGAACATGTGAACAAACAGCCCCTCCGTTCCCATCACTTTGGGTTGCTCGTACTGACTCGTGATGTAGTAGATGGTGTAATACTTGATGTCGTTGTTTTTCCCGGCAATGGCTTTATTCACCACCAAGTCCGCTTCTTTAATAAGTGAATCGGGTACCTGCACTGTCAACTCTTTGATGTACCGCTCGATTTTACTTTGTAAGAAAGGCGTTCTGACAAAACGCTCATCGGAGAAGTCGAAATCGTCCCAGAAATGATCTTTGTAATAGTTGAAAATCCAGATGGAATCCGGGCGACCATTGGCTGCTTTGGGCGCAGGTGGTACTTCCGGTTCCGAGCTGGCTTTAAATAGTTTTGCCGCGAATGTAGTCGGGTTATCGGTTAAAAACTGCGCACGGTACGCATTGGCCTGTTTCTGCAGATCGTTCAGTTGCTTGTTGAACAGGGCAGACGACGCGGCATCATTACGCATTTTCTTCTGCATGGTGATGGCCTGCGCTTCTTCCGAAAATTTACCGAGCTTCTGCTGGTAGGCGTAGAACAGCTCGTTTTCTTTCGAGCCACTAATTTTCATCGCGTTGATGATAGAAGCGGTATCGGTATCAAAGGAAAATTGCTGGTCTTCCGTGATCAGCAACTGGATATAACCCTTCCTCGGAACTACGACAAGGAATAGTCCCTGGGGTAGACTTTTTTTGCCCTCAAAAACCATGTTTCCGGCTCCATCTACGCGGGCCGTGTCTTTGGGGATGTACTGAGTAGCGCCAAAATAGTGCGCCAACACGCAGGTGGTGTCTTTTAGCCCCGTGATATGGCCCGTTATCTTAAATCCGTCGGACGATGCCTGAGTCGTTGATTGGGCCTGAAGTACCGACAAGGGAAGGAGTCCGGTAAGCAAGGTCAGGAGGATGATCTTCATACAAGTGGGTGTATAGCTTGGTAGAAAGAGTAAAACGGGTGGTTATACGAAAGTTCTGCTGGTTAACACATTGCCTACAAAACGCTTGCCACGTCGTTTATAGTCTATAGTTTTGTTGTTTTCCGCTCCCGGATTGACACGAATGCAAATACTAATGCTTCGTAAAAGGGTACAACAGGGCGTTTAATCCGGCAGTGTAGAACCGTCTGGAACGGACGGTTTTTTCAAAGATACAGGCTTCCTGCCCGGTTGTCCGAACAAGGAGTAAAAGCGTATAGGCTTACCGGGCAGTGGATTATTAAACGGACAGAATCTTCACCATTCTGAGCAGATCTTCACTAATGGGCTTGGGTAAACGGATGGTATCGCGAAAGGGCGTATACACCAGTTCATTATTGACAATNCCAGCCATTACGTTCTGCTCCCCATTCATAAGCCCTTCCATAGCGCCCAGACCCAGGCGGCTGGCCAGAATCCGGTCGTAGGCCGTTGGGACACCCCCCCGCTGAATGTGCCCCAGTGTGGTTACCCGCATGTCGATGTCGGGTTGTACCTGCTGCCGGATTTTTTCGGCAATCTCACTGGCATTCCCCGCTTCTTCGCCTTCCGCAATAACTACGATTGACGATGATTTCTGGCGGCTCCATCCCGATTTCAGAATTTCAATCACTTCGGGAATGGGGGTAAGTACTTCTGGAACCATCACCATTTCGGCTCCGCCCGCAATACCCGACTGAATGGCGATATAGCCCGAATCGCGCCCCATCACCTCAATGAAAAATATGCGGTCGTGCGAGTCGGCGGTGTCGCGGATTTTGTCGATAGCTTCCAGGGCGGTATTAACGGCGGTATCGAAACCTATCGTATAATCGGTACCGTAGAGGTCATTGTCAATCGTACCGGGGGCACCTACTGTAGGGATACCGAATTCATCGAAAAAAAGGGTGGCTCCCGTAAATGTTCCGTTACCACCAATGGCAACCAGGCCTTCTATGTCAAATTTTTTGAGTTGTTCGTATGCTTTGGCCCGTCCTTCCGGAGTCATGAACTCTTTGCTCCGGGCCGATTTGAGAATCGTTCCTCCCCGTTGTACAATGTTACTAACCGAGTGGGAGGTCATCTGAAAAATATCGCCACTTATCATTCCGTTATACCCCCGGCGGATACCAAACACTTCGATACCGTGGTAAACCGCTCCCCGGACAACGGCCCGGATGCAGGCGTTCATACCCGGTGCATCGCCACCCGAAGTAAAAACAGCTATTCGTTTCATAGGTCAAGTCAATTTTTTAACGGAATTTCACAAAAAAGGCTACGGTGCGTTCTTTTGAACCTCGCAAATTTATTCTCATTTCCCAATCTTAAGGCATTAGGCGAGGAATTATCCTATTGTTTTCATACAAATTTCATAAAGGAACTTTACGAAATAACTCCATATACTACACCTGCTCAAGCTGGTTAAACAAACAGTGTCAATAAAAAATAACGATTCTCTCCCGTATAAGTATTGACTGATTAGATTAAATCGGCCCGATGACTTTTGAACTGGTGAGCCCGCACCAGAATCCGTCCATGATTGACCAATGTCGTAAACAAACCGAAATGCGCCACCAGTACCCTGAACCGGTCGGTGAGGGAGCGACGGTGGTGCTGGACCGATAAGCCGCCAACAAGGTAGTTGCACAAAAGAAAGGGCAGGAATTGAATTTTTTGAGCTGCCTTCAGACAGCGGATTTCCCAGTCGAGGTCGGCACTCAGGTTGTTGGGCTGGTAATCCGGAGCCAGCGAACGGCTGGCTACAAATGCCTGGTGACAAACTTTCATACCCAACGCCATATCGCGCCAGGTCAGGTGTTGGGGGAGCACATGGGGGGTTACCTGGCTCCGTAAACCAACTAAAGTGCCGTCATTCTGCACAAACAGGGCATCGCTGTAATATACATTTGCCGGGTTTTCCTTCATTGCGGTTAACAGGTTTGCCAGCGTTTGTGAATCATGCAGCGTATCTCCCGCATTCATAAACCAAACGTACTCGCCCCGCGCCCGGTGCAGCCCCTTGTTCATGGCATCGTACAGACCCCGGTCGGGTTCAGAAATCCAAGTGGTAATGTGGGATTCGTACCGCCTGATGATGTCCAGCGTCCCGTCTGTTGAATTTCCATCAATCACAATGTATTCATAATCAGTTGTCTGTTGCCCGATAACGCTCTGAATCGTACGCTCCAGAAAACGTTCGGCATTGTACGTGATGGTGATGATGGAGACGGTCATTCTCTCAATGAGTGAATTAGTGAATAGTGAATGAGTGAATAAACGGTTCGCCGTAACGGTGAATAGTTGACAAGGCTACTTTACTCAGTCACTAATTGACTATATAATTTTATATGTTGCTGCGCCACTACTTCTTCCGAGAACTGAGTTTCGGCGGATTGGCGGGCGTTTTGTCGTAGTAGTTCCGGGGTGGGATGGGTCAAAATAAAGGCTAGTCCATCGGCGAGTTGCTGGGCGGAACCCGTGTCGGCCAGAAACCCAGTTGATTCATGATCAATCATTTCGGGAATGCCGCCCGTTCGGAAACCAACAACCGGCGTTCCACAGGCCAGCGCTTCAATGATCGTGTTGGGCAGATTATCTTCCAGCGAGGGAACAACCAGCGCGTCGGCGGCATTGTAGGCGGCTACGATGTCATCTTCGCTGGTCAACAGGCCGAGGTGCCGTACGGGGTAGGGCAGTTCATCAAACAGGTACGAACGCCCCTTGCCGAACACCAGGATTTCGGGAGCCAGTTCCGGGTGTTGCTGGTGTAATAAGGTTAATGCATCAGCAAAGTAGCGGAACCCCTTGCGCGAATCCGTTACATTGGCACTGCCAAACAGGAGCCGGTCCGAACCCTTACGATCATTATCCCTGTCTGGCAACGCGAAACGGGTGTTCGCTTCTGCCCGCCCGATGGGACGAAAAATACGTTGATTGATAGCATAGGGAATAACCGTGAACGGAAACCTTTGCAGCAGCGTACTTCGCTGTGCCTCCGCTGCCAGCCACCGGCTCGGTGGGGNAAAATGAATAGAGGCTTCGGCAAAGAGTTTCTGTTTCTGTTCAAAAACCTGAGTGGATAAATCCTGCTCACCCGGTTTTTTCAGGTACGGACACTGATGGCAATGCGTTAGAAAATGAGTGCAGCCGCGTGCGTAGTGGCACCCGCCCGTAAACGCCCACTGGTCGTGCAGCGTCCAGACGATGGGTTTGCCTAGGGCAAAAAGAGACTGTAAACCGCTGAGCGACAGAAAGCCGAAGTTTATCCAGTGCAGGTGCAACACGTCGGCCTGCTGAATAGCCGGATGGAAGTTAAGGTTAGCGCCAAACCGGGCGGGCGAAAACTGAAACCGTACGGACGTATCGCGTTCGTGCGGCAGAAAGTAAAGCCGTTCGGCCACAAACCGGCCAAAGGCAGTTTGCTCGGCCAGAAAGTTGTTGGCTAAATACGTTACACCCGGCGCCGACCGGTGCTTCTCCAGCCGGTTTGGGGTACCCACAAGCAGCGTACTTTCTATCAGCTCATCGCCCCCTGTCTGCTTTTGCAAGGCCCGGTGCAGTCGATTCGCTGCCACGGCTGCCCCGCCAAACAAATGGTAAGTACTTAGGTGCGTAACTCTCAACGGCCCAGTAGTTTATTGAACTTTTTAGCAACTTCCGGCCAGAATCCCAGCCCGAATACGCGCCCCCATATTCGTCGGCGTGAGTAGTGTTCCATTTCGGTAAAAATGGGGTCCTGGAACCGGTCCTTTGCTTTTTGGGTCAGGATCAGGGCAAAGCCGTGCTGTTTCAGCGTGGTGGCAAATACCCAGCCCAGCAAGAGGTTACGCCGGCTAAGCATAGCGTCATCAGCAAATCGGTTGAGGTAGGTCATCTCGCCCCAAACGGCACTGTTCTTCAACGAAAAGAGCACAAATTTTCGGATGAGTGGCTGCCGCGAAAAACTATCCAGTAGGGTGGGGGTGATGCGGGGCGACCCCTTTGGCAACAGTTCGGCTAACCAGTGGCTACCGGTTTCGTCCATAAACTGTAGTACCTGAAACAGTTTATCTTCCCCTTCATAGATAGATGCGATACCCGGCTCAAATTCAGCGGTGAGTACATGCCGGGCACGTTCGGTACCCAAATTCCGAAACAGGCGCAAATCAGTGCCCTGTGAATCGGTTTTAAACCAGTCAATTTGCCTGATTTTCAGGTCATCGAGCGATGAACGAAGACTGCGCGTTTTCAATTGAACGACTTTTACGGGTTCAAACTTGGGGGCAAACGCATATTCCTGAATCAGATCGGGCCGGGGTTTCAGCAAACTGGAGCAGTGAGGGGATGCTGTCAGGTAGAAATCATCGGTGTCTGTTTCGGTGCTGACCGTATCTGGCCCGGTAACGATGTGGTTAAACGTGTACAACTTCCTGAAATGGCTGGACTCACTCTCTACGTAGCCAAAATCGCGATCGTCGGCATCGAAAGCGATACAGACGGCATATTTGGCAAACGGTTTCCAGCGACTGTGTAATTGCCCCGATGCGCCAATGTCCACCAGTACGGGTGGTTCAGCCTGGAATTCCGGACGGGAAAGTATTTTGTCGATCATTTAGTAAACGTCAATTATCGTCATTATAAATGTCATTAGCGGTGCGTCATTCGCTGCTTATAATCAATGACTGCCAATGGCGCATCGCTGATGACAATAAGTCGCTAGTTTCTGTATGCAAAGATATTCAATTGCAAATCCATGCTGTTGTTGCCTTTATACTGATGATTTACCAGGGGAGTATGGCGGTATTGGCTGGTGTTGAGGTAATACCGAAACCCACTGTCTTCCAGTACGTTTAGTACGTCGGCAAGGGTTTGGGGGTGATCGAGGTAGGCATGAAACTCCACGAACAGATTTTGCACGTGGGCCAGCGCATCTCGGCAGTCGGTGAGTACCGCCGTTTCAGCTCCTTCGATGTCCATTTTAAGCATGTCGATCTGGGTTTCCTGCAGCAGCCTGTCGCGCAACCTCACGGAGGGAACTAACGTCCGGTCCGTTTGGGAGAAGATAGACGCCGAATCGGCCTGATCGCTCCCAAACAGGATGCCATCCTCATTCGTCCAGACAGCTTTCGTAACGACCTCAACCCCGGTTATTTTATTCTGTCGCAGGTTTTCCTGCAATAGGTCACTGATGCGTTTGTCGGCTTCAAACGCCACGATACGCGCCCGCGGGTACTGCTGCCGAAAATACACGATGCTGGTGCCGATGTTGGTGCCGCAATCGAAAATGACAGGCGTGGTAGATGTGGTATAGAATTTATAAAACTCGTCCACAAAAATTTCGCGGTATTGCCACACAAACGACAGCGCATCGGGTACCCGGAACCGATAAGGCCCAAACGTAATGTCGGTAGCCTGATTGCGCGGCCGGTCACCATAGCGTACCGCTAATCCCAGCAAACGCCGACCTTCGACTGAGCGGAGTAGTCGGGCTGTTTCGGTAAATAAAAATTTAAAAAGCCACATGAGTGAGAATTTTCAGGGGCAAAGGTAGGCCAAAACAGAACGTAGAAATCTACTTATCGTTCAGGCGGGGCATTCAGCCAGTCTGCAACTGAATTACTCCATAGACCCGATCATTCCATTTCTGACCGGAGATACTGCCCGCTCCATTACTACGAAAATCAAAAACAACGTGGCACGAACCGTCAATCTTCCAGAATATTGCCAAAAATGGTTGTTTTCAGCGCAAGGGCAAATAGCAGAAAAACGATTCCCCAGTATAGATAAATACGGTAATAATCCTGCACGTCTTCATAAATCCGAACCCGAACCGGGGCTTTTTCCAGGCGGTCGATCTGGGCGAATACCGTTCGCAGGCGTTTGGCATCTGTAGCCCGAAAGAAACTCCCGTTGCCAATGGTAGCAATGGTTTTCAGAATGCCTTCGTCTACCGTAACGGCAGTAGAATCGGAGATGACCGGGCGACCAACGGCAATGGTATAGAGACGAATAGAAAATGCTTTGGCCAGCCGTGCCGCCGTTACCGGGTCCAGATTGCCCGCCGTGTTGTCCCCATCACTCAGTAAAATAATGATCTTGCTTCGCCCTTTAACCGACTCTGTAGCCTGTACCTGACTGGTATCCACCGGTGAAACAGAACGGTCCCTCATCCGGTTAATACAGCGGGCCAGGGCATCGCCAATGGCGGTACCAGAGGTGCTAATCATCTGCGTATCGAGGTCATTCAGGTACTGTTTCAATAAACCATAATCGGTCGTGAGGGGGCAGAGTGAAAAAGCTTCGCCCGCAAAGACGACTAGGCCAATCCGGTCATTGCGACGTCCATTGATAAATAGCTGGGCCACCCGGCGGGCAGCCGCCAACCGGGTGGGTGGCAGGTCGGCCTCCCGCATCGACTCCGATACGTCGATAGCCAGCATGATATCGATACCTTCCGATTGCTCATCGCGCTGCTCCCGAATAACTTGTGGGCGGGCCAGCGCTACCAACAGTAGCCCCGTGCCAATGAATACACTAACGGGTAATAGATAACGCAGCCAGCTTAGCCACGACCAGTAAGACCGGGTATGTTCGTTTGGGTTTCGGGACCTGTCCAGTTGTGTCAGCGATAGGGTAAGCCGTTGCTGTGTTTTTCGGTACAGGTAGTAACGAAGGGCAAACAGCAACAGGATAGCCGGAATAAATGCCAACGCCAATGGGTACACAGCCCGAAACTGCTGCCATTGTGCCGGATCAAACCAGTGAAGCGAATACCAGGGTTCCATTTTGTTAAGGGACAAACGGTTTTTCGGCCAGTTGGCTCGTGGATGCATTATCTGAACCCGACTCATGCTGCATTTGGGTCCGATGGCGCTGATAGCAGATCGTGGCTATTTGGCCCAGTAACCTAAGGGCCGATAATGAATCGGCGGAGAAAGCTCCTCCGTAAATCATCCGGTCCGCTTCGCGCAGAGCATTCAAGATACGGTCGTCTTTCATGCGGTCGGCCAGTTCAGGCGTTGTTAATGATCTATAGGGCTCTGCATCCAGTTTCTCCAGATACACCTTCCACGTCATAACGGCTTGCCGGGCGGTTTCGGATGCCGATAGGGCATCAATGCTCTGGATAAGCTGGTTAAATTCCTTGAGAAAGCGCCGGTGATTCTGGCGTAGCTGAAAGAGTTGCCAGTACCTCAGAACGGTTCGTCCCAGCAAACCGTATACGCCAAGTGCTACCAAACTGGCCAGTAAAAAGCCAGCAACCAACGCTGCGTAGTTAAACTGTTGCTGAAGAGGAGCCAGATTTGTTTCCGTAAGCAGTGCAGGCATCGGCCGGGATGAATCAGACAAAGCGGCTACCGGCAATTTCGATCGCAAAAGAACTGTGTCGGTTTGCGTCCACTGAGCCGTACAATCGGTTTCATGAATAACCTGAATGGGTACTTTCAATAGCTGAACAGAATCCGTTTCAAACGATACCAGCGTATACACCGCACTGTCCCGACTAATGGCTCCGGCACCGGAACCGGTAGTTTGGGTGGCAAAGACCGATACCTTCTGTACGCGGTAAGGCGCAAAGTTCCGGGCTGTATCGGGGAAAAACACATCTGTTATGGCAGGATGACGATAAACCAGACTATACTGAAAAGGTCGCCCGATATCAACGCTGTCCGTCAGGAATTGGCCACTCAGCGCAGCCTTTCGTGGGTGTGGTTGCGCCTGTATCAGCAAAGGGAAAAGGAGCAGTAGGAGTCGAACGGCGTATGACACAGTAGTTTTACTTTCTTATCCTGAATAATTCAACGAGTTTCGGTACAAAATCCTCCTGCGAATCGAGCGCGAGGTAACTGGCATTGTACTGTCTGCAAAGCCGTTCCAGTTGAATCCGATTCTGCTGGAACGTGTCGTGCAGGGTAGTCCGGAAAGACGCAGACGAGGTATTGACCCATACCATACGGCCCGATTCACTATCGTACACCGGAATAATGCCCAGTTTGGGCAGGTTTACCTCTCGCTGGTCGTATAAGTGAATAACGACCAGGTCATGCTTTTTAGCGAGTGCCTTTAGGTTGTGTTCATAATTAGTGTCGATAAAATCGGAGAGCAGAATAACGACGCTCCGGCGTTTGAGGGCGTTCAGCGTAAACAGGAGTGCATCGGCAATGCTGGTCTGACCCGATACCGGCTGTAGTTTAAACAGGCTCATAATAAGATGATAGCCCGTTTTTATACCATTGGCGGGTTTGATATACCGTTCTTTCTGATCCGAAAAACAATACATACCCACATGGCTGGCTTCATGAATGGCCGACAACGCCAACACGCCACATACCTCTTTGGTAGCAGTCAGTTTGTCGCGCTGACGGCTACCAACCTGCTGCGACGCGCTGACATCCACCACAAAAAAAACGGTCTGGTCTTTCTCCTCCCGAAACACTTTTACGAACGTGCCGTGCCCTTTTGACGAAACGTTCCAGTCGATGGCCCGCACATCATCGCCGTACTGATAGGTTCGTAAATCACTGAATTCAAGTCCTGTTCCTTTGAAAATAGACCGAAAGTTACCGCGCATCTGCGAGTTGACTGCCTTGCGGATGCGGATGTCGAAATTACGGAGCCGGGCTAAGAACTCGTCCATACAAAATAGGCGTTATACTATTTTAACAGCTAATCCCGAACTTTGCCAGCCGGGATTAGCTTACAAAGCTATTGATTTAACCGTATGCACCGATACTCATTCCTGCGCTATCTGTGGACGTTGCTGCTCGGCGGATGGCTGGCTACAGCCTGCACAAACCCCACCGACAGGAAGCCTGCGGGCCTGATTGATGAAGGGGAGATGGCCGGTATTCTGACCGAAGTACACATAGCCGAGGCCCGTGTCAGTCGACTTAGTCTGACCTCCATAGACTCGTCGCAGGTGGCCTACAAGCATATGGAAAAACAGATTTTTAAAAAATTCGGAGTCGATACAGCCGCTTACCGAAAGAGCTACATTTTTTATTCGTCCCATCCCGCAAACATGGAGGTTATCTATAAACAGGTGACCAAGAATTTACAAAAGAAAATTGACGCTGAAAACGCGAAGAGATCGAAAAAACCATGACGGTTGGTATTATTGGCGCAGGCATTTCGGGGCTTACCCTGGCGTATGAGTTGCAAAAGCAGGGCATACACTACCAGCTTTGGGAAGCCAGCCCGCAGCCCGGTGGGTATATCCAGTCGCGTCGGGAGCAAGCCAGTGCGTTATCCGGTAGTTCGTACCTGCTTGAGTCGGGGCCAAACTCGCTGCTTGGGGATAGTGCGCTACTGGCGTGGATTGACGAATTGGGTCTGACGCCTGAACTCCTGTTTAGTAAGCCGGTTAGCAAAGCGCGGTTTATTTTTCGGGATGGCCAGTACCGCGAACTACCATCCGGGCCGCCCTCGCTATTGTTTGGCCGTTTCTTTAGCTGGAAAACGAAGCTGGCCATCTGGCGGGAACGCTCGAATAAAACCCTGTCGCCGACGGGTGAAACGCTGGCTCAGTTTTTTCGCCGACGTTTTTCTCAGGAACTGGTCGATTATGCACTGGGGCCATTTGTGGCCGGGATTTACGCAGGCGACCCGGAGGAATTGCTCGTGTCGGAGACATTTCCTATACTGATTCAGTACGAAAAAGAGTACGGCTCTGTGGTGCGTGGCCTGATAAAAAACCGGTCCAAAACGAACCGGCGTCAGTCGTTCAGCTTTCGGAACGGGATGCAAACCCTGACCGATGCGCTGGCCGCCCGGTTAACAAACCTCGCGCTGAATACGCCCGTTGAGCAGATCGTTCCGCTACAAGCCGGGTGGCAGGTAACCGTGGGCGGTAAAACGGAGGTAGTCGATAAACTGGTTATCACCGTTGGCACGGAGGCTGCCGCTCAACTGGTGGCATCGTACAACGAAGACCTCGCTACCCGGCTCCGGGCGGTTGTTTATCCGCCCATGAGTGTTGTTCACTCAGTCTTCAAACGTAGTGCCGTGGGCCATGCACTGAATGGTTTCGGTGGTTTGAACCCAAAAAGGGAGGGACAGTTTACGGCTGGCCACATCTGGAGCAGTTCCATTTTCGACGGTCGGTGCCCGGCCGATGAGGTACTGTTTACCACCTTTGTTGGCGGAACTCAGTCAGCACGCAATGCCCGCCAACGGGATGACGTGTTGCTATCAACCGTTCATCAGGAGCTGGCGAAAGGCTTTGACATCCGGGCCGACAGCGGGCCGGTTTTCCAGTCTGTTCGACGGTGGGAGCGGGCTATTCCACAGTATGATGCTGCCATTGTAGCCGTAAAGGAACCGGTAAAACTGGCCGAAAAAGATCAGTTATTTGTCTGTGCAAACTGGTACGGGGGCGTGTCGTTGTCCGATTGTATTCAGAAAGGGCAAAAAATGAGTCAGCAGGTAAAAAATAACCTGGCTGTTACTAATTTTTAATGAATTTTTTGCACAAAAACGGCGTGTTTTGCTGTTATTTTAGTACGTCTGGTATCTAACCTATTATCTGCCTGTGAAAGAGCGTTTGGTCGTTATCCCAACTTATAATGAAATTGAGAATATCGAGGCCATTATCCGAAAGGTGTTCAGTTTGCCGGATTCCTTTGATTTGCTCATTGTAGACGACGGCTCTCCCGACGGAACCGCCCGGCGTGTGCGTGATTTGCAGGAAGAATTCCCTCCCCACGGCTCGTCCCGGACTAATGCCGCTGGCCGATTGCATCTGCTGGAACGGCGGGGTAAGATGGGATTGGGAACCGCTTATATCGATGGGTTCAAGTGGGCGCTATCCAGAGGGTACCAGTACCTGTTCGAGATGGATGCCGATTTCTCGCACAACCCCGAAGACCTGATTAAACTTTACCGGGCCTGCGCCGAAGACGGTGCCGATGTGGCCGTTGGCTCGCGTTACATTAAAGGTGTTAACGTGGTGAACTGGCCGATGGGCCGGGTGTTGATGTCCTATTTTGCGGGCGTGTATGTCCGGTTCATTACGGGTATGTCCATCATGGACCCAACGGCCGGATTCGTTTGTTACCGCGCCGAAGTACTGGAGGTGATATTGCATAACCCCATCAAATTTGTGGGCTACGCTTTCCAGATTGAAATGAAATTCACCTGCTGGAAATATGGCTTCCGCATTAAAGAAGTCCCCATTATTTTCACTGACCGGACACGGGGTGTATCGAAAATGTCGTCCAAAATTTTCAAAGAAGCCGTTTTCGGGGTTTTGCAGATGAAAATCAGCAGTTTCTTCCGCCATTACATTCCCCGGAACGAAACCGCTAAAGCTACGCAAGAGCCAGTCGACGCAGCTTGATTTCTGCTAGTAAGTTTGTTCGGTAGAAAACGGCGATACCCAGGAAACAGGCAGGCTCATTTTCGTCATTGAAATGGGGTGGAGTTTCATCGTAGAAGTGTTTGAAAGCAATGCTTCGATGAAAACAAAGTCGATTCTTGTTGAAGGGTAAATTTATTTCCGGACCAGCTAGTATCTATTTGTACAAATCAGGATACTTTGCTTAACATAATTGCTACTTATACAACAGTTCGTATGCTACTGATTCAGTGTACAGAAAAGTAGTAGAATACGATATCATATCAACTTAATGGTTTTTTATTGACTAATAAATTAAGCTTTCCATGGCGGAAATGGACGGCGCGGGAGCTGCCATCGTTGGCCTTAAAGCGGATATCAAACTTTCCCTTAAGTTGATTAGTCGTTGAATCATACTGAATGATTTGTAACCAACCATTGCCTTGATTGTATGTCCTAGTGATAACTTGTGCTACCCCTTCGGTTGCATAGCTACAATAAACACTAGTACCTTGTAAAGAATCTAAACCCGACTGAGTAATTCGATATAGACCGGAGCGAAGCGGAATGTTCGATAAAAGCAACGTTTGGGTTCGGTTACATTGGGTTTTGCAACCTGTCACTTTACCACTTTTTTTCTTTTCTAATTCAGGATGAGGTAGATCAGTAGCAAAAATGAGACTCAGCCTGTCACCCTCATAGATTTTCGGTGTACCATTTGATAGGGAAGCAAACCAAGCTGATCGATCAAGCGAAGCACGAACAGGAAACGAGCGGGAACACGAACTACAAAGTGCCAGCAAAAAGAATAAAACGGTTTCTAGCTTCATGACTTTACATTTTTACTCACTAAGCTAATTTTCGCTTTCAACTACTTGTCTAGTTAATTTAATTCATTCCCTTATTTCAAGGCAACATAATTCTTTATCAACTTCCCCGGCAGATAATCTGGTCCTTTTTTAAACTTGATAGCTGTGGTGAAATCAGGAAAAAGTCGAATAACATAAGTGTAGTTACAAAACTACTCTTGAAAAAGTACAATAATTGAGTTGTCATTCACCTATCTTCTAAATGAACTTTACCGGAAAATCGTAATCATTTTCCTACGTAACGTCCAGCAGAAACCGGTCATAGTCTTCCGGCTCTATATCGATTTCAATTCGTTTGTATGGATTGGTGAAACCCGCCACCATCGTTACATTCAACTTGGCCGTTCCCAACCGGTTAGCCAGGAATTCAATCAGGTAAGCATTGGCTTTCCCGTTCTATCCATTAGCATCAATGCAAGAATGTCGGGTTTAAAATAGCTAACCTACCATATTACGTCTACGATAGGATGATAACGACTAAATTTCTCATCGGCAGAGATAAGGGGCATTTGTTCGGCTAGTGATGTGGCCAAAATTAATCTGTCAAAAGGATCACGGTGATCGGCGTAGAGCGGTATCCGATCATAAAAGGCAATGTGCTGGTTATCAAGTCGAATAATGCGGAATCCATCCTGTTCCGTTTGGGAAATCAACTCTTTAAGCGATACTTTAAAGTCAGGAATCTTCCCAATCTTTTGCTTGATTGCTATTTCAATCAAACTTATCTGAGACACGTAAATCTGATTGAGCGAATTAGTCAGCATGGCGCGGGCACGTTCCGAAAACGCGGGGTTATCCTCCTGAATCCATACCAGGATCTGGGTATCAATCAATATATTCATTCGGATCTACATGTACTCGCTGAGGTCGTCTAGTGGCTCATTGAAATCTGCCGGAAGTGTAACTCTTCCAGCCAGTGAGCCAAATCGGATGCCCGCAAAACCACTCTCTTTTCGGGGTTGCCCGGTAGCGTCTGCTACCTCCTCCAAAAACATGACAATTACTTCCGCTCGATTCTGAACGGGTGGCGTTTCATGTAGTGTAATCTGCCCATGATCGTAAGTGCCCTTTACTGCGGTAAGCATAGTTCATCGATTATAAAGTAAAGATAAGGAATTTAAGCCTGATAGCCGACCCACGTCTCGCTTAGCAGATTGCTACGTTCCCGGGAACTGGCTAACTAGCTTATTTTTTTCAAAAATCGGTCATAAACTTCCCGATCCACATCAAGATCAAGTCGTTTGTGTGGATTGGTGAAACCCGCCACAATCGTTACATTCGACTTGGCCGTTCCCAACCGGTTAGCCAGGAATTCAATCAGGTAGGCATTCGCTTTTCCGTCCCGCGCTGGTGCCTTTATTCTGGCGTTCAGCAATCCGGCGCCATCGAAAAACAGTTGATCCACTTTGCTCCCCGGCTTCACTTTCAGGTGTAGGGTCATGCGTCAGACGTTTACCCTGTAACTCAGCTTTATCTCATCGCCGGTCATACCCCGAAAACCCCAATTATGGGCGGGGCTTTCCAGAATACAGATTTCTACATCCGTAACGGCTAAGCCCAGTTGTTCGCCGATACCCTGGTACAGCAGATGAATCAGTTTCTTCTTCGTTTCCACCGTGCGGCCTTCTATCATCATAAATTCCAGCATAATGTACCGCTCCGATGCCGTAGCCGGTCGGAAAAAATCGTCGTTGTCGAGGTAAAAAAAGCGGTGCGCCCGTTTATCCACCGGAAATTGGAGCGCTTCCACCACGCAGGCATGAATCACGTCGGATAGCTGATTGCGGATGGGCAGCAGCAGCTCGCGAACGCCGTAAATTTTCACCTGACTCATGTTATCTACCCGTTTAACTGGCTCGCCAGTACCGCAATGCCCTCTTCAAACGAGTGCGGGTCATAGCCTAACACCGTGCGGGCCTTGTCCAGAACGAAACCCGTGCGTGGAGGCCGACGGGCTACCTGCGTAAACGTAGAGGCATCGGCCTGGGCAATCAATGATTTATCGAGACTAAAATAGTCAGCAGTCCGGATGGCCATTTCGTAGGGCGTTAGTACTTCCTTTCCCGAAATATTGAATATACCTTCGGCTTCCTGGTCGGCAATAAGGTAGCAGCCCATCGCCAGGTCTTCGGCCAGCGTCGGACTGCGCCACTGATCGGTCACGACCTTAATGTTTTTACCGTCTTCCAGTGATTTTTTTACCCATAAAATAATGTTGCTACGGCTCATGTCGTGCGCAATCCCGTACACCAGCACCGTGCGGGCAATGGCCCACCGAATGGCCGAATGACGAACAACCGATTCGCCCGCCTGCTTGCTCCAGCCGTAAAAACTAATTGGGTTGGCTTCGGCGGTTTCGTCGTATGGACCGGCGGCCCCGTCGAATATGAAATCGGTTGATACATGGACCAGAAACGCATCGATAGTACTACAGGCTTCAACGATGTATTCGACAGCATGCACATTCTGCGCCCAGCAGGCATCCTTCTGTGTTTCGCACTTATCCACATCGGTCATAGCAGCTCCGTGGATAACTACGTCTGGCCGTGTTTCAGTAATCACATCCAGCACCTGTTGCCGGTCGGTAATATCCATAGACCGATAGACATACCCTTCCGAAAAGGGTAAACGATTATCGCCCCGTGCGGTGGCAATCAACTCAATAGTGGGTTGCTGGGTCAGTAAATGAACCAGTTTCTGGCCCAACAGTCCGTTGGCACCTGTGATAAGAATTCGTTTTTTCATAAATAGGAATGAGGAGCCAGGAGCGAGGAGCGAGGAGTTGCCGATGTGTCTGTTATTTCGTGTCAGCAACTCCCCGCTCCTCACTTCTCGCTCCTACTTACTAAACTCATACCCGTACTTTTTCGTGATTTTCCTTTTCTTTATCCACTCGCCCGTCATGGTCATGGGCACATCGCGTTTGGGTCTGTCCAATTCATTCCGGGGTTGTTTCGCTACGCTGTCAACGATAGCCAGCCCATCAATTACCTCGCCAAAAACGGTGTAATTGCCATCCAGATGCGGTGATCCGCCAATGGTTTCATAGACCCGCTTTTGCTCTTCGGTAGGAATGTGCCCCTTCAATGTTTTTATCCGTTCGACCTGCTTCTGGAAGCCCACTTCATCCCAAACCCGTCCTTCTACAATATAAAACTGGCAACCGCTCGATGCCTTTTCCGGATTATTATCGCGGGCTGCAGCCAGTGCCCCTTTTTTGTGAAAGAGGGTTGGAACGAACTCCGCCGGAATCCTGTATCCGACATCCCCGTTGCCGAGTAGTTCACCGTCTTCGTTTTTTCGGGATTTCGGATCACCTCCCTGAATCATAAACAGGGGAATGATTCGATGAAACAGCAGGCTATCGTAAAATTTCTGGTCAACGAGTTTTATGAAGTTTTCCTTGTGCTTAGGTGTCTGGTCGTATAGCACCAGGTGCATGGTTCCGAATCCCGTATTCAACGAAACGAGGTAATCCTTTTTCTTGCGTGGTCCGCTATTGCGGTTTTGTGCCGCTACAATTATTGGAAGAAGCAGGAAAAGCAATAAAGTTTTACGCATTGGGTGTTTTTATTGAATGGATTGTTTTTCCCGTTGAGAAGCTACAGATTCACTCGGTTTTGAAAGGCATCTTTTAATCGCTGGTCGTGGGTAACCACAATAAGACTGGCTCCAATTTGCTCCGACTGGTCGCGCAGGAGCGTTATAACGCGCGCTGTATTCTCGTCGTCGAGGCTGGAGGTTGGCTCATCGGCCAGGATAACATCCGGCTGATTCATCACGGAGCGGGCAATGCTGACCCGCTGCTGTTCGCCTTGGCTAAGCTGGTGCGTTTTCCTGGCCAGTTGCTCACTAAAACCCAACTGCATAGCCAGTGCACGGGCGCGATCCTTATCCTGCGGTTTGTTGGCCAGATAGTTGGCCAGCAGCAGATTGTCCATTACCGATAACGCGCTCACAAAGTGAGGTTTCTGGTATACAATTCCCAGATGCCTGGCCCGAAAGGCAGCCGTATCGGCAACGCTAAGCTGCGTCAGGTCTGTCTGATCAATAATAACCGAGCCGCTTTTGGGTTTGAGCAGTAAAGCCAGTAAATGCAGGAATGTTGTTTTTCCCCGGCCCGACTGCCCCAGAATAAGCAGCGCTTCCCGATTGGCACAGTGTACATCCGGAAATGTAAACTGTTTAGCAGGGGTATAGTCAAAGGTAAGGTGCCTGGTTTCCAGCATCTGTTAGAAACGATTAGCCACAAAAATAGGCAAAAGTTACATTTGCAATGGATAATGTAGAATGAACAATGTAGAATGAATAATTTTACGGGACGCCTGCCCATTGTACATTGTTCATTCGGGACCGCCCGCGCGGTACATTATCCATTTTCCTTTGAAACGTATTGCACTTTTTGCCTCCGGTTCCGGCTCGAATGCCGAAAAAATTGCCACTTATCTTGCGGATAACGCATCGGTGGATATTTCCCTGATTCTTTCCAACAATCCCAAGGCGGGTGTCATTGAGCGGGCCAGACGGCTGCACATTCCGGTCTTGTTGTTCGACCGGGCTACCTTTTACGACACGAATCGAATCACGCAGCTTCTTATTAATCAGAAAATTGATTTACTTGTACTGGCTGGTTTCATGTGGCTGATGCCGGCTGAACTGGTACGGGCTTTTCCGAATCAAATCGTTAATATCCACCCGGCTTTGTTGCCTAAGTTTGGGGGGAAAGGCATGTATGGTCACTTTGTCCACGAAGCGGTTGTGGCGGCTCAGGAAACCGAGTCGGGCATTACGATTCACTACGTAAATGAACACTACGATGAAGGACTAATTATTTTTCAGGCTCATTGTCCCGTTTTACCAACGGATACGCCCGACGATGTAGCGCTGAAGGTACAGGCACTTGAACATACCCATTATCCACGCGTGATAGCGGAGATTTTAGCTGAAGCGACGCCAAAACCATGAAAAAACTTTATGTGCTGTTACTGATTGTGCTGGCTGTAACGGGCTGTTTCAAGCCCATTATTTATTTGCAGAATAAGCCCAATTACCCCGTCGATGTGTTTTACGACAACCAGCGCCCCGACCGTCCCTTTGCGACGTTACAAGACCTGGAAGTAAAAGGGGAATTACCGCTTAACGAGCGGCAGTCCGGCAATAAACGGATGCTTAGCCGGGGTAACGACATGCAGCAGAAAGAGTTATTACTGGCCCGGCTTACACTACAGGCCAAGCGGATGGGTGCCGACGCGCTGGTGTTCGTTCGTTACACCTATTACACCTCTACAACGGACAACGGATATGTGATGAAGGGCGTTGCTGTAAAATACAGCCGGGAAGAGGAAACAACCGTAGAATCGACTGATCAGCACTAGCTCCTTCATCGATAAGTACTATGCACCTGCTATTATGGGTTCCGGCTGTCTGGAAACGAACAGGGTAAGTTCTTATTTAACCTCTTCGTAATCGACGTATTCACCGCCTTTGTGGGAAGAATTGCCCATGTTTTCCGGGCGTTTGTCCACGCGAATCTCACCCTCACGGGTTTTATTGCGCTTATTTCCCTGTTCTTCCTGTTGTTTTACCAATTTTCGGCCAACCAGCAAATAAAAGACAAACCGGCGTACGGGTGGTACAAACAGGATAATCAGCGTGATGATAAACAGATATTTGAGTAGCATGTTCAGGTATCGTTATTAATAGATAAACGATGAGTCAGGTCGTTTAGTTTTCCATTTTGTCAGACGGCTTTTATCCGGGTTGCCCGGATGCGTAAGCGTCCCTGTTAAAAGCACGTTTTTACAAACCTCTACTACTGACCGTACAATGCCTTTGCGGCTGGGGCATACTTATCGTCGGCCGACCACTGCGGGCGCGTGGCCCGATTGGCAATCAGGCGGGCTGCGTAGGCGTAGGCCTGACAAAAGCGGGTGAAATAAGGGTAATCCAATGATTCGGGGTTGTCGATAGCCTGATGGTAGTACTTCCCAATCGCTGCATCAAACGTTTTGAAACCCGGCGAAAACGTGGGAGCCGGAACGCCTTTAGCCGCAAAACTGACATTGTCAGAACGGTCGAACAGGCCCTGTTCGGGGGCGGGTTCGGCAAATACGCCCAGGCCAAAGGCGCGGGCAGCGGTTTCGATTTCTGTTTTGGCCCCCGTCCGCTCCAAACCAATCACCGAAACAATCGTGGTATCGTTGTACCCCGCTCCGTCGATATTCAGGTCGAAAATGGTTTGCTTCAGCGGCACCAATGGATGTTCTGCATAGTACCGGCTTCCCAGTAGTCCTACTTCTTCACCGGTCAGGGCCAGCACTAAAATAGACCGTTTGGGCTTTTGCAGCGATAACGCTTTGGCCGCTTCCAGAATGGCTACCGTGCCCATGGCGTTATCCCGTGCTCCGTTGAAAATACTATCCGTCGGTTGATAGGGTGTATTGGCCTGTTTACCCACGCCGATATGGTCGAAGTGGGCCGACAAAATCACGTATTCATCTTTCAGTTTCGGGTCGGTGCCTTCGATGATNCCCGCCACATTGGCCGAAGGCGTGGGCGTACGCATCCGTCCCGACGAATGCAGGGTAACGGTTTGCCCGGCTTCTTTCAGTTGTTTGTATTTGTTATTGGCGTTGTTCACCCATACGTGGGCTACGGAATTAGCTCCTTCGGTCGTAACGGGTATCGCTATCTGTTCGCGGTTAAAGTACTGATTAACAAAGCCCCAGGGGATGGATTCGCTGTAGAGTTCAATCAGGGCAGCGGCTCCTTTTTCAGCCGCCAGTTTACGTTTTTCATTCGAGGCCCGAAAGATTTCGCCGGGCCCTTTTGCCTCCGGTGAGCCGCCCTGAGCAACCAGAATCCGTCCTTTCACATCCCGGCCTTTGTATCCATCTTCGCCATCTGTCAGTCCGTAGCCAACATACAGCACCTCACCCGATAAATCGGCCGGGCCACCCGCCATTACCACCACCTCTTTACCCAGGCGCAGGGTGTCGGCTCCCAGTAGCATCATGGCCGAACTGGCGGCTTTCACTTTTTCCAGATTGATGGGCTGCAAAAAATCACCTTCGCTGGCCGGTTTTAGGCCCAGCAACCGAAATTGCTCGGCAATGTAGCGTGCCGCCACCGCATTGCCTGGTTCACCCGTGCGACGCCCCTGCAACTCGTCGGAGGCCAGAAACCGCGTGTGCGCTTCTACTTCGGAGGGAGGCAGGCTGAATTCAGGCAGTCTGGACGGTGCTGCCGTTCCTCTTGCTGGTGCAGCGGCCGGTCGGGGAAGCCGGGATTGGGCCTGAAGGGACAACGTAAGCAGGATCAATACCGCGATAAGCGACAGAGTACGTTTTGTTTGCATGATGATTGGGTTTCTACCGTCAAAAGTACGAAAACCCGGTGGTTAGCCCTCATTCCTGATTTAACCTTTCCGGTAGTGCTGCCGGGCAAACCGCATGAAGGTATCGGCAAGCCCTTCGCTAACGCCCTGCATCTGAATTGAATAAAAGTCGCGCTGGATAGCAAGCCCCTGCACATCCAGAATTTTTAGCGAACCCGCCTGCAACTCGTGCTGCACGGCAAAAACCGATACGAAGGCCATGCACCGCGAACTGCCGAGGTACGACTTCATGCTTTCGGTACTACCCAACTGCATCTCGATGGTCAGGTCGGTGAGTCGCAGGCCAACGCCCCGCAGTGCGTGTTCTACTACTTCCAGCGACCCGGAACCCCGCTCGCGCAGCACGATGGGCACGGTCCGTAACTCATCCAGCGTAATCTCATCGCGGTTAGCCAGGGGGTGGTCAGCGCGGCAGATGAGAACGAGTTCATCTTTTACGAAAGGGGTATACCGAATGTCGCTGTGATGCGTCCGCCCTTCCACCAGGCCCAGATCAATTTCGTCGTTGAGTAACCACTGTTCAATCCGTTCGGTATTACCGCTCAGCAGCGAGATGGATACGTCGGCCGACTGTTCGTGAAAGCGGGCCAGCACGGGCGGAATCACGTATTGCGCTACGGTGGTGCTGGCCCCCACCCGAAGCGTACCCCCCGGCTCACCTTTCAGCGCATTCATGTCGAACTCCAGTTGGCGGTAGGTAGCCATAATGGTTTCGGCATGGCGTAGGAACACGTTTCCGGCTGCCGTCAGGCTAATCTGGTTGCCGCGTCTGTCGAAGAGAGCCGTGCCAAACTGGTGCTCCAATTCCTGAATATGCTTGGTCACGGCGGGTTGCGTCACGTACAGTTCCGCAGCCGCTTTGGTAAAGCTAAGCCGCTTGGCAACGGTATAAAAAACGTTCAGACGAAAATCGAGCATGGGCTATTACGGATTAAAAAGTCGGTTTAGCCAGCCGACGAAGCGTAGACAGAGTTCGGCGTTATGGTCGAGGTAGGTTTTGGTTAAAGCTAAACCCATTGGTGTACCGGGGTCTTTTTGCCAGGCTAACCAGGTATGAATAAATGCCTTTGCCCGATGGGACTGAGGATTATACAGGCTATCAATATTTAGTCCTTCGATTTTTCCGAGTACTTCACTAACGTACGGCCGAAGCAAGTCATTTTCTGGAATAAGGTACTGGACAAAATCTTCAAGCATTCCCAATTGTAGGTTATCGGGCATGAGCCAGATTCCTATAGTTGGATTACGGTCAATTCCGGCGATAATGGTACCATCTTTTTCCGGTGATTCTGGAACCTCATAATTCTCTTTACGGAGCGTATCGCGGATACTATCCCAACGAGCTTTTAAATCTTTATCTGCATCCAGTACAATACCGATTGCGTTAATCTTTGGACGCTGAAGCTTAATCCGGGCGACAATTTGGTCAGGCATTTTGTCGACTCCTTCGCAATCGACAATCTCGAAATTATCGGGTAGTTGATGAGCATTGCGAATCGTAGCCGCTACATACAAATCATCTTTACCCTCAACCAGTAATTTGAATGAAAACTTCTTTCTACTAATATTTTCACTCATCGGGGATCGACATGAACGCGAGTGGTGGATTGAATTTCGTCGGCATCGTAAACCGTTGCTTCGATATTGCCTTCGTAATTCTCAAGTCGTATCATAGCGCCCGCACTTGAATCTTGTCTTCCATTATTCAGTACAGCGGAGAACGCTTCAACGCAATCGAGGCTATGTGTCGTAGCAAACACCTGAATGTTTAACTTTTCGGCAAGGTAGAAAATAATCTCCCAGATTTTTTCCTGCACCGAATAGTGTAGTCCATTTTCAAACTCATCAATGAGTAGGTAGCCGTTCTCACAGTTGACCATTGCTAGAATGATTGTGAGGATTCGGTTGATACCATCACCCATCGAACGAAGGGGCAATGGATTATTACTCTCGTCTAATCGAACCACTGGATACCGCTTGCCAGTCACCTTGTCTGTTCGAAACGCGAGTTTAGAGATTCGGGCATCAACAATTTTCAACGCATCCACTACCTCTACTTCCCAATCTGTAGTGACGATATCATCGAATAATGATCCATTAGAAATGCTATTCTCACTACTCGTTTTTACAAATTTATTTGCGGAATCTTTCGAGAAGCCATAATTCGGAAAATCAGGTTCCTTCAACCTGAGGAATTGTTCTGCCAGAATTATACGATCAATTGGATCAGTTGAGGTTGATACCGATAATCTTAGTACTTCAGGCTGAGAATTTTCAGGTAGTTTCTCCAATCCAGGGTTTTTTATTTTCACCTGGCCAAGCCTAATTCTTAATTCTACTGAATCTGACTCTAATTGCGAATTGATTTCAATTTGCCCCTCTTTTTTGTCGCTTAGCCTATCCGTGAATAGGGACGATAAAACTGCCTGACCACGTATATAGCGATCATCTGACATGGATTCAAAAAATCCGTCCCTCGATTCGAGAATCTCATAGATCACATCGAATCTGCCATTGTTAGCCCACAGATAAACCGCTTCCAGCACCGATGTCTTCCCTGTATTGTTCTTCCCCACCAGCAAATTTACCCGGCCCAGTTTTTCGATGGTCAGGTGGCGGAGGTTACGGTAGTTGCGGATTTCGAGCGAGTGTAACATAACGGTTGTTATTTAGCGTAGGCCAAAATACGAGTTTAAATGGGCATTAACCAAAATGCCCGGTACCGGTATCTTCGGCAACGGGCATCTATTTGTAAATCGAGTCAATTCCTTACGGGCGAATGACGGCCCAACCGTCTTCCTGCCGGATAATGAGTTCGCCGTTGGCGGTGGGTACGTAACTGACGAAGGGAAATAACTCCTCCCGTTTGATTTTCCGCATCCGCATGGTGTTTTCGCACATGGCCAGAATAACGCCCTGCTTTTGCAAATCTTGGAGTTGTTTTTCGTACTGGGGCTTGTCTTTGCGATACAGTATGTTTGCTCCACCGTACACGACCAGTTCCATATCCAGTTTCTCCTTCAGGCGTGGGTCGTTCAGGGCGTTCTGAATATTAGCCAGGGCGTGACTGATTACGGACGTGTCGGCAGTATTTAGCTGGTAAACAGCCCGGTAGCGCGACTTAGTGGCTTCGGCACCGTGGAAGGTGCCGGTCTCACTGGTTTGCGCCATTGCCGGAGCGATACTCAGTAAGGCCAGCGCGAATAAGTAGGTTAGTCTTTTCATGTTTGGTTTATTTTTCAGGTGAAGTTACTGTTTCTTCCGGGCATCAGCAATGGGTTGAAACGGACCAAACTTATGCTGCCGTTCCGGGAAGCTATCGGCGTATGGTCCGGTGGGGAAATCAATCGGTTTACTGGCCACGTTGGGCCAGTCCTTGCTTTGGTCTTTGTGGGGACGGGGCATGGAGTTGATGAAGGCCGCTACATCCCAGGATTCCTCGTCGGTTAGTTGTGGACTGGCGTATGAGGCCCCGAAAGGCATGTTGTTTTTAACATATCCGGCAAAGCTGGATAGGCGGTACAGACCCGCTCCGTCGTTATAACTGTGTGGCCCCCACATGGGTGGATAAATGTATTCCGATGCACCGGCCACTTTCATTCCTTCCCCCTTTACGCCGTGGCAAACCTGGCACTTCGCTACGTACAGCTGTCTGCCTTTAGTGGAATCAGCGACCCGGTCCAGGTAGGCCACTTTCACCAGACCTACCCCCTCGGGCTTTTGCCCTTTGGCTACGTCTGTTCCAAGCCACCGCATATAGGCAACCATCGCCTGCATTTCCCGGCTCGCACTGTCGGGTGCCTTGCCGCCCAGACTGCGTTCAAAACAGTCGGATATGCGTTTGATAACTGTTTCGGTGGCACCCGACCGTTCGCGAAAACGGGGATAGGTCGAAAACACGGCGGAGTAATTATTGCCAAGAATTTTGGTACCCGCTTCGAGGTGGCAGTTCTGGCAGTTCATGCCATTGGATAAGTGCTTCACCGACCCGTTTGGACCGAGGTATTTGGCCGTGTGGGCAACCAGGTCGCGACCATACCGGATTTGTTTGCCCAACGTACCCGCCGGAATCCGGCTATCGGCAGGTGGTTTCCAGTAGGTTGGTGGTACCAGCCCGGCCAGTGTAATCAGGCAGATTATGCCGCTAAGAATGGTTAAATGCTTCATTGTTTATACGTATAACAGGAACAACTCATTCCTCCGAAATTTGCCTTGTAGATCATTTAGGCAACTAATCCAACGGTTAAAACAAATGACTCTGATCAGTCAAAAAATGATTACTCGTTGCTATTGTCTGGTGTGGTAACTGTAGCAGACAAAGTAGGCGCAAAAAATGGAAATAAAGAAGTCCGCGGGTGGCAATCTGCCGGTTTTTCGTTTAATACGTTTTTGTCATGTCTGCGGGAATGGCCAGTACAAAATCAGCCAGATTCCGGTTTTCCCGGTCGGGCTTGTCGGTGTCGGGCATTTCGACGGAGGAGAGGGTCAGGATTTTTAGAGTTGGCCGCTGCTGCCGCAGATACCAGACAATACCCTCAAAGTTTTTGGAGTGATAATCGCCGTTCAGATGCAGAAAGGTTTGGCCCGGTTTTACATTTTGCAGAATAAAGTAAGCCATCGTCGCGTCTTTAATAGCTTGAGCCCGGGCAAAATTGGCCGCCGGTAGTTCGGTTGTTGTAGCTGAGGGGCTGTGCGCCGGACTACCAGTGGCTCCGTGACCCGGTTCGCTCATCATCGCCATCATGGCTTTGTAGCCCGGTAAGGTCAGGTCAACAGTAAGTGGAAGGGGAGCCATCTGCCCCTTAGCCTCTGCTGAAACCGTATCGAGAGCCGATAATCCCTGCCGGGAAACCAGTCGGGCGTACCGGCGGGGCACGTTGGTGGCAATGAACGGAATGTGCTGTTCGCGGGCAAAGTCCGTAATGGGTTTGTAATCGGTATCGTAATTATCCCAGAGCCGGGCCTGTACAGCCAGTTCCTTTGCGGTGGTCTGCCCCTGTACATAATTGCTCAGGGCCGTCTGGTTATCGGTCTCAAACATTTCGGCACCCAGTATGAGATTGCCTTTTTTTCGACCCTGTAAGTCTTTGGTCAGCTGGAGTTCGAGCCAGTGGCAAATGGGGTTATTATGCAGCTCTCCGAACAAAACGACATCGGCATCGGCTGCCTGCTGGAGCAGCTTCGCATAGGTGGTCGCTTTAAGGGTTGGCGTGTAGAGTTGGTAGGCCGGTTTGTCGGAGCGAAAGGCAACAAACAGAAAACTAAGCAGAAGCAGCGTAAGGCGCATAGCAGAGAAAATACGTTTTAGTAAGTTAACGTCTTTTTGGTAACTAATCGCGCTAACAAATCGTTACTCATCAGGCTCTCCAATCTGTATACTATATTGCATTACACTCCTCTTTCATTCGACTGAGGAGCCAGTTGTTTACCCATTTTTTTATTTCTTCCGGTATGAATCTGTTAGAAACCCTCCATCAGTTTCCAATCGTTGAACAGGTCCCCGATGAACAACTTCAGTGGTTTATCGACCGGGCCGAGGTTGTCTCGTTTCCCGAAGAAACCGTCATTTACAAACCCGGCTCTCCAGCGGATCACTTGATACTGTTGCTCGATGGTCGTATTCGGATTGATGCCGGAACGGGTGGGGCCGGGGACGAGTTGCTGGCTTTCGAACCGCATTCGGTGCTGGGTGTGTTGCCTTTTTCGCGCATGAAAGCCAATGTGAACTGGGTAATAGCCAGTTCGCCGGTGCAGATGATGCAACTGCACCGTACCCACCTGCCCGACCTGATTCATTCGTGCTACGAACTGACCGAGAGCCTGGTTCATCAGATGACCACGCGGGTTCGGGACTTTACCAAACAGGCGCAGCAAAACGAGAAACTAGCATCGCTGGGCCGGTTGTCGGCGGGGTTAGCGCATGAACTAAACAACCCGGTGGCTGCCGTTGTGCGCTCGGCTGATACGCTCAAAACCCACATGCGGGCCACGCCCGAGGCCTTTAAGGCCATTATGCACCTCAACCTGACCGACGAGCAGGTCGATTCGGTCAATACCGTATTCTTTAAAAAAGTAGACCAGCAGTCAGGCCCTAACCCGATACAGCGGCTAACGCTGCTGGAACGAAGCAGTCTGGAAGATGAAGTAGCCGACTGGCTCGACGACCATGGCGTTGATGATACGATGGACCTGGTTGGGCCATTGATTGACTACGGTTTTACGGTTGATGACCTGGACTGGGTTCTGGAAAAAATTGGTGATGAAAACCTGGCTGGTGTAAGTAACTGGCTGGTCAATAATCTGGTGACTGAAAAACTGGTTTTCGACATCAGTGAGGCATCCAAACGTATTTCTATCCTGACTGACTCCATCAAAAACTATACGCACATGGACCGGGGCGGGGGTAAAGAAACGGTCAAACTGGCCGACGGCATCCACAATACGCTCACCCTGCTACAGCATAAAGTAAAAAGCAAGCACATTACCGTAACGGTTGCCTTACCACCCAGCCTGCCTGCCATCTGCGGCTGGCCCGGTGAATTGAATCAGGTTTGGACAAATCTGATTGACAATGCCATCGATGCTATGCCCGATGGGGGCTCTCTCGCCATTGACAGTCAGGTTGATAAACGGCCCGATGGTTCGGAGTTTGTGCTGACCAAAGTAACCGATAGCGGGTCAGGTATCCCGGCCGATATCACCGATAAAATATTCGAGCCTTTTTTTACGACGAAGGAAATCGGCAAAGGCACCGGTCTCGGACTGGATATTGTACAGGGCATTATAAAACATCATAACGGGTCCATCAAAGTAAAATCAGTACCGGGCCGTACCGAGTTCAGCGTATGCCTGCCCACTCAATGAGAGAGTGAGTGAATGAGTGAATGAGCGAATGCTAGTTGGTATTCACTCGCTCACCCATTCACTCAATTGTTCATTCACTCAATCACTCATTAAAATTTATGCGTCTTCCTATCATTTTTGCCATTGACGATGACCCGCAGGTGTTGCAGGCTATTCAACACGATTTGCGACAGCAGTACCGCAAAAAATACCGTATTCTTTGCACCAGTTCGGCCCGCGAAGCGCTCGATTCGTTGCCCGAACTAAAAAAGAAAGGGGAGGTTGTGGCCCTGTTCCTGTCGGACCAGAAGATGCCTGATATGACGGGTGTCGAGTTTCTGGGGAAGGCCCGTAAACTATACCCCGATGCCAAACGAGCCTTGCTGACGGCTTATTCCGACATCGATGCTGCCATACGGGCCATCAATGAGGTACAACTGGATTACTACATTGCCAAGCCCTGGGACCCCCCCGAAGAAAAACTGTATCCGGTACTGGAAGACCTCCTTACCGACTGGCAGGCGAATTACCGGCCTGATTTTGATGGATT
This sequence comes from Spirosoma spitsbergense DSM 19989, assembly GCF_000374085.1. GTDB lineage: Bacteria > Bacteroidota > Bacteroidia > Cytophagales > Spirosomataceae > Spirosoma > Spirosoma spitsbergense. Next base: position 23,800 of record NZ_KB893568.1, on the reverse strand, counting down.
AAAGCTGATCGGCTACCAATTCTCCCCCCGGTCTCACGAGTTGAAAGATTTTCTGGCGGGTAATCTGTTCCCCTATCAGTGGCTCGACGTTGAAACGAACCCACGGGCGCAGGAGTTACTTGATTTGCACGGAAAGGACCAAAACGATTTACCCGCCGTTGTTTTTGACGATGGGAGCCTCCTGGCTCAGCCCGGCCTGAGTGAAGTGGGCGAAAAACTGGGACTACAGCCCAAGGCGTCTCTGAGTCTGTATGACCTGGCCATTATTGGCGCTGGTCCTGCCGGACTGGCAGCCGCTGTTTACGGCGGTTCGGAAGGGTTGAAAACGATTCTGGTCGATAAACGGGCTCCCGGTGGGCAGGCTGGCACCAGTTCCCGCATCGAAAATTACCTCGGTTTTCCCAATGGCCTGAGCGGGTCCGACCTGACCCGGCGGGCCATTACTCAGGCGCAACGGTTTGGGGTTGAGTTTCTGGCCCCGCAGGAGGTTGTTTCCATAAAGTCGCAGGGGCAGTATAAACACATAAAAATGTCGGATGACACGGAAGTAGTGGCGCGGGCCATTGTGCTGAGCACCGGTGTGTCGTATCATAAACTGGAAAACGAAAGCCTCGATAAATACACCGGAGCAGGCGTTTATTATGGTGCCGCCACCACTGAAGCTATCGCTTTCAAAGGGAAGATCGTGTACATTGTGGGAGGGGGGAATTCGGCTGGTCAGGGAGCCATGTACCTGTCCAGAACGGCGGCCCAGGTGTTTATCTGCGTCCGACGCCCCGATTTGTCCGAAACAATGTCGCAATACCTGATCGACCAGATCGATAAAACGCCTAATATAACGGTAGTAGGCTGTACCGAAGTGGTAGAAGGCTTAGGTGATAATGAGCTAGAGTGTCTGGTGCTGAAAGATATGGATACCAAAGAGCGCCGAACGGTGGAGGCTGCCGGGCTATTCATCTTCATCGGTACGAAACCCTTTACCGACTGGATTGAAATGGATATTCTGAAAGATCCCAAAGGCTTTATTGCTACGGGCCGGGATATGGCGAAGTTCGCTGCGTTCAGAAATGTCTGGAAACTGGGCCGGGAACCCTACCTGCTGGAAACCTGTAGCCCCGGTATTTTTGCCGCTGGCGATGTCCGGGCCGGTGCCATGAATCGGGTAGCATCGGCCGTAGGAGAGGGCGCCATGGCCGTAAGTTTCGTACATAAATACCTGGCCGAAAATTAAATTCAGTACTATGTCCATGCTTAAACAAACCATTTGCAACCATCTGTCAGCCATCACCGAAATCCGTCCGGCCACTGAATACGGCTGCGACGAATGCGTAAAAACGGGTGATACCTGGGTACACCTGCGTACCTGCCAGACCTGCGGTACGACGCTTTGCTGTGATTCATCTCCCAATCAGCACGCTACGAAGCATTTTTTAGCCAGTCATCACCCTGTAGTCATCTCCGCCGAACCGGGCGAACGGTGGCTCTGGTGCTACGCTGACGAACAAATGGCTGGATATTGAAACAAGGGAGTTAATAGTCAGTTTATTCTCTAACGTTTGCGTGTAACAACATTGATTGCTTCATCCAATGCGGGGTATAATCTCCTCTTACTGCCTTGGCGGAAGAAACCTGCAACGGGGATTGACCACAAATGGTATATCGTAAACAGAGAACCATTATGATTGCTGAACAAACATTAACCGAACAATACCTGCGCGTACGGGCTCATTCCGAGACCATCTGCCGGGGACTCGAAACGGAAGATTATGTCGTACAACCTATTGCCGACGTTAGCCCGCCTAAGTGGCATCTGGGGCATACGACCTGGTTTTGGGAAACGTTTTTGCTGACCCCGAACCTACCCGGCTACCGCATTTTTCACGAGGACTTCAGCTACGTTTTCAACAGCTATTATGAAACCGTCGGGAAACGGGTGCTGCGTACAAACCGGGGTAATCTGAGCCGCCCAACGGTGGCGGGGGTGTATGCCTATCGGGCATACGTAGATGAGCACATGAGTCGCTTTCTGGATACCGCTACCTTCTCGGATGACCTGCTTGCCCTGATTGACATTGGGCTGAATCATGAGCAGCAACATCAGGAATTACTCATTACCGATATCAAGTACATTCTGGGCCATAATCCCCTGCTTCCGGCCGTTGACATGCCCTTTGTTGAGTATCCCGCTCTGGTTATTGCCCCACCCGTTAGTATTGAGTCGGGTATATACACCATCGGTTTCCAGCACCACGGACGGGAGAATGGCGCATTCTGCTTCGATAATGAGCTGAATGCGCATAAAGTGTACCTCAACGATACACAGTTGAGCGGCAACCTGGTCACCAGTGGCGAATACTGTGCGTTTATCGAGGCTGGGGGGTATCAGAATTTCCGACACTGGCTGTCCGATGGCTGGGCATGGGTCAACACAAACGGCGTTCAGGCTCCGCTGTACTGGCACAAAATTGAGGGTAAATGGTGGTATTACACCTTCGATGGCCTGAAACCCGTTGACCCGGATGCGCCGGTTAGCCACGTTTGTCAGTACGAAACTGACGCGTATGCCCGCTGGAAAGGGCAGCGACTCCCCACCGAATTTGAGTGGGAAGCCTGCACCCAGTCGGGTGGTATCAACTGGGGTACCCGCTGGGAGTGGACAAACTCGGCTTACCTGCCTTATCCCGGTTTTGTAACCGCCGAAGGGGCCGTGGGCGAATACAATGGTAAATTCATGAGCGGACAATTGGTGTTGCGCGGTGCCTCGGTGGCCACACCCGAAGGGCACTCCCGACCAACCTACCGCAATTTTTTTCAACCTGACAAGCAATGGCAGTTTACGGGAATACGCCTGGCGAATCCATAATGGAGACGCCCTTTGTGGAGCAGCAAGAAGCTGATGCCGCCCTGATTGATGAAGTACGAACGGGGCTGCAGCAGGTTCCCAAGCGGCTGTCGTCACGCTTTTTTTATGATGCCGAAGGAAGCCGGATCTTTGCTGAAATTATGCACACGCCGGACTATTACCTTACCCGGTCGGAGTACGAGATTCTGGATACGCAGAAGGCCGACCTGCTGCAGCTGTTTGCCCCGGATAAGCGTCCATTCGAATTGGTAGAACTGGGCGCGGGCGATGGGCTTAAAACGAAAATCCTGCTTGGTTTCCTGGCCGACCAGCAAGCCGATTTTACCTACGCCCCCGTTGATATTTCGGGCGATGCGCTGGACAAACTGGTAGATGACGTACAGAAACAGTGGCCTGATTTACTTTTAAATGCCCGGCACGATGATTACTTCAACGCCCTGGAGCAACTCTCCGAAGAATCCGACGCCCGGCGTATCGTGCTGTTCCTAGGCTCCAACATCGGTAATTTTGCCCCTGATGAAGCCATTGATTTTTACCGGCAACTTTACGACCGGCTACAACCCGGCGACCTGGTTCTGACGGGTTTCGACTTGCAAAAGCACCCGGCCATTATCCATGCGGCTTATAACGACCGGATGGGATTGACCCGCGCTTTCAACCTGAACCTGCTCCGGCGTATCAATACCGAACTGGATGCCGACTTCAATCTGGCCGCTTTTGACCATTACGAAACCTACAACCCCGAAAGTGGTGAGGCCCGCTCGTACCTGGTCAGTCAGAAAGCGCAGATGGTCCGTATCAACGCGCTCGATATGGCCGTACCGTTTGAGTACGGAGAAATTATTCATACCGAGATTTCCCGCAAGTTTACCCGCACCCAGATCGAGGAGCTGGCTCGTCAAACCGGCTTTTCGGTAACCGGCTGGTTCACCGATTGCAAAGGCTACTTTGCCGATGTCATGTTTGAGCGGTAGACGTGATGAACTCTAAAAAGGCCAGTCCCGATGAATACACATCGGGGCGGGCCTTTTTAGAAACACAACCAAAGTTGCCGCTATAGGGCCAACTCAATGGCGGGGTCCCAGAGCAGGGTTTTGAAATCGACTACCCGGTCATTATCTACCCGGATACCTTCATCTTCTAACAATTGCTGCATGATGGTTGGACCACCGAAGAAGTGCTTACCGGATAGCACGCCGACGCTGTTCACCACCCGGTGAGCGGGTACGTCGGGGTGGTTATGGCAGCCGTTCATGGCCCAGCCCACCATACGGGCACCCGCCCGCAGGCTCAGGTAATGGGCAATGGTGCCGTAGGTCGTTACGCGTCCCTTCGGTACCAGACGGACAACGTCATACACTTCGTCGAAATAATCCCGTTTTTCCATCCCGTTTATACCGGCTCCGAAGTCGGGGGATTCTCGATGGCCTGGACCAGGCGGTTGTACCAGGGTTCTCCGTACGCCCGAATCAAAGCTTCCCGGACGAATTTATAGATAGGAACATTCAACTGTTCGCCGAAGCCACAGGCGGGGCTACAGATAGGCCAGCGGTCGTAGTTGAGGGCGTGGAATGATTCGTATTTTGTGACACGGATGGGGTATAGATGGCAGGAAATGGGTTTCTTCCAATCCACTTTGCCGTCGTTATACGCTTCTTCGATACCACATTTCAGGATGCCCCGATCATCCCAGGTTGCATACACACATTCCCGGCCACCCACGGTGCTGGTCACAAAGCCACCGGCTCCGTCGGACTCATACCCGCCCTGCTGCTCAATGACTTTGATGCCTTCGGGCGACAGATAGGGTTTGATGGATTCGTAGATCCGGTCGAGGGTAGCAGGTTCATCACCTTCCAGCGGGGCACCCATATCGCCTTCAACGCAACAGGCACCCTTGCATTTATCGAGGTTACAAACGAAAAACTTTTCGGCAACATCGTCGCTGATGCAGGTCGTATCAATGAGTATCATAGTAGGAGGGAGGGGGATTCTTTATTCGTTCTTGATTAGTTTGATTTTCTGTCCTACCTGAACCACCGTAGTTTTCAGATTATTCCACTCCTTTATCTGTTCGATACTAACACCGTACTGCTGCGAAATCCGATACATAGTTTCCCCTTTGGCAACGGTATGGTAGCTCACGGTTGCTTTTGGCCCTGCCGCTGATTTTGTGGTAGCAGACACTGTCGACTGACTTACGGGCGCAGCTTTCACGTTCAGTTTCTTTCCTACTTCGAGCACATCGCTGGCAGTCAGACTGTTGAGGGCCATCAACTCATCCACTGTCAGGCCATACTGCCTGGCAATGCTGTAGTACGTCTGGCCGGGTTCGACCGTGTGGGTCGTTGCCGACCGGTCAACGGTAGTAGAGGGCGTGGCCGGGCTAGTGGTGGCTGGCGCAGGGGTGACTACCGGTTTGGGTTCGGGCGTTTTAGCCACTGGCACAGGCCTTGTTGCGGGGGTGTCTGTTTTTGGGCTAACCGTAGCTGCGGGTCTTGGTGGGGCCTTGGTAGGTGGTACAGCCGCCGACGTAACGATGGATCCGTCTGCCTGCTGCTCGGTTGGTCCCTTGTACGTACCGGTTTCGGGCCGTCCCATGTCTGTGTCCGAAACCGGTGCTTTCTTAGGTTGGCGGGTGTACGTATCTGCCTTTTTTGTCGGTTTTGTATCGCTGGCTGCCGAATTGGTATCAGAGGGGACCCGTTCGGGGGTGGTAGCCACGGGTATTGCTTTCGTCGGTTCGGCGGCATTTGGCGTTCGCACGATAACAATCCGTTGTGTTCCCTCCGAACTGCCACTGGTTTGCGGTGATACCGGAACGGAGCGGGTTACGGTTGGTTGGGAAACAGGCTTAACTGGCTCTGACCGTTGGGGGGCGGCTGGTTCCGATGTTTTGTCGTTGGGTGTTACACCACCGCCTACCAGTTTGGGCTGGTACAGTTTCCGTTCCGATGCATCACGGGGGATATCGCTACTTCCAACGGGGCGGGCGGGCGCATTGGTTGCTACATCAGCCCGAACGGGAGCAGGTGTGGGCGTCTGGTCATATACGGGCGGGGTAGGGGCGGTAATAATTTCGGCCGGTTTATTGGCTGGCCGGCGTTCGCGAAGCCACATGACCCGCCCGGTGGCTAATTTCTGCACCCGATCCAGGCGGTTGTAGCGCATCAGTTTTTTCAGCCGGATACCATACCGCTGCGAAATGCTGCGGGCCGTTTCCCCTTCGCGAACGGTGTGGAAGGGGACGAGTGCCTTGTTCCGTTTTTTTGCCAGGTAGTACACATCATTGAGCAGCACGGGGTCCCGGTCGCTCATGTCATTGTAGCGCAGAAAACTCGACAGGCTTATTTTTGATTTCCGGGCCAGCGAAGCCGCATTATCGCCCTCCTGTGCCTGGATACCCGGTAATCCATTGATTTCGAAAAGAACGGGGTCATTCTTGCTGCTCAACCCGGTAGTTACCCTACGGAGAACTGGAAAGCCAACATCCGTCTGAACAAAATCGGGCGCCTGGCTGGGCGCACTGCTGGTTATTTTTTGCCGAACATCATTGATCTGGTCGTTGGCTACCGGTATGGCCAGTACATACGGGCGGTCGGTGGGTACGCCCCCGTTCAGCACCCAGCGGTTGTACTTGCGTAGTTCAAACTCATCGACACCCAGCTCGTCGGCAATGGTTTTCATGGATTTGCCGCCCCCGTTCGGGTACTCGATCAGCGCAAAACGGTTATTGGTCTGATGCGTTTGCAGGGCATTTTCGATGGCGATCTTATGGGCAAAAAACCGAAGGATGTAGCGGTCGGTGCGGCCATCGAGGGCTATCTCGCGGGCGTACGACCAATCGGGTGGAATTAGCTTGGCAATCCCGCCCGCGCCCAGGTAATACGAATATAGAGAAGCGACCCAGTTATTAAACTGACTGTTACTCTTTTTCAGGTATTTAGCGGCTCCGTGGGTGGATGCTATAATGCTTTTTCGCTCGTCAATTTCGTCGTCTACCCGCATTCCATTGTCCATCGCCGTTTCACGCTTGAACTGCCAGTAGCCTACAGCGGCTGACGAAGACACGGCATCCGGCGTGAGTGAACTCTCCTGAACGGCCAGGTATTTGAAATCGGTAGGGACATCCTCATCAATCAGAATGGCTTCAATCATGGGGAAGTACAGTGCAACCCGGTCGAGCTTGGCCGTCCAGTACTGCCGGTTAGCAATGAGCGCATTAACATCCTGCTGTATCAGCCGCCGGGCATCGGGGTCCAGTTGAACCGAAATGCCAGCAAACGTGAGTTGTTCCGGCACCGTTGGCCCGTTGGTTTGAGCCGATACCGCAAGGCTTATCAGGGTTAAAAGTAAGGGTAGTAAACGCATCCTTTTTTTCATATAACATACCGCCCAGGCGGTGGTTCATGTTGGTCAATCGCACTTATCGTTTTCGCATCATCATTATCCCGTCCCGTACGGGCAAAAGCACATTCTCTACCCGTGGGTCCTGCTGTACTTTCTGGTTAAAAGCCATAACGGCCCTGGTGTCGGCATCCCCTGCGCCAATGGGTTTTGCTACCTTACCACTCCATAATACGTTATCGGCCAGTATGAATCCGCCGGGGCGGAGTTTGTCCAGCACTAAATCAAAATAAATGGACAGGTTCCGCTTGTCGGCATCGATAAACGCCAGATCAAATGATTCATTAAGCGTTGGGATGATATCCGTTGCCAGCCCCAGCCGAAAATCAATTTTATCGTTCAGTGGAGACTGCGCCCAGTAGGAACGGGTGAAAGCTTCGATTTCTTCGTTAGAATCGATGGTTATCAGCCGACCCTCTTCGGCCAATCCTTCGGCCAGGCAAAGGGCGGAATAGCCGGTATAGGTGCCAATTTCAAGAATCCGGTGCGGCCGAATCATCCAGGAGACCATGGCCAGAAAACGCCCCTGCATATGCCCCGACAGCATGCGGGGAGCCATAATGTGTGCGTGGGTGTTGCGGTTCAGGCGGTGAAGCAACGCACTCTCGGGCGAGGTGTGGGCTTCGGCGTAGGTGGTTATATTGGCAGGCAAAAAATCCATTCGGCGGTTTATCCGTATGAAACGTCGTTTCGACAGATAAGGGCTGGTTTCAGTAAAATTAACGGATAACTGGCACAAATTGGTAATTGGCTACGACTAAATACGGTTTTTTGAGTCGATCAAAATCGTTACCGGCCCATCATTTACTAACGAAACCTGCATATCGGCCCCAAACTCGCCCGTCTGAATTGGCTTTCCTAAATCGATTTCCAACTGGTGTATCATGGCTTTATAGAGCGGAATGGCTGTTTCGGGGCGAGCCGCTTCGGTAAATCCAGGTCGGTTCCCTTTTTTTGTGCTGGCATGGAGGGTAAACTGACTGATAAGCAGAATATCGCCATCGACAGCAGCCAGATCGAGATTCATTTTCGCTTCGGAATCATTGAAAATACGCATCCCGACAATTTTTCGGCTGAGCCAGGTACTATCTTCCTGGGTATCAGTATGGGTAATGCCAAGCAGAATCAGAAAACCTGTACCTATCTGACCTTTCACCTGCTCCTCAATCGTAACGGAAGCATGTTTAACGCGCTGAATAATAGCAATCATGGGTAGGCTATACGAACCGTTTACTCAAAAACGTTACTATCCGCCCAATAGTACCGACTACTTTTGTCAGAAGGGCAAAGAATTTGCTATAGTCTTATCGTTAACCCGATTGTCAGGGTTAGTTTTCGGTTGATTGTACGGCCAGAAGGAGGAATCCTGCTTTGGAAAATTACCCGTGCTTCGGAAATATTCGCTAAAAAAGCAGGTTACGTTAAACCTTTTCAGGGGTAAGATGTCCATCAACCAAATGCGTGTGTACTATTCAGGTCTTGAACTAAGTTGACAAATGGATAACAAATCGACTACACTATTGCCGATCTCCCTGGGTGCGATAACTTTTCTTATGGCGTACGCTGCCGGGTTATTTGACTGGATTCTGGATTATTCCGGTGAAGCCGAAAACGATATGGTAGATTTATTCAGGAACACGGTCGGCCTGATTGCATTGCTGGCTTATACGTATTTCGGCATTCGGTTTTTCAACCGGTTTGTCAGCGAACGTAGCTGATAATCTGTTTTTTCGTGACTAGCTACCGTAAAGGTCAGACGATATTACCCGCTTTTTTTACCCTCGCTGGAGTACATAGCGTGCAATTCCCCAACCTTGGCCACCCACCCCTGCCCGCATTGAAGCTGCCATTAAGCTGTTTCAGCGAAAGTATGATTGTGCCAATCTACTGAATTCTACAGAGCGACCGCTTTGCCGACGTTTCGCCAACGGATCATACCAGAAAGTAACGGTTCATTCAAACCTGGCACTGACTCAGCCCTCAACCGAAGCCTCCTGGCAGGCTATCATATTCCTGACGGGCTAGTGTGATCAGATTCAGCTGATTAACGAGTTTCGTTACTTTTCAGGTAGTTCTCTTCTGGTGTACCAACAGTAGCCTCAGTCCCATTTATACGGCGGGTACTGAACCGGATTTTCTGTCCGGTAACCATCGGCCAGCGGTTCGATGAGCTACGGTCCATCGACACGACTACGCAGGTATCTCCAACCCAGCGGGTGATCAAAAACGTAACTGGTTGCAATCAGAAGTATAGATGCTCCCCGAATGTCGACCATACTTCTTTACCGCTTATCTAGTTTTCGACCGATTGCTAAAAGAGAAAACGCTATGAAGTAATCTACCACATACCTTGTCTCATGATTACTGATAAATATCGTACTTACATGAAACTTGGATCATTTATCTTACTTGTCTTCCTGTCAGCAGTAAATACTTTGCCGGCACAAACGCTTCCCTCCACGCCTAAACGTCCCGTTACCGATACTTATTTCGGCAAACAGGTAGTGGATAATTACCGCTGGCTCGAAAATATGAACAGCGACGAAGTGAAAAACTGGTTCAAAGCCCAGGGCGCCTACACCAACGCCATGCTGAACCGGATTCCAGGCCGCGACAAACTGATTCAAACCTTTGTCGATTACGATAAGCTGCTCACCGTCCGCTATGGCGAAATCAAAAAAAGGGGAAACACGTATTTCTATCGCAAAACATTGCCCAGTGAGAATGTGGGTAAACTCTACATCCGGGAAGGGAAAACGGGAACGGAGAAATTACTTTTTGACCCGTTAGGGTCCGAAAAAAGCAAAAAGTACGCCATGAGCACGTTTACGCCCAGCCCCGACGGTAGGACAATGGCGATTGGCTTGCAGGAAGGTGGCGCTGAACTGTCCACGATACGGACGATGGACGTAGCCACCAGAACCTTCCGGCCCGAAAGCATCACGGCCGTTTTCGGGGGCGGTATCGACTGGTTACCCGATAACAGCGGTTTTCTGTATCTGCCCAATAATTCCCTCGATGTTAAAGACCCCCAGGGAAACCTCAACACGAAAGCGCGACTGCACAAACTCGGCACCAACCCGGATGCTGACCCCGAACTTTGGTCGCGGGCTAAAAATCCCGACATGGGTATCCGGCCTGACCACTATCCGGTTATGTTTTTTTCAGACGACTATACACAGGTGTATGGTGTCCTGTCATCGGTTGATAACCGGGTTGATGGGTGGCTGACTAATCCGGCTGATTTGGGCAAACCAACGATTACCTGGAAACGGCTGGCTGCTTCCACCGACAGCGTGACGGGATTCGTCAAGTTGGGCAATAAGCTGTATCTGAAGAGTATCAAAAACGCTCCGAATGGACAGATTCTAGTGACGGACGCGACTGATCCGAACCCCGCTACGGCTGCCGTGCTACTTCCCGAAAGTAACCAGAACATTACCCGTATGGTGTCGACCAAAGATTTCCTGTTTGTAACGCTGAGTGATGGCATCAACGAAAAAATCCGGCAGTACGATTCACGCAGCGGCCAATGGGCCGATGTTCCCATACCCGGCACCGGTACTGTGGGTATTGAACCGTACGATTCTCCCCGGAGTAACGAAGCACTAGCCTACACCACCTCCTGGAATAATCCCGGAACAGCCTATGAGTACAACCCCGATAATCGCCAGCTTGCTGTCAGCACGTTTGATGTGAAGCCCAACTACCCCGGCGTAGCTGACCTGGTGGTGGAAGAACTCGAAATACCAGGGCATGATGGCGTGATGGTCCCCCTTTCGGTAGTCTATAAAAAGGGGCTCAAGCGTGATGGCAGCGCGGTTTGTTTCATGACTGGCTATGGTGCCTACGGCATTTCGGCCACACCCTATTTCAGTCGGCGGAATCTGGCACTGCTCAATCAGGGTGTAATTCTGGCCGAAACACACCCGCGCGGAGGTTCCGAAAAAGGGCAGAAATGGTACCGGGCGGGGTTTCAGACCACCAAGCCCAACACCTGGAAAGACTTTATATCGAGTGGCGAGTACCTCATTAAAAATGGCTACACCAGCGCTCAGCACCTCATTGGTGAAGGCACTTCGGCGGGTGGAATCCTCATTGGCCGGGCTATCACCGAACGGCCCGATTTGTTTGCGGCTGCCATCAGCAACGTAAGTTGCTCTAATGCCCTCCGCATGGAAGAATCGCCCAATGGGCCCGTGAACGCGCCGGAATTCGGTACGGTGAAAGACTCCTTGCAGTGTATGGCTCTGTACGAAATGGATGCATTTAATCACGTCCGGGAGGGCACGAAGTACCCGGCTGTGATGTGCGTGGGTGGCATGAACGATCCCCGCGTTATTGTCTGGCAACCCGGCAAGTTTGCCGCTGCCCTGCAAAACGCGACCACGTCGGGCAAGCCGGTGGTGATGCAGGTCAACTACGACAACGGCCATTTTACGGAAGACAAAGCCGTAACCTTCCGCAACTTCGCCAATATGTATGCCTTCGCGCTCTGGCAGGCAGGTCACCCGGCGTACCAGCCCGTAAAAGCATTAGTGACGAAGTAGACTAACCAACTTTCACACACTTACTTTTATCCATTAAACCTCCATGAAAACACTCGTAATGCTTTTGCTGGCAAACCTTGCTTTGCCCCTGGTTCTGCTGGCCCAAAAGCCCGTTTCAGTCACGCTGACCAAGCCCGGCAGTCAGACCATCAAGTTCGACCCCAAACAAAAAATACCGACGCTTAATCTCCCCTGTAAATTGACGAATGGAAAAGATCGCCCCTTCGCCTGTGAGTTCTCGTTCGACCGGCTGGAGTTCATTGGCAACGACGGCAGTGTGTTGGCTACGGTTAAACCCGTAATTGGTCAGCCTAAACCAACGATTTTACCCTTCGATAAGGCCAAGAAGTCGGCCCCGTCGGGTAAAGCAGGGCCAATTACCTACACGGCGAAAGCGTATTTCACCCGTCGGAATAATCCCTCCTTTCCGGTGACTAAAGGCTACCAGATTCGCTCCTGCCTGGTGATGGCCTGCTTACAATCCGACAATATCTCAACCCTGATATCGGGGATTCAGATGCCAGCGAAACTGCTCGAAAAGGCAGTTGTCACGTTCGACATGACGTGGACGTATGGCAAAAAAGAGGGTATGATGATAGGCCCTCACGAACTATACATCGAAAATGATGTGACCACCACCAAGTTTGCCTTCAATGCTCAGAACACCATGCGCGACAAATCGGAAGCCTGGATTGATATTCAGCCGTTTATTTCCGGCGACCCATCACCGGCTAATTAGGCATTTCCGCCTTTGGATGCCCGTTAATATGCTTACGGCGTAGTATATGAACGGAGCTATCCCGAACAGCCCATTCGCGTAGCCCATCCTGAACGAAAACGTCAAATAATACCCACCCAGTTTAATGTATCAATCTGGGGGTAAATTCCTCGCCTTTAGGCGAAGACCGCTCAGGCGGCCCTGTTCAGTTTTACTCTTTGGAGCAGCCGAAAAATCACTACTCGTTTTGTTTTTGTTTCTTTAGTCGGCTTCAGCCGAAATCAAACCCATCGGTCTTTTAGCCGATGGTAGTTTAGTTTTATCTTTCTACAAATCGTGACCTCCTAATCAGATTCGGTGAAATCCATGTTCTCTACGCCTAATTTTCGCACCGCTTTCCTGTTGCTGTTGGCTTTAATCGGCCTGTCGTGGTGGAGCATTTATCTGGTTCGTGCGCCCCAGGCTAAGCCCGTTACGGCGCCACTAACCGATTTTTCGGCGGGGCGGGCCATGCAGTATGTCTGGCAAATTGCCCGGCAACCACATTCTATCGGTACGCCCGACCATGCCCGCGTTAGAGCATATCTGGTAAATACCCTGCGGGTACTCGGACTTCAGCCCCAGGTTCAGGAAGCCACGGTGACCGGCCCCGTGACCAGTTCGGCTTCGCTGTCGCCATCAGGTGCCATGCTCGGTGTTGCATTGCGGGCAGGCTATGTCTACAATGTGATGGCCCGACTAAAAGGAACCCAGCCGGGCAAAGCGGTGCTGCTGATGGCCCATTACGACTCGCAGCCAAACGCATTGGGCGCGGGTGACGATGGCGCGGGCGTAGCGGCCATTCTGGAAACGATACGAGCTATTCAACAGGGGACACCGCTACAGCATGATGTCATCGTGCTTTTCACCGATGGAGAGGAGTACGGGTTGTTCGGAGCGAAAGCATTTCTACGTCATCCCTGGGCCAAGGATGTGGGTTTCGTCCTGAATCTGGAGGGACGGGGTAACAGCGGCCCCAGTATGACCTTCGAAATAAGTCCGCAAAACGGGTGGATTGTCGAACAATTCGCGAAGGCGGCTCCGCATCCGTTTGCGTCGTCGCTCGCGTATGAAGTGTACCGAAAACTGCCCAACGACACTGACTTTACCATTTTCCGCGAGGCTGGCTATCCCGGCCTGAACTCGGCATTTCTGGATGGATTTGTCCACTATCATAAACTGACCGATTCGCCCGAAAACCTCAGTCAGAATAGTTTGCAGCACCACGGCGATAATCTGCTGGCCCTGACACGGCATTTCGGCAACAGTCCGCTCGATCAGGTGAAAGCACCGGACAAAGTATTTTTCAATCTGGTCGGCGACTGGATGGTGCAGTATCCAATGGCGTTGAACTGGCTCTGGATAAGCCTGTTAACGGTTGCTTTCGTAGTCGTGTTCGTTTGGGGATTTCGACAAAAGCAACTGACTGTTGGGCAGGTAATTGGCGGGTTGGTGCTGTATTTGGTTATCCTGCTGCTGGTCGTTTCTTTTGCCTGGGGCGTCAACGTATTTATTCATCAGCAACTGCCCCTGACGCACGTTTTCAACGGGAGTTACGGCTCGGCGACGTTTGCGCTGGCTTTCACGCTGCTAGCGGTGGGGTTGCTGGGGTTATTGACCAATCTGGTGTTGCGCTGGTTACAGCCTTTATCGCTCATTATGGGGGCTTACGGGCTGCTTTACGGACTGGTGCTCACCTGTTTGTTTCTACTTCCATCGGCAACGTACTTGTTGCTGTTTCCGTTACTGAGCGCATTGATCGGCCTGCTGGCTGTGCTGTGGCAAACGCGAAATCAGGTAGAAAGCCGACCTGTTCACGCTTTGATTTTAGGAATAGCGGCCCTGCCCACCCTGTTCATTCTATTGCCGATAGTTAATCTGTTGTTTGTTACGTTTGACCTTCAGCTACCCATGGCGCCGGTACTGCTGTCGGGCCTGGCATTTGCCCTGTTGCTGCCCCTGTGGGTACTGATTGTGACCAGCGCGAAAGCCGTCAGGTGGCGGTGGAGAAATCAGCCCATTGGCCCGGCTATCCTGCCCTTCGCGTCGTTAGTGCTCGGTGCTGTACTGGTCTTTACGGCCATTTATAACGAAGCTCCGACTACCGAAAAACCACTGCATAGCCAGGTTTCCTATTACCTGAACACGGACACGAACCGGGCATTCTGGGCATCGTATGGTCTGGAAACGATTGATGATTGGAACCGGCAGTTTTTCCCAGCCCCTTCCACCGGCAAACTGACCGAAATCTTTCCTGATGTCCAGGGAATTAGCCGGGGGACGTACCTGGAAAATCCGGCGGCTGTGATTACGGCTTCCCCGCCCGTTGCAGACGTTCTTTCCGATGTAACAACCGACACTATTCGACGACTGACCCTTGACCTGCACTCTGTGCGGGGAGCCGCCAATATGGACGCGACGATGTTTACGCAGGCAGCGGGTATTGTCAAAAGCATTCAGGTGAATGGGGAGCCAATTGCTATTGAGGCTCAGCAAACGTCCATCGGCCTGGCGTTTGATCTGCTGTTTTTTGGCCTGCCCGTCACGAAGAAAATCACGCTAACCGTTGAGCTAGCTGCCGGAATCCCACTTCGCCTGTTGCTATACGACCAATCCATTGGCTTGCTGCCCGAACTGGTGAAGATACCCCGACCGGCACACGTCATTCCGGAACAGGGGCGTAGCAGTAATCTGACCTTTATTGGAAAAGCCTACCAGTTCTGATCGAAGAAGCCTTGAAACAGGAGATGACTGAATAGGCGAAAAATAAATCATCGGTAATACTCTCAACAATCTACACTTCGTATCACTCAATTAGCCATTTGCTACTCATTTTTTGCTGCTTTTCTTTAGCCTTTGTTCCGGTCTCGGTACAGGACACGACCTATCGCTGGCGTCTCCAGAACGTGCTGAAAACGAATGTACTGGCACCCGTTTCTATCTCTGGCCAGGACTATTAGTACTGGACTTGCGAACGGGTGTTTATCCGGGCTACGCTTTCTGAGGTGATTGAACCAGGCTAATGCTCAAAAACCCTGGAGTGTTCCAGGTTTTTGTCAGGAATGCAAGGACACGCTACTTTTGCCGGATAACTGAATCCGTAATCCTGCTGAAATGAAAAAGCTTCTTGCCCTGCTGCCGCTCGTATATGTCTTTATAGCGGGTTGCCAAACGTCCAGACCAAACACGGCTGTTTCACCACAAAAAGCCCTGACGACGATTGCCTTCGGGTCGTGTAGTGATCAGAAACGACCGCAGCCCCTGTGGGACGACATCGTTGCGCAGAAACCTGACTTATGGATCTGGCTGGGTGATAATATCTACGGCGACTCGGAAAATATGGACACGCTGCGGGCCAAATACGCCCGGCAGAAAAGTAATCCCGTTTACCAGCAGTTGCGGCAATCGACTCCTGTCATTGGTGTTTGGGATGACCACGACTACGGTGTGAACGACGGAGGTAAAGAATATCCTATGCGGAAAGAAAGCCAGCAGGTGATGCTCGATTTTCTGGATGTGCCCGCCGAAAGTCCACTACGAACGCAGGAAGGAGGATATTCGGTACACAGCTACGGCCCCAAAGGACAGCGTGTGAAGGTGATTTTGCTGGATGGCCGTTATTTCCGCGACCCGCTCAAAAAAGATGGGAAAGCGAACGTACCCGACCCGTCCGGCGATGTGCTGGGTGAAGCTCAGTGGCAATGGCTGGAAAAACAACTGACCAACTCCGATGCCGACCTGCATATTATTGGCAGTGGTATTCAGGTGTTGCCCGAAGAGCATGTATATGAGAAATGGGCCAATTTTCCCACCGCCCGCCAGCGACTACTGGATCTGCTGGGTAAAACGAAACCGAAAGGAGCTTTTCTACTGAGTGGTGACCGACACATTGCCGAAGTATCTAAAGTAAACGTGCCGGGGCTGGGCTATGATTTATACGATATCACCAGCAGCGGACTGACGCACGTATCTGCTCCGCACGTAGAACCCAACCGCCACCGCGTGGGCGACATGGTGGCCAAACTGAACTACGGCCTGATTACGATTGACTGGAGCCAAACCCACCCCGTTGCCACTGTTCGCATCAATGGCGATGACCAGGCTACGTACCTGACTCAGGAAATTACGTTCTAAATCAGCACTGTTTCAATAACGTAACCTAACTGGTTTTCGCTACTGTGACGACACGAAAGAAGGGGTTTCCCGTTCGCGAACAGGAAACCCCTTCTTTGTGAAAATTTCGTTTAGTCCTTATGGATCAACTCCATCACTTCTTCTGAGATGCCCGTCATGGAGAATCCGCCATCGTGGTAGAGATTTTGCATGGTCACCATCTTGGTCAGGTCGGAGAAGAGCGTAACGACGTAATCGGCGCACTGGTCGGCGTTGGCGTTGCCGAGGGGGGCCGTTTTATCGGCGAAGTCGTAAAACTTGTCGAAACCGCCAATGCCGCCACCCGCCGTAGTTGGCGTGGGCGATTGCGAAACGGTGTTCACGCGTACCTGCCGGTATTTGCCGTAGCGATAGCCAAAACTACGGGCAATGGATTCCAGAATGGCTTTGGCATCGGCCATATCGGTATAAAACGGGAACGTTCGCTGGGCCGCCATGTACGTTAGCGCCACGATGGAACCCCCTGCACTGATGGCGTCGAGCTTATACGCCGTCTGCATCATTTTGTGAAACGACAGCGCCGAAATATCAATGCTTTGTTTGAACCAGTCGTAGTTGAGGTCGGTATAGGCTTTTCCCTTGCGGATGTTCGGACTCATACCAATGCTGTGCAGCACAAAGTCCACCTTGCCGCCCAGCACCTCCTGTGATTTGGTGAACAGGTTTTCCAGGTCTTCGACCGACGTGGCATCGGCAGGAATGATCTCTGCGTCGCATTGCTCCGCCAGTTGTTTGATCGCGCCCATCCGCATAGCAATAGGGGCGTTGGTCAGGGTGAACGTTGCCCCTTCTTCTTTCGCTTTCAACGCCACTTTCCAGGCGATTGATTTTTCGTCCAGCGCACCAGAAATGATGCCGCGTTTTCCGTTCAGTAATCCGTAAGCCATGTGTTTAATGTAAAATGTATAATGAACCGCACGGGCGGCCCCGAATGAATAATGTAGACAGCCTGAAAGCACTCGGGGCCGCCCGTGCGGTTTATGCTACGGCATTCATTAATTAAGCCCAAAGGTAGGCTATTTTTCAGTTTGCCGAATTGTTAACCCCGTGGCTGCCGCCACAACGGGCATCTTCAATACGTCTTTCATGAACGTCTCGGTAGCCTGATAAACTCCTGCCAAATCACCCGAGGTAAAGTGTGAGGCAATGACGTGTTCTCCCGCGTTCGGGAAATCTTTTTTTACCTTTTCCGCTGCGGGGGTGCCCAGTTCGTCGAACATCTCCAGCATGGCGGCCACCGATACCACCTGGTCCTGGTGCTCCTCGTCTTTATAGTAGTAACCCATAAAAACCGGCTGCTTTATTTTTGCAAATAGCTCCGGTGTCATAAACTCGTCGAGCATGGTTTGCAGGGTAATCAGGCCATTGGTATGGTATTGGGGTGACCAGTAGCGTTCCCGTCCACCGCTGTAGTGGGTATTTTTGACGTACTCACCGCTGAAAACCTGATCAAGAATCTGTTTCCCCCAGGGCTTCGTAATCAGTTTCAGGGCCGGATTAGCCACCGCAATGCAGGGAGAATATAGAATTAGTCCATCAATTTCGGGGTGGTGCGATGCCAGATAAAGGGTCAGCATACCACCCGCCGACGTGCCCATCACGATTACCTTGTCACCCAGCGCCTTACCGATGGCCAGTGCCCGCTCGGCCGATGCGGCATACCGGGCTGGGGTTAGGGCCTTCATCGCATCGGGCGAGTTCAGGCCATGTTCGGCCGTACGGGCGAGGTATAGATTACAGCCAAATCGCTGGGCAATCTGCTTATGAACGGGGTCGCCTTCGGCCCAGGTTGCCGAAAAGCCCGGAATGTAAACGATGCTGTAGGGCGTTTTGACTTTTTGCAGGCTATCAGCCCATACGATACGGGCTTCGTTATCGGACCGCAACTTTAGGGATTGTTCTGACTGAGCAACAGACTGCTCCAGCTTTACCAGGTCGGGGTCAAGCGTGATGGATTCATTTTTGACCGCATCGGTCTGGGCAGTCGGCCCCAGTAAATAGCCAATTACCATAACAGTCAGCAGTAGTCCAACAATAAGCAGTAGCCGTTTCATACGTATTCTTTGATATCCATTCGGATGCGCCAGTCTTTTGGCAGGTAATTATTCACGCGGTTTCCAACTCCTTTTACCCAGCCCAGATTCAGCCCTTTGTACTGAGCCAGCAACCAGCCGCTCACCGGGGTATCGAACACCAGGTTTTCTTTCTTAAAGTACCGGAGGGCATTTTCTTTACTTAGTTCAATGGCAGGTAAACTCTGGTTGACAGCGGTGCTGAGGGCCAGCGCGTGCGACGGGATAAAATCCTGTCCTTTAAACTGGCCCATGTCTAAACCGAATCCCTTGTTGTGCAGCGCACTATCCAGAAATAGGAACGTTTTTTCGAGGCTTTTTGGCAGGGCCATTACCGCCCCGTTGGGTTTCTCCCAGAACGAGAAATCGGCGGGATTTTGCAGCCATTTTGCGGCCGAGGCCGTGTCTCGGGTGCGTAGTGCCCGGATGGTACGAAACGTACGAGCGTCTAATTTTACGGCCGCCGTAAAGGTCTTTTTCCGGAAAATACTGATGAAAAAGCCCTCGCCCCGAACCCGGTGTGGGTAACACTGATAACCAACCGCATCGTCCGAACTTTTCTCGACAATACCCCAATCGTCGGGCAGCGTCAGGGCGCGGTTTTGAAAACCATGTTCGGCTAAGTACTGCATGTTGTTCCGGTTTTCCGGGTCATTATACGTACAGGTACTGTAGATGAGAATGCCTCCCTCATCAAGCAAATTGGCGGCTGCCGAAAGAATCCGTTTCTGACGGCTCGAACAAAGTTGTACACTGGCTTCCGACCATTCATGCACGGCTTCCGGATCTTTCCGGAAAAGACCCTCTCCCGAACAGGGCGCATCGACCAGTACGACATCAAAAAAGCCTGCCAGGTTAGTCATTTCGTCCGGGTCGTGGTTGGTAACGACTACATTGGGGCAACCCCATTTGTCCAGATTTTCGCGCAACACCGACACCCGGCTCCGGATCACCTCGTTGCAAACCAGCAAGCTATCCGGCGACAGGGCTGATGCCAGGAGGGTACTTTTGCCACCCGGCGCAGCACACAGGTCGAGTGCCCGGAGTGGCCGGTTCAGGTTCACGGATTGCCGGAGGGCTTCGCTGAGCAGCATAGAGGATGCTTCCTGCACGTAGTAAGCACCGGCCTGAAACAGCGGGTCGAGCGTAAAACTGGGTCGTTCGGGTAGGTAGAACCCATCGGCACACCAGGGAACCGGGATCAAATCCGTGCTGTCATAGCCTTGCTTGCGTGGATTCAGCCGGATACTTACGGGCGCGGGTTGGGTCAGAGCCGTTTGAAAAGCTGGAAACTCTGCTGCCAGTTGCGCCTTCATCTGCTCCTCAAAAGCATCCGGCAGCGCAGGGGCTGATGCCAATGGAGGGGATTTGGCCGATTCCCGTTTGTTTGCATTCATTCGGTAAAAATACGGAACAGTAGCCCGGTTTTCACTAAACTTGCGGCATGGTTGCCATACAAGACCAATTTGCCCGTATAAGAACCTTTATTTTCGACATCGACGGCGTGCTGACCGATGGGAGCATCAGCCTGCTGGCAACGGGCGAACGCTTTCGAACTGTTTCTATTCGGGATACGTACGCCATTGAACAGGCCGTAAAAGCAGGCTACGGAGTGGCTATCGTATCGGCATCAAATGCCGAAGGTGTACGAAACTGGTTAGCTACCATGGGAGTAACCGATGTTTTCATGGGTGGGCCATCGGACCAGAAACTAAACGCTTACCTCGGCTACATTGCCCGCAATACCCTGAACGAAGCCGAAATTCTGTACATGGGCGACGATCTGCCCGACTGCCCAATCCTGCGTCGGCCCCATGTACTAAGCACTTGCCCCGCCGATGCGTTGGACGAAGTGCAGGCAATTTGCCAGTATATATCGCCCAAATCGGGTGGGCACGAAGCCGCCCGTGATGTCATCGAACAGGTAATGCGGATACAGGGCAAGTGGAACGTTGAATGAATGATGAATAATTTGCTTCACTGTTCTTTATTTTTTATAATAACTAGTTTACAATGAATGATTTAGCTGAACGGGATCGGGCGGTTGTCTGGCATCCGTTTACGCAGATGCAAACGGCTCCGCTGCCTGTTCCTATTGTACGGGGCGAAGGTTCAGTGCTGTACGGGGCCGATGGCCGCGAGTACCTGGATATGATTTCGTCGTGGTGGGTCAACCTGCACGGGCACGCCCATCCGCACATCGCCCAACGCTTGTCGGAACAACTGAATACGCTGGAACACGTTATTTTTGCGGGCTTTACCCATCAGCCCGCCGTTGAACTGGCCGAGCGGTTACTGGCTATACTGCCTCCCAATCAGGCAAAGGTTTTTTATTCCGATAATGGGTCGACCGCCGTTGAAGTAGCCCTGAAAATGGCGTTTCAGTACTGGCATAACCTCGGTCAGCCGCGCCGGAAAGTAGTGGCGCTGGAAAATGCGTACCACGGCGATACCTTCGGAGCGATGGCCGTGGGTGGCCGCAGTGCTTTTTCGGCGCCGTTTGCTCCCTTTCTGTTCGACGTTGATTTTCTGCCCGCCCCTGTTGCCGGACAGGAGCAGGCCGTGCTGGAACAGGCCAAGGAACTCTTCTCCGACGATGTGGCGGCTTTTATCGTGGAGCCGCTGGTTCAGGGGTCGGGGGGCATGATTATGTACGAACCCGAAACGCTGGATGCGTTATTTAGTCTGGCCCGCCAGTATGGTGTACTGATCATTGCCGATGAAGTGATGACGGGCTTCGGGCGCACAGGTAAGCTGTTCGCTTCCGATTATTTGCGGGAGAAAGCCGATCTGATGTGCCTCTCCAAAGGGCTGACGGGTGGAACGATGGCCCTGGGTGTAACAACCTGCACGCAGGCCATCTACGACGCGTTTTTATCTACCGATAAGCTCAGGACACTTTTTCATGGTCATTCGTTCACGGCCAACCCCCTCGCCTGTGCGGCTGCGCTGGCCAGTATGGATCTGTTGCTGCTGGACGAAACGCAGGTTGCTATCCGGCGTATTGCTCAGAAAAACAGTACGTTTGCCCAACGGTTGGCTACCTATTCAACCGTTGGAAACATCCGACAACGGGGTACCCTGCTGGCCTTCGATCTGATGGTGGGGGAAGAAACATCGTACTTTAATACCATCCGCGATGTGGCTTATGATTTCCTGACAGCGCGGGGCGTGTTGATGCGCCCACTGGGCAATGTGCTGTATCTGATGCCGCCCTACTGCACTACGGATGAACAACTGGACTATACTTACCAACAGATAATTGACCTGTTACAAACGATTTGATACGGATCACTTGACATTGTGCTGGTAAACGCGCAATTTTGGTGGAGTAAAACAAGCGGGAGTAGCTCAGTTGGTAGAGCGGCAGCTTCCCAAGCTGCAGGCCGTGGGTTCGAACCCCATTTCCCGCTCGCCCATAACCACATGAAGATGAGCCGGTTAGCTGAAAAGTTAACCGGCTTTTTTCTTTGTCAGAGTGGCTAATAAAACACTTGATAAAACAAGTACCCTGCTGGCTTACCTTATGCGTCTATGAAGCCTTAAATATCGACACCCTTCCGGTTTATTGGCATTGAGTTCGTACGAAAACCTGATTAAACCCGCCGGGAACGGTGTTGGCCTGACCTTCTATTCAGGTAGCGTCCTTTAATAGCCGAGTATCGATCAGGAATGGTTCGTTTTCTACAATCCTGACGTTTTCGCTGAAATCGGGGTGTTGTGTATGAAGCAGGTAGTTGCGCGACCGGCTGACAATGGCCGACGGAACGGCCATTGTCAGCGTATCATGCTGCACGAGCCAGTTTGTCAAGTATGACTGAAGCGTTTCGTACTGTTCCTCATCCTGCCAGTGGGCGGGGAGGTCGGTGAGCGACACGGCCCGGTAGGTGTCGGGTATATCCAGCACCAGCAGATTAAAATCGGGGATAAACGAGGGATTCAGGTGCGCTATAATTTCTAGTAATGCCAGTTCGGGTGTAGCCGAGGTGTATAGAATTGGGTACCCTTTTGGATTCTAGCGGCCACCCGCCCGGCGTGCTCCCTCGGCCGACAGGGGTTGCGAGATATAGGTACTTTTATAGAGTCGGTAAACCAACATACAATATGTTAGGCGTACACGCCATACTCAATTCGGGTGAGTACATCGTCTACCAGACTAAAGCCGCTTATGGTTGTCAGTAGGGCCAGTGGAGCCTGCCCTCTAAGTTCCCGGAGCGGATAGCGGAGCCAGTTGGCAAAGGCATCGCTCCGGCCATCGAACACCAGCAAACCGTGGGCGGCCAGGTTTTCCAGCAGTAACAACCGTTCGCCCGATTGCTCATCCAGATGCCCTTCACGGCGGAATCGGTGCATGGTTCGTTCGGCAATTTGGAGTACAGTAGCCACCTCTTTAAGCGACATATTCAGTAATTGAGCAAGTTGATCTACCTGCCGGGCCAGTACGCCCTCGCGGGCCTGCTCAATAATACCAAAGCCCGTTGCCTTTTGGGGGCGGTACGTAGTGGGCTCAACATCACCCATACGTCGTCTGGTACGTGAAGGAGATGGCGTGGATTTGGAGGTTATTGCAGACATAGTGTTTAATTTACAATCAAATATAACTGCTTTCAGGCAGCTAATCAACTGCTAATTGGCAACAGACGAATTGCATCATTCAGTATACTTACCATGCCTTACCCAGAAATAAATATGCTTCTGCTCAGTCAATGGTTAGTCAATATTTAGGCGGCTATACAGCCGAAGTGATAAAGTTGACGCACTCTAGGATCATTTTTCTCCAGTTTAGTGCCTTTGGGTAAGATAGAAAAAAAACGATCTAGTAGTAAACGATTGTGGTAGAGCGTCTTAATAGTGGCCATCGAGAAGGGTTGTTGACCAACGCCCTGCTCAACTTTAGCCACGTTAACCGCGCTCAGGGCTGCATTAAAATGGTAATCAAGTTTGTTGACCGAACGAGCCTGACAATCAGAAAGACCCG
>NZ_KB893567.1 GCF_000374085.1 Spirosoma spitsbergense DSM 19989 | reverse complement strand
CCCCGCCAGGGTATGCAGCCATCCACTTTACCTTTGGAAGCGAAACGGTGGGCCAAAAAGCGGGGCTTAATTGAAACCGTTATTGGTCAAAATAAGCAAGTTTGCAATCTGGATCACACGCGCCATCGGTCGGTCAGCAACTCATTTGTCAACATGTATGGCGCGCTAATCGCCTATTCATTTTACGAACGCAAGCCAACAGCACACGTCGACATAAGTAACCGTCTGCTCGCTTCCGGTGAATCTGAATGGGCCTTAGCTGCTTAAAAGATCTCATAGTTCGCGTTAATTTTAATTATTATACATCCATGGGCCTTAACTACACGTTTGGCTCAATTAATAACTCGGTCATCAACCCACGGTTTTCCAACGTGGATTAATGACTGATACATGTCGCTACAGAAGGGCATGACACCCTGATTAAAACAAATCAAAAATAAGAAGTGTCCTCTATAGACCATTGCTTTTTGCGCGTCAAATAAATACCTTTCTTCCCTAAAGAAAATCAACAGACAGGTATGAAAAAGCACTCTACTTTACTCAGTTTCGGGCTGGCGATGCTGGCCATATCCACGCAGGCGCAGGACATTACATCCAGTTTACCCACTGCGAAAAAGCCGCGCTCAACTGAGTCGACGCTCACATACCGGCTGGGTAGGCAGGGTGTCTCTATGGGGGGACTAAACCAACTTCTCGACCAGACGGGTTACCCTAACCTGGCCAATCAGTTCACGGTACTCGGTATTGCTCAGGAAATGAGCCGGGGGGATAAACCACTGACGTTTATAACGCAATTCGATTTTGGGCTGAAATCGGGTAATGCCGCCAATCAGACGGTAACGAACGGTGCCAATACCGTTCGGGCTACCTACTTTCAATACGGCATTGGCGTTGGGTACCGGCTGATACATACCACTAAGTTTACGCTTACGCCCAAAGTAATGATATCGCCGACGTTCTTCAGCCTGAACATCACCAGCAACGATGCGCCGACTCCATCCGTAGCAGCCGCTTTAGTCAATCCGGGCAGTCAGCAAACGGCTACGTTCAGAAGTAGCACCTTTGCCGGAGACCTCGGCCTGAGTGGGCAGTACCGGTTTCCGTACAGTTCCCGAACGAGGCAGATTGTCAGCGACTGTGGCACAACAACAATCACCCGCGAGCGGTCGCTGGTGCTGGGTTTCGACGCAGGGTACCGTCTTAGTGCCAACGCCCGGTTAAATCAATCAGTTAACGATCAGACAAGGAACGGTAGCGACAATCCTACCATCAACCTGTCGGGCTGGTATGTAACCGCCCGGTTCGGGTTCGGAACCCGCTACAGTCGTTAAACTCCTACGCCACAGAAAAGCCCGGCGCAGAAGTTGAACCGGGCTTTTTTTATTAAAAATAGACGCGCCTAAATAGCTGGGTCAGCGGGCGTACTGGTGTTGTTATTCCGCTCCGTTAGCGGATAGGGGAAGAAATTACGGTTACGTTCCGCATTGGCCGCACCCGGCCCCGGCCGATTGAACCGGCGACTGTCTTCCAGCCGGAATCCCTGATAGGCCAGTTCGATCTGGCGGTTTCGGTAAATTTCCGTCAGGATCGCATCAGCCGTCTGGGCACCGGCATAGGCGGGTAAACCAGCACCAACCCCAAACGCATCCTGAGCCGCTGTTTTAGTCAGCACTTTATTGAGGGCCGTTACCGCATTGACCAGATCTCCTTTTCGGGCGTAGGCTTCCGCCTGAATCAGCAGCATTTCGCCCGGCAGATAGACCGGAACAGGCGCACTGTTTGCCGTATAAAAAGCTGTAGCAATAACGGGAGCCACAGCCACGTTGGTGCTGGGCCTGGTCAGAAAACCGATTCGCTTGTCAGCCGCATCGGGTGCCAGTGCGCCCATCAGGCCGAGACTGGCGTTAGTCGGTTGAAATACGTTCAGGTTACCAAACGTAACTTCGAATAGGGGATTCCGGGTGTTGTCGTCAAAGTTAAAGACCGACTTTTTCGTCAGGTCAACCTTAGCGGTAGCCGCCAGGGCCTTATCATAATCGCCCGAAAACAGCGCATAGCGGGCAATCAATGCCTGAATGGTATTGGGAATGTCGATACCCGGCACGACTTTGCCCGTGAAGTTAGCCGACACTGGTGCGGCTGTTACCTGTGTTGCGGCAGATTCGAGCGTGCTGATGGCTTCTTTGAATACCTGTACTCTGGGTACAAACGGAACATTATCGCCGGTTGTAATGGGCGACTGTTCGAAAAACAAGCCTAACGTACCGAGTGCCAAGCCCCGAAAAATGGACGCGTAGCCAACAATCCCGCTTTTAGTACCGGCTTCGGCCACAACGCCCGTATTCGCCAGAATCAATTCAGCATTGGACCGCACCAGATGGCTCTGCGTCCACAGATTGCGGACCACGCTATTGATATTACTGACATTTGACGCCCCGAGGGCCAGATTGGCTTCGTCGAGGTTACCCACGTTGAGCACGAATTCTTCGCGGGTAGTCAGGCCCGCTCCTGCCGTTCGGGCGTAGAGTACGCTTAAGGCACCATTAGTTGTGTACCGGTACTGCAACCCGTTCGACAGGGTCATCAACCCATCCGGCGAGCTAACAGCCTGCGACTGACTGATGGTACTGGGGTTCAGGTATTCCTTGTTGCTACAGGCAATCTGCGTCAGTAGCAGGCCTGCTATGATGGCTATTGGTAGTTTTTTCATGGGTTCAGTTTTAGAAGGTGGCCGACAGTTTAAACTGGTAGGTGCGGGGGATGGGAACATTACCAAAGTCGATACCACGCAGCAGGTCATTATTACCACCCGCGTTTGTTTCCGGATCGAAACCGGTGTATTTATCCCACGAATACAGGTTGCGCCCTACCACGCCTACCGTCAGACGGCTGATGGCTTTAATGAATGTGGGCAAGGTATAATTCAGCGATACTTCGCGCAGTTTGGTGTACGAACCCGGATCGACGCGAAACTCCTGTGTGTTGTAAATACCGAAGATATACCCGCGTTTTAGTTCGCCCCGCAACTCCTGTTCAGCATAATCGCCCAGACCAACTCCCTGCCGGGTACGCTTATCGGCGTTGAACACGTCCGAGCCCTGGACCATATCCAGCAACACATGAAATGCCAGTTTTTTATACGTCAGATTCGTACTGAACGATCCCGTCCATTTCGGGTTTGGGTTACCGATAATGACGTTGGCCGTTGGCTTGGTTACGTCTACGGTACCATCCGAACTGCGTGCCGGCACGTAGTCGATAGCCCCGTTGGCCTGCGACGACGCGCGCTCGGACTGCGGAAAACCGGACGTTGTCAGCAGTAATGATCCATCTGGGTTACGGGCGTACGCGGTGCCATAGAAAACGCCTACCGGTTGCCCCACGATCAGATTGACCGGTGTGCCAGAGGCCGAAGAAGCATCGGGACTAATAATAGGCTGGCCACCCAGGTCAAGCACTTTGTTCCGGTTTTGGTTGTAAATGAAGGTAACATCCCAGCTCAGGTCATTGGTTTTGATGGGCGTTGCGTCAAGCACAACCTCAAATCCTTTGTTTTCCATCGCTCCCACGTTGTTTACGATGCTGGTTCCTCCGGTTGTGGGGGCCACCGTCCGGTTTACAACCAGGTTACTGATCTGCTGATTGTAGGTGGTTACACCCAGGCTTATCCGACCGTTCAGAAAGGCTAAATCGACACCGCCCTCCAGTTCGCGCATCCGTTCGGGCTGCACGTTGGGATTTGCCAGCTGCGTACCCGGCACGACCGTGTTTCTGCCCAGGAAGCCGACTGGACTGAACTGATAAAAACGGGCGTATGAACCAATACCGGACAGGTTACCCGCTTCGCCATAACTGGCCCGTAGTTTCAGGCTGTTAAATGCGTTACTGAACGAGAGATTTTTCCAGAAATCAAGATCCGATACGATGAATGACCCGCTTACTTTGGGGTAGTACTGGTTGGTTTGGGTAGGGGAGAATTTAGAGGACTGATCCCGCCGAACGGCACCCGTAAGGAAGGCCAGATTCTTATAGCCGAGGGTTGCCTGCGCAAATAGTCCACTCAGGCTAAAGCGGTCCAGATCATAGCGGACCTGATAGGTCGTGTTGCTGGTTCCGTTAACGGTTTCAATAAACGGCGACAGATTCTGCCCACTATTAGCCGAATAATCGGACTGGAAATATTGGTAGCTGTACCCGATAGCGGCATTCAGTTTGAATTTCTCACTAAACTGCCGCTCATACTGGGCATTCAGGTCATTGTTGAACTGCAACACCTGATTGGTGGCCGTAGCCGCAAATCCACCCGGATAGCGGGCTGCGGGCAAACCGGCAACCGCCTGATAGGGATAAGGCCGGATGTAGTTCTTACCAAACTGCGAGTACGCATCCACGCCTACGATGTAGTCAACTGTCAGCCCGCTGATTGGGGTCAGGTTCAACTGGAAACTGTTGATGGTGCGGCTCACCGACTGCGAAAACTTCATGTCTTCGATGGTGGATAGCGGATTCACCCGCGTTGGTTCCACCGCCTGTAAATTGCCTGCCGCATCGCGCTGGGTAATATCGTAGATGTTGTTGGTGATATTGACCGAGTTGATCGGGCTGTAGAACACGTTTCCGTTGGCTTTCTCGTTCGATAAACTATTCGAATAGCTCAATCCTACCGACAGTTTGGCCCAGTTCGTCAACCGCTGATCGACGCGGGCGCGGATGTTGTAGCGGGTAAAATCAGTATCTTTAATGATACCCTGATTTTTGAGGTAGCCGAGTGACACGTAATACTGCGTATTGTCGCGACCGCCCGAAATAGACAGGTTATTGTCCGTCCCATAGCTCGTTCTGAAAATCTGATCGAAGTAATTGTACCGCTGCACGTCCACCAGATTTGTGGCTAACGGTGTAGTAGCCCCATCCCGATAAATACCCGTTGTTGTCACGCCGGGATTAGCCGCAATCTGAGCCGCCGAGATACCGCCAATGGGATAAAGTCGAAGGGCGGCAAAGCCAAACTGTTTGCCATAGGTATTGACCGGTACGCCTTTCCGCAACTCATTGATGTTGAACGAGGTAGTGAAGGTGACCTGTGGCTTGCCGGTTTGCCCCCGTTTGGTGGTGATAATAACCACCCCGTTGGCCGCCCGCGACCCATATTGAGCAGCCGCAGCCGCCCCGTTCACTACGTTTATGGTAGCAATATCGTCCGGGTTAATATCCGACAAACGATTCTGACCTACGTTGGCATTACCTACATCGTTAGCCAGCGCAATCTGTGATACGTTAGTACTGGCATTACTCACAATCACCCCATCTATGACATACAGCGGGTCCGACGAACCCACGAGCGACTTAATACCCCGAAGCCGAATACTGATCCCTCCTGCCGGGTCGCCGGAGTTTTGGGTGATCTGCGCGCCCGGCACTTTGCCCTGCAACGAGTTAATCAGGTTACCGGAGCCTGTCTGTTTCAGAGCATCCGCTTTTATGGTGCTGATCGCGTTTCCTAGTTCACGTTTGGGAGCGGACAATGTGGACCCGGTTATAACCACCTCGTCAAGGTTAGTCGTTGCCGCCACCATTTCGGCATTAACGACGAGTTGTTCCACAGTACCAACGGTAATCACTTTTCGCAGCGTTTCGTACCCGATAGCCGTAAAGACTAGTGTAACCGGGCCGGGTTTGACCGAGAGTGGCAGTGTGTAGCTGCCATCGGCATCAGTAGTGGTACCGATCGTAGTGCCAACAACCACAACCGTAGTGCCCGGCAGGGACTGTTTTTCCG
The DNA here is from genome assembly GCF_000374085.1 of Spirosoma spitsbergense DSM 19989. Taxonomy (GTDB): domain Bacteria; phylum Bacteroidota; class Bacteroidia; order Cytophagales; family Spirosomataceae; genus Spirosoma; species Spirosoma spitsbergense. The sequence continues at coordinate 50,752 of NZ_KB893567.1, read as the reverse complement.
GGTCTGTCACTTGCCCCTTAATGATGTACTGGGTGCCTTGTGCCAGTACATCGGGGGTCAATATACATATCGACCAAAAAAGGCACAATTTCCGAATAATGAGTAAGTATTTATTTGACATAGGAGATAAAATTTTGTAAAAACCAGCAATAACTAACTTTCTCAATAATCGAAAGTTACGATTAAAACAGAAATAATTGTTGGGTCTTTGGCTGAGTTAGCCAGTAATAGAGAAACAGCAGCCAGAAACCGGCAGGCCTTGCTAGTCTAAATACGTTGGGTCTGATAACCAACAAATAAATAGGTATGAAGAATTGCCCAAAAGTAAGCGAAGTGACTAACCTCCTCACTTAACCTGTTGATAGATAAGCGATTTCACATAATCGCCCTATCTTTCAACAGGCAAACGGCGAAATCGAAAGAGCGTGATTTACGTAAATAGAAAGCAGATAGACCAGGATAGGCATCCACTAGCCCTGGAAAGCGTGTATGCAGACTACATTGAAAAATGAAGAAGAACAACCCCTTATCCATAAAGCCGCCATGCGTTACAGTTCAACCATGGCTTTGATAACACCATTGGCCGGGTCGAGCCAGCCCGCAAACTCGTCGCGTACCTGTCCAAAAGCTACCCGGTGAGTAATGTAGGTGGCTGGATCTATTTCACCACGCTTTATGGCCGCAATGACGTGGTCAAAATCAGCCCGTGTGGCGTTCCGGCTGCTCATCAGTGTCCCTTCCCGCTTGTGAAAATCGGGGTGACTAAACGAAACATCGCCTTTTTGCAAACCCACCAGAACATACCGCGCTCCGTGGGCCATGTACTGAAATGCCTTGTTGATGGCCCGCTGACTGCCCGTTGCGTCAATGACAACAGTGGGCATATCGCCACCGGTAATAGCAGCCAGTTGCTCGGCTACATCCGGAGCTATGGCTAAAACCGTATGCCTGACGTTTAGTTTATTTCGGCAGAAAGCTAACCGTGCTTCATTAATATCCAGCGCGATGACGTTTCCCCCGGCAATGCGGGCCAATTCCATTACCCCCAAACCAATTGGTCCTGCCCCCACAACAAGTACCCACTCGCCCGGTTGCACATTGGCCCGACGAACGCCGTGGGCACCAATGGATAACGGCTCTATCAGGGCTAGTTCATCAACGCTCAGCCCATTGCCATGCACCAGCGAGTAAGTGGGCACCGACAGATACTCCACCATCCCCCCGTCCATATGAATGCCGGACACCTGCAGGCTGACGCAGCAGTTTGTTTTGCCTGCCCGGCAGGCAACGCAGTGGCCGCAGTTGAAATACGGAATAAACGTTACCACTTCTCCGGGCTTGAAATCCGGAGCCGCAGCTTCATCAATTTCCACAATTTCACCCGCCAGCTCATGCCCCAGAATGCGGGGGTAGGTGAAGAAGGGTTGCGTTCCCTCGAATGCGTGGAGATCGGTGCCGCAAATGCCAATGCGCCGGATGCGCAGGATGGCATGGTTGGGCGTTAGCTCCGGTTTTATACCAGACTGATAATCGAACTGGCCCGGCGTTGTGCAGACTAACGTTTTCATAAATTTTGCGATAGGAAGGGTCAGGACGCGTTGGCTAAAGCGCGGTCGAGGTGTACGTAGCCACCATCCACATACAGGAGCTGGCCGGTAGTATGACTAGAGCGATCAGACAGTAAAAAGGCCGTAGTATTGGCAATTTCCTCCGCCGTTGTCATTCGGTTTTCGAGGGGAATGTGTGCCTCAATAGATGCCAGTTTTTCGTCTGGATTAGGTAACGTTTTAATCCAGCGTTCGTAGAGTGGTGTCCAGCACTCGGCCACCACAATGGCATTGACCCGAATACCGTATTTCAGTAACTCAACGGCCCACTCCCGGGTCAGGGCGTTGCGCCCGCCGTTGGCCGCTGCGTAGGCAGATGTGCCGCCCTGTCCGGTATCGGCAGTCTTGGAGGTTATATTGACAATAGCCCCTTTTGATTCTTTCAACGCGGGTAGTGCATAATGAACCATCAGGTAATAGTGGACCAGATTTTTATGCAGAGACGCGATAAACGCATCATAAGTACCTGTTTCAAGCCCTACCCCATCGTTCACTCCCGCGTTGTTCACAACCCCGTCAATCCGGCCATACTGCTGAAGTACAGCTTGAACAGCCTTTTCCGATTCTTCGGGTTGGGTGAGCTCCGCTACTACCTGAAATGCCTGTTGCCCGGCTGCTTTAATTTCATCGACAACTTTCTGATTATCGGCTTCATTTCGCCCGACAATGACGGGAATAGCGCCTTCGGCGGCCAGTACGTTCACGATACCTTCGCCAATTCCTTTGGCTCCACCAGTCACAATGATGACTTTATTCTGCAAGTGTAAATCCATACCTGTTTGTAACAAATTAGCCTCTGATAAAGAATAAAAAGCCCCCGCTCAAGCCGACGAGGGCTTTCCTAACTACTAACCTATGATAAAAATCATTATCTGTGTCCGTTAATTGCCTGTGCTGAACAAAACGATATTAATGAGAGGCCGTTAGCTGCACGTTTTTGACCGCGAAGTTCTTAACGGCAAAGTACAAAATCGGTAAAAAACAAATGGCGGGTACCAGGTAGGCCGTTTGCATGCTGCTCAGGTCAGATACCCGCCCCATAATCACCGGAAACACAGCCCCCCCAGCAATGGCCATAATAACCAGCGAAGAACCCAGCTTAGTTTTGGACCCCAACCCCCTAATGCTCAATGCGAAGATAGTGGGAAACATAATGGACATGAAAAACTCGACACCAATCAGCGCGTAAACCGGCACCATACCCTGTCCGAATACCGCTATAGCCAACAGGCCAATATTCATCAGGCTATACAGGGCCAAAAGCCGGGGTGGCGATACGTATTTCATCAAAAACGTACCGAAGAAGCGTCCAATCATAAAGCCCAGCAACGCACCAGACAACATATTGGCTGCGTCTTTCTCACCAATGTCGGCCACCTGCTCCAGAAAACGGATAAAGAAACTGCTTATGCAGACCTGAGCACCCACATAAAAAAACTGTGCCACTACGCCCACAACAAGATTCGTTTCCTTAAGAATAGAACCTGATGATTTGGTCGTCAGATTCAGATCCTCTTTTTCAATAATGGGCAGGGCCGTTCGGCTGATGAGCAGGGCTACCAACAGCACAATGCCCCCGATAATCAGAAAAGGAACCTGTACCGAAGAGGCTTCTTCCTGTAGATAGGCCTGGAATTGCCCGGTCGACATGGCTTGTTGCTCCGTAGCAGACACGTTCCGGCCCGACAATATGAAAGCCCCACCAGCAAGGGGGGCCAGAAACGCGGCCAGCCCATTGAACGACTGGGCAAAGTTGAGCCGTTGCGTAGCTGATTCCTCATCGCCCAGGACCGTGATGTACGGATTCGCGGCTGTTTCGAGTAATGTTAAACCCGTGGCAATAATGAACAGGGCTACCAGGAAAAAGTTGAACTGCCGTGTTTCAGCAGCCGGATAGAATAGAAAGGTGCCGCCCGCAAACAGGAGCAGCCCCAGCGTAATACCAGCTTTGTAGCCGTACCGCTTCATAAACAGTCCGGCCGGAAGGGCCATCAGGAAATAAGCAATGTAGGAAGCCGAATCAATCAGGGCAGATTGTACATCACTCAGTTGGCAAGCTTTTTTCAGGTGGGGAATCAGGATAGGGTTCAGATTCAGTGCAAATCCCCAAAGAAAAAATAGTACCGTAATTAAAATGACGGCGTATCGGGTAGTTGGTTTAGACACGTAAAGAAGTACAGTTTAGGAAGATAGTTTGCCAGTTGATGCAACCGTAACCAAGAAGTAAAACTTCGTCCTTATTTACCCGGCAACAGTATAATCTCCCAATCGTTCATCAATACCTGATCGATTATAATGGGATAGATAACCGACAAAAACCACTGGTGGATCTTGCGGACCGTTCCTCTATTTTGGGAATACCTGATTTAGCTGTTCACTATCATTGTGCTATCAAAATGATAGTGAATGACTGACAATAAACGTCTACGAACATGAAAGAAAAACCGCTTACTTCAATATCTGGCTATGGCGTTTTGTCTATGGCTGTCATATGCCTGTTACTAGCCGGTGGGGTGGCTGCTGCCCGATTTGGGATAGTGTTAGCCGTCTTACTTCTGTTGATATCGATTGTGCTGTTTATCGGCATAACTGTTATCAATCCAAATGAAGCCATAGTGTGTACGCTTTTTGGGGACTACGTTGGCACCATGAAGCAGGGTGGCCTACGCTGGGTAAATCCACTTTATAGCAAAGCCAGAATTAGTTTGCGTGCCCGTAACCTGAATGGGCAAACTATTAAAGTGAACGACAAAATGGGTAACCCCATCGAGATTGCAGCTGTGGTGGTTTGGCAGGTAACCGATACGGCCAAAGCGTTGTTTGATGTGGATAACTACGTAAATTTTGTGCAAATCCAGTCCGAGGCAGCCGTGCGTTTTCTGACCAGCTCCCATTCCTACGACAACATGGAAGATGAACATGAAGCCGTAACACTACGGGATAATACGGGCCAGATTAATAAGTTTCTGGAACAGGAACTGGACGAACGCCTTGGGCAGGCGGGGGTTCGGGTTATGGAGGCCCGCATCAGTCACCTGGCGTATGCGCCCGAAATTGCGGGAGCCATGCTACAGCGTCAGCAGGCAACGGCGGTTGTTTCGGCCCGAAAGCAGATTGTGGAGGGGGCCGTTGGCATGGTAGAGATGGCCCTGGCCCGACTGGCCGAGAAAGACGTGGTGCAACTGGATGAGGAACGAAAAGCCGCCATGGTCAGCAATCTGCTGGTTGTATTATGCGGAGAAAAATCCGTTAGCCCCGTAGTCAATGCCGGCACCTTGTATAATTAGTATTGGGAGTGGGGAGCGATTCGCTCCTCACTCCTCACTCCTTACAAAAATATGGCTGTTGAAAAAAAGGCATTTGCCTTGCGTATCCAACCCGAAACGCTGAAAGAACTGGAACGCTGGGCGCAGGAGGAATTTCGGAGTGTGAATGGGCAAATTGAATTTTTGCTCAACGACGCCCTTCGAAAACGAAAAAAACGCGGACAGGCTTCCAACTATGAGTCTCCTGAAAGCCCAGACATGGTATAACGAAAAATAAGAATCAGGGCGAAGGAACAAGGCCTTTAGCAGAAGCTGTCCTGGCATCCTGCTGAACCATCGTGTTATACCGGTCAATTAACACCAAACGTCCTAATAGTGTCCGGTCGTTTATATTATGTACCTGAGTATAGAGGTCCAGTTGCGTCTTATAAGCGGTCATCAGCGGTTCATACACATCGGTATAAAACTGGTCTATTGCCCGCAAACGCCCAGCGTCATACACGAAGTAGTCGAAGAAATCGATGTTTTGTGATAGAACTGGCTCATCCGTAAAATAAGCAGGATGGCTAAACAGGTGCTTCTGCAAGCCGCGTAATGGTTTAAGCTGCCTGACCACCGTTAGCGGACCATCCATACAGACCTCAAAAAATCCCGGGCTTGACCGGTTATCGGAATCTTGATGACTTAGTACCCGAAAGTCCCGATACGTGTTAGTTGAAAAATCGAACCAGCCAAACTGGCTAACCTGATTAGCGGAGAAAGACCGTATTCGTCCATCCGTCTGGCGAAATAATACGGTTTCCATTAACCAGTTGTAACACAGGTCTCCAGTCAAAATTGTTTTATCCCAGCCTGTTATCTGCCCCGACTGCCAGTTATGTTTGGGTAAAGCGGCTAAAACGGGAGAAACGTAAAAAAAGACAATTAAGCTCGAAAAAATAACTATAAAACGAAGTTTCATACCAATTGATGTAAAGTGAGAAACAGAACTTTAGGCATACCGGGTTCATAAAAACCAATAGCTTAACAGCACTAATACATCAATTTACAAACTGCATAATCAGCTTGTTTTCAGCGAATTCAGAGTCCTATTTATCGAATTTTGATTATAGGTAGAACAAATTGAACAAGCGCTGGAAAAGAACAGAAATTGTCTATTTTTTAACGGATAGATTAAATAGGACTTCCTCTAACTATTTATTAAACGGTCATAAAATTATTTGAACCAATCGGGGAAACTTGAAATAATACAACACAAATACTGAGTGGCCTGTATAATCTACTGGCTACCCGGCATTTTTCGATAGAAAATAAGGCATTAACTGATTAGGGGGTATTTAGCTGGCTCGTAACGAATTCGCCAATCAGGCGAACGCCTTCCAGTGTTAGCGATGGAACAATATCGACAAATATATTCCGCAGGGCTGGAATCCGACCCGATAAGCCACCTGTAGCCACAGCAATGCAGTCACCGCCCAATTCAGACTGAATCCGGTTAACCAGCGAGCGGACCAACCCTTCATAACCCAGAATTACCCCGGCCTGAATGGCATGCGTTGTACTCGTGCCAAGGGCCGACGCAGGAACCTCAATGGGTACTTCGGGTAGTTGGGCTGTGTTGGCAAACAGCGAACGAATAGCTGTTTTAAGGCCCGGTGCAATGGCAATACCCAGAATTTTACCCTCGGCAGAAACGGTTGTAAACGTGAGGGCGGTACCAAAATCCACCACCACGCAGGTTTGTTTGTAGCGCGTATGGGCAGCCAGAGCATTGGCAACCAGATCGGCCCCAATCTCGTGCGGACGCAGTACTTCGATGGGTAGCAACGGGTAAACACCCGGACCAACAACAATGGATTCGAAGCCAAATAGTTCGTTCAGCATCGCCCGCATAGTAGGCGTAAGATCAGGAACAACGCTGCTAAGAACCGTTGTATTAACGTCACTTAACGAAATATTGGCTTCCAGTAGCCAGAGCCTCAGTTTTCCTTCATACGACTCAGCGTGTTCATCTTTTCGGGCGGGAGTGCGCCAGATGTGTTGCCAGGTGTTTTGGTTGTAAAGCCCAAAAACGGCGTCTGTATTACCAATATCAACGATTATCTGCACAGTAGCAAGAATAGACGGTTGCCGGGGCGAAGTAAGGAGAAAAACCGCAGATTCCCGTATAATTACGCTTACTCAGCGAGACTTTTGACAGATATAACAATTACGGCTGCCATTTTTATGACACGTTCAAACCAGCTTCCTGGGTTGCGTGGTCATAAAATCTTTCAGATAGAAGGGTTCAAACGTAGCCAGATTCTCAAACTGCCCTTCGTTAAAGGCCAATGTCGCCAACTGCCCGATAGTGCGGGCCGAAGGAACTACGTTCTTACCGGGAAACAACGCGTTCTGGTGCCTGCCCAGCAAGACCTGGCATTTAGCGGCCCCATCGCCGAAGAAAACCACCGGCCCCCGTTCCAGCCAGTTACTGAATGAGTTTTCGTCGATAATCTGGGCCGACGTGGGCTGAACTTCCCGGCCGTCAGGCTGATAAAGAGCACAATACACTTCCATTCGGCGGGCATCGATCATGGGGCAAAGGAGGTACTCATCCGAAAAGAAAGCCTGTAGCTGGGCCGCCATTGCCTGTAGTGTATTGACGGCCAGCAGTGGCTTATCCAGGGCAAAACACAGCCCCTTGGCGGTCGAGACAGCAATACGCAGGCCCGTGTACGATCCCGGCCCTTTGGCTACAGCAATGGCATCGAGTTGTGTGAGCTCGGAACCCGCATGGGTAACAACATCCCGAATGAGTGTTGTGAGCATAGCCGCCGAGGTGCGCTCTGTAAAGAGTTCATAACAGCCTAGCAAAAGGCCATCCTGATGTAGCGCAACGGAACAACAGGCAGTAGAGGTGTCTATGGAGAGAATAAGCATTTTAATGATGAATGAGACTTGATGAAGGAGAGCTCAGTAGCGGTCATTCATCAAGTCTCATTCATACTTCATCATTATTTTGACCCCTTCAGAATGGTATTATACCGACCCATATCCTTGAACAGATCGAGGGCGGCTTTCATTTCAGGATCGGTAGCAAAGGAAGCTTCTTTGATACCGCGCTGCAGGTAATAATGCCCGGCAATTTCCTGTTCCAGCAGGGTTTTGAGTTCGGTTTTGAACGTATTCAGATCAGCATCTTTACTGTGCGACATTTTGGTCTTGAGCGACTTGAGCTGGTCCTGAATCTGATCGAAATATTTTTCTTTCTTGGCCGACGCTTCCAGTGTACCCAGGTCTTTCTCTACCTGCGTTGTGTAGTCGTATTCTTTATTGCTCAGCCACTTGGCAAACTCTGCGTACTCCGCATCAGTCAGGCGAAACTCGCGGGCAGGCTTAATGGTCGGGTGATCGTAGTGGTATTTTACGGCGTAATCGAAAATCAACCCTTTATTGGTCAAACTAAGCGCTACTGGTGCGGGAGGCAGGGATTCTACAATCACGTCGGGTAATACGCCACCACCGTCATACACGGTCCGGCCCGCTTTTGTTTTAAAAGCCGTTTTAAGCGAATCCGGAATTTTACCCACGCTGCCATCGGGGTTACGGTGGCTGTAGTCAATAGCCTGAATACACCGCCCGCTGGGAATGTAGTATTTGGCGGTAGTTATTTTCAGTTTGGTGTTGAATGACAATTCGCGGGTGGTTTGCACCAGCCCTTTGCCGTACGTCCGCTGCCCAACCAGCACCCCCCGGTCGTAATCCTGAATAACGCCCGACACAATTTCGGCGGCTGATGCGCTATGGCTGTTAGCCAGCACAATCATGGGCATTTCCAGGTCCATGGGCGGGTTCATGGCGGTGTACGTCTTATTCCATTCCGTTACTTTCCCTTTCGTGGTAACAACTTCAGAATCTTTCGGGATAAAAATATTGGAAATGTCGATGGCCATATTCAACAATCCGCCCGGATTCTCCCGAACGTCGAGAATGAGTTTTTTCATTCCCTTCGTTTTCAACTCCTGAAAAGCCGAACGGACCTCCCGGGAAGCCGTTGCCGTGAAATCTTTGAGGTCAATGTAGCCGACATCCTCCGAAATCATACCGTAGTAAGGAACGTTCGTCATCTTCACCACATCGCGGACAACACTAAGCTCGACGGGTGCTTTCTGGCCGTATCGCATCACCGTTAGTTTTACGGCGGTATTATTCTGTCCTTTCAGCAGCTTACCGGGGTCCAACGGTCCGCCGTCACGATCTTTGCGGGTTATATCGACTCCATCAATCTTGACAACCTCATCACCAATGCGCAGCCCTGATTTTTCGGCGGGTGTACCCTCATATACCATCAGCACGATATTCTTATCCTGGCGGTGACCAATGAGTGCTCCTATGCCGTTGTACCGACCAGTAGTCATGGTCATATAGTCCTCAATTTCGTCTTCCGCAAAAAAATTCGTGTACGGATCGAGGGCCTTCAGCATGGCATCGATGCTGGTTTTAACCATCCGGTTCGGGTTTACCTCATCGACATAATACAGGTTCAACTCCTTGAACAAGGTTGCGTAGATGTCGAGGTTACGCGCAATTTCAAAAAAACGGTCGTCGTTTTTAAACGAAAAGAAGCCGATACCACCCGCTATGATTGCTGATGAGGCCAGAAGGGTAAAGCGTTTAGAGAAGCGCATAGGCGGATTCAGAATGAAGAGTGAGGCATGTGCAGTGAAGAATGAAGCGCCGGAAAAAGGCATGCTTCACGGCATATTCTTCATTGCACACTTTGCTATTGCTAATTTCATACCTTTTTCTATCTCTTCAAACGAAATTATCTGTTTGGCCGTATAAAGAAAGGCGATAGACGCAGGCCCGGCTGCATTTATAGCAAACTGGTCTTTGTGGAGCCGGTACGCTTCCCGCACCCGCCGACGGATGAGATTCCGGTCGACAGCCCGTTTGAAGAGTCGTTTTGGTACCGTAATGACAATAGCAGGCAATGAGCCGTTGCTTTCGGGTTGAGGCAGGTAGAGAACCCGAAACGGAAAAAGGTAGAACGTCCCGACAGACGCACTACCCTTCTTAAATAAATCGCCAAGAATTTTTTTGCTGCAAAGCCGTTCCGATTTAGTGAAGGTTTGCGGCATAACGGTTGGTCAGTTGGGTAGTCGATGAATCAATCAGTAACTGATACCGGATGACTGACCGACGGGCTAACTGACTTCCTGATTAAACTTTAAAGCGTTCGCCTTTCTTCTCGTCCGAGACGGTCAGTTTATGGCGTCCTTTGGCACGACGGCGTGCCAACACCTGACGGCCGTTGGCAGTAGCCATCCGCTCGCGGAAACCGTGCTTGTTTTTCCGCTTCCGATTCGATGGTTGGTACGTTCTTTTCATGATCTATGTTGCCTAAAACCTGTATTTTTCCAAATGAGTCCGCAAAGATAAGGGAATGATACCAGTTTACCAAGTTGCGATTTTATAAAATCAAGACAAATGCACACACTGGCTGAATTAATTTACCAGACAAATTAATATCCACTTAAAAATCAGGCATTTACCTGAAACGTGGCCCGATTTTTGAACCCGTTAACACTTTTTTTCAACATTCCCCAGTCAGTGATCATTCATTGAATTCAATCATTGTTTACTTTTGCGCAGTGACAATCAGCCACCCCTATGAACCAGCCCTACCGATATAACCGCGACAATGCCACCCGTGTTGCCGGAACCACAACCCTGAAAGACGCTATCGGGCAACTACTAAAAACCTACCAGCTCCAGACCCGATTCAACGAAACGTATCTCGAAGCTTTTTGGGGGCGTATGATGGGGCCTGCTATTGCTTCCCGTACCAACCGGCTTTACGTTCGTGACCGTAAGTTATACATCGATATTGCATCGGCTCCGCTCCGTAATGAACTCGTTAATGCCAAACAGAAACTTGTCCAGCTGGTCAATAAGGACATGGGCACGGAGGTGATCGACGACGTAGTATTTATTTGAATTATCCTGTTGAAGCAGTTAGAACTGAATTAGTAAGTTCATTCGCTCCTGCTGCAATGTAAGTGGTTCATCCACAAAATGAGCCGCCACGCCCACCCGCCGGGTAATGTCCAGCCACTCCTGTCGGGAGAGAACAAGGAAGCCATTTTCTTTACGAACGGTATAGTAAGGAGAGAAGCGCAACCGAACCAGCAACCTAAGCATTGATAGCAGCTGGCCCTGCCTGAGCGAACGCCCCATGATGCTCAGAATATCACTGATGACACTGCCGCCCACCATCAAATCGCAGATGAGGGCTTTGGCACCGGGAGCCGCTACCTGTTTAATTGCCCTGATCAACGTTTCTACATCGGCCGCACTCTTATAGTACTGCACAACACTCATCACGATTATCACGTCGAACTGTTGGTTGGCGACTACGCCAAAATTCAGGTAGTCATCGGCTGGTAAATCATGGAAATAGATGCCCGGGTGCGCAGCATGTTTGCTACGCGCTATTTTATTATAGCGCGTAGAAATATCCAGTCCGTGTATTTCGACAACCCGGTCGAACCAGGCATCTTCCAGGTTACCGGGTCCTGATCCTATATCCAGTACTTTCTGGGTCTTCGACAACGGAATGTATTTTTCGACCCTCGCCAGAAAATAAGCATAGTTCATTGACATAGAGTCATCGAACTCATTTTCTTTCTGCCAGAAATCCAGCCAGGTTTGTTTGGCCATACCTATAGTTGGGTTTTTGATTTGTGTATTATTAAGCCGATTTTCCTACTTCCGTTAAAAGGTACTTCAGAGGACAATCTATGCATGAGGCAGGTAATCTTCGACCAGGTTAGTACCCACAGCAATGCTTCGGGTACGCAGGACTTTACTCAATACCCGCGCGGGCAAACTGGGAGAGTATCGCTCGGGAAGAATAGGTATAAAGAGGAAATCGCTGAAAAGTGGCTTTTTAAAGAAGGAAACCATTGGGCAAAGTAACGCAAAAGAAAATTAGGGCGTGTTTGTTTTGAGTTGCTGTACAAAAGTACCCATCGTGTCAAAATCCCCCATCGGCTTTAGATAACGCAACAGGTGCTCGACCCGGTCGAGTAATACATTCCGGGAATGCCGTCGTACGTAGGCAGGAATTTTCTCATAGGCCGATAAATCCGTAAACTCCCAGGGATGGACGTAAAGATTCAGAAAACCGGCGGCTTCCAGCGTTTGGCGGCAGAGTAACTTGTAATAGGAAAACGGAAAGTTTTTTAGACTCAGCCAGAACAAAGGTAGCCGCAGGGTAGGCGTTACCGAAGCCGGAATTTGCCAGACATCCAGCTCCCGAAACGGATGCCGGGGCTCACCCCAATGGTTGTAACGACCCGGAAGCCAGGTTGGATGAAGGGACGAATTGTAGGCATAGCCTGCCTGTTGTATATCATTGGGATCGACAAAGCCCATGCGTGCCCGACGGAATCCCGTTACCGGTCGGTTCAGCAACGCTTCCAGGGTCAGCCGGGATTTGAGCAGATCAGCGGGCTCGAACGTGGTATGAAAGTAGCCATGCGACGCAATTTCATGTTTCTGCGCCAACGCCCGTATCAGTTCGGGTTCATGCAGCGCGTAGTTGGCCGTTGTAAACAGCGTAACCGGGGTATCAAGCGCATCGAAGCGTTCGGCCAGTAATGACAGCCCCCTGGTTGAAACCGCCACTTGTTCGTCTAAAGAAATAGCATGCCCAAATTCAAGGGCCGTATCGAACTCTTCTACATCAACGGTGAATAAAATACTCCTTCTTCTTGTGCTGGAACTTACCATATCGTTACAGACTCTTCGATCTCGCTGGTATCGCTGATGATGTAGGCCGGTCGGCCTTTTACCTCAACAAATGTTTTCCCTAAATAAACACCAATGATACCAATCATAATAAACTGAACACCGCCAATCAGCACGGAGAGTACAACCAGTGTTGTCCAGCCCGATACCGTAGCGTTGGTGAAGAAATACTCAAACAGGGCTTCCGCACCAAAAAGAAGGGCAAACAAAGACATCCCGAAACCGAGCAGCACTGACAGGTAGAGGGGCCTGGTAGAGAACGAAGTAATACCCATTGCGGCCAGTTTGAGCATTTTACGAAACGAGTATTTAGACCGGCCTGCGTATCGGGCGGCTGGTTCGTACAGTATCCGGCACTGCCGATATCCGATCCAGGAGATGGCCCCCCGCAGGAATAGATCATTTTCTTTGAACTCCTTAAGTGTGTTTACCACTTTACGGTCCAGCAACCGAAAATCAGCCGCCCCATCTTCAATATTGAGATTTGATACTGTGCGAAGTAGTTTGTAAAAGTATCTGGACGTAGTGCGCTTATAGAGGGATAAGGTAGGGTCGGGTTGCCGAACGGTGTACACCACCTCGTACCCTTCATGCCACTTGTCAATCAATGCCGGAATTAATTCGGGAGGATGCTGCAAATCAGCATCCAGGCAGATAACCGCTTCCCCACGGGCATTATCGTAACCAGCCCGCAAGGCCATCTGATGACCAAAGTTCCGGGAAAATGACAAATAACGAATAACTGGATATTGATGACTCAATTGCCGAAGAACAAAACGTGTCTCATCAGAGCTGCCATCATCAACAATCAAGATTTCATACGAGTCATATTGATCCATTACGACCATAAGCCGGTGGACAAGGGTGGGCAGGTTTTCCTCTTCGTTAAATGCTGGTATTACCAAACTAATCATACCCGAATGAACATTCATGTGCCGTTACGGTAATAGCGGAGCTAATAAGTGAAAAATCCTTTAATTGGGGATAAATATAAGTATATTTACTTATTAGCCACCTAGAAATTATCCAATAATATTGCTTTTGCATATCGCTTACGACTCCCGGCTAGTACTAAGAAAAAGGTAAGATATGGCAATAATAATATAGATAAGGTTTTACTCGACATGAACCAATGAAAGACGGGCCGATTCGAGATCCAGTTCCTGTTCCATTTTTCGGAGTCTTTCACCATCCAGTAAGCTACTCCTGCGTTCCTCATTCAGCACCATTCGCTCAACGCTAATCAATTCTAACTGAAGCTGTATTGCCTGTTTGTAGAGTTCAGCGGGTTGATGGCTATTGCTGGATGCCCGTAGCATTCCGTTCAATTCATTGATCCGTAATTCGTACGTGTTTTTTACGTAGCTCAGCACATCGTCCTGAACCGACCCCGCCGAATGGTTGGCTTCCAGGTGCGTGATTACCTGTTGAGCCATTTTTCGGCGCAACTTCCGTTCCTCCTGTTTTTCGTCAATCTGCTCCCGCACATCGAGTAGTTCAATCAGTACAGGTAACGTCAGTCCCTGCAAAACCAGCGTAACCAGAATAACGATGAACGTAATAAATAATATCAGGTCACGGGCCGGAAACGGCTGACCATTGAGTAGGGTATTGGGTAGGGCCAGTGCTCCAGCCAGAGATACAATGCCCCGCATACCAGCCCAGCCGAGTATAGTTACCTGTTGCCAACTCGGTTTCGGTTCCCTTTTTCGGATGTCTGCACTAAACCAACGGGGCAAATAAGCCCCCGGAAATACCCAAACCAGTCGACAAATGATGGCCACGGCACTGACCATCAACGCATATCCAACTGCCTGAGGCAGGGTATAGCCATTCAAATTAGCAACAATCATGGGCAATTGCAGGCCAATCAGGATAAAAACTAACCCATTGAACAGAAAAATAACAACCTCCCAAACGGCATTTGTCTGCAGCCGAATTTGGTCTGTAAAAAGCTCCGAAATACGAACCGACAGGAAAAGGCCGGTTGTGACAACGGCCAGCACACCTGAAAGGTGAAAATTTTCGGCTATCAAATAAGAGCCGTAGGGTGTAAGCAGGGTAACGGCGGTGCTGGTAACGGTATCTTTGCCGATGGCCCGGTGTACCCAAAGCATAAGCCAGCCAATGGCCAGTCCGATACTGACGCTCACCAGCGCAATCCCAATAAACTGCAGACCTGCTTCCCACAAAACAAACTGACTGGTCAGAATGGCCGCCAGCCCATAGCGGTAAATAATCAGGCTACTGGCATCGTTGATTAAGCTTTCACCTTCCAGAACCGTCATGATCCGTTTAGGTACGTTGAGTCCCCGCGTAACCGACGAGGCCGCTACCGCATCGGGTGGCGCGACAATAGCACCCAGCAGGTAACCCTGGGCCAGCGAAAATCCGGGGATGAACGCATGAGCAATCAGCGCCACGACCGTAGCCGTGAATAAAACCAGACCAACCGCCAGCAAAGAAACCGGTCGACTGTATAATTTCAGTTCCCTGTTATCTATTTGCCAGGCTGCAGCGTACAGTAAAGGCGGTAAAAAAATCAGAAAAACGGTGTCCGGAGAAAGCACAACGGGGGGCAGACCGGGTATCCAGCCGATAAACAACCCAACAATCACCAGCAGGATTGGGTATGATATGCGGGTTTGCCGGGCCACTGCCGCCAGTAGTGTCGTTACGCCCAGTAAGCCCGTTACAATTTCGGTTGGATTCATCAGGAAACGGAATGGAGGGCGAATCGGGTTACCGACCAAACAGCCCGACAAATTTGATATAACTTTGTAATCTGACCTATCATTGACACCTAATTAATTGTTAAGCATCCTGCTATGAATACTAAAAAGCCTCGTCTGTTCAATCATGCTCCCAAGAATAGTCAGTTAGTTGAGCAGGAAAAACAGCGCAACGACCTCGGTTTCGGCACCACGCTCACCAACGCCCAGTCGCGGCTGGTTAATCAGGATGGCAGTTTCAACCTGGTTCGGGTTAACGGTTCCCTTTGGGATCGGCTAAATATCTACAATCGGCTGATTACGATGCGCTGGAGTCCGTTTTTTGCCTGGCTCCTGAGCGCTTATATCATTACCAACACGTTGTTCGCGGGTATTTACATGCTGGCCGACGCCCGTTCGCTGACGGGTATTGATGATAAAGTTCTGAACGGTCCTTTCTGGAAGTGCTTCTTTTTCAGTGCCCAAACGCTCACCACGGTTGGCTACGGCCATATTTCGCCCGGTAGTTTTCTGACCAGTTGCATTGCCGCTTTTGAATCCATGATTGGCTTACTGGCCTTTGCACTGGCCACCGGACTATTGTACGGCCGATTTTCGCGACCGGTAGCACACATCCGTTTCTCAAAGAATGCGGTCTTCGCCCCCTATCTGGACGTTAATGCCTGGATGTTTCGCATCATTAACACCCGCGCCAATCAACTGATAAACATTGAGGTAACCACAACCCTCTCCCGGCTGGAACCCAAGCCAGACGGTACGCTCACCCGAAAATACTACGGCCTGAATCTGGAACGTAATAAAGTTGCTTTCTTCCCGGCAAACTGGACGCTGGTACATCCCATTACGGACAAAAGCCCGCTCTATGGCTGCACTCCCGAAGAACTCGAACAGTCTGATGCGGAGATATTAATTTCCCTACAGGCACTGGACGACACGTTTGTACAAATGGTACATACGCGTTTTTCGTATCGCTACAGCGAGATACGCTGGGGTCATAAGTTCAGACCCATGTTTGACCGTGAACAACAAACCGAGCTCGACCTGAATAAACTCGACGAAACTGAAGAGGCTGAACTGAATTAAGGAACAAACTAAAAAGGCGATCCTGAACGACAGAAGACCGCAGGACGCAAGAGAAAAGACGAAAGCGTATTTTTGCGATTTACGCTTCTTTCTACGTAGTCCGTGTACATAAACCTTATACCAAAAATTGCCTCGTGATTATGCCCCCCTTCCTACGCCCCGGCGATACCGTTGGCGTAGTAGCCCCCGCCAGTTGGTTCCCGTTCGAAGAACTTGCCGAAGGGCTTCGTATTCTGCGCGAAGACTGGCACCTGAATGTCATTGAAGGTGATAGCCTGCACGCTGTCGACGGCCCTTTTGCCGGTTCCGATGACCTGCGCCGGGCCGACATCCAGCGACTTTTCGACAATCCCGATGTGCGGGCGGTCCTGGCAGCACGGGGAGGTTATGGCTGTTACCGACTTGTTGACGGACTTGATTTGACCGGCATTCGGGCCAGTCCGAAGTGGCTGGTAGGCTTCAGTGATGTAACGGTGCTATTGAGCCTGCTGCAAAAAAACGATATTGTCAGTCTGCACGGCCTGATGCCCCGGCAGTTTGGCGATCCCGACCGGGCTGCTTCCCTGGAGTCTGTCCGGCAATGGTTATTCGGTGAATTACCCACGCATTATGCAGTGGCCGTTCATCCCTTCAACCGGCCGGGCCGGGCCGAAGGGCAATTAGTGGGCGGCAACCTGACCCTGCTGGTCAACTCAGTAGGAACCCCAACCGATCTGGATTTTGGCGGAAAAATTCTGTTCATCGAAGACATAGACGAAACGCTCTTTTCCCTCGACCGGATGATGACTCAACTCCGGCGTGCCGGGCATCTGCGGGATCTGGCCGGTTTGGTTGTCGGGCAATTTACCGACATGCGCACCAGCAGTTCGCTGCCGTTTAACAAAGATTCGTTTGAGATTATTGCCGATACGGTAGCTGATTATTCGTACCCTATCCTATTCGATTTCCCGGCGGGTCACGTCGAGGTCAATCTGGCACTGCCCATCGGAAAATCGGTTGAGTTGGTGGTACAGCCAGAAACCGCCCGTATCAACTTCTAGCTCTTCCTGTACCGTATGGATTTGAACGATTCCGTTATCTGGATTACCGGTGCCTCGTCTGGTATTGGAGAAGCACTGGCCCTCGAATTAGCCAAATCGAAGCGGGTCCGGCTGGTCTTGTCAGCCCGACGTGAAACGGAACTGCAACGGGTGGCTACCCAAACCGGCTTACCGGTTTCGCAGTTGTTGATTCTTCCCATGGACATGACGGAGACAGATGGTTTTTCGGCCCATGTGGATACTGTAAAGCAGCGATTCGGCCGCATTGATTATCTGTTCCATAACGCGGGTATCAGCCAGCGAAGCACCGTTGTCGATACCGACTTGTCGGTTTACCGACAGATTATGGCTGTCAATTTCTTTGGTGTTGTTGCCCTAACGAAAGCCGTTCTGCCTGTCATGCTGGCCCAGGGTAATGGCTATTTTGTGGTTACGAGCAGTGTGGCGGGTAAGTTAGCCACCAAACAGCGCTCGGGCTACTGCGCCAGCAAACACGCCCTGCACGGTTTTTTCGATGCCCTGAGGGCCGAAGTGTATAAGGAAGGCATCCAGGTAACGCTGGTTTGCCCAGGCTATGTCAAAACCGCCATTTCGGTCAATGCACTGACAGCCAGTGGTCAGACATATGGCAAAATGGATGACAATCAGGAAAAAGGAATGCCCGCCGATGTCTTCGCAAAGCGACTCGTGCGGGCAATAGAGAAAGAAAAAGAAGAAGTTTACATTGGGGGTTCCGAAATCTATGGCATTTACCTCAAACGATTCATGCCCGGCTTACTGTCGCGCATTGTCCGCAGACGAAAGGAGATTTGACAGAATATCCGATTTCAGACATATTGCCTGAAACCGGATAATGCAGTCTAGTTTCCGGTCGAAACCGTTAGTTGTTTAACGGCAATGCCCTTATTGGCAAATTCCATATAGTCGGTGGTCAGGTGGCAAAGTGATTTCATGCCCAGTACAAAACCGCCTTCATCAATCTGAAAATCGGGCGTATGGTGCGAACCGACATCTTCTGCTTTCTTCCCTTTGGGCATGCCACCTAGGAAGAAAAAGAAGCCCGGTACTTTCTGCTGAAAGAACGAGAAATCTTCAGCACCCGTCTGAGCGGGCGTGATAATGATATTGCTTTTACCTGCTACCGTCTGCAACGATGGCAGCATCTGCTCGGTTAGTTTTGGGTCATTGTACGTAACGGGATACATGATATCAATTTTAACATCAGCTTTGGCCCCCGCACTCTCGGCGATATTGGTGGCAATCTCATTGATACGCCGGTGAACCAGTTTCTGGGCTTCGGGACTGAACGTGCGGATGGTGCCAATCATGTTTGCTTCTTCGGGAATGATATTCTGGCGAATGCCGCTGTGCAGGGCACCCACCGTTACCACGGCCGCATTATCAGTCAGGATTACGTTCCGGCTAACGATGGTTTGCAGACCCATTACCACCTGAGCCGACGTAACAATCGGGTCAACGCTCGACCAGGGAGCAGCCCCGTGTGCCTGACGGCCTTTGATTTTTATGGAATACTGGTCAACGGCGGCCATCGTGGCACCAGACCGGTATTTGATGGTTCCTACTTCGGTTTGCGAATTGATGTGCAGACCAAAAATGGCGTCTACTTTCGGGTTGTCCAGTACCCCCTCTTTTACCATCAATTCGGCACCGCCTTCTTCCCCTTCGGGGGCACCTTCTTCGGCAGGCTGGAAGATAAACTTCACGGTGCCGCGCAGATCACTTTTTACGGAGCTCAATACTTCGGCTACACCCATCAGCATGGCCACGTGCGAATCATGGCCACAGGCGTGCATAACGCCCGTTTGTTGCCCATTATACTCGGTTCTTACGTCTGATTTGAAAGCCAAATCATTGCGCTCGGTCACGGGCAGGCCATCCATATCGGCCCGTAGTGCTACCACTGGCCCTTCTTTACCACCTTTGAGCAAACCAACGACGCCCGTTTTGCCCACGCCTGTTTTCACTTCCATCCCCAGCGACTGCAAGTGAGCGGCAATCTTGGCTGCGGTCTGAAACTCCCGGTTACCCAACTCCGGATGCTGGTGAATCTCTCTGCGCCAGGTTATCACCTTTTTTTCAAGGCTCTCGGCCGTTTTATCCATGCGGGCGTTCAGGGTATTTGCCTGTCCCAATGCAGCCTGAGAAAGTAGGCCGCTAAGAGCCAGTGACGAAGCGAGTAAAATCTGTTTTTTCATCAAAATATAATTTTCTATACTGATTAAACCAGTGCTAAAGTTACGAATAAGTCGGGCAGTTGATACGTATTTTCCGATGAGAACCGATAATACATCTATGAATATAGGCTAGTTGCCACTTTATATTCTCCGTTTTTAGCATCAAACCAAATGAAAGCCATTTTCTTCCTGCTGTAAAAGTCCGTTACCTTTGTACATTGGTGCGCTGTCTTTACAAGAAACGTTAGCTTACAAATCCCCTTTTCATGAAGTTCTCCGACCGTTTACTCTGGTTGCTTTTCCTGCTGATTTCCCCGCCTTTGTCAGCCAAAGATATACAGGTCGAATCGCCCAACGGCCGGATTGTTTTCGTGTTTAACCTGACTAAAACATCGCCCACCTACCGGGTTCTTTTCGACAAAAAGATACTGGTTGACCAGTCAGAACTAAACCTGACGTTTCAGGAAAGCGGACCGTTCGGCGCAAATCTGAAACAGGGAAAACCCATTTTCCGGGAGATTGACGAAACGTACGACTTAGTGGTGGGAAAAGTAAAAACGGCCCGTAACCATTGTCGGGAAGCTATTTTCCCATTGAGCGAAAAGTCGGGCAGCAAACGGCTGATTAATCTGGTCGTGCGGGTATTCGACGACGGTGTGGCCTTTCGATATGAATTCCCCAAACAAACCAACTGGTCAGACTACGTATTGACCGACGAGAAATCGACCTTTCAACTGGCGTGGAACCCAACGGCTCACGTTCTTTTCCGGCTCAACTTCCTGACCTCGCACGAGGGACTGTACACCACTATTCCGCTGGATAGTATCCGAAATGATACGCTCATGGACATGCCAGCTCTGTTTGAATATCCAGACAAAACCTGCATGGCCATCACCGAAGCAGCGCTGACCGATTACGCTGGTATGTATTTGATTAAAAAGAACGGCCTCCTGACCAGCCAGCTTTCGCCCCTGCCAAACCAATCAGGACCGGTTGATGGAATGACCAAAGTAAAAGCCGTTCTGCCCCATCAAACGCCCTGGCGGGTAATGCTCATCGGCGACCGGGTGGGCACGCTCATCGAATCCAATATCCTGACGAGTCTCAGTCCGCCCTGCAAAATCCCGGATGTATCTTGGATCAAGCCCGGCAAAACGACTTTCCCGTGGTGGAACGGCACCATCGTACCCGATACGGTTTTTGCCCCGGGAAATAATTTCGAGACCCAGAAGTACTATATCGACTTCTGCGCCGATAACCACATCGATTACCATTCGGTGGTAGAATACGGAGGGCACGAATGGTACGTGAGCGATGGCACTAACTATGTGCCCGGACCAAATGCCAACGCGGCCCAGGCCATTCCGGGCCTGGATATGCAGAAAGTGTGCGACTACGCTAAAAGTAGGGACGTGGGTATTCGGGTTTGGGTATACTGGTCGGCACTCTACCCCCGCATCGACTCGATACTTGCCCAGTATGAACGCTGGGGTATCAAAGGCATGATGGTCGATTTTATGGACCGCGACGACCAGGAAATGGTCAACATCCAGGAGCGGATGCTCCAGAAGGCGGCCGAACACAAGATTCACATTCAGTTTCACGGGGCGTATAAACCCACGGGTATGCATCGCACCTACCCCAACGAATTCACCCGGGAAGGCACCCTCAACTACGAGGTGAACAAGTGGGACTCGCTCGTCACCCCCGACCACGACATCAACTTTCCCTTCACCCGGATGCTGGCGGGTGCCACCGATTTACACCTCGGCGGCTTCCGGGCCGTACCAGCCAGTCAGTTTAAGGTACATTATATCCGTCCTATGATGTTTGGCACCCGATGCCATCAGTTAGCGATGTATGTAGTGCTGGAAAGTTACCTCGGCATGGTAGCCGACTACCCCGATGCCTACAAAGGCCAACCGGGTTTCGACTTGCTGACGCAGATACCCACCACCTGGGACGAAGTGCGGGTGCTGGCGGCTGAAGTCGGACAACACATCACCCTTGCCCGGCGCAAGGGCGACGACTGGTTTGTAGGGAGCATTACTAACTCAAAAGCCCGTGAAATTCCGGTAAAAATGGACTTTTTATCGGATGGCGTTTATACGGCCGAAGTCTACGCAGATGCCCCCGACGTAGCTCAGAACCCGAACCATCTAACCCAGCAGACGCGCACCGTCCGCAAAACGGATGCGGTTATGCTCAAACTGGCTGCTGGTGGCGGACAGGTTATCCGGCTGCGGAAGCAGAACTGAACAAACGTATCGGATAGACTCGGGAAGCGTTTTTGTCAGCTCATGCTGCAAGATAAAAAGCGTAAACAGGCTCAACGTCTAACGTGCGGTTGTTTCATAGTAATACCGTTGGATAAATAGAGCACTCAGTAAAAAAATTCACCCTGTAAAAAAATTTCGTTTGTGCTTACTTTCATGACCAATTTATCCATACACAATCCTATGATTAGTAGAGTTATGTAACTCATATCAGGGTACTTACAGTGCTTTTAAAGCGTACAACATATACTACTTTCAACCAATATCCCTATGACTACTACCCGTTTATTTCGAGGCCTTGTTTGCCTACTAGTTATTGTTGAGTTTTGGGGTTGCACGGATCACCGCTTACCAGTCGTTACGCCCGGCGCAAATCGGTTACGGGTAAAGACGATTACTCAGCAATTGACCAGCAGTGCCAGCGTGAGTATAGTCAATGCCTTTTCCTACGATGGACAGGGGCGACTAAGCTCGATAATTGCTTATCAGACCCCCGACAGTGTGTTAGCCCCCGTTGAGAACACGCTTTACCAATATGATGGGCAGAATCGCCTGACGCAGGTTCAACACGCTCAAATCCGCAGGGGATCGGCCTCAGAAAGCTACGGCCTTACTTACAATTCAGTCGGTCAGTTGTCGGGGTTATCAAATTCGCCGTCCAGCTTCTTTGTATCCCCTCGCTACAATTCAGACAATAAAGTGTCAACCTATGGCAAAAGCATCAGTATTAGTGGTCTACGGTCCAGTGGAGGAGGCTCATTTACTTTTACGGCAAACAACCTAACGTCTGCAAATGAAGCTTTTTCAGTAAGTGCTTCAGTAGGGCCTCCATCGGCTCCTCCCGTTTATAGCCGTTCGATAAACGCCAGCTACACATTCGACAATAAAGTGAATCCTTTTTATGGCGTATTTATCATTCCTGCTCCGGGTGTTTTTTTGCCATTTGCCAGTTCATCACCCGCGTTTGGCCCATTTTATACACTGTACGGTGGTATTGATAACCCCTATAATTTAAGTGAGAACAACGTCTTGTCGGTCGCGGGTTCCAATGGAGTCAGTCCTTTAGCTATCACGTATAGCTACACCTACAACTCGGCCAACCTACCAACCAGCCGCACGACAATGACGAATTCAGTGGTGACCGAAACCTTAATCTTCACGTATGAAGCGTATTGATCAGTTGACCATAGATATTAAGATCACGTAAATACAGGCTTAGATTTAAGATGCTGAAGGGGCAATAGGGGCAGTGTATGGCCGGCACCAACTGGCGCCGTAGTCGGGGCAGTGGGCGCGGTTGCCGGTTCATTTGCCTTCTTCCAGTTACGCCGTTGGCTTACGCACGAAAAAGACATCCCCGACCTTTGGGTTGCCCTGGCCGAAGATGCATTAACCATTGGCGCAGGCTGGCTGATTGTACATCAAGATTGATTGAACAATCAAGGTTTCAGCAATTTTTAGCAGATTCTCCGCCACAGAAAAGGCACGTCCCGGACGTGCCTTTTCTATTGAAGTCACCCTAAAGTCTTTGTCCCTTGCTATCTTTGCTAACCCAAAACGACCATCAACAACACCTTCCTGATTTATTTTTGATCGAGTGAAAACCGCGCTTGACAAGCCATTCACTCCATCGCTCATTTATTCATTTACTCATTAAAAATGCAGGTTTTAAAATTTGGCGGCACGTCGGTTGGCTCCGTAGAGAGCATCAGGCAGGTTATCGAAATCATTGATACCCACCGCCGGAATGGCGATCAGATAGCGGTTGTTTTCTCGGCAATGGGTGATATTACCAACCAGCTTATTGAAATCGGCCGCATGGCTATTTCCGGCGAACCCGATTATATGGAACTGGTCCGACGTATTGAAGACCGGCATTTTAACATCGTGAAAGCCCTTATTCCGGTAAAGGAACAAGGCAAAGTGGTGGCGCACGTTCGGGGGATTGTGAATGAACTGGAAGACCTGCTCCGGGGCGTATCCCTCATTCGCGAACTCACTCCCCGCACCCATGATCTGATTACCAGTTTTGGCGAACGCTTATCGACGACTGTCATTACCGAATGCGTACGAAGCCGGGGTATTCCGGCGCAGTTCTGCGATGCCCGTCAACTCATCAAAACCGATACCCAGTTTGGTCACGCCGAAGTAAACTACACCCTCACCAACGAACTGATTCGGGATTATTTCGCCAAAAATTCAGACCGTCCCGGCACGGCCATTCAGATGGTTACGGGCTTTATCGGCTCAACCGAAAAGAACGAAACAACCACCCTCGGCCGGGGCGGTTCGGACTATACGGCAAGCATCCTTGGCGCTGCCCTCAACGCCGACATTATTGATATCTGGACGGATGTTGACGGAATGATGACCGCCGACCCGCGCAAAGTCCCCAACGCGTTCAATATCCCGACCATCACCTACGCCGAAGCAATGGAACTCAGCCATTTCGGGGCCAAAGTGATTTACCCACCCAGCCTGCAACCGGCTTTTGCCCAAAACATTCCGGTTCGGGTGCTGAACACGTTCAACCCAACGCACGAGGGCACGGTGGTGAGCCGCACCGCCGAACGGCGGCAGTATACCATTACGGGTATTTCGAGTATTGACGACATTGCCCTTGTCAACTTGCAGGGGTCAGGCATGATTGGGGTGGCGGGTGTATCGGCAAAACTATTTGGTGTACTGGCCGCGCACAAAATCAGCGTTATTCTCATCTCTCAGGCTTCATCGGAACACTCCATCTGTTTCGCTATCGACCCCCGTGGGGCAGACGATGTGAAAGCCATTTTAGACGCAGAATTCGCCACTGAGATTGAACAGGGCCATATTGACAGCGTCGCTATCGAGCGGGATTTATCGGTCATTGCTACCGTTGGCGAAGGCATGAAGAAAAGCTCGGGTATTGCCGGAAAACTTTTCTCGGTACTGGGCAAAAACGGGGTCAATATTGTTGCCGTTGCACAGGGTTCTTCGGAGATAAATATCTCGGTCGTTATCAACCGAAATAACCTGTCCAAGGCACTCAACGCGTTGCACAACATCTTTTTCCAGTCCGAAGCGCGGGTGCTGAACCTGTATCTGGTTGGCACCGGACTGATTGGAAAAACGCTGTTGAAACAAATCTTCGACCAATCAGAATTTCTACGGTCGGAGAAGCTACTGAAAGTGTGCGTAGTGGGCATGACAAACACTAAAAAGATGGTGCTCGACCCGCAGGGTATCTCGCTGAACAACTGGCACGACCGGTTGCTGACCGAGGGTGTCACGACATCCCTCCCGGCCTTTGTGGAGAAGATAAAAGATTACAACCTGCCCAACTCAGTATTCATCGACTGTACGTCGGACAAGGATATTGTTCAGTTCTACGAGTCATTACTGGACGCCAACATTTCTGTAGTTACGCCCAATAAAGTAGCAAATTCCGGCCCCTACAGTGAGTATCGCCGGTTGCAGCGCACCGCCCTGAACCGGGGTGTTAAGTTCCTTTACGAAACCAACGTGGGTGCCGGTCTTCCAATCATTAACACCGTGCAGGGCCTAATCACGTCCGGCGACCGTTTCCTGAAAATTGAAGCCATTTTATCGGGTACGCTTTCCTTCATTTTCAACACCTTCAAACCCGGTATATCCTTCGCCGATGTGGTGCGGGAAGCAAAGGAGAAGGGCTATACCGAACCAGACCCGCGCGACGACCTGAGTGGGCAGGATGTGGCCCGTAAGATTCTAATTCTGGCCCGGGAAGCCGGTTTCCCACTGGAACCAGACGATGTAACGGTCACGAATATGCTACCAGCATCCTGCCTGTTGGCCCCAACAATTCCCGACTTTTTCAATGAACTGGAACGTAATAACGATTATTTTGAAAACCTGCTCAGCGAGGCAGAAGCCAACAGCGAAAAACTGCGTTTTGTAGCCAGTTTCGAGCATGGCAAAGCCACTATCGGTCTGCGGTCGGTGGGGCCGGAGCATCCATTTTATCAGCTGACCGGTGCCGACAACATCGTTTCTTTCACAACGGAGCGGTACAAAGACAGGCCTCTTGTGGTAAAAGGGCCGGGAGCAGGCGCGGAAGTGACAGCCTCCGGTGTATTTGCCGATGTGGTCAGTATTGGTAGTTATTTAGCGTAAACGTTCTATATTAGTGCTCTGAAATCAGACTAATATGAGCCGACGACAACTGGTAGAGCAGGTTTTACAGACCGTTGAGCAACTTCCCGAAGAGAAAATCAGTGAGGTGGTCGATTTCGCTTCCTTCATACTAAAGAAGCATGAGGAACGTGTTTTGCAAGGGGGTATTCAGCAATTGGTTGAAAACTCAAGTGCGTTTGCGTTTCTCAAGGATGAGGAGGATTTATATACGCTGGACGATTTGAAGGAAAGGTACAGGTGAAGCAGGGCGATCTGATTGTAGTGCCGTTTCCATTTACGGATTTATCGGGCAGTAAAATAAGGCCCGCCTTGGTTCTTTTGGCAACTCCATTTGACGTTACGCTTGCTTTTATTACAACGCAGCTTCAGTGGCAGGAACCAACCGATCTGGTAATTACACCTACCCGTTTAAACGGTTTGAAAAAACTATCGCTGGTTCGACTTAGTAAATTAGCTACCATTGATGCGAATCTGGCTCAGGGGCTGTTAGGCACTTTAGATGCGGCTCAATTACAAAGTGTTCATCAGAATTTGCGTCTGTTGCTACAACTCTGAATAGGTTTGCCGATGTGGTGAGTATTGGTATTTATTTAGCATAAAAAGCCACCATCATCGCTCGTCCTGATTAGCCAGAACCCAGGCCGTTTGAAACACTAATGTGGCCCGTTTAGCCAGGGCTTCGTAGTTTATTCGGTCTGCCGTATCGGTAATCTTGTGGTAGTCGATATGACTGCCGTTAGTAAAGAACAGGGCCGGAACCCCCTTTTTAGCAAAGTTGTAGTGATCAGACCGGTAAAAGAACTGCTCCGGATCGCTTACGGTATCGTATCCCCCTTCATTGATGGCTAACTTCACCGATTGCGCATTAGCCTGTTCGGCTATCTGCCGAAGTTTTTGCCCTTCCTTGTTTGTCAGCAGGTAGCAATAGTCCGGCTTTTTCCGGTGGGCATCATCCACCCTACCCACCATGTCTACATTCAGGTCGCCGACAAGCTGGGGAAGTGGAATCGGGGAATTGTAAACGAAGTACGATGACCCGAGTAGTCCCCCTTCTTCGCCCGAAAAAAGCACGAACAACATACTCCGTCGGGTTTTAACACCCGCCTGCCGTAACGAATCGAATACCGCCGATACACTCAGAATAGTGGCCGTACCCGACGCATTATCATCAGCGCCGTAAAAAACACGTTTGCCCTCGGCCCCCAGATGATCGTAGTGCGCCGAAATGACAACTACCTCCTGTTTCAGATCCGTGCCAATAAGTCAGACCTCCGATGTTCTGACCAAACAGGCTTCGGCTACTATCTTTTGCTGTCTGAGGCAAGGGCACCAGTTCATTCCGTTTGTAGGTAGACATTCCAGAACCGTACGAGCGGTAACCCCCAAACGGAGCCACTTCTATAGAGGTAAAGGCAAACGTTTGCCGGAATGACCCGGCAACCGAATCGAGCCGGAAAGGAGCCAGTAAATGACTTTGCCTGAACACCTGGGTACAATAAGTGGCGGCCTGTAGCTGCCCATCGGTGCCTGTTTTGCGGCCCTGAAAACGATCCGAAGCCAATGCAAAGACGTGCTGCTTCAGGTTATCGGCAGACACGGTAATTTGGGTAACGCTTTCCTGTGCATACACAGGTCCGATACTAATCACAGCCGCAAAAAACAGCAGCCGCATTAGTCCTGAAAAATCATTCATCATTGAAAAGCATCATTCTACAATTTGAAACGTCGCTTTGGCCCGCTCCCGCGAGAGGGCGTTGAAGTGCCACCACTCGTATTCGATTCGAGTAAAACCGCCCTGAAGCATGGCGGTTCGTAAAATCAGGCGATTATCGAGCTGGGCTTTGGTTAACTTCCCCGCTTTTAACAGTGCTGCCTCCCGCGAGGGGTAGGCCAGTTCACCAAAGAAGTCATACTTTGTGCCCATGTCCAGCGGTTCCGCTCCATCTTTCGTAGCCACGGTTAAATCGACCGCACAGCCGTAGTTATGGATGGAACCCAGACGGGGGTCGGCCACGTATTTTCGGCGTTCCCGTTCGGGCACGTCAGGAAGCGCATTCCAAAGGTTCCACTGAGCCTGCCGGGGCCGGGCAGCATCATACACCAGCAGTCGCAGGTCGGGATGGTGCTCCTGTAGGTACTGACTCGCCCTGGCAAGTTTCCGGGCGGCCATCGGCTGCATGTAGGCGCGGGTAAGTTCACCGTACACATCTTTGCCCACAAAGTTATCAGTCGTTGAGTATTTGAGTTCGACCAGAATACTGGGGTCTATTTTTTGCACATCCACCAGCCCCTGTTTCTGCATAGCCGATTCAAAGGATTGTGAAAGAGCGAAAGAGTGAAAGAGCGAAAGAGCGGCCGTTGAAAGAGCAACGATAGCAGTGGTTAAGCTTATCTTTATCAAGAATGTTAAGTCAAAATTGGTTCGAGCAAAATGTTCCTGTAAACTTACGGTATTCTGCTAAAACCCATATAAATGATTAGGTGGAGAGCCATTCACTCTTTCACTCTTTTGCTCATTCACTCATTCATTAGTACCGATGGCACTAAACTACATCTGGGTTGCTTTTTTTATCATCGCGTTTCTGGTGGCTCTGGCCAAACTGATTTTTCTGGGCGACACTGAAATTTTCAAACTTATCGTCGAGGGGCTGTTCGATTCGTCCAAAGTAGCTGTCATGGATATCGCCCTGCCACTGGCGGGGGTAATGGCCTTTTTCCTGGGACTGCTCAACATTGGCGAAAAAGCGGGGGCCATTAACTTTCTGGCCCGTATCATTGGCCCGTTCTTTCATAAGCTCTTCCCCGAAGTTCCGCAAAACCATCCTGCCAATGGCCAGATGATTATGAATTTCTCGGCTAATATGCTGGGGCTGGACAATGCCGCCACGCCCTTTGGGTTGAAAGCTATGCAGAGTTTACAGGAACTGAATCCTGAAAAGGAAACGGCCTCCAATGCTCAGATCATGTTTCTGGTGTTGCATACGTCTGGCCTGACCATCATTCCACTTAGCATTATGGCACAACGGGCTATTTTGGGCGCGAAAGATCCATCCGATATTTTTATCCCCTGCCTTATTGCCACCTACGTAGCCACCGTGGTGAGTATGATTGCCGTAGCTGTCAAACAGCGCATTAACCTCATCAACGGTACGGTACTGGGATGGCTGGGTGGTATTACGAGCCTGATAGGCCTGGCTTTGTGGTATCTATCTACCAAGAGTAAAGAAGAAATCGAGGTTATTTCCAAAGTAACGGGCAACCTTGTTCTCATGCTTATCGTAGTGTCGTTTCTGCTGGGAG
This sequence comes from Spirosoma spitsbergense DSM 19989, assembly GCF_000374085.1. Lineage (GTDB taxonomy): Bacteria > Bacteroidota > Bacteroidia > Cytophagales > Spirosomataceae > Spirosoma > Spirosoma spitsbergense. The sequence goes on along the minus strand of NZ_KB893567.1, from coordinate 21,304 downwards.
CGATGCGCAAGAAAGTAGACATCTTCGACGCGTTTATTGAAGGAGCAAAGGGTGGTTTTGAGACATCCGTCCGCATTATTCCCTATCTGGTTGGGATGCTGGTTGCCATCGGCGCCTTTCGCAATTCGGGGGCTATGGACTATGTCATCGACGGGTTGAAATACCTGTTTAGTTTTACAGGGCTGAACACCGAGTTTACCGACGCGTTGCCCGTGGCACTGATGCGGCCGCTGAGCGGGTCGGGGTCGCGGGCGTTGATGATTGATGCGATGAAACAGTTTGGCCCCGATTCGTTCGTCGGGCGGTTAGCGTGCATGTTTCAGGGGGCTGCCGATACGACTTTTTATATTGTAGCCTTATACTTCGGTTCGGTCGGTATCCGTAACTCTCGCTATGCTATTCCTTTCGGATTGTTTGCCGATTTGATGGGCGTAATTGCCGGCATTGCGCTCGGCTACTTCTTCTTTCATTGACAAATAAAAGAAAAGTACAATTTCAGATTCCAGGAACCGCGCAAAAAGTGGCAACCTTACGGTTATCACTTTTTTTGTGCTATGTCGCTATTAGTCAGCTAGATAAACCTGTTACCTTAAATAATTTTTAAACTATTTCCACAAAAATTATAAAATAATTAATATTAAAAAAATGTTAATTATTTAGCCTTTATAGATTAAAGTGTATTAATGCAGACCGTATATTTGTGGCTTGTTTTTGATTATTTCATTATTAATCTAATCACTTCTCACAAATGCGTAAAATTTTATTTGGAGGTTGGTTGCTTTCATTGCTCTTCTGTTTGCCGGCGCTGGCGCAGGATGTAGCCGTAAGTGGCCGTGTTACTTCATCCGATGATGGTTCCGGTTTGCCGGGTGTAAACGTACAGGTAAAGGGTACAACCCGTGGGGCCACGACCGATGCGCAGGGCAACTATCAGATAACTGTCCCGACGAATGCCCGCCTTGTGTACAGCTTTGTGGGCTACATTCCGCAGGAGGTTGCGGTGGGAAATAAGTCAACGATTAATATCAATCTGGCACCCGACGCTACCAATCTGGATGAAGTGGTCGTTACCACCTTTGGTAGTGCCAAACGGTCGGCCTTTACAGGTTCGGCCGGGACGATTGATGCCAGCAAGATTGCTGACCGACCCGTCAACAACCTGGTTCAGGCTATTGCAGGGGCAACGTCGGGGGTGCAGACAACGGCAGGCAGTGGTCAGCCAGGATCGGCACCGGATATCCGGATTCGGGGATTTGGCTCGATTTCGTCGGGAAACAGCCCGCTCTATGTAGTGGATGGTATTCCATACACAGCGGATATTGCTACGCTTAGCCCGAACGACATTGAAACGATTACAGTCCTGAAAGATGCCGCTTCAACGGCTCTGTACGGTGCCCGGGCTGCCAACGGCGTGGTGATTGTGACGACAAAAAAAGGGCAAAAGAACCGCAACGTCATCAACGTTCGGTACACCAAAGGCTTCAGTTCGCGTGGTTTGCCCGAGTATGACCGCGTTGGACCAGCCGAATACTACCCACTCATGTGGGAAACCTACCGCAACAGCGTTGCCTACCGGGCTACCAACCCATTATCGCTAGCTGCCGCTAATACCGATGCCAGCAACCGTCTGGTCAGTCTGACTGGGTATAATGTATATAATGTACCTGACGCTCAGTTGGTGGGTACGGATGGTAAGCTGAACCCCAGCGCCCAGCTTCTGTATTCGCCCGACGATCTGAACTGGGAAAAACCCCTGGTTCGGCAAGGCAACCGCGACGAGATGAACGCTACCTTCTCGGGTGGTCAGGATAAGTCAGATTACCTGTTATCGCTCTCCTACCTGGGCGATAAAGGGTATCTGATCCGGTCCGATTACGAGCGTTATGCGGGCCGTCTGAATGTCAATTCTCAACTAAAATCCTGGTTTAAGACGGGGGCTAACCTATCGGCAACGGTGATCAAGTCGAATCAGGCCGATGTACCGGCTGATGGGGGCACTACGTTTGTTAACCCGTTCTTCTTCTCGCGGAATATGGGGCCGATTTATCCGGTCTACGCCTTCGACCCTGCCAATCCAGGCCAGTTCCTGACGCTGCCCAACGGCAACCGCCGGTACGATTATGGTAACCTGAACGCTCTGGGCCTACCCAACCGGCCTCAGTTTGGTGGACGTCATGCCATTGCCGAAACGGAGTTGAACCAGAACTATTTTCGCCGGAATGTACTGAGTGGCCGGGTGTACGGTGAGATTACGTTCCTGAAAGATTTCAAATTCACGACCAACTTCGGTACCGACATCACCAACACCGATTACACCACCTACGGCAACCCAGAGATTGGCGACGGTGCCCCCGCAGGTCGTTCGACGCATTACTTTCAGAACATTTCGGGCTACAACCTCAATCAGTTGCTGAACTATAACAAAACGTACGGCAAACACACATTCGATGCGCTGATAGGTCATGAGAATTTCCATACGACCGACAATATCCTGACCGGTTCACGCTCGCAGCAGATTCTGGACGGCAACGTCGAATTGGTTAACTTCACCACAACGACTAACCTGTCATCCGAGTACAACATTCGGCGGATTGAGGGGTACTTCTCCCGCTTCAATTACGATTACGACCAGAAGTATTTTGCGTCTTTCTCCGTACGCCGGGATGGAACCAGTAAGTTTTACAAGGACTCCCGCTGGGGAACGTTCTATTCCGTGAGTGGTGCCTGGCGGCTGGATCAAGAAGCTTTCCTGAAAAACATTCCGACCATCAATACATTCAAGCTGAGAGCTTCGTATGGCCAGACGGGTAACGACGGCGGTGGTACTACCGCCGATAATGCCAGTATCAGCTATTACGCCTGGCAGCCACTGTACAATCTGGGCTTTAACAACGCGTCGGAAGCGGGGATTCTGCAATCGAGCCTGGGCAACCGGGATCTAGCCTGGGAATCGAGCAATTCCTTTGATGCGGCTTTAGAATTCGGTTTGTTCAAGAACCGCCTTACCGGTACGGTCGAATACTTCGACCGCCGGTCATCGAACCTGATATTCGCGGTACCACTCCCTTTGTCATCAGGAATTCAAACCGTTACGCGTAACATTGGTACGATGTACAACCGGGGCGTTGAAGTAGAATTGGGCCTTGATGTCGTTCGAACCAAAGATTTCACCTGGCACCTCGATGTGAATGCGACGCATATAAAAAACAAGATCACGAAGATGCCGGCTGAGAATCCCGAAATCATCGATGGTACCAAGAAACTCAAAGAGGGCTCATCGCTTTACGATTACTGGCTTCGTGACTATCAGGGAGTTAACCCCGCTACGGGCGAAGTACAGTACCGGGCAGCCAGTTTCGTAGCTGCCAACTCACGGGTGACCGAAACGGGCGACACGCTTACCACGAGTGCCAACAACGCCCGTTATCACTACAACGGCACGTCTATTCCGACCGTTTCGGGTGGATTTACCAACTCCTTCAGTTTCAAAGGACTTACCCTTTCGGCCCTGTTCGTGTATCAGTTGGGTGGTAAAGTGTACGACGGAGCCTATGCTGCCCTGATGAGTTCGGGCGGGTACGGTAGTGCCAAACACGTGGATATGCTGCAACGCTGGCAGAACCCCGGCGACGTAACTAACGTGCCCCGCATGGATGCCGCCCGTACCTCTGATTTCGATGCGGCATCGGATCGCTGGCTCATTGATGCCAGTTACCTGAACATGCGCAACGTTACGTTATCGTACGCTTTACCGAAGACAGTCTCCACCCGGTTGTTCCTGAACAACGCACAAGTATATGTGAGTGCGGAGAACTTCCTGATTCTTTCCCGTCGGAAGGGCATGAACGTTCAGCAGAATTTTGCCGGTACCACCGGCAACGTGTTCAGCGTAGCCAAGAGTGTAGTACTGGGGGTTTCTTTATCACTTTAAGCATCAAACTACCAATGAAAACAAGATTTATAACTGCCTGTTTAGCCATAGGATTCTTCGTGGCTTCGTGCAAACCGGAATATTTAGAAACCGCTCCTACGGGTAGCGTGGATGCGGGCGCGGCTTATGCCACCACCAAAAATGCATCGGCTGCCATCAATGGCATTTACCGGGCCATGGTCGTACGCTACCTGAGTTCGCAGGGGCACTTTGGCCATCCGGCTATGATGATTATCATGGACGTAATGGGAGAAGACCTGGTGTTTGGCAATTCGGCAAACAACTGGCACTTTGCCGAGCAACGCTGGACCAGTCACCGGTCGGAGAATGGCACTATGTCGGAGTTTCCATTCCAGCTCTATTACCGGCTTATTGGCAACGCCAACATCGCTGTTACCAGTATTGACAATGCCACGGGCACCAAGGCGGAGCGCGACCAGATAAAAGGGGAAGCGCTGGGCTTACGCGCTTTTTCGTACTTCAATCTGGTGCAGCTTTATGGCAAGCGATATGATGCGGCTGCCAAACCCAACAGTCAACTGGGCGTACCGCTGGTGCTGACCCCCACCACCGAAGGATTACCCCGCGCCACGGTCGAAGATATTTATACGCAGATCAATAAAGACCTGACCGATGCCGCTGCGTTACTGACTACCACACGCACGTATAAATCCCATATCAACCTCGATGTGGTAAAGGGTTTACAGGCCCGCGTGGCACTGGTACAGCAAAACTGGGCTGCTGCCGCCACCTTTGCTGCCGATGCCCGCAAAAACTATAGCCTGATGTCGGATACACAGTATCTGGACGGGTTTGCCGATGTAACGAACCCGGAATGGATATGGGGCTTCGATCACCTCGAAGACCAGTCGGAGTTTTTCGGCGCGTATCATTCCTATATCTCGGACAACTTCAATTCGTCTAACATTCGCCAGACACCCAAGGCCCTCAACAGTCTGCTCTATAACCAGATTCCGGCTACCGATGTACGGTCAAAATTATGGGTTAAAACGCCCACGGCAACTAATGCAATTACCCCTCCGGGGGGTGTTCGGGTTCCATATATGAACCAGAAATTCCGCCTGCCGGGTACACCCTCTACCAGTACGATGGGTGATATCCCCTACATGCGTGCCGCCGAGATGTACCTCATCGAAGCTGAAGCACAGGCCCGGCTGGGTAAAAACACCGAAGCAGCTAAGTTGCTTTTTGACCTGACAACCAAGCGGGATGCAGCCTACAAACTCTCGACCAGCACCAGTACCAAACTGATTGACGAAATCCTGCTCAGCCGTCGGGTCGAGCTTTGGGGTGAAGGCCATCGCTTCCTGGATCTAAAGCGCATGAATCTGCCGCTGAACCGGAACGGAGCCAATCACAACCCGGCCGTAGCGGTATTGTTCGACGTAGCTCCCGGTGATAACCAGTGGGAGTTCCTGATTCCGCGCCGGGAGATAAACGCCAACCCGGCCATTGTTCAGAATCCGTTGTAGTATTTCTTTTTGTGCAGGGCCAACGCGCCTTACTCATAATGGGTAAGGCGCGTTGCTCTTTTATGGGTATCGCTTCCGTTTATACTGTTCTCCTCCAGCCCTTCCAATTTCGCTTAACTGCCTTTAAAAATTCACACTTTCTACCTGAAAAAAGTCTCAGTAAACAGGCATACAATATTGATGTCCCTACATGTAAATACAACTAAACGGGAGGTATCCTCGTAAAAATTCTTGGGAAAAGTGCGAACTATGTATTGAACCACAACGTATATTTGTTGTCCATTTTGGATTTATTTACTTTCAATTTAATATCAACCAACTAATGCGGAAAATTTTATTGGGCAGTTGGTTACTTTCGCTACTTTTCTGTTTGCCGGTGCTGGCGCAGGATGTAACCGTTAGTGGCCGCGTCACTTCATCAGACGACGGCTCCGCCTTACCAGGTGTGAGCGTACAGGTAAAAGGAACAACACGGGGCACCATAACGGATGCCAATGGAAATTACCAGATTGGTATACCTGCCAATTCACGGCTGATTTTCAGTTTTATCGGGTTTGCGGGGCAGGAAGCTGCAGTTGGTACCAGGACAACGGTCAACGTAACCTTAGTACCAGGCCAACAGAGCTTGGACGAAATAGTCGTGACTGCTCAGGGTATCGAACGCGATAAGCGGTCATTAGGTTACGCTACGCAGGAGCTTGGTGGAGATAAGTTATCCCAGCGATCTACGCCCGACGTGCTTACTGCCCTACAGGGTAAAACTGCGGGTCTGAGCATTACGGGTTCCAGCGGTGCGCCGGGTGCCTCTACCAACATCAACATCCGGGGTATTACGTCGTTCAACGGCAGTAACCAGCCGCTGATCGTGGTAGATGGTATCATCTTCAGCAACGATGTCAACAACACCCAGAACACCTTGTTTGGCACACAGCCGTCCAACCGCCTGGCCGACATCAACCCCGAAACGATTGAGTCGATCAACATCCTGAAAGGCCCTGCAGCTGCCGTGCTCTACGGATCACGGGCTTCGGCGGGTGCTATCGTCATTACAACCAAGTCGGGACGTAACAACAACAACAAAACGGAGGTAACGGTCAACTCGTCGTATAACGTACAGAATGTGTACGGTATTCCTACCTTCCAGAATACCTACGGACAGGGGGCCAACAACATTTTCAACCCAACCTCGAACAACTCCTGGGGTCCTGCTTTTTCGGACGTAACATCGGTTACGAACTTTCAGGGCAACGTAGTACCGTATCAGGCATATCCCAATAACGTGCGTGATTTCTACCGGCAGGGTAGTCTCATCCAAAACTCGGTCAACATTGCTTCGGGCGATGCTACCCGTAACTACGTTATTGCCCTGGGGAATACGCTCCAGAATGGTATCATCCAGAACTCGAAGTTCAACCGGACAAACGTTCAGATCGGTGGAGAGTCCAAGTTGAAAAATGGGTTGAAAGTAAGCGGAACCGGTACGTATGTACAAACCGTGTCGAGGGGTATTCCGGGCGGTAACGGAGCCAGTACGTTTGGTCAGATTACCCGTGTACCCCGTAGCTATGACCTTACTAATGAGCCGTATCAGGACCTTAATGGCAAGAGTATCTATTTTACGCCATCGTCAATCAACCCGCAGTGGGGCGTTAACAACGAGTTTCTCGACAGTCAGATCGACCGTTTCTTCGGCAATTTCCAGTTGAGCTATGATGTTGCTCCCTGGCTGAACGTAGCGTATCGCGTAACGGGGGATACCTACGCCGACCGGCGCAAATTGACGCTGCCAATCGGTTCAGGTCGTTCCCCATTGGGTCAGGTTCAGCAGGATAACTTCTTCCGCAATGAGTTGAACGGCGACCTGCTGATAACGGCCCGGAAAGACGATATTTTCCTGAAAGGGCTGAATGCAAACCTTTTGCTGGGCAATAACATCAACCAGCGAAAAAATCAGGAAGCCTATGTAGACGCTGCTTCGCTGACAATTCCCGGTTTTTACAATGTGAGCAACGGTACGGTATTTACGGGTAGCGGTGAGAACACTACCCTTCGCCGGTTAGTGGGTTATTACGGCCAGCTGTCGCTGAACTACAATAACTACCTGTTCCTCGAGCTATCTGGCCGGGCTGATCAGTCCTCTACCCTGCCTGCTGCCAACAGTACCTATTTCTACCCGTCGGCTTCGGTTAGCTTTGTGCCAACGGATGCCTTCAAGGTCAATTCGGATGTACTATCTTATATTAAAGTTAGGGCCAGTGCCGCCCGTGTTGGCCGCGATGCAGACCCGTACCTGCTGAACTCAGTGTATGTAACGTCAGGCTACGGTAACAACCTGGCGAGTATCAATTTCCCATTGTCTATTGGAGGTTCCAGTATTCCAGGCTTTGGGATCAGCACCCGGATTGGCAACAACAACCTCACACCTGAGTTTGTTACGTCGTACGAAGGAGGAATCAACGTAGGCTTATTCAAAAACCGCCTGAGTATAGACGCTACCTACTTCGATTCACGCAGTACGAACCAGATTTTCAACGTGGCTATTTCCAACTCGTCGGGTTATAATACCCGTACGACCAACGTTGGTGAGTTGCGGAACCAGGGGGTTGAAGTGGTATTGAACGCAACACCAGTTCGGGTAGGTGGTTTCAAATGGGACATGACCCTGAACTACACACTTATTCGTAACAACGTAGTGTCTATTGCACCGGGTGTGAAGTCAGCTACTATTTCGGGTAACTCGTTCATCGGTATTGCACCATCTATTAGTGAAGGGTCACCCTATGGTGTGGTTATCAGTACGGCCAACCCCCGGGTGCAGAATTCTAATCCAAACGGACAATATTACGATGCAACGGGGCAGTTTGCCGGTCAGTACGTAGTAAATGGCGTAACCGGCGCGTTTGCACCGGGTGTTCCCAACTCGGTTATATCGAATCCGCAGGCTAATTACACGGCTGGTTTAAACAACACCTTCTCGTACAAAGGCCTTTCTTTGAACGTTCTGGTCGATACGCGCCAGGGTGGTCAGCTTTTCTCCTTTGGTGCCGTAGATGCCAGATCGAATGGCTCCATGTACGTAACGGGTATCGACCGTGATCAGCCCCGCATTCTGCCCGGTGTGATCCAGAATTCGGATGGTACATTCCGGCCTAACAACATCCAGTTACCTGCCCAGACTTACTGGGGTGCCTTGGGTGGTTTAGCGTCCGAAGCGGCTGTATTCGATGCTACGGTTTATCGTCTGCGCGAAGTAGCGCTGAACTACTCGCTGCCTAAGAGCCTACTGGGTAAAACCCCATTTGGTGCTATCTCGGTAGGGGTGAGCGGTCGTAACCTCCTGTTCTACGCTCCTTACTTCCCGTCTGATCCGGAAATCAATACGCAGGGAGCCGGTAACATTCAGGGGCTCGACCTGAACGGACCACCTAATACACGGAACTTCGGCGGTAACGTACGGCTTACGTTCTAATCACTCAATTCATTCGACTTACTCATGAAATCTATAGTGTCAAAAAGCTATCTGCTCATCCCCTTCTTTCTGGGGCTGGGAGCGTGTAGCAAGTATTTAGACGTTAACGTTACGCCTAACAACCCCACCTCAGTAACACCGGCGGTGTTGCTGCCAGGTGCTCAGGCTGGTACAGCCTTTGCCAATGCCAACGAACTAAACCGGTTCACCTCCGTATTGACGCAGCAGTTAGCCGGGGCAGGTAACAGCCCAGCTGCCTATGATACCTACAATACCAATGGAGCCGATTTTGGCAACCAGTGGAGTGGTGAGATTTATGACGGTGCGCTGGTCAACTACCAGAAACTGATCCAACTGGCCGATGCCAACAATGCGAAAGCGTATTCAGGTATTGCCAAAATTCTTAAGGCTTACACATTTAGTATCGCTACCGATGTATGGGGGGATGTTCCTTACTCGCAGGCATTACAGGGCGAAGCCTTTACGGCCCCCCGGCTTGACAAGCAGGAGGATATTTACAAAGGAAACGCTACGTTGGGGATTCAGAGTCTGTTTGACCTGGTTCGCGAAGGAATCAAAGACCTCGATTCTCCCTCAAGCGTTACGCCCGGTTCTGATGATATTATCTTTAAAGGTGACCTGAACAAGTGGAAACAGGCTGGCAACACGATCATGCTGAAGTTCGCCATGACCATCAGCCGGAAAGAACCCGCATTGGCTACATCTGTCATCAATGAAGTGTTAACGGGTAACAACTACATCAAAACCAACGCTGGTGACATGAATTTCACCTTCGGTGCCAGTGTAGGTAGCCAGGATCCACGGTATACGTATGTGTACGTAAGCACGTTTTTGAACGACCTGATTATGAGTACTCGTTACCTAAACCTGCTCACGAGCCTGAACGACCCACGTCTGCCCATTTTCTTCACCAAACCGGGTGCCAACTACGTAACTATTGACAATGGTTTCCGGGGTACACTGCCTACACCAACGGCCAACTGGTCGCGTTATAACAAGTATGTAGTAGGTAACGCTGGCGAAGGCCCTGTCCGGTTTATTACCAACTTCCAGCGCGCATTTTCGTTGGCAGAAGCCGCCCTTCGCCTGGGTACTCCCGGCGATCCGCAGGCGCTGTATACCGAAGGGGTTACTGCCTCCATGACACTGGCCGGATTGACCCCCGCCCAGATCACGGCGTACCTTACAGCTAACCCAACTGTGGCTACGCTGACGGGCACAAATGAGCAGAAGATTGCGCAGATCATTACCCAGAAGTACATCGCCTTCACGGGTAATGGCCTTGAAACCTGGAACAACTACCGCCGGACGGGGTATCCCGCTTTGCAACTGTCGCAGAATGCTACCGGTATTGATGGTACGTTACCCGTTCGGGCAGTATATATCAACGACGAACTCCAGCGTAATCCTAACTTCCCCAACCCGGCACCTCAATCGAACGTTCGCGTTTGGTGGGATATCGATTAATAAATGAGGACTTCAACCAAGCAATTCAATGAAAAATAAAATCATACGCATGTTGCTGCTTGCCTTGTTGGCCGGTGGCGGTTTCTCCTGCAAAGACGATCTGGTTTATAGCGATCTGGTGCAGGACCGGCGTCCAGCCGTTCCGGTGACGTTTCCAGGCACCACTACGTTTGGCTTCAACCCATACATCACCAGTTCGCTGGCGGCTGGCGGTGCTATTCAATTCACGCTGTCGATTCCGGCGTCGAGTGGTCGTACAATCAAAGAGATCACCAAAGTGGTGGGTGGTGCTACGGGTATTAACGTTGGTACGCTAAACACAGCTACAGCCACGACGGCCTTCAATACGGCACCCATTCCGGGCAACGGTACCACAGCGGTTTTTACAACAACCATTGCGGCTGTCAAGACGAAGTATCCAACGGTATCTATCGTACCGGCTGCGCTACCGAACTTTACCGAAATTCAGTTTCTCTTCCTGGTAACGCTGGATGATGGTACGCAAATCGTACCTGAGCCAGTTCGGGTACGGGTTGTAGCCTGATTTACTGATTAATATTTTACAAAAAGCCCTCCCAACCCGGAGGGCTTTTTGTTTTTATAGTACGCCAGATAACAGAGAGCCTATCATCAATTCGTTAGGTAAGTGGTTTCTGTAGTACACGAAAGAACATCAATCCTGGTTTAGATGACCGTTACCCGACTTTAGTATGAACCTCCATAAATCCGTCTTGCTGACGTTTTCCTGTTTTTTCTTCCTGCTTACGAATGCGCAAGCACAGCTTTCCCTACGAAACACGCGCTGGCAACACACCACTCTTTCTCCAGATTCGGCAACGATAACAGTCCGTTTCCGGGACGATACGTTGCTCATCTCCGCCGGAACAAATAAGGTTCCGACCGATGTAATGCTGTATCAGCAAACAGGCGACAGTCTGCTGGTCAAAAAGATAAATGGGGGAAATACCTGCAACCTAACCAGTATCGGGCTTTATCGGCTCCTGTACATCAACAATGGGGAAGAATTTCATTTGCAGCCCCTCAGTGACGCCTGCCCGGAACGCCAAAAACTGTTTGGTACATCAACAACCTTCATTCGCCAGCGGGCAAATCCCAGTACACCTCCTTTCAACTGGCCCTATCTTGACCCCGTGGCCGATTCGGTGGCGGGTATCAGTCTGTACCGGGCTTACACCCTACTGGCCGGTCGGACAGCGGTTCCGGTGGTAGTGGGTGTGCTGGATTCGGGTGTTGACATTACCCACGAAGACCTGCGTGACGTAATCTGGACCAACCCAACCGAAATAGCCGATAATAATCTTGACGACGATAAAAATGGCTATATCGACGACCGCAACGGCTGGAACTTTATGGGTGCCCCGGACGGCACAACATCAGCGTACGGTCAGCCAGAGATAACCCAAACGTATGTATTGCTGAAAAAGAAATACGATACCATTGATCCCGGGAAAATCACGGCCCGCAACAAGCGTCAGTACGATACCTACCAAATCGCCAAAAAACAGTTTCTACAACGCTATCAGGCAAACCGGTCTATCTATAAAGCTTTCGCCGATACGACAAATTTCTGGCGGGTGGCCCGTCAACTACAGGCCCGTTTACCCGATACTACGACATCGACTACTGCCATTCAGCGTGCTAACGTGGGAACCGATACGGTAGCTATGACCGTACGAACACTGCTGGCCGATGCTTATCTCCCGCAATACGGCTCATTCGGCAACTATATGGCACTTGTTCGTAAAAACTGGACGCGTTTTTCCCAACTATTGGGTGGCGAAGCAATGATTGGGTATAACCCCGATTACCAACCCAGCAAAGCTATTGGCGACAATCCTGCTGATGTGAATGAACGCTACTACGGAAGTCCGCGTATGCTGATCGGACAATCGCAGGAACTGGCCATGCACGGCAGTCATGTGGCGGGTATCATTGCGGCCAGTCGGGATAACGGACGGGGTATGGATGGCGTGGCCGACAACGTTCGGATCATGCCCGTATCGGTCGTGCCAGCCAATGGGGATGAGCGCGATAAAGACATAGCCAATGGCATCCGGTACGCTGTAGAGAACGGTGCGAAAGTACTCAACATGAGTTTTGGCAAGCGGCTTTCGCCCTTTAAGGAAGAGATCGATGCGGCCATCCAATTCGCCGAAGCACACGATGTGCTGATTGTTCATGCGGCAGGCAACAACGGCGAGAACTACGATTCGCTGCCCGCTTACCCATCGGCCCGATATGCCAACGGACAAACCGCACAAAATGTACTGACTGTGGGCAACAGCACCTGGCAATTGAATGAAAACCTGCCCAGCCGTTCCTCCAACTATGGAATACAGACTGTCGATTTGTTTGCACCCGGCACCGCCATTCTTTCTACGCTGCCCAATAATCGCTACGCCAGTCTGTCGGGTACCAGTATGGCCGCCCCCATGACGGCGGGCGTAGCGGCTCTGCTCCGCTCCTACTTCCCGAAACTAACGGCGGTGCAGGTGAAAGAAATTCTTATGAAGAGTGCATACAAGCCCTCTATCACCGTTCGCAGGCCCGGCCGTTCGGGTCAAACCGTCCCATTCAGCCAGCTAAGCCGATCGGGAGGGGTATTGAATGCGTACGAAGCGGTGAAGATGATACTGTCTGAACCGCCGGGCGGCCCCGCCCAACGGTTCAGATAATCTACCAGTCTACTTCCTGCTTATCGTGCCAGAACTTCCCCGTTTCGGATTGGGAAGCATCGGCGGCTAGCCAAACAATGGTTTCGGCGCCCTTTTCAACAGAGCGGCTGGCATTCGGGCCACCCATATCGGTACGAACCCAGCCCGGATCAACGCAGTTAACGGCAATATTCTGCTCCGTCAATGCACCGGCAAACTGCTTCGTCACAGCATTCAGGGCTGTCTTGGAAATGCTGTATGCGGGCGCGTAAGTCGTCATATCGGTCAGGGCACCGGCTCCACTAGACACGTTGATTATTCGGCCACCTGATTCGCTTTTCTGTAGGTATGCCAGAAAATCCTGAATGACCAGAATTGGACCGGTTACGTTGGCCTTCAGGGTTCGGTCGAGCATTTCGGCGTTTAGTTTAAGAATCGTTTCGCCATGATCCTCCAGAACCCCCGCATTATTGATCAATACATCCAGGTGATCTGCCTTCTGCGAAAACGTACCACAAGCCGTCCGGATACTGACCGGGTCAGTAACGTCGAGTTGAATACAGGTGGCTTCGTACCCGGCCTGACAAAATTCCTCAGACACTTCGCGTCCTTTGGCCATGTCGCGGGAGCCAATAAATACGGCAAATCCGCGTTTTGCAAGTTGCCGGGCTATTTCCTTTCCAATGCCTTTATTAGCTCCAGTAATCAGAGCGATGCGTTGGTTGTTGGTTATCATAGTCAGTTAATTCAGTTAGTTAGTCGGTGAGTAGGGTAGTAAATAAGTTGTTGAAACATACACAACGCTCACGTCAGCAACTCACCGACTACCTAACTGACTAATTCACCAACTGTTTGGTTGACCAACCGGCGAACGGACGTTTTTTCTGAAATGTCCGCAAAAAATAGCCGTATACTCAACCAATTATCCGTTTACTCAGTCCTACTATGAAATTTATTAGATTCATCTTAACCTTACCGAACCGATTTGCTAATCGGGTACACATGAAACCCTATTATTATGTATTGCTGCTGCTTCTCCCCCTGCGCACCTGTCTGGCACAGGCCCCTGCGACGCAGACGCCCAATAGACGGCAGGAGTTGTACGATCAATACAATAGTTATTCAACAAAACCAGTTAGTACGGCTGGTGTACCGGTTTCAGTCAAAACTGACTCGATAATGGAAGCGCAACAGTCGTCAGTCAGCAACCCGGTTTTGCCGCCAACGGGTGCGCCAGACGGAAATCAACGGCAACCCAATACGATTGTGGGCAGGTCTGGCATTCGCATCGGCTTTCGGGGGGGCATTACCTACCCCGCCTTTACGGATACACGCCCTACCAGCACGCCCGGCCTTGGTTTTGTGGGGGGGATAACACTCACGATGGGGAAGGGTATCGTTTCGTTTCAGCCCGAGGTCAACTACACTCGCTATACGGTCAGGAATAATTCGGTGTTTGGGGCCAATACGCAGGCTGTCGATAATGTTGAAGTGCCGTTATTTCTAAAAATAGCCACGGGTACTTACGCCGGAAACCGGTTCTTTGTCAACATTGGCCCTTATGCCAGTTATATGGCCAGTACCAGCATCGATGGCAAGAAAATGGATGTCAGCAATACGAAAGGGCGATTTGGCTTCGGCGCAGCCGCCGGTGTCGGCGTTGCACTGAAAGCAGGACCAGGGCACCTTACCATCGAGGGGCGTGGACTGTATCTATTAGGCAATACAGACAGCGGTTTCACCACCGATTCCAATACAATTTTGGGACAGGCAACGCTCGGTTATATATTACCATTAGGGAGCCGTTAACAAGTTTTTTCTCATAGAGTGGGTTTAAAATGGCGGTAGCCCCTGGGTATCGTCATTTTTGTATCCCCTGTACTGGATACGTGCTGTTTTGCCGGTTTCTCACACAAAAGGCAACGACTTTTCCCAAAGCCAGTCGGCGTTTTCATCCGTTACATCGCGGTTACTGACTGCTTTCGACTGGCTATCGGCGAAATAGCCTCCGTTGTTCCCGTCACCAATCGACTTCAGGGGAGATGCTGCCAGGAAAATCGAGGTCTTTGCTCCCTTTTCGGGCGAGCGCATCAGTGGACTCGCCACTTTGAGTAGCTGCCCAACAAAACCCGGCGTATCACTCCCAAAATTTGTGCTCACAGCTCCCGGATGTACGGAATAAGAACGTATTCCTGTTCCGTCCAGTTGCCGGGCAAGTCCTTTCGTGAAAAGGATATTAGCCAGTTTATCATCCCCATAAGCCGACCACGTAGAGAGGTTATCGATATGCCGAAAAAAGCGGGCTTTCTTACCCATAAAGTGCGCAGCCGACGACAGGTTAATAATCCGGACATCGCCCGTTTCAGCGGCTGTTTTTTTGAGCAAATCCAGCAGGTGCCAGGTCAGTACAAAATGGCCAACGTGGCTGGCATAAAATGATTTTTCGATCCCATCGGGCGTAAACTCAATGGTCGCCGGGGTGTAGCCGGCGTTGTTGATCAGCACATCTAACCGGGAATATTGCTGGCTTATCTTTCTGGCAACATCCCGAACGGAGTCAAGATCGGCGAGATCGGCCGTTACCAAATTGACTTTGACCGTTGGCGTGTCGCGCTGAATATCGGCCATAGCATCCTGACCTTTTTTTTCACTGCGACACAGCAGAATCAGGTCGAACGATTTTTTTGCCAGTGCTTTGGCAGTAGCCAGCCCTAATCCTGAGTTAGCCCCTGTGATGAGTACGGTTTTATCTTTCATACACTAGTATACTCGCTGTAGCTGCAAACTGTTCATACAAAGCCCACGGCTGGACTTACCGAAAACAGATGCCACAAGGCCCTCCTGCCTTGTAATGATACATTGCCAGTGCAGGTCGTGCGTCAAATACACCAGCGACCAGCCTGCCTGATCATGACGGCTCATATTTGTGCGTAATGTATAGCCCCGGTATATCTGGACGCTGACTGCCTTTTTTGTGTTTATGCTGCTTTTCTGCTCTGGTATTCAGCATCAGCGGCTCTACTATGAATATTCTGCTTGCTTTCGACTCCTTCAAAGACGCCCTGCCTGCTTCGGCTGTGTGCCAGAGCCTGCAACGTGGCCTGGCGCAAACGTTTCCCGAGGCAACCTACGAAGTAGTGCCCCTGGCCGACGGGGGCGAGGGTACACTTGATGTGCTTCATGCAACAGTGCCGTCGGAGTGGATTTCCTGCCCGGTAGCTGATCCATTAGGACGCCCTATAACGGCGCGGTATCTGTGGCTGACCGGTACGCAGACTGCCATCGTCGAACTGGCGCAGGCATCGGGGCTGGAACGACTTACCCTATCCGAACGCAACTGCCTTTACACCAGCACGGGTGGAACAGGTCAACTCATGGCCGATGCATTGAACCGGGGCTATACCGACCTGATTCTGACTGTTGGGGGGAGTGCCACCAATGATGCCGGGCTGGGTATTGCGGCTGCGCTGGGATATGCTATTCTGGACGCTGCCGGGCAGCCCGTGTCGCCAACGGGCGAGAACCTGTCGACTGTGCATACCCTCGTGCCGCCAACCTGGCTAACCGAAAAGTCACCTGTCAGGCTGCGTATCCTGACCGACGTTACCAATCCATTTTGTGGCCCTGCCGGAGCCGCCCACGTTTTCGGCGAACAGAAAGGGGCCGATTCCGCCACCCGCCATTACCTCGATGAAGGAATGGAGCATCTGGCAACTGTGTTTGAGCAGACACTTGGTAAAAACATTCGTCAGGTGCCGGGGGCGGGTGCCGCCGGGGGCGTAGCGGGCGGGATGGCGGCCCTGTTCGATGCATCCATCATACCTGCTACCAACTACCTGTTTGCGGTACTGAACATGCGGGACAAACTGCGCCAGGCTGACCTCCTCATCACGGGCGAGGGGCGGGTTGATGCTCAAAGCTGGCAGGGCAAACTAGTATCGGGTTTGCTGGCACTGGCGCGGGAAGAGAACGTTCCGACGATACTAGTGTGTGGCACATTGCAGGACACGCGGCAGGTGTTGGCCCAGCCGGGTGTGTTATACGCCACGTCCATTTCACCGGGGCCAATGTCCCTCGAAACAGCCCTGGCCCAGACGGGTCAACTACTGGAAGAACAGGGTTTACGACTAGGCTCTTTACTGTCTTGCGTGAAGATGACGCGATAGCGTAAACGATTGGATAGAGTAATGGTATTGCATTTTTGAGTTGCCCCGTGAGCTTTAGCAGATATACCACCTTATAGGCATCATCTCCAGCAGAAAACCCGCTTGTCCCCAATAGAATCACCGTATAATAAATTGAATTACAGCGGGGTTGGAAGTATAAAGAGAGAATCGTTCCTTTATTTTTCATTGACGATGCAGTAAACACCTTTCAAGATAGTTGCGGAACTAAAAATGCCTGATTCTCAGGCATTTTTAGTTCCGCAATTTAGCGTACTTGTATATGTTGTGCGTATATAAAAACTAGAAAGACCGGTTCGTCAAATATCACGCTACAGGATGCACCTTACCAGCAGAGATATTTAGAGCTCGGTTGTCTGCTTTTTTATGTACTTACTTGATATTCTGAAAATTTACTGGTGCTGACCGGCACTTTTACCTCATAAAGTGTTCCTTCTGCGTACATAAATAGCTAACCTTCTAACCCTTCAAATTCCGTCGATGAATACCGTAACCAAATGGGCACCCCTGGTTTTACTAGTAGTTGCCAGTTCGTGTAATAAAGGGGATCAATCAGAGAAAAGTACGTCATCCGGCAATCCGTTTGCGGCACCCAGTACACTGCCTTATCAAACGATTGCCTTTGATAAACTGAAAGAAACTGATTTTAAGCCTGCATTGGTGGATGGGTTAAACCAGCAGCAGGAAGAAATCACGACGATTGCCGAAAATACAGAAGCCCCCACGTTCGACAATACCCTGGTAGCTATTGAAAAAAGTGGCCAACTATACACCCGTGTCAACAATGTATTTAACCTGCTGACGGGGGCCAATACAACCCCCGAACTGCAAAAGCTACAGGAGGAAATAGCGCCAAAGCAGGCGGCTATGCTGGATGCTATTTTCCTGAATACGAACCTATTCAAACGGGTCGAAGCAGTTTACACCAAACGGGCCGACCTGAAGCTCGATGCAGAATCGAACCGGTTGGTGGAGTACTATTATCAGCAGTTCGTATTAGCGGGTGCCAAACTATCCGATGCCGACAAAGTGACCATGAAAACATTCAACGGCGAAGAGGCAACCTTAACCGCTAAATTCACTAACCAGTTACTGGCCGCTAATAAAGCGGGGAGTGTTGTGGTTGATGACACAACCCAGCTAGCCGGACTGGCATTGAGCGATAGAGAGGTCCTGGCGCAGAATGCCAGGTCGAACAAATTGGCGAGCAAATGGCTCATCCTGTTACAAAATACAACCCAGCAACCGCTGCTTCAATCGCTTGCCAATCGGAGTTTGCGGGAGAAATTATTTAATTCCTCGTGGACCCGCGCGGAAAAAAGTGATAGCAACGATACCCGTAAAACCATTATCAGACTGGTACAGATACGTGCCGACAAAGCCAAACTCCTGGGCTACCCCAACTACGCTGCCTGGAAACTTCAGGACCAGATGGCCGCAACGCCCAAAGCGGTTGACCAGTTCCTGAGCAAGTTAGCACCGGCAACCACCGCGAAAGCCAACGCAGAAGCAGCTGACATACAGCGTTTAATCGATCAGCAGAAGGGCGGTTTCCAGCTACAGCCGTGGGATTGGAATTTCTACGCCGAGCAGGTACGCAAACAGAAATACAATCTGGATAATAGCGAGGTGAAGCCTTATTTTGAATTGAACAATGTGCTGGTGAACGGGGTCTTTTATGCCGCTACGCAACTGTACGGCATCACGTTTAAGGAACGTAAAGACCTGCCGGTCTACCAGAAGGATGTCCGCGTATTTGAGGTGTTCGATAAAGATGGAAGCCAGTTGGGCCTGTTCTATTGCGACTATTTCGAGCGGGAGAATAAACAGGGCGGTGCGTGGATGAGCAATCTGGTAGGACAGTCGAAACTACTGGGGACCAAGCCGGTAGTTTATAACGTCTGTAATTTCCCCAAACCGGCGGACGGACAGCCTGCACTTATCAGCTTTACGGACGTAACAACCATGTTTCATGAATTTGGTCATGCCCTGCACGGTTTGTTTGCCAACCAGCAGTATCCTGCGCTCTCTGGTACGAACGTAGCGCGCGATTATGTCGAGTTCCCCTCGCAGTTCAATGAGAACTGGGCGCTGTATTCGGATGTGTTCAAACACTATGCCGTACACTACCAGACTAACCTGCCAATGCCCCAGGCCCTGGTCGATAAAATCAAGAAAGCCGCCACCTTCAATCAGGGTTACGCGCTTACCGAAGCCCTGGCTGCTGCCTCCCTCGATATGCAGTGGCATACCTTACCAGCCGATGCCGCCGTTCAGGATGTGGACAAATTTGAACTGGACGCCCTGAAAAAAACAGGTTTCTATCTACCGCAGGTACCTCCGCGCTATCGGTCGAGTTATTTTCTGCATATCTGGAGCAATGGCTACGCCGGGGGTTATTATGCGTATGCCTGGACAGAAGTACTGGCGCAGGATGGGTTTGCCTGGTTCCAGGAAAACGGCGGACTGAGCCGGGCCAATGGTCAGCGTTTCCGGGATATGATCCTATCGCGCGGGAACACAATCGAGTACGGTAAGATGTTTCGCGATTTCAGGGGCCATGACCCCATCAGTGATCCGATGCTTAAAAAGCGGGGACTGCTGTGAGATGATCAGCTTCCTGTCGACAAAATGCCCTTCTGTCGATAGGAAGTGCGTCGCGCAAGAAAGCGGCTAACCAGTAAGTCAGGGGTGGAAAGGCTCAACCCGTTTATCCGGTTCCAATGCGTTCGTACATGATCAGTCCTTGTGGCTGTTGGGATATGTATCTGAAACCGGATTCCGTGAAACGTGGGCAGTTTTAGTTCATACAAACATAACTACAATCGGGATTGTGGTTATCCTTGTGCGCCAAAAGCAGGGGCAAATTCATTTTTGGCGAAATCCTCCAATTTTGTGTTCCCGTAGGCGGGTTTATTTTTGAAGAAATCAGCCTGCATAGTGCCCTCCCGGATTGATTTTCCCATTGTGGTGTATGAAACGGCCATTTCTTCGCTCATCCCGACTCCTTTCATCCCCTCCAGGCTTTGGGCATCAGAAAACACAATCCAGGGTGTTTCGGGCTTGCCGATGGCTTCGCCCAGAACCTGCGCAATCTCGGCCCCGGTCCGTTCGTCGCTGGCGATGTAACGTACCTGATGACCCGTGAAACCCAGCGTCAGGAGTTCATGAAGGGCAACTTCGGCAATATCATCGGTATGGGTGAGCACCAGGGTATCGGCGCCAAAGTTACTGCCCATGATACCCATATTTTTTATCATCCCGATCATACCAAACAGATTGTACATAAAGTAAGAGGGGCGTAGAAACTTGCTGTTTAGTCCCGGCACGTTCGCTAGTTTTTGTTCGGCATCGTATAAGCCGTCAACGGGTCCAACGCCCTGGCCCAAATCGGCGCCTACGCTGCTCAGCAGTACCGCAAACCGAATATCGTTGGCTTCGAGGGCTGCAATGTAGTTGTCAATAATCTGGTTTTGAAAGGCCCGCCAGCCCGAAACATTCCCCTTGGGTGGAATAATCAGGTAAGCCGCATCAGCCTCAGCAAAAGCCTCCGTCAAAAAGTCTGCGTCCTCCACACTACCAACAGCGGCTTTGGCACCCAGAGCCTCAATCGCTTCGGCATTGGTTGGGTTACTGGTAATGACGGTAACACGATTGCCTGCTTTAATGAGGCCTTCCACAATGGGTTTGCTGGTGTGGCCCAGTGAGCCAGTAATGAGGTAGTTCATAGTTGGTCAGTCAATTAGTTGATACGTTGTCCGGGGTTTTCTACACTAGAGTTGGTGTAATTTGACTTTCAGTCAGTTAGGGTCTTTTAGGGANCCCGCCGATTTGAACCTAAGTTACTCATTCATGCTTAGCTACCAACATATTTGTAATGACCGCCAGTGGAAAGCGACTACCGGCTTGACCAGTCAGCAGTTTCACTTGCTGGCTTACCATTTTGGCGAATCCTATGAGTTTATTCATGGACTCTCCATCAACGAGTTAGCCGATAATATTGAGGTAGAACTCAAGCTAGCTACTTACCCGGACTGCCTGTTTTTCATCCTGTTTCAGCTGAA
>NZ_KB893566.1 GCF_000374085.1 Spirosoma spitsbergense DSM 19989 | reverse complement strand
AAAAACTTATGGTGTTGAGCGGCCCCGATGTAAACGTGCCAGTACCGTTGGTGGCAGAGTGGGTTGTGGCAAACCCACCACTGCCATTGTTGAGTTTGAGAAAAATATCGTTGGTCGCTGTCGTCCCCGTTTGGTAGAGCATATCAATGTCTCCATCGTTGTCGGCATCAAAGAAAATGCGCCGGGTTGCTGATGTCAGCGCCGGAAATGGGTCAGCCTGTACACTATATGAAACGGCTGCCAGCACACTTCCTGTTCGTGCCGATTTTTTCGGCGGGTCGTGTGTTTTAGCAAAAATACCTCCGCTCAGAAGTATGAACAGGGTTAGGAAACCAATCGGTTTCAGTGCTATTGACGTGAAGTAGTGCTTCGACATAATGAAAGAGGGGTTATCGTGAGGTCAATCAAAAATACCCGGTCTGTGCGGACACAGACCGGGAAAATTAACAGGAAACAGATTAATTCCGGGATGGAAAAATCCCCTCTACGGCAATGCAGTAATTCATTGTCAGATATGGTTGCATATTCTGGTGCGGCTGATTACTACCCGCCATACCGATTGATCGCGGATCAGCTACGGCATCCGGGCTTGTTCCGTAGGCAGATAGAGGCTCCCCGTTAACACCTGGTACGGCCAGGATATGGTTGGCTGGCGAACTTTGGCTGGCTGGCTGATCCGAGACCTCCATCAGGTGGTTGTGCTGGGGCATCTGCGTCTGAAGCAGCGTAACCTGCTCCGAACCCGCTGCCTGCCCCATCTGGTAATTGCTTAGGCCCGGCCCACTTCCCTGACCGTTGGGTACGCGGCCCCGCAAATCGGGTAAGGCAAAAGTGGTGACACCGTCGCCCCCGTAGGTGGTGCCGATGAGCGAAAACAGGGCCTGGTTCTGGGCAATAGACAGCAGTTGACCGTTGCAGAACATCCAGCCGCGTGGGGCAAAATTGAAGCCAAAGAGGCCAATCATGCCAATGTAAACGTCCATAACAAGAATGGTTTTTTAGAAGAGAATAGATATAAAAAGAAGCAGACTGATAATCTCTGATATTCCGAAACGCACTTATGAGTAACCTATTTTTCTACTCATTTGCTGGTGCGCTTATTTATTACCAATCCACAAATAATCATAAGACAACGCATAGTAGTGGAAGGGCAGTGACTGACTCGTCCCAATTACAGGTCGATATAGAACGAACCTGTCAGCTTTCCGGAATCTGGCAGGTTCGTTCCGTATGATTACTTAAACCAATTTTTCATGTTACGACCAGGAACCGGTACCTCCACCCGTTCCCAACACCGTCGAGACGCTGCCCGACTGGAAGCTGCCAAGGAAGTTGTGCTGAGCGTCGAAGAAGTTCAAGTTCGTGTATATCGGTGTAGCATTGAACTGGAAACTAACCGTACTACTGTAAAGCCGATTGATATCGTCCGTATAAATGTCACCGAAAAGCGCACCACCCCCGGGCGACGAAACACCACCGGCTTTACCGTTGAACGTTTTTCCACCCGTGACCGCTACCTGGAATTGCAGATAGAAAACCATACTCGCTACGCTGCCTTTAGCCGGATAGCTGTTAGTGGTGGCCACCAGGCTCTCTACGGCACTGTCGATAGCTGCGGGTTGCAGGGCACCCTGCAGGTTGGCGCGAAGATCAGCACCAATTGTTTCTTTGGATATTGTTTGAGTAGTTTCCATGAAAGAGAAAATAAGAGATGAATTTTTGGTTATGAGGATAATGCATTTGCCCAAAACGGGCAGGTCTATGCCTTACAGGTGCTCTTCACCTGAAAAGCCTGTTGTGGGTGGCGAATGTGCCGTGGCGGTTTTGATCATGAGTTTGACTTTTTGAAAAAGGATTAAAAAAAAGAAACTGCATATTCACGTCACGAATGCCCTGACTAATAGACTGGATTTGAGTCACTGGCAAAACCGTCTTCAGGTGATGCGTGGTGAACTGAAAACCCTTTGCGTTTTCGTTGTTGTGAATACGATGGCAAGTACGCCCCCAATTAATTCAACCGCTAGCACTCTCGTTGCATATAGTAACACTCTCGTTGCATTTTCATAAAAAAAATACATCTTAAGTGGTAAAAAACAAAATTTCTTATACTGTATAAAAATAATAGGTATACTCTTAGCTTGACTTTAGCCTTTTAGAAAAGCCTTAAATTGGCCTGTTTAAGCAGAAATAGAGCCTGATTGTATTTTTGAACATCTGATTTTTCAAGCTGATGTTCAAAAATAGATAGCTCAATCGTGTTCTATGGCCTGTGAAAAGCATTTCGTGTTTTCCAAACAGCTAAAGTCAAGCTTAGTTAACAAAAAACAGTATTATCTACACATTCACCTGCCTTCGTATAAACCCGGCTAACAACAAAAAAGCCTGGATTAACAGGCTTTTGTCTATATCAAACGGGCATTTACAGCTATGTAATCAGCTTACTATACTGCGATGGCAATACGCCGTATCGTTCATGAAACACACGCGCAAAGTAAGACAGGTGCCCGAAGCCGACCGAGTAGGCAACCTGGGTCACATTCACCAGTCCGCCTGCCAGTAATTCGGCGGCCCGCGCCAACCGGATATCCCGGATAAACAGCGTTGCAGTCGTGTGGGTAACGGCCTTTAATTTGCGGTATAGCTGCGTACGACTCATGTTACTGGCCCTGGCTAGTTGCTCGACACTGAAGGAAGGATCATCCAGATGCGTATTAACAGTGGTCGACAAACGTTCGAGAAAAGCATGTCCGTAAGAAAAACCCGTCTGGCTGGTCAGCTCATCGACAGGAGACGTCTGTTCATCCTCCCACAGTTGGCTAACGGGAGAAGCGACCGAACCGGGAACAAAAGCGATTACAACCGTTTTGTACCCGATTGTATCTGACTGCCGACTGGAAATCCGTTGGGGCAAAGAGAGCATCATAGCACAGGGTTTTGGCTATTTTGTTAACGAGTACCGACGCATCTGCCCGGTGGCTTTCACCACCGGGCAGGCGTCAGCAGGGAAGGCGTTAGTATGGATATGCGTGACTCAAACTGAACTAAAAAAGAGGAATGTTCTCTGCAAAGGTGGGGGGGTGACGGCAATTCAGAAGCAGCAAAACTACGGGATCACGAAAACGGGTATTTATACGGGTATCCCTTCTTATTCAATTGGCTTAATTTGTGCCATTCACTGTAAAACTATTACTAATACTATGGTCTCTGATGAAAAAACTATAGGCTGGGAGCCATTTTCCGTTCCGCTGGAAGTGGCCCAGGAACGCATTACCAACTGGATAGATGCAGATCCTGACAAACCCGTCAAGCCAACCGACATGCGGGCCTTTGTGGTTCGCCGGGAAGATTTCGTTGAGCTACTGGCTCAGCGCGATACCGAGTTCATACGGTTATATCTGGGCCGGAAAGAAGTACCGAACGACGCAGACCGGCTGCATCCATGCCTGCTGCTGGTATCGGCTGCTTACCAGCACGATATTCATCCCGATGCGCCTAATCCTGACGAGATTATCGACCTTGTTGGAAAAGTGGTTATCGGAACTGGCGAAAATGCGGTGGAAAAGACATACGACGTCTTCGACTTTTCGCAGGGATGCCCTCCCTATTGCGACCCCGATAGTCCCCTGTTTATAAGACCCGACAACAAGTACGATGAGTATAAGTAATCAGGTGCCAGTCATATCCAACGAGCATAGACACACACAGGAATGCAGGATTTTTTTCTCTGGATTGGCAAAAACGGCTCGTGGTTTCTACTCCTGTCATTGGCTGTCGTCCTTTTTCGCTGGCGTTACCTGACGGATTACCTCCGGTATGTGGCCCTGTTTGTAGGACTGGCCGTACTCGGCGAAGCCACCTCCTATATAACGGCACGGGTGCTGAAGGTTCCGAACCTGTATATACTTCACTTTTATACGATTGTGGAGTTCAATATTATTGCGCTGTTTTACCGGGCATTCTTCAGCCGTTTCTATCCCCGGCTTCTGGTACCGGGCCTCATGATTGGGTTTACTACGCTGGCGATTCTGAACAGTGCGTTTCTTCAGCCCCTCACGGGCTATAACACCTACGCCCGTGGACTGGAGGGCCTGCTCGTGATAGCCCTGGCGTTGTTGTGTTTCTATAAAATGCTGACCGAACTGACCGCCAAACGAATCGACAGGCATCCTGTATTCTGGATCAATACAGGTTTTCTCCTCTATTTTGCGGGAAGTCTTTTTTTTCTAATTCTGAGTAATATTCTGCTGACCAACTCGAATCGAACGCTTATCTTAACAGTTTTCGGTCTTCATGCACTCCTGATGGTCGTGATGCACCTGTTGATTAGCATTGGTTTATGGCTCAGTCCGCGACTTCGATAGATATATACGTACTGGTTTTTGGTGGTGCACTGGCTCTTTCGCTGCTGGTAGTAGGCATCGTTGGATTTCTGATTTTTTACCAAAAACGGCTTGCTGATCAGGCCCTGATCGTTAAAGAAATGGAACTAAGCTATCAACAGGATGTCATTTACCGGACGCTCGATGCCGTTGAGGACGAGCGTAAACGGGTAGCCCGCGACCTGCACGACGAGGTGGGAGCTGCCCTGTCGGCTATGCGGCTGCTAATCGGGCAGCTATCGCAAAAGAATCTGCCTGCTGCCGAAGCCAGCAGCCTGACTACTACGTTTAAAGGGGTTATCGACCACACCATCGACAGTGTCCGGCGCATTTCCAATGATCTGCTGCCCCAGGGGCTGGACGAACTCGGACTGGTTTACGCTCTCGAAGGGCTGTGCGAAAATACCATGACCCTGGCCGATGTAACGGTGGATTTGGTTATGAATGATGAAATTGTATTGTCCGGCCGCACGAACCTGATTGTGTACCGACTGGCGCAGGAGCTTCTCAACAACGCCCTCAAACATGCCGAAGCCACCACGATTGACCTGAGCCTGCATCAAACTGCCGATGCGCTGGTGCTGCACTATGCCGATAACGGCAAAGGATTCGACTATGAGCAGGCGTGGCAAAAACGCAGCTTTGGTCTCAAAAACATTGAAACCCGCGCTCAGATGCTCAACGGGGTTGCCGTTTTCGATACCCAGCCGGGGCAGGGGTTGCGCGTTACCATCCAGATTCCACTAACTAACCGATAGTATGCCTCCCATCCGAGTAGCCATCGCCGACGATCAGGTACTATTCCGCAAGGGTATGATGGCTATTGTAAATGGCTTTGAGGGACTCCAGATCACCCTCGAAGCCGACAATGGACGGATGCTGCTCGATGCCCTCGCCACAGCTAATCCCAGACCCGATGTGGTACTGCTGGACCTGTCGATGCCCGAATTGAATGGCGTTGAAACCACCAAGCTCATCCACAAATCCTACTCCAACCTAAAGATTATTATCCTGTCGGTGTACGGCGAAGACCGCTTCGTAACGCACCTGATGGACCTGGGCGTGAATGCCTATCTGTTCAAGAATGTGGAGCCGCTGGAAGTAGAACGGGCGATTCGGGCGGTCGTGGAGAAAGGCTTTTATTTTAACGAAGCGTTTCTGACAGCGATGCGAAATCGGATGCTGGTAAAAAAGCCCCGCCGACTGCTTACCGAAGACCTCCCGGCTACGCTCACCGCCCGCGAAACAGAAGTGCTCGATCTCATTTGCAAACAACTTACCGCCCCCGAAATTGCCGAACGGTTGTGCCTGAGTATCCGCACCGTAGACGGGCACCGGGCTAACCTACTCGAAAAAACAGGTGCCCGCAACACCGCCGGACTGGTTCTGTTCGCCATCAAAACCCATCTGCTCGACCCCTCCGACCTACTTTGACACAGCATGTCTACTGCTCAGGGTTTCGATTTTTTCTAAAGGAATGGCATTTTCTGTGTTTACTCCCGGTCCAGAGCCAGTACCGTTTGCAGCAATACAGTAGCGCCGTTGGCAATGTCCACTCCTTTCGAGAATTCTTTGGGGGAATGACTGATGCCGCCCACGCTGGGAATAAAAATCATACCCACCGGTGTAATGTGGGACACTTCCTGCGAATCATGCCCGGCACCACTTTGCATGGTCCGGTACGAAAAGTCCAACGATTTGGTAGCCTGAATGATTTTATCCTGAATCGGTTTGGCCGTAAGGGCGGGGGTTACCGGTGTTAATGGCTGGCGGAATGTAATGGTCGTACCGGAGGCTCTGGCAATTTCCTTTGCCCTGTTTTCTACTTCGCGAAACAGGCTCCATATGGTATCGTACGACAAATCCCGGATTTCCATGCCCAGCACTACTTTACCAGGAATGACGTTGTACGCGCCCGGTTCTACAGCAATTTTACCCACCGTACCCACCTGCCGACCTTCATGACTCGTAATCACTTCGTTGATGGCCACGGTTAGTTTGGCGGCTGCCAGCATGGCGTCGTGCCGGTTGTTCATGGGCGTGGTACCAGCGTGGTTAGGCGTACCCTGAATCGTTACCTCCCAGTCTTCAATACCCACAATGCCTTCCACCACGCCAATTTGCAGGTTTTCCTTCTCCAGAATCCCCCCCTGCTCGATGTGCAGCTCAACAAAAGCGGCTAAGTCCCCTTTCTTACGAACCATTTTACTCAGGCTGTCGGGATTGCCGCCAATGGCCCGGATACCGTCGGCCATTGTCAGGCCACTCTGGGTTACCGCTTTCAGCGCAGCTGGCGTAATTTTGCCGATCATAGCCCCGCTGCCAATGGTGCCGCCTTCTTCATTGGCAAAAATGAGCAGTTCGAGCGGGTGTTCGGTCACGATGTTATTTTCGTTAAGAACGTCAACCAGTTCCAGTCCGCTCACGGAGCCAACAGTGCCGTCGTAATTACCCCCATTCGGTACCGTGTCGATGTGAGACCCAAAACCGATGGGTTTCAGGGCCGGATTTTTACCTTTTCGTCGCCCAACGATATTGCCCGCGAAGTCAATACTTACGTCGAGTCCGGCTTTTTTCATCAACCCGATAAAGTAGATGCGGCCTTCCTGATCGGCTTTGCTATACCCCACGCGGGATGCCCCGCCGGGCTGTGCCCCAAATTTTGCCAGTTCCAGTAGTCGGCCTTCAATCCGTTGCTGGTTGACTTTCAGGCTATTCGATTGAGTTTGAGCAATGGCTGCGGATGAAGCAAGGAGCAGGTAAAAGAGTAGCGTTTTTTGCATGGTTGTAAGTTCTGACCAGGCGCAATTTACGACCTGTTTCACAGTTCCCTGTCCGCTTTTATTGGATTCTGCCGGAAAATCTCTTCCAGCCGGGCAAACAGTTCCGGGTGCTTTTCCTGCAATAAATCCGGTCGTTTGAAGAAATACTCCGACACTACCGCAAAGAACTCGGCTTCGTTGGTGATGCCATACGGGTTAATGTCAGACTGGTTAGCCTTAATTTCCCGAATAGTCTGGTGAATCAGTTGCAGCCAGGGTTTGATGTGGTCATGTACCATCAGGTGTTCCGGTAAGCCGTCCGTGGCCCCGTCGGCTTTGTCGAGCAGGTGAACAAATTCGTGAATACCGGTATTGCCTTTGCTGGTATCGTTGGCAAAGCCTTCGTGCAACGCGGGTTTGGACAGCACCATGGTACTCTGCAACGCCCCCCCCTCGCCTACCATGCCCAGTATGTTACGTCCTTCGCCGGTGGTCTGGTAGTCTTTGTTAAAACTACCCTCATAAAGCAACACGTTAGTGAGTGGATAATACCAGTCGTCGAAGCCAAAAATCGGAATAATGGCACTGCTGGCAACCAGCACCTTATCGACATCATCTACGGTGGTTTCAACCCCTTCGATACGGACATCGTGCAGAAAGCGGTTCACCCGTTCCTCGAACAGTCTTTTTCTATCGTCACTCAACGACTGGTAGTAGGCAACGTGTTCCTGCAATAGCCGGGGATACATAACGGGCAGCGGCTGGGCATACCGCACTTTGCGCTGCCAGTACCGCCAGCCAAGCCAGCCGGCTATCAGTGCGAGTACACTCACTAAAAAAATCATTGGCTAGTTGTTTTCGGTTTAGCTATAGATTGAAGCTATTCAGGCTTCGTCATTACAACGTATCAACCCGTAAGGCAACGGTCGATTTTACGTGGATGAGTGCTTGAATACCGTCAGGCCGGATGGCAATTTTCTGCGGTACGAACCGGAAGGTGCTGATGCCCATATCCGTTTTTTTACCGGGTCCTTTCTCAAACGCTTCGTTTATTTTTTGAGGCAAATCGGCAATATCGTCGCCCAGTTTAATGGTTATCAATTCCTCCAGTAGCTTGCGGAGACTATCGTGCCACAGTGTACCGGCTTTTTTTGACAGTATACTGCCGGATTCTCCGTCAAAGTCCAGACTATCTACCTTCAGCGTATTGGTCAACGTATCAAACACGGGCCTGCCTCTCAGGTATACCGTACCGTTAAAGAGCCCTTTCACATCGGCCTTCACGATCAGTGCATGCTGCCCGCCGTATACCGACGCGCTTTTGAGTGTCAGGCTACCCATTGCCAGCTTTTTATCCTGCTTATTGATCGTTATGGCCAGCATACGGTTGATATCGGCATACGGAATAAAGCTCATCAGGTGCAGGTCGGATACGAGCGAAACCTGTTCCCGTTTCTGCAATGAAGGCAGCGGTGTTTTGGTGTACTCCGGTGTTTCCGGCTTTAGCTTTGTCGATGTCTCGAAAGCAATACGGAGGGGCACTATTAGCTGCTCCCTGTCGCCCCCTACCTTACCCGCGGTCACACTAACTGGGTTTGGTATCAGCCAGAGTCCGTATTTTTTATCGATAAGCATGGGTTTCTGCAAGTCGCGCCAGGTGGGTTCCACCATCTGGTCCAGCCGCAGTTTTTCATGAACCGCAGAATCTATAGCCTGCTCAATATCTGTTTTGTGCTTATCCAGAATCTTCTGGGCAATGTTGGTTAGCGAAATATTGGCACCCAGCAAATGCACCTCAGGCTTGCTGAGCCACTTATAGTCCGAAAACGTGGTGTGGCTGGCTATCCGCCAGTTGGATGTTACGCTGACCGGTGTCCTGAAATTCACCTCCATCGCACAAAATGGTTTATCGGGCGGGGTCGTGTCTTTGCTGAACGGTTTCGTTAACCACATTTGCAGGGGTGCCGACATCACCACCTGCTGGTCGACGTACTGAACCCGAACGGGGCCCAGGCGTTTGACCCGAAACGAAACGATGCCTTTTACTTTACCATCCGACGTTTCCTTACCAATCAGCACGGGGTCGAGTGCCTGATTAATTTTATCTTTCAATACCTGCAGTGGAAACGTAACTGGCCCGGCAACGTAGGAAAGCGTTGGTGGAATAGGCGGATCGAATCCCTCCGCCTTGGGTGCCTTTGGTTTTGATTGCTGGCACTGCGCCATCAGCAGCACTGTTGCCAGGCCCGTTAAAAATCGAATCATCGTACGTAAACTGTAGTGGTAGGTCAGGAATACCGCAAGTTATTGCGTTGACATACCAACATCCTCCGTGAACGGAATGTTTGTACGCCCTGCCCCGGAGCATCAATTGCGTAACGCTATCCAGTAGCGGGTGGCCCGGCCCGATGCATTAATCGGACATTGTTGGCAGATAGACCATGAATCGGGCTCCTTGTCCGGGTTGGCTGCTGGCGGTGATACCTCCGCCATGATTGGCCGCTACTTTCTCGCAGATAGCTAAGCCAATGCCTGTGCCGGGATACTGATTTCTACTGTGAAGACGATGAAAAACGCCGAAAATGCGGTCTGCGTATTTATCATCGAAGCCGATGCCATTGTCGCTTACGTCAATGCAATAATACAGATCAGCTATCTCCACAGGCCTAACCGATGAGGGCAAATCGGCTGCCTTGACCCGCAGGCAACTAACCCGAATGATGGGAATTACGCCATCCCGCCGAAATTTCAGCGCGTTACTCAGCAGGTTCTGAAACAACTGGCTTAACTGACTGGCATCGCCCTGGATGGAAGGCAGCGATTCCACGATTATCTGAGCTGACGTTTCGCCGATGGCTACTTCCAGGTTGTTCAGTACCATTTCCACTACCTCACCCAGTTGTACGGGTACGCTGGCATCCTGCCGGGTCGAAATCCGTGAGTAACTCAGTAAATCGTTGATGAGCGTAGACATCCGACTGGCGGCTGACTGCATCCGGTTCAGGTAATCGACCCCTTCATCCAATGAATCGGCATACTGGTTTTTGAGCATATCGCCGAAGGACTGAATCTTGCGCAACGGCTCCTGCAAATCGTGGCTGGCCACGTAGGCAAATTGCTCAAGGTTTCTGTTGGACCGTTCGAGTCCCTGAATGGATGCCTCCAACTGTTGGGTGCGCTCGGCTACGAGTTGCTCCAGTCGCTCGGCCATCGTCTTCTGCTCATCGATGTCGGTGTTGGTACCCACCCACTGGATAATCTGTCCCTGCTCATCTTTAACGGGATAAACCCTGGTTAGAAACCACCGGTAGTTACCCGCCTTATCCCGCAGGGGAAAGGTCAGTTCGAATGGCTGGTCCCGCCCCCAGGCCTCCCTGATAAAGCTAACGACCCTATCCTGATGGTCAGGATGGTGTACCAACTGCCAACCCCAGCCCTGCATCTGTTCCAGGTTGGTACCCGTGTACTCGTACCAACGCTCATTGTACCAGTGAATCCACCCATCGGCATTGGCAATCCAAGCCAGTTGGTCAATCGAGTTAGCTAAGGTGCGGAAGCGATTTTCGCTTTCTTCAATCTGCTGCTTGGCCAGTGCCAGGTCGGTAACATCGGCTGCGGTATTCATCACCCCGTATACCTGACCCTGCGCATCAACCAGCGGGGTAAAACTGTAGTTGAAGTAGTACGGACGTATCTTTCCATCCACCACTAACTCTACACGCTGACTATGGGCATGGAAAGGTGTACCGGTTGTATAAACACGATCTAACTGAGCGAAGATTTGCTGATTTTCCAGTTCCGGCAAAATGTCCGAAAACCGTTTACCAATCACGTCGTTACCCTTCTCCCAAATGTCTAGGATAGACTGGTTGGCAAGCAGGATGCGCATCTCCCGGCCAGCGTACACGCCAATGGGAAAGGGGGCACTTTCTACCAAACTACGTAGTTGCTGCTCACTGGCTTTAATCTGTTGCCGGGCAGTACGCTCAGCGGTAATATCCCGAAACGTGAATACTACCCCGTCGTTGTACCGGACGGTTACAGTGGCGTACCAGTTGTCGAGTCCCTCGCCTGTGTAGTGCCGGTCGCACTCAATAGGCTGTCCCGTTTCCACCACCTGCACAAAATCGTCGAAAATACCAGCCTGCCGGTATGCCGGATGAAGGGACGAGTAAAGCTGCCCAGCCAGTTCAAGGGGAGTAGTAAACTGTTTCGTGACGCGGTTAGCCAACTGATAGGCAAAATCAGTTATCGTACCCTGTTCATTTCGAACGCTGGTCAGCACACTGATACCCGCCGACGTACCGTCGAACACGGCCTCAAGCAAGTCAGTTTTATCCTGCGCCAGCATATCCTTCGTTACGTCCTGCGCTACGCCCGCAAAGCGGTACACAACACCTGATTCGGTAAAATAACTTTTACCCATGGACCGAACCCAGCGTAGTTTTCGACTGTCGGCCGCAATAGTGCGGAAAGTAACGTCGAACATACCACCCGATTGAGGGTCCATAGCCCACTGCACGGCTGCTTCGACCCGGCTCACATCGTCGAGATGAATATAGTTAATAGCCCGTTGGTAGGGTAGCTGATTTTCTTTGGTCAGCCCAAAGAGTTCGCGGCAGCGGTCATCCCAGTGAACCAGTTGGGTAATGGGGTCCAGGTCCCAGGTACCGAGTCCGGCGGCCTGCAGGGCAAAGTCAATATCAAGCTGGTGATTAAGGTTAGCAGCCAATGGCTTCGTTTCGTCCATCATAGGGGAATATAGCGCATTTCAGACTGTCATACGGCTACGACAAATCGTGCCATGAAAGTACAAATCAGGGAAAAATAACCAGCAATGGGTACATTTTTGTTCGCTAAAATTTATTCTACACACCTTTTGGTTAGTCTGTTTCCAGCCAAAGACAACCTGTATGTCAGCGATTGTCTCTGTGCGCTAAAACAATTTCTCATTCGGCGGCTTAACTCCTTTCATCCGAATATAGATGGTACACTGTCCCCGGTGGTGGGTCTGGTGTTCGAAGGCTTTCGCCAGTACGACCTCCCGCGTCATCTCGCGCGGCCCCATTTTTACGGTTTCGGCCAGTTTTGCATCGGTCATACCTTTCACCGCATCCAGCATGAAATCGTAGCTGTCCATTATGGCTTTCGTTAGTGCCTCTTTGGTTTTAAGGTCAGCCATTTCTTCCATTTTCTTTCCCTGCATGGGGTTGGCTTTGCCACTGGCGGTTGCACCAAAGCCGTAATTGGCAGAAGCCAGGTGGAGCATCTGTTCGGCAAATGAGCGAATTTCAGGGGTTGGCTTGTAGTTAACACCATCTTCGGGCATCGTATCCAGATACTCTTTCGTATATTCTTTGGCCCGTTGCCAATCGGTCGTCATCTGGGTAATTGTCGTGAGCGGGGCAGCGGCTTCAGCAGCCGAAAAAACCCAGAGCATGCCTGCAAAGGCAGCGATGAACTGTAGATGTGATTTAATTAGCATAATTATAGATTGGTTGGGGTGTTACACATGGATTTGCAAGCCGATTTCTGAACGGAAATCCAGGTATA
Organism: Spirosoma spitsbergense DSM 19989; assembly: GCF_000374085.1. Taxonomy (GTDB): domain Bacteria; phylum Bacteroidota; class Bacteroidia; order Cytophagales; family Spirosomataceae; genus Spirosoma; species Spirosoma spitsbergense. The sequence continues at coordinate 44,483 of NZ_KB893566.1, read as the reverse complement.
TAGTCCCGAAAGTAGCCCATTCTTAATCAAAATAAAAGGTATGATCAGTCGAAGCGAGTGCGCTGGCTTGGCCGATACGTTGCTTTCCAGTATATTTCTGCCACTGACATCACGTTTACCCATGCCATCCCGTCGTTCATTTTTACAGGCTGCCAGCGTAGTTCCGTTTCTCTCGCTGACTACCCATCAGCAACCGCCCGTCGCCCTCGTCAAACCGGAACGCCTGCGCCCCGGCGACACCGTTGGATTATTCTGTCCGGCTGCTCCGGCTTATGACCCACAAACGGTAGCCATTGCGCAGGAATCGCTGCTGGCACTGGGTTTCAAAACGAAAATAGGGCCGCACGTGTACGACCGCTACGGCTATCTGGCCGGGCGAGATGCCGACAGGGCCGCCGACCTGCACGCCTTTTTCGACGATAAAAGTGTGAAAGCAGTCATGGCAATTCACGGCGGCTGGGGCTGCGCCCGCCTGTTGCCCCTGCTTGATTACGACCTGATTCGGCGCAATCCAAAAATCCTGATTGGCTACAGCGACATTACAGCTTTACTACTGGCTATATACGCCAAAACCGGTCTGGTAACCATGCATGGGCCGGTTGGATCGGCTACCTTCAATGCCTATACGGTGGACTGGCTCCGACGAGTCCTTATCGAAGGCGAAGCCGTAACCATGCAAAACCCAACAGAAAAAGGTGATAATTTGGCACAGGTACAGGACCGAATCACCACCCTCAAGCCGGGTCTAGCGCGGGGCAGGCTGGTGGGCGGTAACCTCACCGTACTGAGTCACCTGATTGGTTCTCCTTACCTCCCCAACTGGCAGAATGCCATCCTGTTTATTGAAGATACGCACGAGGAACCGTATCGCGTGGACCGGATGCTGACCCAGCTCAAACTGGCCGGCATCCTGAATCAATTGGCGGGNTTTGTATTTGGTAAGTGTACCGATTGCGAACCAAAAGGCGGTGGCTACGGCTCATTGACTCTGGACGATATACTGACCGAACATATCATTCCCTTAAACAAACCTGCCTTTACCGGTGCCATGATTGGCCACATTCGCGATAAATTTACCGTACCACTAGGTATCGACGCGGAAATTGATGCCACCGCGGGCACTATCCGACTGCTCGAACCGGCCGTGGCATGAATGTTAAAAATAAAAAATATGACTGGAGAACCAGCTTTCGGAAATCCCGAACTACTGAAGGAATTGCTGACCTACAAAATGCCTTTTGGCAAGTACAAGGACAAACTTATCCGGGCGTTACCCATTTCGTATCTGGAGTGGTTCGTACAGAAGGGCTTTCCGGCGGGTAAGCTGGGGATGCTGTTGCAGACCATGTACGAAATCAGACTGAATGGACTGGATTATCTGCTGGATGAATTAACCCGTATTCAGCGGGGCCAACGACCCCACTGAACCTGGATTGATGGTTTTAGTATCGTTAACGCACCGGTTAATTTTGTTGCATTAGCTGGTCAATAAGTTCAATACACCCGCTCACCACCAATCCAGGTTTGCAGTACTTTCGTCTGGCGAAGCTGGTTGTTTGGCACGAACATAATATCGCGGTCAAGAATCACAAAGTCAGCCTGTTTGCCGGGGGCGATGCTACCGCGCAACTGGTCCTCAAAACAGGCATAAGCGGCCCATCGGGTCATGGCCAGCAGAGCCGATTTGCGGTCGACGGCGTTCTCCATCTGGAATCCTCCCGGTGGAAAGTTTTTAGCGTCCTGACGGGCTACAGCTGCATGAAAGCCAAACAATGGGTTGACGGCCTCCACCGGGAAATCGCTGCCGAACGCAATCATGCCATTCTGATTCATCAAATCCTTAAACGCGTATGCTCCTTTTACCCGAATTGGCCCCAACCGATCGGTAGCCCAGTACATATCTGACGTAGCATGCGTGGGCTGTACGGACGGAATGATCGAATAGCGCCCAAACGACCAGATATCCTCCGGCGATACGACCTGCGCGTGTTCAATCCGCCACCGCCGGTCGTTTTTCCCCTTGAGTAGTTTGCCGTATAAGTTGAGCATCAGGTGGTTCGCCGAATCGCCGATGCAATGCGTATTGGCCTGGAAATTGGAGGCATACAGAAGCTTCGTTACGCGCTCCAGTTCATCCGGGCTGAGGAGCAGAAAGCCAGTTGTTTCGGGCCGGTCGCTATAGGGTCGACGCAGGCAGGCACCCCGCGAACCAAGAGCACCATCGGCGTAAAGTTTGAACGAACGGACCGTTAGTCGTTCGGTTTGAAAAGGGCCCCGCTTCAGAAAATAGTCCAGATTGGGTTCGCCCAGACTAATCATGGCATAATCGCGAATTTTAAGCGTATGCGCCTTGTGCAGGCTGTCGATCAGCTTGATCTCGTCCGGGCTGATTCCCGCATCAGAAACCGTTGTTAGCCCCAGTGCCACGCAGGCTTTTTGCGCATTCAGCAACATCCGGGCTTTGTCGGCCAGGGTGGGCTGGGGGATTACCCGCTTGATAAGTTGCATGGCATTGTCGACCAGTACGCCCGTTGGCTGACCGTTGTCGAGCACGACCTCACCTCCCGCCAGCTTCGACCCCGCCGTTACCTGCGCCAGGCGTAATGCTTTTGAATTAACCAGCAGGGCATGACCATCTACGCGCATAAGTGCGACGGGAATAGTCGGGAAAGCCTCGTCTAGTTTTTCTTTTGTCGGGAATACCTGTTCGGGCCAGTCGTTCTGGTCCCAGCCCCGTCCTGTGAGCCACATCACATCGGGGTGAGCGGTATGAAATGTTTTCAGTCGCTCAATTACTTCGTCATACGATGCAGCCCCCACCAGGTCGGCCTGGTCAAGCACCTGACCCAGCCCCAGGAAGTGGGAATGCGGGTCATAAAAGCCAGGGTAAACCGGTTTTCCCGCCAGGTCAACTGTGCTGACAGGGTCATATTTCTCGGCCAGCGCACTGGCCGAGCCTACCGCCAGGAATTTGCCTTCTTTAATGACAAACGCATTGGCCGTAGAGAAACTTGAATCAGCCGTATAAACACGCGTGTTCGTTACCAGCAAGTCTGCTTTTTCTTTGAAAGAACAGCCAGCCAGAAGCGTTGATAGAGTAGAAAGCAGCAGAAAAAGTCGTTTCATACAGATTAAAAGAGAAAGTATGCAAGATAAGTGAAAGTTGATTAGACACCAGCTAATGGCAGTTTCTCGTATTTTTGTACTAATTGTCCTTGTTAACCTCAATTCAATGAAACGCAGCAGTTGGATTCTTTTTATCTTTTTGTCATTCCCCGCTTTATCTCAACAAACGCCTAACGCGATTCAACGTGCTCAACAACGAACGTATACCATAGCCACCCTGCCTCAGGCGGGGGAGCTACTAACACTACAACAGGCTGTTGGTCAGTCCGTCGAGAAAAACTACCAGGTTCAGATTAATCGCTCGCAGGAGGATATTGCCCGGAATAACTATACAAAGGGGAACGCTGGTTATCTGCCGACGATAACCGGCAACCTGAATTCAAATGGTAGTCTGCAAAACCTCCGGCAAACGTATCTGGACGCAACCCGGCCTCCGTTGCAGGTGTATGGGGCTTTTAACCGCACCAGTAATGTAGGCGTTAATGTAACATATACCGTCTTTAATGGGTACGCCCGCCGGTCGCTTTATACGCAGTTACAGCAGTTTCTTCAGATAAGCACGGTAAATACCCGTGCTAATGTAGAGGCTACAATGGCGCAGGTGGCTACCAGTTATTATGATGTTGTTCGGCAGGTACAACGGTTTATTGCCTTTAGTCAGGCACTCGATATTTCGCGGGAACGGCTTGAACTGGCGCGGGCCAATTATGAAGTTGGGACCCGCTCAAAAGTAGATTTTCTGAGCGCACAGGTCGACTACAATACAGACAGTGCGGCTTTACTCTCGCAGGATCAGGCATTGCGGAATGCCAAGACGATCCTGAACACGTTGCTGGTGCGCGACCCTCAAACCGATTTTTCTGTTCGCGATACCATCATCGCCCAGCCAAATCTTCAACTGGCCCCGCTTCAGCAATCGCTGAGTTCGAATAACCCACAACTGGCTGCGGCTGTACTGAACCGTACCGTTGCCAACCTGAACGTAGAACTGGCCAACGCGCAACTGTTGCCGCTCGTTACGGCTCAGACGGGGTATAACTATCAGTTTATTGATAACCAGGGGGGCTTTGGTATCCGATCGGGTCGGGCAGGAGGGCCTACCTACCTGATTCAGGCTACCATTCCAATTTTCAACGGCTTTAACCTTAAACGCCAGGTTCAGAATGCCCGTGTCAATACCATTATAGCCCAGAATCAGGAAAATGATCAGCGATTACAGCTTCAATCGGCCATGGCGCAAACGTATCAGATTTACCAGAACAGCTTGAAACTACTCAATTTAGAGGTTCAGAATAACCTGCTGGCCAACCAGAACGTCGATATTGCGTATGACCGATACCGCATTGGGAACTCGACCTTTGTCGAATTTCGTAACGTACAGCGTAACGCCATCGATGCCCAAACCCGCCTGATTGAGGCCGAGTATAATGCGAAGGCAGCCGAAATTGAACTCCTTCGTCTGAGCAGCACAATCACCCAGGAAATTAGTCAGTAGGCTGCGGCTACTACCCGCTCGTATTCTCCTGGGGCATCACAGGCTACTATACCAGTACAAAACTACCTGATTCGGATACCCTTCGTAAGCCGACGTACCCACAACCACCCGTTACGAAACGACTTTTCTCTTGTATTGCACGAAGGAAAATTGTTATTTTGCGGGCTAAATTGACTGTTAAAAGCGAAATGTCTGTCATTAATAAGATTAGAGAACGTTCAGGGTTAGCCGTCGGCGTCATTGCTGTCAGTTTACTTCTGTTCATTGTAGGAGGTGATTTGCTCGGTGGCCGTAGTCGGCTGTTTGGTGGAAACCAGCAGGAAGTTGGTGTAATTGACGGCCAATCCATTGACTACCAGGATTTCAATGCAAAAGTAGACGAAATTCGGGCGCAGTACGAACAGCAGACTGGCCGTGCTCCAGCCGAGCAGGAAATGGGTCAGATTCGGGAGCAAGCCTGGAATCAGATGCTGTTCGAGATTGCCTATCAGAAACAGTTCGACAAGCTGGGCCTTACAGTATCGCCCGAAGAACTGGTCGACATGGTGCAGGGAAACAACATAAGCCCTACCGTTCGGCAGGCGTTTACCAATCCACAAACCGGCGTTTTCGATAAAAGCTCCATTATCAGCTACCTCAAAGGGCTGAAAAATCTGCCGCTTCAGCAGCAGGCAGCCTGGGCTAGTTTCGAAGATAATTTAAAATCGAACCGCCTGCGCGAAAAGTACGAAGGGTTGATGACCATGTCGGTGTTCGCCACAACGGCCGAAGCCCAGAAAGAATATCAGGCGCAGAATGCCAGGGCTAATGTGAAATTTTTGTTCGTTCCCTACTACGCGATCAACGATACGACCGTAAAAGTGACCGATTCACAGTTGCAGACTTACCTTGATAAACATAAGGATGAGTACCCTGGCACGGATAGCCGGTCTATTCAGTACGTAACATTTTCGGTGGCTCCGTCCAAAGAAGACAGTGCAACGCTGTACAGCGAAATCAAATCGCTGGCCCGTGGGTTGGGAGCGGCTCAAAATGACTCCGTTTTTGCCCAGCAAAACAGTGATGTTCGGGTCCCTCTTTACCTGACCGCCGGTGAGATGCCGCAGCAGCTTCAGGATGCTATTCCAACCTTTGCACCGGGCGGCATTTACGGTCCCTTCCGCGAAGGCAACACCTATTTCATCTATAAATATGGCGGCACAAAGAAAGATACCAACTACACCGCCCGTGCCAGCCATATTTTGATCCAGACCAAAGGGCTGGCCGATTCTGCCAAAGCAGATGCCCGTCGCCGGGCTGAGGGTATCCTGAAACAGATTCAGGGTGGTGCCAGCTTTGAGGCCCTTGCGCAAACAAATAGCGACGATGGTTCCCGGTCAGCCGGTGGCGATCTTGGGTATTTTAAGAACAATGGCCAAATGGTAAAGCCTTTTGAGTCGGCGGTGTTTGGCGCTACGTCAGAAGGATTGATTCCCCGCCTGATCGAAACAGAATTTGGCTACCATATCATTAAAGTGACGGAACCCAAAACAAACGTATTGTATCGCATTGCCGCCATCGGTAAAACGATTGCGCCTAGTCAGACTACACGGGATGAAGCCCTGCGGAAAGCGGACCAGTTTGCTTCGGATGTACAGACGAAAGCAGAATTCGATGCGAAGGTGAAGGAAGATAAGAGCCTGGTTATGGCTACCGCCGAGCGTATTCCGGAAGGAGCAGCACAAATCAATGCCCTGACGGGTACCGAAGTTCGGCAGATTGTGCGCTGGGCCTTCAATGATAAAACCGATGTAGGCGCTGTGTCGGAACCGTTTGAAGTGGGTGATCAATACGTCATTGCCGTACTAACAAACAAAACCGACAAGGATAAGGTAACGGTAGATGACTACCGTAATGAGCTGACCGCCAAAGTTCGTAATGAACTGAAAGGGGAACAGATTACCAGTAAATTGGGAAATGCCACTGGCACACTGGAAAGTATTGCCCAAAAGTATGGTTCTGGGGCGTTGGTGGAAACAGCCGAAGATGTTAATCTGGCAACAGGTTTCCTGCGTAGTGCCGGTGTAGACCCGGTTGCGCTGGGTAAGGCCTTTGGGCTCAAGCCGGGCAAACGCTCGAAACCATTTGTTGGCGAAGGTGGTGTTTTGATGATGGAAACGACGTCGATAACGCCAGCCCCGGCCGTTGCAGACTATGCGATGTACAAGACGCAGATTCAGCAAAACAACACGTCACGGATTGGCTTATACATCAACGAAGCCATCAAAGACGCAGCTAAAGTAGAGGACAAACGGGCTAAGTTTTATTAGTAGTCTGCCATAAGGAACATCAACAAAAAAACCTTCTTCCGCTTGGAAGAAGGTTTTTTTGTACCCCAGAAATCTCTATTACCAGGTTCGCTTACTCATTACTCTATCCAGCTCGGCTTTGGTCATGGAGCCAGCTTCGGGGTGCTTACCTAACCAGGCAAGAAACTCCGTCTTGATTTCTTCCGTCCACTGACTGTCGATCTGACCGGTTGTATAGCGGCCAGATTTAACCATCTCGAAACCAAACAGATCCTTGCGGGTAACGAACTCGGCGGTGCCGACAACCTGTTCGGCCAGGTGGGCCGGTACAAAAAGAACCCCTTCCCGCTGGGCAATAACCAAATCGCCCGGCAGCACCATGACACGGCCAATGCGTATGGGGGAGTTGAGACCCATCAACACCATTTCTTCCAGAAAAGAGGGGTGGAAATCGCGCACAAACGCGTTGAATCCTTTGATGTTCTGTAGCTCCTGCAAATCGCGGGCGGCCCCGTCGAAAATAACGCCGTTTCCGGTTTTGCTGAAAATGGCATTTCCCAGGGTAGCCCCAATCAGCGTACCCCCGCCAACTTTGCCAAAAGCGTCGGCTACGTACACATCCCCCTTCGTGAGCGTTTCGATGGGCCAGGTATTGGTGTTCCCTTTTCGTCCCTGTCTGGCAATTCCCCGGTCTTTAATGTTTTTTTCCACATCGGGTCGGCTGGGCATGAACATCGCCGTCACAGCCCGCCCTGTTACCGGCACATCGTTCTGAATCAATTTCCAGCCACCTTCAAACTGATTGGTGTAACCTTCATTCTTCAAAACCGTCCAGGCATCATCAATACCAATGTGTTTGGCCCGCTCTACCAGGTCATCGGAAATTTTAGGGCGGCCATCCGGGAAGCGTTCTCCTTTCCAGTAGGACGTTAGAAAAACCAGTTCGTCTTTCGGAATTGTTTGCGCTGACAAGGGAACGTTAGCGTAAACTATAACCCAAAAAAGGAGTAAAAAAGCAGCACTGAATCTCATCGGGTTCGTCAATTAATGGCCTTCTTTTGCCAGATAGGTTTCTATTTCTTTACTCGTAATGGCTAGCTTTTTTGGGTATTTGGCCACCCATGCTCTGAACTCTCCCTTTATTTTTTCGGACCATTCACCATGAATTTCGCCGGATGGGTATTTCCCCTGCTGCAGTAATACCCGCTCAAATTCATCGCGCAGTCCCGTCATTTCCGAGGCCGATACCAGCCCTTCCACCAAGTGAGCCGGAATGAAAACAACCCCATATTCATTGGCAAAGACCACATCGCCGGGCAACACGGTAACCTCGCCAATGCGAATCGGGGCATTGATGGAGGTAGGCGTCATGTCTTTGATGTACGACGGGTCATGGCCTTTCACCCAGGCATTGAATCCTTTGGTATCTTTCAGTTCCTGCATGTCCCGAACCGACCCGTAGAAGATAACCCCCTTTCCCGTTTTGCCGTAAATGGCATTACCCAGGCTTGAGCCAATCAGTGTTCCATCTTTGATCTTGCCATACCCATCGGCTACGTAAATATCACCCTTGGTCAGGATGTCGATGGGCCAGATATTGATTCCCCCCTTCTGGGATCGGCCTTCGGCTTTGCCCACTGCCCGCACCATACTGTCAAGGTCAGGACGTGTGGGCATAAACTGAGCCGTTACCACCCGCCCCGTCATAGTTTCGCCGGGCTTAAGAATAATCCAGTTTTTTTCCACCTGATTTCGGTAGCCTTTGTTACCCAGATAACCCCATATTTGCTCCAGTGTACAGTTTTGCAGGCGGTCCAGCACCAGGTCAGAAACGTTCGGGCGGCCATCCGGTAGCCGCTCACCTTTCCAGTTGGCGGTTAAAGCAGTAACATAGTCGGGCGTTGACCCTACCCGCTGGGCGTGGGCTACCAGGCTCCCCGCCAGGGTAAGGACAGTCAACAAAAATCGTGTTTGCGTTTTCATGGTTTGGTTTAAGGGGTCAATACGCTTACCTAAGATGAATACCCTCCCAGCTCATTCTGTCAAAGAACAGGCTATCGGTCTGATTATGAGCTCCCCATTCGTCAGTTACCAGGCATCCCTATTTGTCAAATCAAAAAGAACGGAGCATGAGTAAAATACTGACGTTCGCTTATTTCTATACTCGTACAGCGTTGCACAAACGGAAGACGTGCCACGCCAGCCGTTGTAATCGTAACCCCAAACCCCCTTTGCCATGAAAAACATTTTTTCCCGATTAGCCGCTTCCGGCTCTCCTTCTTCTGATCGCCGTGACTTTTTGCGCAACGCCGGTCTGGGTGGGCTGTCTCTTGGTTTTATGTTTGATAACAAGCCGGGGCCACATTCGGTGGATCAGGAACTGGAATTTATTACCCAGAAAGTTCCCCGCGACTCCAAACCGGCAGATCTGAAAATTACCGACTTGCGCGTGGCCGTTCTTAATGGAGTGCCTTTCAGTAGTCCTATTATCCGGATCGACACGAACCAGGGCCTGGTAGGCTGGGGCGAGGTACGTGATGGAGCCAGTGCCAACTACGCGCTCATGCTCAAAAGCCGACTGTTGGGTAAGAACCCCTGTAGTGTCGAACAGATTTTTAAACAAATAAAGCAGTTTGGTGGGCAAAGCCGGGCGGCTGGTGGCGTTTGTGGTGTAGAGATGGCCCTGTGGGATTTGGCCGGAAAAGCCTATAACGTACCCGCGTATCAGTTGCTGGGCGGAAAGTACCGCGATTTTATCCGGCTCTATGCCGATACGCCGGAATCTGATACATATGAGGGATTTGCGGAGAATATGAAGAAGCGTAAAGATCAGGGCTATACATTTTTGAAAATGGATTTTGGGATCGGTATGCTCGCTGATCAACCAGGGCTACTGGTCAATGGAAATAGCTGGAGCGTGAAGCGGCAGTGGATTGATTCCGAACCGGGAAAGGTGGGTAATTATTCCACCACAAAACACCCCTTCACCCGCATTCAGGTTACTAAAAAAGGGTTGGATAAATTAGTGGACCACGTAGGACGGGTGCGCGAAATTGTGGGCTACGACACCCCACTGGCTGCTGACCATTTCGGGCACTTCGATGTCAATACCGCCATCCAGATTGGTAAGGCGATGGAACCCTTCCGGCTGGCCTGGCTGGAAGATTTAGTCCCCTGGTTCTACACCGATCAGTGGAAACAGATTTCTGACGCAATAGATACCCCGACGCTAACCGGCGAGGATATTTATCTGAAGGAAGGCTTCAAAAAACTCATCGATGCGCGGGCTGTCGATATGATTCATCCCGATCTGGCCTCATCGGGTGGGTTGCTGGAAACTAAAAAGATTGGCGACTATGCCGAAGAAGCCGGGATTCCGATGGCGATGCACTTTGCCGGGTCGCCCATTTCCATGATGGCTAATGTTCACTGCGCAGCTGCTACTGAAAACTTCGTTGCTCTCGAACACCACGGTGTCGATGTTGACGGGTGGGAGAACATTGTAACGGGCATCAAACCCATCGTTGAAAAGGGATTCGTCAAAGTTCCCGACCGGCCCGGTCTCGGTGTCGAATTGAACGAAGAGGCCGCCAAAAAATTCCTCAAAAAAGGAGCTACCTGGTTTGCCCCTACCGATAATTGGAATACGAAAGATTCCGCCGACCGGGAATGGAGCTAGTTTCTTTTAGTCATTAATGGTCATTGACAACCAATGACCATTAATGACCTTTTACCCTATTCCAACAGGTTCTCCAGAGCCGTTCTTACATCGGTAAACTGATACCTGAAATTGGTTTCTTCGGCAATGCGCTTGTTTAATACATAGTTACCGCCTGTTACAACGATGGCCATTTCGCCATATAGTAGCTTAATGACAAAGGTGGGAATGTTGGGCAGAATCATGGGCCGATGTAGTACATCAGCAATGGCACGGGTCAGGGTTTCGTTGGTGACCGGACTGGGCGCCACGGCGTTATACACCCCCTGCCACGACTCGTCGGTTAAGGCCTGGATGTACATCCGGCACAGGTCATCGAGGTGAATCCAGGATATGTACTGCTGCCCGGACCCAATGGGGGCCCCTGCTCCCAGTTTAACGGGTTGTACCAGTTTGGGCAACGCTCCGCCCGTCATGGTTAGCACTACGCCCGTGCGCAACTTCACCGTTCGGATACCGAGTGCCGCTACCTGTTCTTCGGAGCGTTCCCAGGCCCGTACAACCTGCGCCATAAAATCGGTACCGCCAACGCTGGTTTCCGTCATAGGGCGGTCGCTCGTGTCGGCCCCGTAGTAGCCAATGGCCGAGGACCCAATGAATGACTTTACGTGATGTTTATTCCTGGTCAGCGCCTGCGTCAGCAGTTCCGTGGATTGGGTACGGCTTTTGAGAATCTCCTCTTTACGCTTGTCGGTCCAGCGTTCATCGGCAATACCAGCCCCCGCCAAATGGATAATATAATCGGCGGTAGCAATGGCCTTCGGGTCAACGTGTTCTTTTTTTATATCCCACTGGTAGACGGTTACATCAGGAATGGATTCGCTACTTCGGCTTAGGTAAGCAACCTGATAATCCTGCTGGAGCAGCAACTGCGTCAGCCGACGGCCAATGTCGCCGGTGCCACCAGTAATTAGAACGGTTTGATTTGTACTCATACTGCATACGTACATTTATAGAAAGATAACCAGCAGAGACGAGTCAGGGTTTATTTATTGCTCAAGTAGACTGACGAAGCCAACCAACGCAATGCATCAATATCACACCTGCCATTCCTTGGGCAAGCCGAGCTGCCGGGCGTAATGGGCGGGGGCTGTGTTATGCATCCAGCCGAGGAGTTTATTGATACTATCAGCGAATTCAATGTAATAATCGGGGTCGAGCTTAACGACTTTCTTGAGAATCATATCCGTCCGCTTGGCAATGTATTCGGCCGCCGAATCGGAACGGGAGTTGTATTTCTGCAAAAGATGCGCGTTATGGTCGTAGAAGGTGTTAAGTGTATACAGCATCAGGTCTACCTCACCATACTTATCCTTCGTAACTTTCATGTGGCGGGTGATGTAACCCGCCACGGTCCGCATATCCATCATCAGCCAGCCGGGCGTGTCGGCATGAAGGCGGGCGGTTCGGTCGATGAAGTCCCGAATCAGTTTACGCCGTTCGTCGATGGTTTTGCCCTCTTCAACCAGCTCGAACTGGAGTCGTTCGGTCAGGACAACATCTTTTGCTACCAGGCGCAGCAGCAGTTTGTCTTTTTCCAGGCCCGACATTCGGACAATGGCTTTTTTGAGGTCGGGTTCAATAGCAGGCATATAGCAGTAAATAATAAGCGAGGGCGAATACAGCAACGGTTATCCGTTGGTCTTACCCCGAATTGAACCGCTTAATCCGATCATAAGTTTACGATTTATTCTTTATCCAGCCAGAGCGTCAAATCTACTTTTTCGGCAGTGGCTAAAAAGTGTAGGCATATCGGGCTTCACTACGTACTCTTTCTCAACACCTGTTATTGCCCATCCTGCCACTAATTAGTCGATAATGGAGCGGCACCATCCCGGTTTTTTAGTAGCTTCGCCCGCTAATCATCAACTACATGAAAGTACAACTCCTTCCTGTTGCCTTTTTGCTGGGTACATTATCCGCTTTCTCCCAAACCGTCATTATCAACCGCGACCCGCAAATTGCCGACCTGGTTGCGCAGGTATCGGCGGATAGCCTGCGGGCGCACGTAACGGGGCTGGTTAGTTTCGGGACCCGCCACACGCTGAGTGTTCCCGCCGATGCCAATGCGGCTGTTGCCAAAAAAGGGCTGGGAGCCGCCCGGCAGTGGATTCTGGGCAAGTTCCAGCAGTACGCCAAACAGTCGAACGGGCGCATGACGGCGATCCTGGATACCTGGACGCTGCAACCCGACGGACGACGCGTGGACAAACCCGCCAACATGGGTAACGTGATGGCCACCCTCAAAGGCACCGACCCCAACGACGACCGTATCTTCATTGTGCAGGGCCACATGGATAGCCGGGTAACCAACGTCATGAATCGGGAATCCGACGCACCGGGCGCCAACGACGATGGCTCCGGTACGGCCGCCGTTATTGAACTCTGCCGGGTAATGAGTAAATCGTCGTTCCCGGCTACGGTTATCTTCGTTGCCCTCACGGGCGAGGAACAGGGGTTATTGGGTGCCGAGCATCTATCGGAGCGGGCCGTGAAGGAAAAGTGGAATCTGGAAGCCGTCCTGAACAACGACATCATGGGCAGCAATAACAGTTCCGACACCCGCATCATCGACAACACCCGGCTCCGCGTTTTCAGCGAAGGGCTACCAAGTGTACTGCTCAAAGACACCACCGGACGCATTGGGCAGATACAGCGGTTTGGCAACGAAAACGATGGTAAAGCCCGCACCCTGGCCCGGTACCTGAAAGACGTAGGCGAACGCTACGTCGAAAATCTGGAAGTGGTCATGGTATACCGTAATGACCGCTACCTGCGTGGGGGCGACCATACGCCTTACGTGCAGCGCGGTTTTGCGGCCGTTCGCATGACCGAGATGAATGAGAACTACGAACACCAGCACCAGGATTTACGGACTGAGAACGGCATCGAGTACGGGGATTTGATCAAGTTTATGGATTTCGACTATCTCCGCAAAAATACTGCCCTCAACCTGGCCACGCTGGCGAATCTGGCCAAATCGCCCACCATGCCGCAGCAGGTAACCATTGAAGTACGGAACCTGACCAACTCAACGACTTTGTACTGGCAAGCCCCCAAAACCGGCAAGGTAAAAGGCTATTACGTACTGATGCGCGAAACGTACTGGCCCTTCTGGCAGAAGAAATTCTTTACCCCCAAACTCGGCATGACCCTGCCCTACTCCAAAGACAATTACTACTTCGCCGTGCAGGCTGTGAGCGAGGATGGCAACGAAGGTCTACCCGTATTGCCCGCCCCAAATCTGCGGTAAATCACCGGGCAACAGGGCCGTACACTAGGCTGATTGCTTCCATATTTTCGTTATCTTTGATAAAAGCACCTACGCCTATGTCAGTTTCTGCGGGTCAGTCCGTTCCGGAAGAGGTGATTCACGCCCTCGGTTATCAGAATACCGACGATTTCCTGCGCATACAGGCTCGTCAGGCATTAGAGCAGAAAATCAGCTACTATCAGAGTCGGGTTGATTTTTATGAGCAGAAATATGGCATGGGGCTTGATGAATTTCATCAGCGGGCAATCAACTCATCCGACCCGGAATTGTCGAAGTTTAGTGTTGTTGAGAAGGAAAACGATGATTTTGCCTGGGATGATGCCCTTGATTTTGTGCGTATTTACGCTGATAATCTTCGGCGGGTCAGGCCATGAAGGAGATTGTCGATCCATTCAGCGTAGTTATCCGTTCCACTCATTTCGAGATAGAAAAAGTAGCTGACCAGAAATTGATAGAACGATGTACGGTGGTTTTCGTGGATGGGTCACGATTATCCGCCTACGAATCCCAAACGGGGAGTAAGTTCAAGTACGGTTACCATTGGATGGACAAGGATGATCAAACAATGTACCGATGGGATAATGCCGCTCACTTTCCCCAGTTCGATACGTATCCCTATCACCGCCATGTCGCCGAACCATACCCGATAATGACATTAAGCGAGGTGCTTCATTTTATCCGGCTTCAGCTTACACCATCCTCCCAACCAAACCACCCATGAGCGAGGATGGCAACGAAGGGTTACCCGTATTGCCCGTACCCAATCTGCGGTAAGTTTTTGCCTGGAGCAAATGCTGGGAACACAAAGCCAAACTGGTTTCTTCGTACCTTTATGTACTGAATTAAGAGACCTTTTATGTTCCTCCTTTCGCCCAAATTGCCTTTTTCTACGCTGTTACCTGGTTTTGAGGGTGACCTGTATTTCGATGAATCCCCGGCGCATACGGCCCAGCGGATGCTGTACGCAACGGATGCGTCGGTCTATCAGGAAATACCCATCGCGGTAGCCCTGCCGAAATCCATAGCCGACGTCAAAAAACTGCTCCGGTTTGCGCAGCAACACAAAATCGCCGGAAAGCCGGTCGGGCTTATTCCCCGTGCGGCTGGCACATCGCTGGCCGGGCAGGTGGTGGGGAGTGGCATCGTGGTTGATATATCGAAATACTTCGGGCAAATTCTGGAAGTTAACGAACAGGAGCGGTGGGTGCGCGTACAACCCGGCGTTATCCGCGATGATCTGAACGCTTTTCTAAAACCGTACGGGTTGCTGTTCGGGCCAGAAACCAGCACGGCCAGCCGGGCCATGATTGGCGGCATGATTGGCAACAATTCCTGCGGATTACACTCCATCATATGGGGCACCACCCGCGACCATCTGCTGGAAGTACGCACAATCCTGAGCGACGGGGCCGATGTAACGTTCGGGCCACTCACGCAGGACCAGTTCGACGCCAAATGCCGGGGAGAAAACGTAGTTAGTCCGCTCGAACAACGGCTGTACGTTCAGTTTCGCGACTGGCTGTCGCAATCAGCCATACAGCAGCAAATTCGCGACGGCTACCCCAAACCAACCGTTACGCGCCGGAACACGGGCTACGCCCTGGATGCACTGGCGGAATTTTTCGTTCCTTCCGTTCCGTCAGCGGGCGAATTAATTCGCCCGCTGACGGAACGGAAGGAACCTATATTCAACTTCGCCCCGCTCATTGCCGGTTCGGAAGGGACGCTCTGTTTCATAACCGAAGCCAAACTAAACCTGCTGCCGTTGCCTCCAAAAGAAACTGCGCTGGTTTGTGCGCATTTTCCCACCATAAGGCAATCACTCGAAGCGAATCTGGTGGCATTGGCACACAACTGTTCAGCTTCTGAACTGGTAGATGATTATGTGCTGCAACTGACCAAAACCAATATTGAGCAAAGCAAGAACCGCACCTTTGTGGAGGGCGACCCCAGGGCGATTCTGATGGTCGAGTTTTTCGACGACACGGTAGAAGCCGTTACCCGGCGGGCCGAAGCCTTCGTGGCGGAGCTGACCGAAAAAGGGCTGGGGTACACCTACCCCATTCTGTTCGATGAGGAAACCAAAAAACCCTGGGCACTGCGCAAAGCCGGACTTAGCGTGATGTATAACATTGCCGGTGACGAAAAACCGGTAAATGTCATTGAAGATACGGCGGTGGATGTGCTCGACCTGCCGGATTTTATCGACGATCTCGACCGGCTGGCGCATGAACAGTATGGTCTGCGGCTCCAGTTCTCGGCCCACGCGGGGGCGGGCGAAATTCACGCCCTGCCGCTGATGAATCTCAAAATATCGGCAGGGCGCGCCGATTTCCGGGCCTTGCTGATGGATACCGCGCAGTTGGTCAAACGATACGGTGGCTCCTTATCCGGCGAACACGGCGATGGCCGGTTGCGGGGCGAGTGCATTGCCTTTATGCTCGGGCCGGAGAACTACCTGTTGTGCAAAGACGTGAAAACTCTCTGGGACCCGCACAACGTGTTTAATCCGGGCAAGGTAGTGGATACTCCGCCCATGAACGAATCCCTGCGCTATGTGGCGGATCTGGTCATTCCCCAACCCAAAACCACCTTCGACTTTTCGAACGAAGGGGGATTGCTGGAACTGGCCGAAAAATGCTCCGGCTCCGGCGATTGCCGCAAAACCGAAATTTCGGGCGGGACGATGTGTCCCAGTTACATGGCTACCCGCCGGGAAAGTGATACCACCCGCGCCAGAGCCAATATGCTCCGGCATTTTTACAGCAATCAGGACACCCCCACCGACCACGACTACGAAGCTGTCAAAGACGTGCTGGACCTGTGTCTGTCCTGCAAAGCCTGCAAGGCAGAATGCCCGTCGAGTGTCGACATGGCTAAAATGAAGGCCGAATTTTTGCAGCAGCAATACGAACGGAACGGCGTTCCGCTCCGGGCGCGGCTGGTTGGTAATTTCACCAAACTAATGTCGCTGGCCAGTTTGGTCCCTTGGGCGTATAACGGTATTTACGGTTCTTCCGCACTGCGCGGAGTGGCCAACCGGGCCGTTGGATTTCACCCTGATCGCTCCATGCCGGAATTGGGGAAGATAACGTTGCGGAAGTGGTTTTCTTCAAGGAGTGAGGAGCCAGTCAGCACGAGTAAGAGAAATGAACCGAATGGCTCCTCACAACTCGCTCCTCACTCCTCACTCCTTCTCTTCTGCGACGAGTTCACCAATTACAACGATGTGGAGGTTGGCCAGAAAGCGACCCAGCTCATGGAACGTTTGGGCTATACCGTTGCCATTCCCTATCACGTTGAAAGTGGCCGGACGTATCTGTCGAAGGGGCTGGTGAAAGAGGCTCAACAACTCGCCATCAGGAACGTGACGCTGCTCAAAGACCTCGTTACGGATGATACGCCCCTGATTGGGCTGGAGCCATCGGCCATTCTGACCTTCCGCGATGAATACCCCGACCTGGTTCCGGCGGAGCTGAAAGAGGATGCGCTTCGTCTGGCCAAAAACGTTTTTCTGTTCGAAGAATGGCTGGCCCGCGAAGCAGATGCCGGACGTATCGACCGTACGGTATTTACTACCGATGTCCAACTCGTGAAAGTACACGGCCACTGCTACCAGAAAGCCCTGTCGAACATGATTCCGGTCAAAAAAGTATTGTCGCTGCCCCTAAACTATACCGTACAGCTTATTCCATCGGGCTGTTGCGGTATGGCTGGCTCGTTTGGCTATGAAGCCGAGCACTACGACCTGTCGATGCAGATTGGCGAACTGGTGCTGTTTCCCGCTGTTCGTCAGGCAGAAGGGGCCATCATTTCGGCCGCAGGAACCAGTTGCCGTCACCAGATAAAGGACGGAACAGGCCGCAAAGCAAAGCACCCCGCCGAAATTCTGTTCGATGCCCTGAAGTGATGCGGACTTTCGTACGCGTTACCCGCCAAAAACCTTTTCGGTTCCCGGTTGTTTCGACTATACCTAAAACAGATACTATAGTTATGCAAGATTCAACCCTTAGCGATGGCGCTCAACAGGCTAATATGGTTTCGAACGAAAACGCGGATGCGATGTTCGGAGCCGACCAGGCCGAAACGAATATGGTTAAACTCGTTGACGGTAAATTAACGCCCATCGGCAATACAGAAGACGATGTGGTAGACGACCAGCTCAAAAACCGCTACACATCGGACGAAGAACGGAGCCTTCAGGGCGACGAACTGCGGGGTAAAACTTACGAAAACTCCGAAGCAGCTCTACAGGCTGGCGAAGGTCTTGGCAACGAGACGATGGACGAAACCAATGCCGAACCCGCTATTGCCGTAGCCGAAATCACGGGAAATCCGGATGCAGGAGCTACAGTAAATACAGGCCTGCCATCGGAAGATGAGCCGGAGGAGTCGTCAAAAAAAAACGATAAATCAACCACAACCAACTCGTTTGGTGGCTGGAATATCATTGGAGAAGGGCAACCCACGGGCGACATGATTCCGGCGACGCCGGGCAGCCCTGACCCAATGCAACCCGTTCCGGGCATTCCAGAAACGCCCCCAACTCCACCCCTGCCGGGGCCGGAAATCCCTGACCTGCCGGGTTCACCTAACCCATCGACCCCCGAAATTCAGGAACCCGACCAGCCCGACCGTTCGCATGAGGTTAATGCGCAAACGTTTACTTCGGCTGCTCCCGGAGTGGTGCCTACCGATGGCCCTAAACCCGATGGAGCTGTGCCCGAAACGAAGTACGAAGGGCTGGACGAAGGAGCCACTGCCGAACCTGGTTCAGAAGAAGGCATGCAGGTGAAACCAAATACGGGCGACTCCGCCCGTCCATACGATGTGAACGCTAAAGACAACGCTGAACACAAACCCGGTGAGCGTCCGGAAGAAGCGAAGGAAACCCGGAATATGCCCCGCGAAATGACCGACGAGAGCAGCGTAATGGCGCAGGACATGGTGTCTGGTCCGGACCGCTCCGACCAGAAATCAACCGAAGGACTGGACCGGAAATACAATGACCCAGAGGCAGCCCGTGATATGGCTACCTAGATCTTTCGGGATGGCTTTATGATTAATCCGCAGGCTATGCCTGCTTACAGTAAAAATCCCCCTGCCAATTAGGGGGATTTTTACTGTAGGCACTTACCTGTTTATCAACTAGTTGACCTTATTAAAAAGGCGTGCCCTAACGAATAAGGTGTGGCTTTTCAGGCTGATTGGTATCTATTTTAACGTGAGTTCAGGATCAGCCAGGGCTCAAATGTGGTCCGTAGGGCCTTGATAGCGTAGCGTCGGAAGAAAATCTATTCCCGAACTCACGTTATTTTAGCAAAATTTCCGGGTGAACATCTCAGGCAAGGGGACGAAGTTGCGTATTCAGGGTGATGGCCGGCTGATGCCGGTAATGAGTAGGCGTTTGATGGTAGTACTGTTTAAAGAGTTTGTTGAAATGGCGCACGTCCGTAAAACTAAATTCGTCGGCAATTTGCGAAATGCTCACCGTATCCTGTCCCGGCTTTGTTTCAACTAATCTGAGCCTGTAACGAATAATATACTGCTGAATGGATTCGCCCGCCTGCCGCCTGAAAAGCGCGCCAAGGTGGCTCGAAGAATAATCACCCAGGTTTTTGCCTGATCCAGATAGAAACGGTCGCTGTCTAAATCCGTCTTTGTTTCTCCCGCTTTATAAATATGAAACTTGCCTAATTCGAGTAATACACTAAGTCGGCTGGTATCCGCTTTGCTGTTTTTTAATCGATTCAACAACCGGTTCACCATCTGCCGGTTTATATTCTGACCAGTAGCACCCAGGGTACATATCAGCCAGAGACAGCCTGCCACAAACAGCGTTGTCAGTTGACCCGTATGGTTTTGTTCCGGTTGCTTCATTGGATGGTATTACCAGTTTTCGGACGGTGTTGAATGGCAGGCCAGTGTATTACCTGCTTAGAAGCTACCCAACTATCGGCAATGCTGTATTTTATGGCGAAGGGATTCTTTTTCTGGTCGTTTGACAAATATCCGGTTTTTCGTAAACGGTTGCCAGAATCTTATCAATGAGCCGCAGATTGTACCGCAGAAACGTCGATTTATACTGGCATCTTCGGGCATTTTCGGGTATGTTTACAGGATAGGGCAACCCGATAGAAACGAGTCTGCCGGGCGCTGGAGCCGGACTTTATTTTCAGTGCAGCCTTCCCTTTTTTTAACCAAAAACAAGCCTGGCTCAACTGAACGTAAAACGCTAATTCGTACATTATTACCATGGACACATCGGCATCAATTCTCGTAACCGGAGCCGCTGGCCATCTGGGAACCAGCGTAGTGCATGAACTGCACCAACTTGGCTATCAGGTACTGGCAACACTGGGCTCGCAAAAAAACACCGGTATTTTCGACCACCTCGAGCGGGTAACGAGCCATGTCGTCGACCTGCTCGACCCTGCCGGGGTAGCCAGCTTTATAGATACAGTTCGTCCGAAGGCTCCCCGCGCAGCTGTTCTGTTGGTCGGGGGATTTACGGCGGGTGGGTTTGCAGAAACGAGTGTCGATGATCTGGAAAACATGTTCCGGCTTAACTTCCTGACGGCCTACAACGTAGTACAGCCGCTGCTGCCTATTTTCGATGCGCAGGGTGGAGGACAATTCATTCTGGTGGGTGCCCGGCCTGCTCTACTGCCCGACGCGGGTAAAGATCTGGTGGCCTATTCGCTCAGCAAATCCCTGGTATTTGAGCTGGCCAGCCTGATCAACGCTTATGGCCAGGGAAAATCCATTGCGGCCTCAGTCATCGTTCCTAGTATTATAGATACACCAGTGAACCGAAAAGCCATGCCGGATGCCGATCCTGCGACCTGGGTTACGCCCGAGGCCGTCAGCAAAACGATTGCCTTTGTGCTGTCGGAGGCAGGGCAGATGATGCACGAGCCGATTTTGAAACTTTATAACCAGTCCTGACGAAATTCCGGCGTTAAAGGTAGCTTTGACTGGATATCAGCTGATCAGTCGTGTTATGAATATCTTTTCCAGATGTCGGCGTAGGCATCCGGGTTGTGTTTAAACTGGGCCCGCACACACGGGCAAAGGGGCATTGCCCACAACTTGTTCTCGCGCACACAAGCCACCATGGCATCCAGAAGCTGTCTGGCATACCCCTTCCCCTCGGCTTCGGTAATCACGTGGGTATGATAGACGGTCAGGCAATCCCCAAAAATAGCGACGACCATCTCCCCAATTTTTTCCCCTGCTCCCGTATGGTAAAAGCACCGTCGCTGGTATCGGTAATGTTGAATTCTACTGTAGCCATAACCGATCTGTTTAAGAGGGGTACTGCCAGCGACATCCTCTCTATTGCTGATTACTTAACCGTGCCGGATTTCGCGCTGCTGGCCCCTCAGGCTCCCGGAAACAGCTGGTATCCAACATCATTCCTTGCCCCACCTGCGCAGAACGAACCCTGGCTTTCCAATTCGCTGAAATTGCTGGCCAATCTGGTCGAATCCGTTAAGGAACAGGGTATCAAGCCGGAGCAAATCTACTTTCTGGGGTTCTCACAAGGGGCCTGCCTCACGCTGGAATATATTGCCCGCAATGCCACACGCTATGGGGGTGTCGTTGCCTTCACCGGCGGGTTGGTTGGGGATAAAATCTATCCCGAAAAATATACTGGTTCCCTGGCGGACACGCCCATTTTTATCGATACGAGCGATCCGGACCCTCACGTGCCGGTTGAACGGGTGTTGGCATCCGCCCAACTATTGAAAAATATGGGGGCTATCGTTACTGAGAAAATCTACCCGAACAAACCGCATACCATCAGCCAGGATGAAATTGATACGGCCAACACGCTTATTTTCAGTCAATCCTAGTCATGGCCCGTCTTTCACCCGTCTCGGGTCTTTTTATAAAAACCTTCGTTTTCTCGATAGGCAAGAAAATTCTATCTTTACTCAAAATTCTAAACTCTATGAAACGACTACTGCACTCCATAAGTCTGCTGTTCAAAATGGAAATGCTGTTTTGGTTACTGGCCATCAGCTTTTCCTTTACGCTCCCCCCCAAATGGACGTCACTCTTCGACGGAAAAACAATAAAGGGCTGGCATAGCTACCATAAAGATGGCGTTGTTGGGTGGTCCGTAGAAGACGGGGCCATGACGCCCGACGGTACCGGTGGCGACCTGGTGACCGACAAAGAGTACGGAAATTTTGAACTGGAGTTTGAGTTCAAAATCCCCAAAGGCAGCAACAGTGGTGTCGTGTACAAAATCATCGACAGCCCCGATATCAAGTCGACATACATGTCGGGTCCTGAATACCAGGTAATCGATGATAAAGGCTATCTGGATGGCGAGGGTAAACCTTATAAACTGAAAGATACGCAAATGACCGGAGCCAACTACGACATGATTCCTCCTTCGGATTTTAATGTTGCCAAAGCACCCGGTGAGTGGAACAAGGGGCGTATTGTAGTCAACAACAACCATGTCGAACATTTCCTGAACGGCAAAAAAGTGGTTGATTACATGTACGGTACGGATGAGTGGAAAGCCATGGTTACCAAGAGTAAGTTTGCCGACTGGCCCTACGCTACGCCCCACGCCAAGGGAAAAATAGCCCTGCAAAACCACAGCCCCAAAGAGCGCGTCTGGTACCGGGATATCAAAATTCGGGAATTGTAAAGAGTTCGATTAGTTAAAAAGCGGGCCGTAAGAAAGTGTATTACTGGATAATCAATCTCCATAATCCACTCTTTTGCGGCCTGATTTTATATCACTCTTCTTTTTCTTACTGGTAATTCGCTCCTGCACCGATGCTTTTGATGGCTTGGTTGCCCGGCGGGGTTTAGGAACTTCGAATGCCTTTTCAATCAGTCGGTAAAACTTCTTCGTTACCTTTTCTTTATTAGCCAGTTGCGTGCGCTCGGTCTGATGCGTCAGCACCAGTTCGCCCTCGGTGGTTAGCTTGCTGGCTAATTTTTCTTCCAGAATTACCCGTTCTTCGTCGGTTAATAGCGAAGAATTACGGACATTGAAGCGCAGTTCGGCTTTTGTGGCTACTTTATTGACATTTTGCCCACCGGCACCGCCACTCCGGGCAAATTGATACTGTAGGTCGGGTTGTAAGCGGGTAACATCCATCTGAAAGTAACGAACTGGTTTAGCGGTATAGTTGAAGAAAAGCGAAGCTGAAGAGATGCGATTTACTCAATTCTAGGCTCACAAACCAAACAAACGGACAGGCGACACGTTTATTCTGACAATCATTAAAACCATTGACTATAGTATGGAAGGAACCGAAGCAACACTGGAACAGCGAATGCTCACCGATACGCTGGGAGCATTTGGCGATGGCACACAAGCAAAAATTTCGGCCGAACGCGGGCTATTAATGCTCGAAGGCTGGCTGAATGCGCTACCCGGTTCTATTGGTATCGGGCGGATTCTGTCGGAAATTGAAACCCTGCGCGACCATCTCAAAACCGGTGAATACGACAATGAACTGATTCGTACACTAATGCTCAACATGGCCAGCCACACGTTGACTATTTCGCACGAACCGATGGTCGACGAAGCGACCACTCATCAACTTAGCCAGTTAGCCAACGCGTTACGGAACTTCACGAACCAGATAGATTAGCAGTTTACGGTTTATGGTTTTCGATTTACAGTTGGCAGACATGCCAGTTACCGCTGTTTCAGCCCCGGCGGGGAACAGCAACCGAAAACCATAAACCTATTTCCGCTGATTCCAGTAAATCAGAACGTTGTGTGTTGACCGGCCTGATGCAATCAGGTCCAGATCACCGTCGCCATCCAGGTCGGCGGCCTGCATGTCTTCACAGGCCATATTAACGCTATCGTCCAGCGGGTAGCCTTCCATGTTACCCGGTTCTTTCTGCTTAAAAAGCCGAACGCCCACTTTCCCTTCGGCATTGGGATTTCGCCAGCCAGCAACAATCTGGTCACTGCCCAGGCCCAGAAAATCCCCGCATACCAACGCATGTCCCTGATTAAATATGTCGGTGATGAGCGTGATTTCTTTTTCATCAACGGGTTTTCGGGGTTCGCGAAAGGAGTAAAATCCACTTTCTATTTGAAGCAAATTGCCGTGCATCGGCTGAATAGTAGCGATACGCTGGCCGTTGTCCATGCGCCGGATTTCGCCGATGCCGCTAACGCCTTTGCTGAGGATATCCAGCGCATTACTGGCCGATTCGTCATCAACGGGTTGCCATTTATTTTTCTGCCACCTAAAAATCTGACCACCTTCCTTACTGGCCACGATCATCCCTGTTGTGTTTCCATCCTCCCAAACCTCAAAATTATGGGTGAGGTGCAGGGTTGAGTCGACCAGGTGCTGTTTCCAGGTACCACGCACGTTTTTTGGAAATTCGTATCCCCAAATCCTTACCCCTTTCCCCTCACCGTTTTTGTTACCTAACCCATGCAAGGGTACTACCACCAACTGGTAGCTATCCTTACCCACTTTGGCCCAACGCATCCGGTGGGTGGTTACTTCGTGGGGTAAGCGCACGGGTTCCCAGGGTTGGGTTGGGTCCTGCGGACGAATCAGGTAAAAAACCGCGCCGGATTTGGTGCTGTCGCTGGTTTCGGACGGGTTCCAGCCTGCACCAACAGCCACTTCTACCCGACCATCGCCGTTGAGGTCGCGGGCAGCAATGCATACGTTGTCCTGCGGGGTAAGATTTGCCGCCATCACATATCGTTTCCAACCAGCAGTCCCGTTGACTAAAGGTTTCCCTCCCGGATTTTTGTACCAGACAATCTCTTTCTGGTCAGCCAGTAAAATGTCGGGTTTCCGATCACCATCCACATCGCCAATGGCCAGCCCATATCCGATACTAATCTGACTATCAACCACCTGAACGGTGAATTTTGGTGCCGGTTGCGGCAGGGCTGATGAACTGGCTACAAGCCACAGAAAGAGAACATTTTTCATTGTTTTTTGGGATTATACTACCAGTAAGTAATGGGAGCGCAACGTCTACCGGCTCAGGCTGATCCGCTCGCCTAACTGCATGATGTGATGCGGGGTGCCATACTGCTGGCAGGCGATTATGAAGTCGTTTGGGTCAGCGGTGTTGAAAGCGAATAAGTCGTAGTGATGGGGTACAACCAGTTTTGCTTCTATAGCGTGCCCTAGTCGGGCGGCTTCGTCGGCGTTGAGGTTACCGGCCACCCGCCGTTCGGGTTTGTTACCGTTAATGGGCAGAAAGGCAATGTCAACCGCAAAGGGCCGGAGTATATCCACCATACCATCATACCAGAGCGTATCGCCTGAGTGGTACACACGGAACGGCTTATCGTTCTCCCCGTTTGTTTCGACCACAAATCCCATGAATTTACAACACCCTGCGTCATCCCGCTCCAGTTCGTTGTGAGCGGCCGGAACGCCATGAAACGTGAACGGACCAATCGTAGCCGACTGCCCGTCGGTCAATCCAACCGGCCAGCCAGAATCAGCCTGAAGCCGGTCGGCAATGAATGCCCGGTTCGCTTCGGGAATAACAAATTGCAGCGCGGGATTAGACACCATAAGGGGGCGTAACGTTTCGGCATCCAGATGGTCAGTATGGTTGTGACTTGAGGTAACCACATCAATCATCGTCAACCGGGCGGGGTCGATGACTCGTTCTGACAAACGCACGTGCGGCTTGTCGGTATTGGCGTATTTCCGACTCAGTGAGTCGGACAGGTAAGGGTCGAACAGCAGATGACTATTGTTGTATTGCAGCAAAAAGCCACTCTGACCAAGCCACCAGATGTGCAGCCTGTCGGGTTGACTGCGGCACTGGGCCATGTCCCTGAGTAACTCGTCGTCTTTCTGGAAAGCGGGCTTGAGTGTCATCGTAAAATCAGGATTTTGCTGGTTTTAGGCCGCTCACTCGCCCCAGCACCCAGTCTATTGCCCGGGCGGGCAGCAGTCGGGGCAGCGTCCACCCCACCAGTTTGTTAGGTACCAGCGCATACCGGACCCGGGGGCGGGTAGCTTCGTGAATGGCAACGAGACGTCTGCCCAGATAATCAACTGATAAGCCACGTGCTTCGGCCGATTCGACCTGCTTGAGAAACCACTGCATAGCAGGATAATAGGGAGTGTTCTGGTACCGGCTAATATCCGTACCCTTACCCCAGATGGGTGTCTTGACGGCACCCGGCCCAACGATAACCACATCAATACCAAACAGGGCCAGTTCCCGGCGCAGGCTGTGGGAAAGCCCCTCTACGGCATGTTTCGATCCAACATAGGCACTCATGAACGGAATAGCCACCTGTCCATTTACCGAACTGATGTTCTGAATCCGCCCCGGTCTGACCGCGTGATTCTCTCTGGCGCCCAGCAGGGGTAAAAATGCCTGAGTGACCTGCACTAACCCCATCACATTGACCTCGAAATGCTTTCTGAACACATCCATCGGCTGATCCTGCAGCGGGCCGCCAATGGCGATGCCCGCATTATTGATGAGCCCACCCAGGCCGCTCCCTGCCAGGTGTTCCGCCAGCCACCCGGCCGCTTTGGTTACTGTCCCCGCGTCGGTCACGTCGAATACAAGGGGGATAAATGATTCGCCCAGTTCGGCCTTTAGCCGGTTGGCATCGGCCTGGCTTCGTACACTACCAAAAACAGTATATCCGCTCTGTATAAACTGTTTGGCGGCTCCGTAGCCGATACCCGTGGAAACGCCGGTAATCAGGATATTTTTACTCGCTGGTTTCATCCTATAAACTTACAGATAATTACCCTTTGTGTTGTGTTTGGTGAAGGTTTCTCCGGCTTAATGAACATGGGTATGCAGATTACCCTCAACCAGGCCGATTTGACGATCTAAGGGCAGACCCTTCCCCGTTCCGGAATGAGTTGGGCCCGGACGGCGCAGATTTTACCCTAATTGAGTTCAGGCAGAGTGGTATTCGGGTTCAAACTTTTGGGGCGTAGTGTATCTTTACGTAGCAAACTGGTCAGGTAAAGTTGGCCTTCAGGCGGTAGTTTAACGTGTTTTTTTGGTTTTACGTAAAAACAATACGTTAAACGTACAACACAGTGTATCAAACACGTCTATGAATTACTACAGCAAAGCAGGGTTGACATTAGTAGGAATGATGGCCATCGCAACAACTATACAGGCTCAGTCTGGTAGACTTGATTCAATATCGGTGGTAGCACCGAATGCAGAGCTTAAGCAGGTATCCAGTCAGTTTACCTTTACCGAGGGTCCTGCCGTTAATAAGAAAGGGGATATTTACTTCACCGACCAGCCCAATGATAAAATATGGTTGTACGACACAAACGGTAAATTATCCCTGTACATGGATAAAACAGGCCGCTCAAATGGGCTGTACTTCGATAAAAAGGGGAATTTGGTTTCCTGCGCCGATGCCCAAAATGAACTATGGTCCATCAGTCCGGATAAGAAAATAACCGTTCTGCTCACCGACGTTGAGGGTAAGAAACTGAACGGCCCGAATGATTTGTGGATTGCCCCCAAAGGCGGCATTTACTTCACTGACCCCTACTATCAGCGCGATTACTGGGAACGGAAAAAGCCGGATATCGACGGGCAGAAGGTATACTTCCTGCCCAAAGGGAAACAGACACCCATCATAGTTGATGCCGATTTACAGCAGCCCAACGGTATTGTAGGAACGCCCGACGGGAAGCACCTGTACGTAGCCGACATCCGGGCCGGCAAGACATATAAGTACGACATTGCCGCCAGTGGTGCGTTAACGAATCGACAACTGTTCGTTTCGCAGGGTTCCGATGGCATGACGCTTGATAATCAGGGTAACCTTTACCTGTCGGGCAAAGGCGTAACCGTCTATTCGCCAGCCGGGGAAAAATTGGGTACCATTCCGGTTCCATCCCGCTGGGTGGGCAATCTCTGCTTTGGCGGCAAGGCGCGTAATGTCCTGTTCATCACCGCCACGGAGTCGGTGTATACACTGCCAATGCGGGTGAAAGGCGTGGAATAACTAGCTGTCTTTGTGCCTGGTCGTTATTGTCTGCACAACTTTACCATTCTCGATAAGCCGGGTTTTCAGAACGGTTTGCTTCGGAATAGCCAGCAGCAGCATCGGCTGAATAGCAGCGGGCAGCGGATGATTTATAACAGTCGTGTCTTTCAGGCGAATGTAGCGAATCGTCAAAACGGAATCCTGCACAAATACCCGACTGACCGATAATTTAGGGGGCTTGCTTGTGGGCGGTATGACAATACCAATTGCCGTTTCTTTCGTGAAATTTACGGGAGAGGGCCGTTTGCCGGTATCATCTGGTTTAAATGCTTTCCTGAACTCGTCGGCCTGTTCAAACACAAGCAGCGTGGATCTTCCCTTATTGACGGAAGCGTCGGCATTTAACATGTAGCTGGTTAACAACCGGTATTTCAGGGTGACCTGGGCAAGCGCAACGAGGCTGAAAAAGAGGCCGGCAACTAAAAAAAGAGGTACGCGGAAACGGGAAATAATACGGACAAAAAAAGACATAATCAACACTAACTAGATAGAGTTACTCTCTTTCTAACGTCTGATTTGGGCGTTCGGTGTGCAGAAGGACAGAAAAAATGGGCTGTACTTACAGGTAGTAGGTACAGCCCATAAGAAAATCTGCGTTGAAAAAAGGGTTATTTCGGTTCGGTAATGGCCATCGTACTGACTATTTGCCATTTATCCTGTTCGTTCTGCACCAGAAAAAAGAAATTGTGCATATCTGATTTTTCACCCCGGTACCACACTTCTGCTTCGGCGGTATGTTTATAAACGCTCACCTTAACAAAGTTTAACTGATACGTAGCTCCACCAATTTTACCACTGTCCATCATGCTTAAATAGGCATCGCGGGTGAGTGTGGCTGTGCCGGTCGCTCCTTTGAAACGGTTGATAATGACCCTGAATTCGGGGCTTAATGTACCCGAAATCTGCTCGATATTACGGGTTGCTCCACCCGTAGCGTAGGTTTGAATAACGGTTTTGATCTGTTCGTCCATTTTTTTAATTGATTGGTCCTGAGATGAAACGGGTAAGGTGACGCCGAAGAGGAGCCACAAAAAGAGACTGTTCATGCGCTTCTGTGTTTGATTTGCACAAAGGTCTTCAGCGGTCAGTGCCCGTCAATTGACGAAAATCACAAAATCAACATGGGGTCATTTTTTTTGGCGAATACGGCTGAGCGTTTCGCGGGCCATACCGAGATACGAAGCAATGTACTGAACCGGCACGCGCTGTACCATGTGTGGATATTTCTCCGTCAGACGCTGATACCGCTCCGTGGGCGAATAGAGGGTAAAAAGCGACGCATAGTGTTGTTGCAGTACAATCACTTTTTCCAAAATCAATCGACCTAACTGCGTCAGTGACGGTGCCTGCTGATACAGATTTATCAGTTCGTCGCGCCCGAAATAGATGGCTTCCAACGGCTCCAGTGCTACCAGCATAACGGAGGAAGGTTCCTGCCTGGTCATACTTTCATAGGCGGTAACGAAATCATTCTCGAACGAAAAGCCGGTATGAACCTCGGTACCATCTTTGCTTACGTAACTCCGAACGGCTCCCTTTTGAACGAACCAGATGCCCCGGCATACCTGCCCGGTTTGCAGCAGAAGTTCATTTTTGGCGTATCTTTTTTGCTGCAAACACGATTGAAAAGCCAGCCAGTCTGTGTCCGATAAAGGCTGCTGGGTTTCGAGCGTCTGGCGCAGGCTGTCGAACATGACCCTAGTTTGAACCGGCAGAGCGGTCTGGATTCCGGACGGTCATACCTGCCACGTTAAAGCAGGAGTTTTCGTTATCGCTCTTACACTCGAATAAATCGAAGGACTCAACGCCGGGGTCCAGCCGCTCGAAGTAGAGCACAAAGGGTATCCGCTGATCATTTTTGATGTCGAGCGTTTCAGGTGTCATTGGAATACCTTCTGTTTTGAGCAGTGCGTACGTTTTTCGGCCATCTGCCGATGCTAATACCGCTTTTGGATTGAACGAAATGGCACTCGAACCGTAAAAGTTGTTGTTCCGTCCGTCCGGATCTTTACCGTACCGCATGTACAATACTGTATACGTGGCCGTCAGCCGGATATCCGTCACTTTGATATCAGGGTCCTGCGAGTGACCTAACCCGCCTTCTGGGTCTGGGTAAAGGCGTTGTTGAAAGCCGGCAATTGGTTGGCTGCGCTGATAGTACTCAGCCCCATCAACCGGAGCATTTACGGCTGGGGTACGGTGCGATGCACAGGCAGAAACCAACAACAGAAGAACGATGATTAGTGCTTTCATATGGTCAAACTACGTCTTTTCAACGTAATAACCAAGAACTTACTGAATCTGTTTTTGCGCCCTATCGACGGTAAGCGTGTTCCAGATTTGGTCATACACATCCGTCGCTTTCATCGATTTACCGACGTTCCGGCTGCTCACAAATACCGGATGGTGTTCGGGAGCCGTATCTACCCGCCCGTGTGAGCCTTTGATGAGGGTAGCATCCAGCGAAATGACGTTCATGAGATACCGGAAGCCGAGTAATTTACGCCCTAACTTATACCCTGCTTTGAGTTTGATAAGTGGGTTGGTCTGGTCCATAAACATCTCGACAGGATCGTAGCCGGGTTTCTGGTGAATGGCTACCAGCCGGGCATAGTCCGGGGCGCGGGCATCATCAAGCCAGTAGTAGTAGGTAAACCAGCTATCGGCATCGGCCACCACGACTAAATCGCCCGACCGTTCGTGATCAATGTGATATTTCTTCTGCTGTTCTTTATCCAGTACTAACTCAATACCCGGCGTTTTTTCCAGCAAGGCCCTCACCTTCCCAGCTACTGAAGGTTCGTTGATGTAGACATGGGCAATCTGATGGTCCGGAGTAGCGAAGGCGGGTGAAGCCCCGGCATCGAACATTTCCAGACCGCGCTCCTCCCGGTAGCGAATCATACCCGCTTCGCGCAAAATCCGGTTGATATGAATGGGCTTACTGACATTCGTAATCCCGTATTCCGACAGTACAATCACTTCGGCACCCTGTTTCTCATAGTACTGAATCAGGTCCCGGCAAACGTCGTCAATCTCGCGCAGGTCTTTGGCAATTACTGAAAAATCCTGCCCGGACGCGGGACCGCCGAACTTTTGCAGGCAATAGTCCAGATGCGGCAGATAAATCAGTGTTAGGGTTGGGTTGTGCCATTTGTCGACCAGCAGGGAGGCATCGGCAATCCAGCGGCTGCATTTAATGGTGGTAGCAGGTCCCCAGAACTGAAACAGCGGGAATGTGCCGAGTTCCTTCTGTAATTTGTCACGGAGGTCGGCGGGGTGGGTATAGCAATCCGGCAATTTCATGCCATCCGATGGGTATTGTGGCCGGGGCGTAGCCGAGAAATCAGCCGTGGAGTACATGTTGTACCACCAGAACATTTTGGAAACAGTGAAACTGGGATCGATCTTTTTGGCCGCTTCCCAGATTTTCTCCCCCGCCACCAGCTTGTTCGACTGCTTCCAGAATTTCACTTCGGCATCGGTCCGGTCATACCAGCCATTGCCAACAATACCCGTTTCACTAGGCCATTTGCCCGTTACGTACGTAGACTGTACGGACGTTGTGACAGCGGGAAGCATGGGGTCGATGGTAGCCTGGTGTTTACTGGCAAACCACTGTTTCAGAAAAGGTGTGTGCTCGCCAATCAGCGAATAAGACAAGCCCACTACGTCGAGTACTACGGTCTTTTTCATCATTAGGAATGAGTGAATGAGCGAATGAGTGAATGAGTGAATAACCGCCGGTCTAAACCTTCCTGCGCTGGTTATTCACTCATTCGCTCATTCACTCATTCACAATTGTTTTATCACCCACGTCAACTCCCGTTCAATGGAGTCGATCAAATCCTTTTTCAATTCACCGGGCAACACGCCCCAGGTGTAGGTTTCTACTTCCATCTGGCTCGTAAACGCCCGTTCGGCCTGCAGGCGCAGTACCTCACGAATATCATCCTGTGTCGACTTCAATAAACCGTAATCAGCTACAAACAGCGGGACGTGAAAATGCGCCCGCCACTCGGTGTGTTCGTCGTCGAATGCAGCCAGGGCTTCGGGTAAATCCGGAAAACGCAGCAACTCGCCCGATTGAGTTCCTGAAACAACCTGATGCAGATACGTGGGTTCATTGAACTCGGCAAACGCCTGTTTAATCCGTTCCCGTTCGGCTAATGCATCGGCCGAATCCGGTGCCGGAAACTCCGCTTTCAGAGCCGCGCTAATCTGAATTTTTCCGACGCGCAGCCCGTAATTTTTGAGTTTATCCAGCACATCGGCCGGGCGTTCGTACCCAACGGCAAAGTGGCAAACGTCGTAACAAAGCCGGACGTGTTCGCAGATTGTGGCTTCCGCTTCTTCGTCGGTCAGGCCAAACTGCTCGCTCAGTTGCTCGATGCCCATGGGCAGTAAATAATCCGTATACCAAGCAATAAACTCATCGGCAGTTTCGATTACGCCATCGGGTTCCGGTTCCAGATCGAGGTGCATGAGCCGGTCGGTTTGCTGCCGCAGCCGGACCAGTTCGGCCACCACTTCAAGTACGTTCTGCGTTGTCTGCGAAAAAATATAATCGCGGGCTGCGGGTTGCTCCCACTCGAACCAGTGCCGGTAAGAAAGTGGTGAAGTAGAAACGCCCCCCTGTATGGGGTTGCCCAGTTCATCGACGGGCAGTAACACAGACAAAATCCGAAACAGCCGTTTGGTATACTCGACCCTTGCTTCGGTGGTCCAGTCGGGGGTGTGTACCTGATCTTTCACCCGAACATCGTGGAAACCGCCAAACGGAAAACCGTTCATCGTAAAGACGTAACACTCGTTGTCGGCCAGCCAGTGCTGGAAAGCTACCAGGTTGTCGGGGTGTTCCAGTTCTTCACTGGCGATGTTGGACAGCCGCAGTCCGATGCCAAATGGCGCATCGGGCGAAAGTCGCTTTTTCAACTCTGGAATGGCTTCCTGCAAGGCCGCAAAATGGTCGGTCCAGGTTTCGCCCGGATGAATATTAGTGCAGTAGCCGAGGTGTCCAAGGAGTGTTTTCATGCGGGCAGTGCCTGTTGTTCCTGCTCTTTCAGGGTGGCAATGGCCCGCCGGATCTGGTCAGTATCCATTTCGTGTACTTCTACGCCCTTGCCAATACTTTTCAATAGCATGATGGTAAGCTGACCGCCCAGATGTTCCCGAAACTCGGCCAGTCCTTTCAACACGCCTTCGCTGTTGTTGGCATCCAGCATTGGTTGGTAAAGCGAAAAGCCAAGGGTACGCAGCGTGGTAAGAATTCGGTTGGCATCGGCTTCGGTAAGCCAGCCGATTTGCTGGGAGTATAAACTATCCAGCGCAATACCAATAGCGACCGCTTCGCCATGACGCAGGTCAAAATTGGTGAGCTGTTCGAGTTTGTGGGCACTCCAGTGACCAAAATCCAGCGGGCGGGAAGACCCCATCTCGAACGGGTCGCCCCCCGAAATATGGGCCAGATGCATCTCCGCGCAGCGGTGAATAAGGTAATCCATCGCTGATTTATCACGGGTGGCCAGTGCTTCGGCACTGGTTTCGATCCACTCGAAGAAATCGGCATCTTTGATCAGGGCAACTTTCACCGCTTCGGCAATACCCGCCCGCCAGTCGCGGTCGTCGAGCGTGGTCAGAAACTGACTATCATTGAACACTGCTACGGGTGGAACGAAGGTGCCGAGGAAATTTTTCTTACCCCGGTAGTTCACGCCGTTTTTGACGCCAACGCCAGAGTCATTCTGGGAAAGCACCGTTGTGGGAATGCGGATGTGTCGGATGCCCCGGTGCGAAATGCCGGCTGCATAGCCTACCAAATCCAGCACCGAACCGCCCCCAATACCTACTACGTACGAATGCCGGTCAACACCATAGCGATCAACGGCATCAACGATCTGCTCAACGTAAGCGGGTTCGTTTTTGGCCATTTCCCCACCAGGAATGATGAGTATGTCCGAGACAAGATCAACAGCATCAGCTAGTTGAGCGAAGTAGGTATGTATGTCAGCTTTCAGATAAGGGTGGGAATCAAGTACACCCGAGTCGATAACGAACAGTAGCTTCCTGCGGGTTTCGCCACTTATCTGCTGGGCAAAAAAATCGGCAAGTACGGAATTGGTAGTATCAAAAAGCCGCTCAGTAAAAAAAACGGTGTATGTAAAACGAACGCTAAACGCCTGATGCAAATGATTCATGAACAGATAAGGACAGTTGAGTAATACTGTCCCTGTCTGTCAAAAATACAATCAAATCGTTATTGGTTCCTTAAATTTCGGTTTGAATTCGGGTCTTTGGCCTAAAAGAAGGCATTTCAAACTAATAATTCGACTTTTATTGATTCCCTGTGCTTAAAACGACAGAAAGATATTTGTGTAAACCAAAGCACAGGAGTCGGATTTCTACAGATATAGCACTTTGTACTTACAGGCTCCATATAGCCGCCAGTAAATCGATACGAAGGGGGTGGCCAGTGCTGTAATAATAGTGTGTTTAATGATTGGCCAGGTCAATGGGCCACCCGGGAGGTATCGCATAAACAAGTCTAACGATAAGGCTGCCCATATACCCAATCCGGTCAGGGAAATAGACGCCTGACCCATCGGCAGACAAACAAGGCTGATGGCTATACTCAAAACAGTCGCATAATACTGGAGTACCTGCCGTCGGTAAGCGGGGATCCGTTCCCGAAATAAGCGGGGATGCCGTTTATACAGCAGCGCATCGTAGCTGTTATTACGCTCATCGTGCAGAAGGCCGTACCAGGAGTAGGGGCAGACATGGTAAACCACCACGGCCTCGGGACATTTTCCAATAGGGATACCCGCCTGAATAAACTTAAACTGTAGGTCACTGTCTTCGTGCCAGGCGGTGTCGAAGGCTTCTTCAAAACCGCCGACCCGCTCCAGGGTGTCTTTTCGGCAAAGGCAGTTAGCGGACACAAAATCGGTTCTTTTCAGTAACGTAGCCGTACGGTCGAGGGGTGTTGGCCGGTTATTTGAATGAACCCTCAACTGACCCATCATGACCTGGGCACCCCGCTGAAAACAGGGCAGTACCGACGATAGCCATTCCGGTTCGGGCAGGCAATCTTCGTCGGTAAACGCAATGATACGCCCACGGGCGGCCCGCCAGCCTCGGTTTCGGGCAGCGGCTGGCCCTTTCCGTTCGGGCTGACTGAGGTAACGAACTTCCAGAAGGCCACCGTTACGGGCAACCTGTTTGGTAAAGAGCTGAACAGCCGTTTCGGTTTCAGGCAAATCGCCTTCACCCACAATAATAATCTCAAATTGGCTGCGCGGC
Organism: Spirosoma spitsbergense DSM 19989; assembly: GCF_000374085.1. Lineage (GTDB taxonomy): Bacteria > Bacteroidota > Bacteroidia > Cytophagales > Spirosomataceae > Spirosoma > Spirosoma spitsbergense. Next base: position 9,251 of record NZ_KB893566.1, on the reverse strand, counting down.
AGTCGCTGGCGACTGAGGGCATCAAGGCATTTGAGTAGTACAGCCGGCTGTTTGTACGTAGGAATAACAACCGAAAATTCTGGTAGCATAGAGGACCGGGAGTGATTATAAAAAAGCCTATGTGGGATGATATGGGTTAGCGGCAGGTCAGTGGTTTTCAGACGATCCAGGAACCCGTTTTTGTCCAAAATCATAAGCTGAGAAGACCGTTGCAAAAACTTAACCAAAAACTGCCAAATATTTTTTTAACCGTACCAATCCTTAAAATAATACGCTGTATATCAATGAATTGACCAACAAAATAAGGATTTCTCAAAAACACATCTCACTGATTAAATAGTCATATTCCTCAAACCTCCGATTGGGCGTTTATCTTTGTGAGATCATTTTCTTACCATCATTTCTATGGCTCGTATTGCACTTATTACCGGCGCCACTTCCGGCATTGGCCGCGCCACCGCCGAAGCCTTTGCCGACCTTGATTTTAACCTGATTCTCTGTGGCCGCCGGCAGGAACGACTGGATGAATTACAGGAATACTTAGGGGCAAAAACGACCGTTACGACGCTCAATTTTGATGTACGAAACTGGGTAGAGGTCTACGAGTCCATTAATACCTTAACCGAAGAATGGAAGGCTATCGATATTCTGGTCAATAGTGCGGGAAATGCCTATGGGATGTCGGCTATTCAGGATGGTGAACCTGACGATTGGGACCAGATGATTGATGGGAATGTGCAGGGATTGCTATACGTGTCGAAGGCGGTTATGCCCGGTATGGTGACCCGAAAAAAAGGGCATATCGTCAACCTGAGTTCGGTGGCAGGCAAAGAAACGTACCCGAACGGAGCGGTCTACTGCGCCAGTAAAGCCGCCGTAGAAGCGCTCAGCAACGGGATGCGGCTGGATTTAACCCAGCATGGCATTAAGGTGACCAACATTGCGCCCGGTGCGGTAGAAACAGAGTTTTCGATGGTCCGATTCAAGGGTGATAAAGAGCGGGCCGACAAGATTTACCAGGGCTTTACTCCCCTCACGCCCGAAGATATTGCCGATTCCATCGTGTTTGCCGTAACGACCCCCGCCCACGTAACGATTGCTGACATGACCATTCTGGCTGGGGCGCAGGCCGGGGCGCAGACCATTCACCGGAAGTAATGGTAGCAGTTGCCGGCCAGTTATTTATTTTTTAGTTTAGAGATAATTATGTCCAACTAGCGATAACGGTCGAATTGCATGGCTACTAAACCGGTTCGTCTTACGATTCCAACGCCCTGCCAGCAGCCCTGGCAGGACATGACTATCGATGGATCGGGTCGTTTCTGCGCGAGTTGCCAAAAAACAGTGGTGGATTTTTCTACCCTGACCGATCAGCAGGTTATCAACCTGTTAGCGCAGCAGAACGGTTCGGGTTGCGGACGCTTTCGGGCGGGGCAACTTGGCCGGGTGTTGTCTGTTGATCCACCAGCCTTACGATCCCCCGCCCGGATTTTTAGTTTGCTGACAGCCGGTTTACTGGGATTTCAAGCGGCACGGGCCGATATGTTGCCAACCCCGCCTGAGCCAACCCGGCAGCATATCACCGACTTGGCGGCCCATTTGGTATTGCCCGTTATGGGAGAGGAGACAATGACCGATTCGGTACGGGTCATTACGGGGCGGGTAGTTGAAAAGACTATTAAAGAAGTTCTGCCGGGCGCTTTTGTCTCCATTCAGGGAACATCAATAAGCACTAATACCAATGCGGAAGGAAACTTTCAATTGCGTATCCCCGCTGAATACAACGACAAAGTCATCACGCTGCGAATTGGCTGGATTGGATACAAAACTTCTGAAATGCAAATACGTCCTGATCAATCTACCCCCTTGGTCGTTACTCTACAGGAAGATCAGGCTCTTTTGGGGGAGGTGGTGGTTATTGGCGGTTACAAAAAACTAACATTTTTTCAGCGGCTACAGAGTCGGCTGCGTGGTGGCCACTAACCGTTTCAACGCGTCAGGCTCCACCCGGTGCCCCCCATCGAAAGCGGTAACTTTTAGGGTGGGTATATTCGTTCGTAAGCGATTCAGATAACCATCAATATCAGGGATTTCCCGTATGTATTCGTCCTGGTTGCCGTATACGTAGTGCGTTTCCGTATTGGTTAATATCTCCGGCTGAATCATCTCCGACACACCCTGCGGAAAATACCCTGCCCACAGAATAAGCCGGTGGGCGTGAACGTGATTGGCATTCAGCCATCGGCAGGCCGTAGCCGCCCCCTGCGAGAAGCCGAGTACCGTGATGTGCACTTCTTTGGGGTCGAAGCCATCCAGAATGCGGTCATACAGCGCGTTCAGATACCCGATGAAATCGTGGACTTCGTGGTCACGGTCTTCGCGGGTGAGCCAGGAGGCCCCCACCCGCTGGTAGTCGTTGTTGAGGTACATACGGGACAACCCCTCCGGCACCACAATGACCGTTTTGCCATCATCTAAGTCGGTGAATTTCCGGCTGAAATATTGCGCCAGTTGCCCAAACCCGTGCAGGCAGAACCAGATACTTTTCGTCTGGTTCGTCAGTTGGCCGATGGTGTAGTACCGGGCCGTGCGCTGAACCGGCAAGTGATGTTCCTGTAGCATGAATGGTAGTTAGTGATAACACTGGAAAACATGATTCCAATGGTGAGAATCAGGACTAACTGGCATCCATAAATAGCTGCCCTTTTTTGGCTGCCTGCGCAATCTGACCGGCATGGTACGAATTGTGGTGCATCAGGAAAACCAGAAGCTGCATCCGGGACACTTCGCCAAAGGGCGACGAAACGATTTCAGTCCACTGGTCATCTCCTACCTGCTGAATGTGGGCTGCAATCATGGCAAAACTGTCGCTTACCATCTGCTGTACAGAGGTTAAATCCAGCGGGTTGCCTTCATCTGAAACACCCCCGACGGTCTGCATCTGAATGCCGGGTTCGCGCCCAAAAAGCATGGTGGCAAAGCGGTGCATAACTTCGGCGGTGTGCAGGGCAATGAATCCCGCCGAAGCCGTTTCGGACGTCAGGCGGTTGCGGTAGTTGTCGGGTGTCAGTTTGCGAATAGGGCCTTGTGCGGCATTCTGGTTCGCCAGCCAGATTTGGGATAAGAGGTCTGTATTCATTGGGCATTATTTGTTAGAATTTTATCAGAAAAGGCAGACAGGCCCGCTACCGTATCGGGACCAAGTTCGTCCCATACCTGCTGGTTTAAGGCTTTCCAGATTTTATGGCATCGCCTGGCCAGCAGAGTACCTTCTTCGGTCAGGAAAAGGCCATTTCGGCGGTTGTCGGTCAGCCAGCCATTCTTTTGCATGAGTTGCACATCCCGGCTCATCGCCGATTTTTCAATCTGCAATTGTTTCGACAGGGTAGCCTGACGAATGCCCGGTTGGGCGAAAATGCGCATCAGTAAACCAGCCTGCGCGGAGGTCACACCCTCCTGCGCAAACGCATCATTATACCTCCCCGTCATCACCCGCGCCAGCATCCGCAGCCGCCCCGCAATGCAGTAATTATCGGTATTCATAAGCCAAAGATTGAAAATCAAAGTTGTATATGCAACTTTATGAATAAAAAAGTGTCAACGTGCCATTGAGTTACACGTCTTTTTATCAAGTTGAACACCCATTTGTCAGTCTATTACCGCAATGGTGTTTCATAAAAAGCCTGTTTGTCGCAACTGAATGGGATAACTGATTAAACTCGTATCTTGTCGCCGTGCCATAAAAATCCTCGTCCACATACATGGAAAACTGGAAAATGAGAAGCTTTGCGTTAAAATTGAGGTAAAAGATGAGATGAAGCGAACGCAGGCCCGTGTAGAAGCATACGACAAATTAATTGAAATCGGTGAAAAGCTCTATCTGTCAGTCAAGCGATCAGCCAGAATGGGTAATGGTAAATTTATGACTGTAGCCCGCTGGCAAGGTGAATACCGCGTAATGACTAATGGTAAATTAGACCTGGCCGCTACGCTCGAAAACCTTAAAAAAGCGCAACAACTTTTAGATACAGCCTTCCCCTAATGAATGCTTCACCGAACCTGTCCCGCACCGCCTTTTGGGACGTAGATATGAAATTGCTCGACTACGAAACCAATGCCCGGTTTGTTATCGAAAAAGTAATGAACTATGGCCTGTGGGATGATATGGTAGAGGTTTTACGCTATTACGGTCACGAACGCGTAAAAACAGAAGTTACACAGGCTGTCTACCTCAAAAAGAAAACCCTTTCCTTTTGCTGTACTATCTTTGATCTCACTCCTGATCAGTTTCGATGCTACAGACGGCAACAATCGAACCCGCTACCCTGGAACTCCTGAAAAGGCTTATGCAACAGCCTGTACTGGACCAGTTCGCTTTGGCAGGCGGTACAAATCTTTCATTACGGTATGGGCACCGGTTGTCGATTGATCTTGATCTATTCACGAATGAGTCATTTTCAGAAGCAGACGTATTTGACGAACTAGTAACCTGTTTTCCGGGAGTGGTTAAAACAGATGAGGGCAGGAATTCGCTCAGTCTGATGATTGAAGAGGTTAAAGTTGATCTTCTGGCTCATCGCTATCCATTGTTAGCCAATTTTACCATAGAGACAGGTGTCCGGCTTTGGTCAACTGACGATGTGATTGCCATGAAATTAGGAGCCATTAGTGGGCGAGGAGCTAAGAAAGACTTCTGGGACGTTGCCGAATTACTCAATCACTTCACCCTGGAGCAAATGCTTCGATTGTTTAAAGTAAAATACACAAATAGTGATCCAGGGTATATTGTTCGTTCCTTAACCTACTTTGATGACGCCGAGGAGCAGATAGACCCTATAGTCCTAAACAACATTACGTGGACTGAAGTAAAACGGCGGATTGCACAGGCAGTAAAAGGCTTAGTATAAGTCAGGTATTTCACCATCAGCGGGTTACCCAAAATCTTTCAAAATTTCTCCTGGTAACCTTACACGTTCCCGCCGAAAGTGGCTATTTTTAAGCTGTAATCTGCGGAACCTATGCAATTCTCTCATCTCCACTGCCACACCCAATACTCATTACTCGATGGCCAGGCCAATATTAAAAAGCTGATTAACAAGGCAAAAGCCGATAATATGCCCGCCGTAGCCATTACGGACCACGGCAACATGTTCGGTGTGTTCGAGTTTGTGGCCGAAGCCAGCAAGCAGGGCATCAAGCCCATTGTTGGTTGTGAGTTCTACGTAGTGGAGGATCACCACAAAAAGCAGTTTACCAAAGAGCAGAAGGACGTTCGGTACCACCAGTTGCTGCTGGCCAAAAACGCGCAGGGCTACAAAAATCTGGCGAAACTCTGCTCGCTGGGCTACATGGAAGGACTGTACGGTAAGTATCCGCGCGTTACCAAAGCCCTGATCGAACAGTATAAGGAAGGGCTTATTGCCTCCACCTGCTGCATTGGGGCTTCGGTGCCCAAAACGATACTGAAAAAGGGCGAGGAAGCGGGCGAGATTGAATTCAAATGGTGGCTCGACCGGTTCGGCGAGGATTATTACGTCGAGTTGCAACGCCACGAGATTCCGGACCAAATCAAGGCCAACGAGGTGCTCATCAAGTTTGCCCGTAAGTACAACGTCAAGATTATTGCCTCCAACGATTCTCATTACGTGGATCAGGACGACTGGGTAGCGCACGACATTCTACTGTGCGTGAACACCAACGAAAAGCAGAGCACCCCGTCGATGAAGGATTTCAGCGACGACGATGTGATGCCCAAAAACACGCGCTTCGCGTTCTTCTCCGACCAGTTCTATTTCAAGAACACGCAGGAGATGAGCACGCTTTTCAAGGACCTGCCCGAAGCCATCGATAATACCAATGAGATTGTTGGTAAGGTGGACGTGCTGAAGCTGAAGCGGGATATCATGCTTCCCAACTTCCCCATTCCGAAGGAGTTCCAGCAACATACCGACGATGTGCTGAACCAGTGGGAATACCTGCGCCACCTGACCTATATGGGGGCCAAAGACCGCTACGTCGATATCCTGCCTCACGTTCAGGAGCGTATTGATTTCGAGTTGTTTACCATCCGAACGATGGGATTTGCCGGTTACTTCCTCATCGTGGCAGACTTTATCCAGGCCGGGCGCGATTTGGGTGTGATGATTGGGCCGGGGCGTGGTTCGGCGGCTGGTTCCGTAGTGGCGTATTGTACGGGTATTACTAACATTGACCCGATAAAATACGACTTGCTGTTTGAGCGATTCCTGAACCCCGACCGGAAGTCGATGCCCGATATCGACACCGACTTCGACGATGAAGGTCGGCAGAAGGTGATCGATTACGTGGTGCAGAAATATGGTAAGCAGCAGGTGGCGGCTATCGTTACCTACGGCACCATGGCGGCTAAATCGGCCATCAAAGACGTGTCCCGCGTAATGGATCTGCCGCTGAGCGACGCCAACATGCTGGCTAAACTCGTACCGGACAAGCCGACCTACAACATGACCCTCAAGCGCATTTTTGAGGATCCCATAGACGGACCGGGCGGACTGTCCAACGTTATCCAGCCCGACGAGGTGGAGAACGTAAAGAAGATGCGGGCACTGGAAGCGGGCGACCAAAGTGTAGGGCGTTCCATGAAAATGATTGATACCGAGAAGGTTCAGAACGTGTTGCAACAGGCGCGTCGGCTGGAAGGTACGGTTCGGAACACGGGTGTTCACGCAGCCGGTATCATCATTGCCCCCAGCGATCTGTCGGACATTGTACCGGTCTCTACATCGAAAGATACGAACCTGATTATCACTCAGTACGAGGGTAAGGTCATTGAGGATGCAGGGGTAATTAAGATGGACTTTCTGGGGCTTCGCAACCTCACCATCATTAAGGAATGCCTGCGACTCATCAAGCAGAACCACGGCATAGCCATCGAAATAGACAATATCCCGCTCGACGATCCGGCAACGTACGAACTGTTTCAGCGGGGCGAAACCAATGCCATCTTCCAGTTTGAATCGGATGGTATGAAAAAGCACATGAAGGACCTCAAGCCTGACCGCTTTGAGGACCTCATTGCCATGAACGCCCTGTACCGCCCGGGCCCGATCGCCTACATCCCGAATTACATCAACCGGAAGCACGGCCGCGAAGAAGTAAAGTACGACCTGCCCGAAATGGAGGAGTACCTGGGTGATACCTACGGCATTACGGTCTATCAGGAGCAGTTGATGCTGCTGTCGCAGAAGCTCGGCAACTTCACCAAAGGCGATGCCGACGTGCTGCGGAAAGCCATGGGTAAGAAGCAGAAAGACGTGCTCGACAAAATGAAGGGCAAGTTCATGGACGGCTGTAAAGCCAACGGATTAAATCCTAAGATCTGCGAAAAAGTCTGGACTGACTGGGAAGCCTTCGCGTCGTACGCCTTCAACAAATCGCACTCCACCTGCTACGCTTTCGTCGCCTACCAGACGGCTTACCTCAAGGCCCACTACACCTCGGAGTACATGGCCGCCGTACTGACGAGCTGCCTGGGTACGATTGACAAGATTACGTTCTTCATGGAAGAATGTAAAAACCTCAGCCTGCCGGTATTAGGGCCGGACGTGAATGAGTCGGAGCGATTCTTCGGGGTCAATAAAAAAGGCGAAATCCGGTTCGGACTGGGTGGTATCAAAGGCGCGGGTGATGCTGCCGTAGAAGCCATCATCGAAGAGCGTAACGCGGGTGGCCCGTTCAAAGATATCTTCGACTTTGCCATTCGGGTTAATCTCCGCACAGTGAACAAGAAAACGTTCGAATCACTGGCCTACGCCGGGGCGTTCGATAGCATCGACGAATACCACCGGGCGCAGTATTTCGAGCTGGCGGAAGGCGATACATCCCCTTTTCTGGACAAGATTATTCGCTACGCCAACAACTACCACGCCGAGAAAGCTGCCGCCCAGCAATCGCTTTTTGGCGCGATGATGGGCGGAGAGCCTATGCTCTCCCGACCCAAACCGCCCGTGGTAACGGAATGGAATCAGATCGAAAAACTCAAATTCGAGAAAGACGTGGTTGGGTTTTACATTACCGGCCACCCGCTCGACGAATTCCGGCTCGAACTGGACGGTTTCTGCAATTGCACGCTGGACAAGATTTACGAAACCCGTCAGCCCGAAATCAAGGTAGCAGGTATCGTATCGGCCATGCAGACCAAGATTGCCAAAAACGGCAACCCGTTCTGTATCTTCAAAATCGAGGATTACAACACCTCCATCGAACTGGCTCTGTTTGGGGAGGATTATGTCCGGCTGGGGCAGTACATCGAGGTGGGCCGGTTCCTGCACATCACCGGAAAAACCCAGAACCGCTGGAACTCGGATAACCTGGAATTTAAAGCCGTTACGATCCGGCTCCTGACCGAAATGCGCGAGAAATTCTGCAAGGAACTCCGCGTATCACTCACCATAGACTCGCTCAGTGCCCAACTGGTCGCTCAGATCAACGACCTCGTTAATGCCCACCCTGGCACCTGTACCCTGTCGCTGAACGTGGTGGACCATCAGGAGCGTATCGAAGTCAGTCTGCAATCACGCACCCTGAAAGTTCACCCTGCCAACACGTTCCTGCGGGCATTGCAGGCTATGGAGGGTGTAAGCTGTAAGGTGGCGTAAGCATCTATCTTCGTACTTTACTTTCCAGGGTACGAAAAGTGCTCCCTGAGCTTTCTTGTAAGTAGAGCGACAAAGTAAAACCAGGGTGCAAATCGGCTACTTCATCTAAAGAATAAGCCGGTTAACTCAATTAACCGGCTTATCTTCATGTGGTTATGGGTGATCGAAAATGAGGTTCGAACCCACGGCCTGCAGCTTGGGAGGCTACCGCTCTAGCAATTGAGCAACTCCCGCCTGTAAATAAAGCCAAATGTCAATTGCTAACCGGTTTTATAAAACGGGCTATATTCTCACCTGTTTTAGTTAACTACTACTGAGCAATGGTTCGTCAATTTTTAGGGATATGAAAAAGGCGTGTTAGTTTTGGGTATCTGACATCCAAACCAAACAACGCCTTTATGCAAGGACCAGCCCTACTGAGTACAATAGTAGCTAACCTGCCCGATTTGACCAAACCCCGTCGNCAATTTATACACCACATTCTGATGCTGTTTTTGAGTGTTCGTCACCGAATCAACTTTCTGCAATTGGCTCGCCACAGCGACCAGTATGCCGAAAATACCATGCGGTTGCAGTTTGAAACCTACCTCGATTTTGCTACGATGAACCAGCACC
>NZ_KB893565.1 GCF_000374085.1 Spirosoma spitsbergense DSM 19989 | reverse complement strand
TTCAGTCTGTGCTTTTGTCAAGTTAGAGGGCTTAAAACTTGCTGAATCAACGAATCAGTTCGCCTTGAAAGGTCGACTGTATATCAAAGCCATTCAGGCAGCTTTAGCTGAACTCCGGTTTCTCCAACAAAAGAATCTCTTGTTAAACATTGACCCTGCGTAACTTCAGTTAACAGTCTTTTATTCTCTATACTTGTCGTCGTTTTCAATTTTTTTATCAGTACCCAACTCTCATCCCGAATTATATGAAACTAAGGTTACTTGTATTTATCATGCTGATTCCGCTTTATGCCCTGTGCCAAACCAGCACAGTGAGTGGGCGGGTGAGCGACTCTGGGGAGAAAACCCCGCTGCCCGGTACCACCGTAACCATAAAAGGCACCACTACCGGAACGGTTACCGATGCCGACGGACGCTACCAAATAGTAGCCCCGGACCGGAAAGCCGTACTCGTTTTTTCGTCCGTTGGTTTTGAAGCCAAAGAAGTTGTGGTTGGCTCACAGCAGACCATTGATGTAATGCTGGTTGCCGACACCAAACAACTCAGCGAGGTGGTGGTAACGGCCGCTGGTATTGTGCGCGACAAAAACGCGCTGGGCTACTCCGTCAGCACCCTGGATGCCACCAAACTTGCGCAGCGGTCGGAGCCGGACCCCCTCCGCGCCCTTACGGGCAAAGTGGCGGGGGTAAACGTGCAGGGATCGGGTGGGGCCGCGGGTGGAGCCACCAATATCACCATCCGGGGCAACTCATCGCTGGGGAATAACAACCAGCCGCTGTTTGTGGTGGACGGTGTGCCCTTCGACAATTCCAGTTTCACCCAGCCCGACGGCTTTGTGGGTGGCTCAACTACGACCAACCGTGCCTTTGACCTCGACCCGAACAACATCCTGACCATGACTGTGCTGAAAGGAGCCGCAGCGGCTGCGCTTTACGGGTCGCGGGCGGCTAACGGAGCCATCATTGTTACGACCAAAGCCGGAAAAAGCCAGAGTAAAAAAGGGCTAGAAGTAACCTATAACGTAGGTTATGCCGCTGAAACCGTAGCTGGCCTGGCTGACTACCAGACCAGCTACGGGCAGGGCACCAACTTCGATTATCGGAGTGGAGTATTCGGCTCCTGGGGGCCCCCGTATCCGGGCGTTCCCAGCCTGATTCCTACCCGACAAACCATTCCGCACCCCGTAACGACCAACAACCGCTACCCGTCGTCTGTATTTCCGCAGTTTTATCAGGCCGACGGAACTACGCCTGTTCAGGTGCCGTATGAGTCGTTCTCTCAGTACAACGCCAAAAACTTTTTCCGGACGGGTAACGTCTTCGAAAACGCCCTGTCCGTATCGTCGGGTGGGGAAAAGGGTAACCTTACCGTTGGTCTGTCGCGGACAGGAAATCAGGGTGTCGTGCCCGAGAACGAGATTACCCGGACGGGCGTGAATATTGGTGGCAATGCCCAGTTAGAGAATAAGTTTTACGTTCGGGGGGCCCTCAACTACGTCAACACGGCACAGGTGTCGCCCCAGGTTACGGCGGCCAACGGAGCTGGCGCATCCATTCTGGATATTCTTCTGTTTGCGCCAACGAGTTACGACCTGACCGGCTACCCGAACACCAATCCGCTGAACGGCAACAATGTCTATGACCGGGTGGGTACCGATAACCCCTACTGGTCGGTCGCGAACAGTCCCACAACGAGCAAAGTAGACCGCTACTATGGCAATGTGGTACTTGGTGTGGACGTGCTGCCCTGGCTCAACGTACAGAACACGGTGGGATTCAACGCCTACACCGACCGGCGCATAACCGTGAACGGAAAAGGCGGAGACTACTTTCCCAACGGCAACATCACCACCGACAACATCTATCGGCAGGAACTGGACAATACCTTTCTGGTTACGGCCACCAAACCTATCAACGAGAACATCGGCCTGAAAGTGATTCTGGGTAACAACGTAAATCAGCGGCTTACCGAGCGGCAGGTAGTGTTCGGCGACGGCATCATTTTCCGGGGTATCAACTCGCTCAACAACACCCGCGTTACCATTCCACGCGTGCTGCCCAACAACCGCAATGATTTCAAGCAGCGGTATTTTGCGTTCTTTACCGATATTTCGCTGGACTACAAAAACTTCGCGTTCCTGAACCTCGTGGCCCGTAATGACGTGTCGTCCACACTGCCCATCAGCAACCGGAGTTACCTGTACGGCGGGGCAAGTGCGTCGCTGATTTTCACCGAAGCGCTGAAGATCCCCAAGAACATACTCTCGTTTGGTAAGCTCAGGGCGGGCTACACGAAGGTGGGTAACGAAGCCACGCCCTACCAGACCCAAACGGTCTATATTGCCAATCCGGTGTTAGGTATTGGTTCGGGTACCGGCTCCATTGCCTCGCCCTTCAACGGGCAGAGTACCCTGACCGAATCCGACCTGCTGGCCAACGCCGAACTCAAACCCGAATTCATTACCGAACTCGAACTGGGCACCGAACTCCAGTTTTTCAACAACCGGTTCGGGCTGGACATCACCTACTACAACAAGGAAAGTACATCGCAGATTTTTACGGTCAACGCAGCCCCATCAACGGGCTACACCCAGAAAGTGATCAACCTGGGTCGCTCCACCAACGAGGGTATTGAGATTGGCCTGAGCGCTAACCCGGTCAAGTTGGCCAATGGTTTTCGCTGGGATATTTCGTCGGCCTTTACCCTAAACCGCAACATCGTACGCGACATTGGCAACCTAAAAGAACTGCCCTATGGCGGTTTCTCGGGCCTCGGCAGCGTACACATTGCCGGTCAGCCCTACGGACAGATTCGCGGGTCCACCTTCGCCCGCGATGATGAGGGTAATATCCTGGTCAACCCCAACACGGGTAAGCCTATCCTATCGGGGCGCACCACGGCCATTGGCAACCCCAATCCCGATTTTATCTGGGGCATCACCAATACGTTCAGTTTCAAAGGCATCACGCTCAACGCCCTGTTCGACTGGAAAAAAGGCGGGGATATGTACTCGTTCACAGCCTACGAACTGCTGAGCCGGGGCGTCACTAAAGATACCGAAGAGCGGGAGGCCATCCTGGTAGGGCCGGGGGTGCTGGGTAACGTGAATACCCTGCAGCCGATTCTGGACGGCGAGGGCAAAAAAATCCCGAATAACATTGGCATTGGTGTTGCGGATTACTACTTCTCCGGTGGTTTTGGCCCCGGTGGTGCCGACGAAGCCAACGTGTTCGATGCCACCGTGTTTCGGCTGCGCGAGGTCTCATTGGGGTATCAGTTCCCTAAAGCGTGGCTGGCCAAAACGCCGTTCGGCGGGGCATTCCTGTCGATTAGTGGCCGTAACCTGTGGTACCTGGCCCCTAACTTCCCGAAGCACCTCAACTTCGACCCCGAAGTGAGTTCGCTGGGAGCGGGTAACTCGCAGGGCTTCGATTTCATCGGCATTCCAACCACGCGCCGGTTAGGCGTAAACCTGCGGTTCAGTTTTTAACAGGATCATCCCAATGTATCCACCCCTGATGTTCGGGGGTGAAGTTGGGACACTATCTCCAAAAGCAAAAAAACGAATGAATTTCATCAATACCATCCGAACGGCTTCGTTGCTGGGATTGGTCTTTCTGGCAGGCTCCTGCAAAGACTTTGTCGACATCAACGCCGACCCCAACAATCCCACAACGCCGGTACTCGACCTCATTTTACCTGCCACGCAGGTGTCTATGGCGGGTAGCCTGCGCGATGTAAACGTGGGCACGTCCATCCTCACGCAGCAGTTGTACATCACCAATCCCAGTCGCAACTTTCAGGATGGCACCGATTATCAGGCATCCTGGAACGCCCTGTACACGCAGGTCCTCGACGACCTCGAAATCATTATTCGCGAAGGTACCGCCCAGCAGCGATGGGACTACGTGTCTATCGCCAAACTGCAAAAAGCCTACATCTACAGCCTGATGGTCGATTTATGGGGCGACATTCCCTACACCGATGCCATAAAAGGACTGACTGTAACCGACCCGGTCTTTGAGAAAGGCGACGTCATTTACGACAAACTATTCACCCTGATCGACGAGGGCCTGGCCGACGCGGCTAAGGGAAACTTCGCCATCCAACCCACCACCGCCGACCTTATTTACAGGGGCGATAAAGCGGCCTGGATCCGGATGGGTAACTCGTTGAAATTGAAACTATTTAATCAGATTCGACTGGTACAGCCTGACAAAGCCAAAGCGGGTATTGCGGCCCTGCTTAGCACCAACGCCCCGCTCATCAGCACCAACGCCCAGGATTTTGCTTTCCGCTTCGGCTCGTCAGAAACGCCTGCCAACCGCCACCCCTGGTACCGGGCCGAGTACCAGGCCAGTAAAAGCTACTATATGAGCCAGAACTTCATGGAACGGCTTTTTGGCACCGACGACCCCCGGCTTCGCTACTTTTTCTTCCGGCAAACGTCGAACTACACCGTTGGGTTTACGCCCACTGGCAACGGTTATTTTGGCCGTTATACCGGCGACGCAACGGCATCGCCCAACGACAACGCCCTGAAAGCTACCTTCGGCGTGTATCCGTCCGGTGGATTGTATGACAACGCACCCATCAACAACATCACAGCAGCCAATGTATTCCTCAGCAATTCGGGGGCTACCGGAGCGCCCAAAGTAGTGACCAATACGGATGGCTCCGGGGCAGGCGTGTTTCCGTTTATCACCAACGCGATGGTTAAGTTTATTCTGGCCGAAGCGGCCCTCACAATGGGCACCACCGGCGACCCGAAGCAGTTGTTTCAGGACGGGATTACGGCGCACCTCAACAGCGTCAACACCATTGCCACATCGGGCGGCAACTCGGCTCCCGTGTTGCCGACGGCTACCATTACGGCGTTTGTGGCCAACCGTACCGCCCAGTATGACGCGGCTAATCCGGCGGGTAAACTAAGTGCCGTGATGACCCAGAAGTACATTGCCCTGTTTGGTAACGGCATCGAATCCTACAATGACTATCGCCGAACGGATTTGCCCGTGCTGGCCGCACCCATTGCTCCACTAAACACCTTTCCGCTACGCCTGACATACTCCGTTACTGAACTGTCTACGAACGGCAGCGTGTCTGATAACGCGGAGAAATTGCAGGCAGCCCAGCAAATTACTCCCGTTTTCTGGGACAAATAATCAACTACCCTCATGAAAAAAATACTCATTTATCTATCTTTTTTCGGTCTGCTGGCCCTGGATGCTTGTAAAACAGAAACCTACGAATGGGAAAAGTGGACCTATACTGCCGTTCCATTGGTGGCTTTGAATACGGCCAAATCGGCCCTGCCCACAGTAGTTACCTCCAATACCTCTTTTTTCGATTTAGGAGCGGCCAACCTGGCCAGTCAGGAGTTTGAATACAGTTTGAATTGGGAAGGGTTTGGCAAAGCCGAGGTAAAGTCGATTGAGGTGTATCTGGGATTCGTAAAAGCCCCCGCTACCGGCAACCCGTCTTACCCGATTATCCTCTCCAGCCCTGGTGGCGTGTATCCGAGTGTTACGCAGTTCCCCTTGCCAAGCCGGGTGGTGGCAACCGACAAACTGTACGAAACCGTCACACAGTTCCCTAAAACCTTTACCGTAACAGCGGCTCAGATGGCTACATTTACGGGTACTGACCTGACCAAAGTAGTTCAGAATGACTACTTTCTGTTCAAATTTATCCTCAACCTCCAGGATGGCCGCCGGATTGAAGGCTTTCAGGAAAACGTGTGCGACGAAGCACGGGGCGAAGTTGGCGATTGCCGGGTGGGTGTTCGGTTCCGAAGGAAGTAGACTAACTAATCATTCATTCAAACGCTCTTTCCTAACCGATGCGCTCCCCCATTTACTTACTCGTTTTTCTGCTGCTAACCAGCCTTAGTAAGGGTATAGCCCAGACCATTCCTTCGCCCAAAGAACACTTTGGGTTCGCTATTGGCGACGATTACCACCTGGCGAACTACACCCAGACCGAAGCCTATTTCAAGAAAATAGCGGCCGCGTCTAACCGGGTGAAATTAGTCGATATTGGACTCACCGAAGAAGGCCGACATCAGTATATGCTGCTGGTCTCTTCGCCCGCCAACTTAGCCAAACTGGACCGCTATAAGGACATTTCGACCAAACTGGCCCGCGCCGAAAACCTGACCAATGAGCAGGCTCACGCGCTGGCCAGTGAGGGGAAAGCCATTGTCTGGATCGATGGTGGTCTGCACGCTACCGAAGTGGTAGGAGCGCACCAGCTTATTGAAACAATCTACCAGATGGTAAGCCGCACCGACCCCGAAACGATGCGGATTCTGGACAACGACATCATCCTGTTTACCCATGCCAACCCCGACGGGCAGGAATTGGTCAGCAATTGGTACATGCGCGAGAAAACACCCGAAAAACGCTCGACTGACAACCTGCCCCGACTGTATCAGAAGTACATTGGCCACGACAACAACCGCGACTTTTTCATCATGAACATGAAAGAAACCCAGAACATGGGCCGCCAGTTGTTTGTCGAATGGATTCCGCAGATTATGTACAACCACCACCAGCGAGGTCCGGCGGGATCGGTCGTGGCTGGTCCGCCCTACCGCGACCCGTTCAACTACGTATTCGATCCGCTCATGATAACGGGTATCGATGCGCTGGGCGCGGCCATGATCAACCGGCTCAATGCAGAGGATAAACCGGGCTTTACGCGCCTGGGCGGCTCGGTATTTTCGACCTGGTACAACGGCGGTCTGCGAACAACCACGCACTTCCACAACATGATTGGCCTGCTCACCGAAATCATCGGCAATCCTACGCCCGAAGACATTCCACTGGTACCCAAACGACTAATTCCCAATGGAAACACTCCATTCCCCGTCAGACCCCAGAAGTGGCACTTCAAGCAGTCCATCGACTATTCGGTGTCACTAAACTATGCCGTGCTGGGCTATGCCGCCCGCTACAGCGACGATCTGCTGTTTAACATCTACCGCATGGGTAAAAACTCAATTGAGCGGGGCAGTAAAGATTACTGGGCTTTAACGCCCAAACGCATCGATGCCATTGAGGAAGCCTTTAACAGCGATCCAAAAAAAGTAAAACCACCCACCAACGCGGCCCTGGCACAGTATGGTTTTGTACCACGCGGGGGTGGGATGCCGATTAAATATTACGACACCATCATGACGGCACCCACCCAGCGCGACCCGCGCGGGTTCATTATCCCGGCCAGTCAGCCCGATTTTGCAACGGCGACTAAATTCGTGAATGCCCTCATTAAAACGGGCATTCAGATTCAGCAGGCTACCGCTGATTTCACCGTAGCCGGCAAACGCTACCCGGCGGGTTCGTATGTGGTTAAAACCGATCAGGCCTTCCGGCCCCACCTGCTGGATATGTTTGAGCCGCAGGACCACCCTAACGATTTTCAGTACCCGGGTGGCCCGCCCGTTCGGCCGTATGATGCCGCTGGCTGGACGCTGGCTTACCTGATGAACGTGCAGTTTGACCGGGTACTGGACGGCTTCGATGGGCCATTCAAAAAGCTGCCCCTCGGCGAACTCCAATCGCCCGAAGGCCACGTTACGGGTACCCCCTCGGCGGGTTATGTGCTAAGTGCCAAAGCCAACAACTCATTCATTGCGGTCAACGATCTGCTGGCATCGGGTATCGAGGTGTTCCGCATGCCAAACGGAACGGGTGGCAAATCGGGTAGTGAAGCCGGCGACTTCTTCGTATCCGCTTCGGCCAAAGCCAAAACGATGCTGGATAAATCGGCCAAAGACCTGGGGCTGGAAGTAAGTGGCTTAGCCAAACGCCCGGCTACGATGCTGAGTAAAGTATCGCCCATGCGGATTGCGTTGTGGGATACCTACGGCGGGTCGATGCCGTCGGGCTGGGTGCGCTGGCTGATGGAGCAATATCATTTCCCGATGGACGTGATTTATCCGAATGATGTAGATGCAGGGAATCTGAAAAAGAAATATGACGTGATTGTGTTCGTAACCCGAGCCATTCCGGCCCTCGACGGTAAGGATGAAAACCCATTCCAGGGTATGGAGCGTGAGCCGCAGAAAGAAAACACCCCGGCCGAATACCAGCCGCGTTTGGGTAAAATTACTGCCGAGAAATCAATACCGCAACTGAAAGCGTTTCTGGAAGCCGGCGGCAACGTGGTTACCATCGGCAGCAGCACGAACCTGGCTTACCACCTGAAACTACCGGTTCGTAATGCACTGGCCGAGATGACCAGCAGCGGTAAAGACCGGCCACTGCCCAACGAGAAATACTACATTCCGGGCAGCGTTCTGCGCGTAGCGGTCGATTCGACCCAACAGGCCACCTGGGGCCTGCCCGCTCAGACGGATGTGTATTTCGATGCCAGCCCTGTATTCAAGCTGGCCCCCGAAGCCATCGCCAAAGGGCAGGTAACGCCACTTGCCTGGTTCGATACGGCCAAACCGCTCCGCAGCGGCTGGGCCTGGGGCCAGTCGTATCTGCAGGATGGCGTAGCGGCTTTCATGGCCCCGGTTGGGGCGGGTAAGTTCTACGCTTTCGGACCGGAAATCACGTTCCGGGCGCAGGCACAGGGCACCTTCAAAATGCTCTTCAACCAGCTTTACAGCATTGGCAAAACCAGTACACCGGGCAGCGATGCTGCCGGTGAGTAATGGTTTTAGCCCAGCATTGGCGGGTTTGTCGGTTCAACCGGGCAAACCCGCCCCGTTTCAGGAAACCCTTAACTACTATAACACCTCCTTAACCGCCTTATGCATTTTTCTGTCAGGAAACTAAACATGTGCCGGGCCGGGCTACTCCTTGCCCTGCTGTGCACGACGCTCGTTGCGCTGGCGCAGGTGCCCAAACCAATCGATGTGTTTGGCTTTGAGCCGGGTGCCGATTACAAATTAGCCAAGTACAACCTGCTGATGGACTATTATCAGCGACTGGATAAGGCCAGCAACCGGGTAAAGATGGTACAAATCGGCAAATCGGTGCTGGGAAAGCCGCTGATGTTGCTGATGGTGTCCAGTGAGGCCAACATGAAGCAACTGGACAAATGGCGCAGCATCAGCGAGCAATTGTCACGGGCCAGAATCGACGCGAAACAGGCCCGGACGTTAGCCGAAATGGGTAAAGCGGTTGTCTGGATTGACGTGGGTTTGCACGCGTCGGAAGTGGCCGCAGCCCAGATGATGCCCGAACTGGCGTACCGCATGGTCACTGAAGAATCGACGGAGATGAAGAAAATCCGCGATCAGGTAGTAGCTCTGCTGATGATCGAAATGAACCCCGACGGACTCGATATTGTGGCCGACTGGTACAACGGCAACCTCGGCACGCCCTACGAAACCACCTCGCCCCCCTGGCTCTATCACCACTACGTTGGGCACGACAATAACCGCGACTGGTTTACCAACAATATGCCCGAAACGAAGGCGGTGTCGGAAGTGCTGTATAATCAGTGGTATCCGCAAATCGTGTATAATCAGCACCAGTCATCCCCCGCCTGGACCCGCATATTCATTCCGCCTTTTGCCAATCCGGTCAATCCGCACATTCATCCTGGCGTTACGTCAGGAGTTAACCTGGTCGGGTCGGCCATGGCCAGTCGTTTCGCCATGAAGAAAATGCCGGGCGTGGTTTCGCAACTGCGCTTTAGTATGTGGTGGAACGGCGGTATGCGTACCGTGCCTTATTTTCATAACCAGATCGGCATTTTGACCGAAACGGCCCACGCTACTCCATCGCCCCGTTTTTATCCGCCCGATTCGCTGCCCAAAACGGTAGGCGTGGGTGTAACGGCAGCTACCAACGGAACCGAAATTTTTTACGCCGACCCCTGGAAAGGGGGAGAGTCGCACTTCCGGGATGCAGTCAATTACATGGAAGAAGCCTCAATGGCCACCCTAGTCCTGGCCGCCGACAAACGGGAGGAGTTCCTGTTCAATATCTACCAGATGGGCCGCGATGCCATCGAAACCGCTGGCAAATCGAAACCATTTGCCTATGTCATACCAGCCGATCAGTGGGACAAAGGAGAAGCCCTCAACCTGATAAACATGCTACGGCAAAGCGGGGTAGAGGTTAGCAAGGCTACCCAGCCGTTTCAGGCCAATAACGTCAGCTACCCGGCGGGGGCTTACATCATTTACGGGGGGCAGGCATTTATCCCCTACGTGATGGACCTGATGGAGAAGCAGGTACACCCCAATCAGCGACTATATCCGGGTGGCCCGCCCATTCCGCCCTACGACCTGGCCGGTTGGACCTTACCTATGCAAATGGGCGTGAAGGTAAACCGGGTGGATAAAGAATTCACTGCCACGGCAGACCCCGTGAAAGGACAGGCGGTAGCCGCACCCGGCGAGGTAGCGGCCAGCGCAGACTATGGCTACCGACTGTCGCGCAACGAAAATGCCAGCGTCAGTGCCGTAAACCGACTGCTGAGCGAAGGCGAAACGGTGTCTATAGGACCTGCCGATGCGGGTTCGTTTTTCATTCAGAAAGGAGCCAATACCGAACGAAGCATCAAAAAATTAGCGAACGAATTGGGGATAAGTTTCACCGCCCAGGCTACTAAACCCGCCAGCGGCATTACCCCCCTCAAACTACCCAAAGTGGGTCTGTACAAATCGTGGGTGGCCAACATGGATGAAGGGTGGACGCGCTGGTTTCTGGAGAGTTATGGTTTCCCGGTTGATACGCTGCACGATGCCGATATGGCCAAAAAAGATCTGTCGGCGTACAGTGCCATCATCATTCCCGACCAGGGCGTAAAGGAAATTCTGAACGGCCACGCGCCCAATACCATGCCCGCTCAATATACGGGCGGATTGGGGCTGGGCGGTACACTGGCCCTAAGCCAGTACGTGAACAACGGTGGGACACTTATCACCTTCGATGAAGCCAGCGATTTTGCCATCGAGTTGCTGGGGTTGCCCGTCAAAAATGTGACCGACGGACTATCTAATCAACAGTTTTACATTCCTGGCTCACTGATTCGGACTACTATAGACACCCGGACTTCACTCGCTGCCGGTATGCAACCAGAAGTGGCAGCCGCCTTCTCGAACAGCCGGGCGTTTGACATAGTCCGGCAACGCAGGGAGGGTGAAGGGGGTAAAGAAACCACGAAGGCCGCTCCCGAACCGGCCGTAGAACTGATTGCCAGCTACGCCAAAAAGGACCTGCTGATGAGCGGATGGGCCTTAAATGAAGATAAATACATTGCCGGGAAAGCAGCCGTGTTGCGGGCGCGTCAAAACAAGGGCAATGTCGTACTGTTCGGCTTCCGGCCCCAGTTTCGCGGTCAGCCACGCGGTACGTACAAGTTGATTTTCAACGCGCTATACGAAAGTACGCTCGCTAAAACCGCTGGAAATACCACCGGAAAAAGCGAATAACAAATTGGGCCTGCCGACCGGCAGGCCCAATCTATGCTGCTCAAAAATCACCGTAATCGACCTGAATGCACGTCAGGCCTAGCGTTCGTCGCCACATATCGACAACCTGCTGCCGATCGTCGACCACAAATTCGACGTAGTAACGGCCCAGAATATGCTGTTCGAAGAGTTCCCGCTTGATGATCGAATCTTTCCGGTTATCCTTTTGGGGGCGCATGAACAGGTCGTAGTCGGACGATTGCCAGCCAAATTGTTCATTCAGCCAGTGGATGGTTTGTGAGCGGCAAACGGCGTCCCGGCCCGAAAAAAACACAATTTTGTAGCCTGCAGCATGCAGGGCTTTCACCAGGTTAATAATGGGCCATTTGGGCGTATCGAGCCCTACCTGATGCCAGGCAAAAGGTGAGCGCTCACCCTTATCGGCCACGGTACCATCAATATCAACCAGAATACAGCGGGGCAGCGTTTCATCCTGCTTCCGCTGAAAGGCGGGATTCGTTGTCATGATTTCAGTCTGGAACCGGAAGGTCTGTTTCAGCACCGCCAGTTGTTCGGCCTGTTTTCGGATAACGGCCTCCCCTACCGAGTCAACGCGGTATTTGTCGCGCTGAATGCATTCGTTTACCAGAACGTCGATAAGTCGGTAGTTGATTTCTACTGCGTCGAAGTGAGTGCTTAGCAGCTTCCGAAACTCATTGATGTAACTCAGCCGGAGGTTTGTATTGTCGATCAATACGTTCCACCCCTGCCGTAAGCCCTCAATGATGGCCGTTTGCTGTAAGGCATTGACCAGATTTTCGACCCGATTTTTCTGGTCGTCGGGCCAGGTCTGCCAGTACTCCGGCAGGGATACTGGCAAGAGGCTCCGGCGCAGATCATCGCGGTTCACACGCAGCCAGTTTGGGTTGTCTGTGCAGAACTGTCGGGCAACCGTCGATTTGCCGCTACCACTCAGGCCACTCAAAATCAGTACTTTCTTCACTCGTGGATTGGGCAACTTCCCCGTTAATAAAATCGTAGGACACCAAGCTTTTCCCGTTTGGCATCCGGTAGGTTTGACTTCCGGCAAAACGAAATTCCGGCAAGGCGTGTTGCCGCAGTGTTTCGTCTGGTACCTCATGGGCAATGGCCGCCACGGGTCGGAGGGTCGTTACGCCCGTGTTGCTCACCCAGCCCGTATCGTTACTGCGCTGCAGCACGATGTTAAGTAATCCCCCGGGGCGGAGCACCTGCCGGAAACTGGCAAAAGCGCGTTCCAGATCGACGTATTCCAGAAACAGATGACAGATGATCAGATCGACAGAGTCAGCAGGAATAGGCACGACATCGTGGTTGATATCCGCCTGCACCAGCACCAGTTCATTCAAAATGGGATCGTATCGGTCATGGCAAATAGCCAGGTAAGCCGGATTAATATCAACCGCGTAGACCGTTCGGGCGTCCACAAAATGGGCCAATCCGTTACCCGTGCAGGCTCCGTACACCGCTACCGTCTGCGGATAACGCTGCTCCACCTTCTCACGGGTAATCTCATTCAGTTCAGCCAGTTGCCCCACCGTTTCGTGGCTCATGTGGCGTTCGTAATCGGCAGCGGGAACGTTGTTCCATGGATTCATTTGGTAGTTGTTTGTGAAGTAGTTTTTTGGAAGTAATCGAGTGTCATCTGGTAAAATCGGTGTGCGTCCGTGAGCAGTTCACGAGCCTGTTCTTCCGTGATATCGATATCCATGTTATAGTCTGCCGATTGACGGGCTTCAGCACTTCGAGCGATTAACTTACTAATTTCACGGTCGAAACGGCCTGTCTTCACGAAAAACTCATGGAACTTACTTCGTGCACCTTCGTGCGATTTAGCGATTACATCTTCGGACAGAAGCAAGGCGCTTATGCAATAAAATACAGCATAGTACGCCCGGTTAGCAAGGGCCAGTTCATACTCGTGTTTTAACAGCAAATCAGCCACTTCCAGTGTATCGGCAGCCCGTTCCAGAAAGCGGTTGAGTTGTTCATTCATATCAAAATCCCCTCCTGTCGGGCGTTTTGATAGATAGGGCCGAATGAGTATTCGTATTGGCGATGAGGGACGACCAAAGGGGAAATTATTTTTCCGTAACGGTCCAGAAAGTCAACCTGTAAATCGCTCAGGCTCCAGACTTCGGTGATGGAATTCAGTTGCCCGTCATTCAGGGTTATCATTAAATCAATATCTGATTCATCATGGTAGTCCCCGCGCGCGTAGGACCCATACAGCACAACGGCACGAAGCCGTTCCCCAAAATGCAGTTCCAGGGCCAGCCTAAATTCGCGGAGCATAGCCGACGTAGCTGGTTCGAGAGTGTATCCTGACGCAAGCGTTCGTGTGGCAGTCGTTACGTTTTCCATAGCCGGATGTGTTTGTTTCGCCGGTTGACAGTATTCATTTACTCAACAATGACTTTCGGCGTTGGGTTTACTGACGCAGTCCGAAACCGGCGGCTAAAGTACGCAAACGAAGCCACAACCAGCCCGATGTACAGCACAGCCATGATGTAGGCACCATACATAAAAAATTCGCGGTAGCTGATGGTGGCCTGCCCGAAGTTCTTGTACAACAGCACGCTCACACTACCCAGATACCCGTACCAGTCGGCCAGCGTGACGATGAAACCCACCGTACTCACGTACCGGAAAGACGCAATTAACCGCTCGAAATATAGCCCGTTGCAAGGCACATAGGCCATGTACAGACCGAGGCCCGTCAGCAGAAACCAGTTGCCCGCCGAGAGCAATTCGAGTGAGTACGCGTAGGTGCTTAACCCCACCAGCGCAGCCCCCGCCAGCATCAGGGCGTTCAATAGTGCGAAGGCGCGAAAGTTGTTGGTTACGCGCTGAAGCAACGCCATCACAATCAGGATACCAACGGCTACCAGCGTTTCGGTTTTAGCGAAAATGCCGGGGTTATCGACGCCCGCATCGCGCAGTATTTCGGGACCGAAGTTATCGCGAAAGTCCCGGAAAGCCGATAGCAGCACGTAGGAAGCAATAAGCAGCACCAGCCCCACCCGAAAGTTGGCGATAAAAGCGCGTCGTTCGGCAGCATCCATCGGTTTGCGTTCAGTACGAAGGGCACGATCTTCGGCCGTTGGTGGGGGCAGCAAGGTGAGGGCATACACGGCCAGCAGCAACGGCGGCACGAAGAGTAATCCCGTTACGAAGGGTAGCCAAAACTCGGAGACGCCCCAATCGGCACGGATGGTGAGCGCAACGGTTTTCACAAACCCGGACGCAAAAATGAACGAAGCCGTCAGTCCGGCTACCAGCGCATCAGTTTGTTTGCGTCCTTCCAGAAAACCCAGCATGATGCCATACACCATACCCAGCGGCAGACCATTCAGAAATAGAAAAATAATATTGTACGGTGCCGGAACCAGGGCAAAACCCAACAGGGCCAGTTCGGCAAACCCAATAAACAGCAGAATACTCAACGCCCGCCGTCCCGGCGACATTTCCGAAACGACCTTGACCCCAATTCGCTTGGAAGCCGCGTAGCCTAAAACCTGCGCCGTGATGAGCCAGATTTTGTAGCTGATACCGGCAAAGGCCACCCCCTCGAACGTGACGGCGGTAATTCCCTTTCGGAAGGCGTACATGCAGGCATACGTACAGAAAGCGGCCACCGCGCCAAAAATGGTGAAGGTGGTTGGGTTACGCAGGAAACGGGGGACGTTAGTAATGGTCACGGCAGGCAAGTACAATCAGAAATTCGTCGGTAACTTTATAGATCAGCCGATGCTCCTGATTAATTCGTCTCGATATGCACCCTTTGTATTCGTGTTTCAGCAATTCCGGTTTGCCTTTACCGTCAAATGGCGTCCGCTGTGCTTCAGCCAGCAGTTTCACTATTCGCGCAAACAGTTTTTTATCTTCTGTTGCCCAGGCTGTAAACTCATCAAATGCTTCATTCTCAAATAATAATCTACGCATCTGGTTGATAATCTGATAGATTAACTTCCCGAACAAGACCATCTTCTACGTTTTTCAACCGGCGCATCAGAGTTTCATTTAAGTAGGCATTGCTGCGAATGGAATCGGTTTCATCTGACGATTCTATTTCAACCGTTACTTTCACCCGATGATGCAAGAACAGTGTTTGCATCGCTTTCAGAAATTTCTCGTCCAGTTCGCCCGGATTGAGGTGATAGGTTGCTTCCATAGCTGGTTTCAATTCAGACAAAAATAATCAAGTCATTACTCATAAGCTAACCTATACTGAAAGCATTCTCTCCAGCAAATGTGCCTCGTTCTGCAAGCAGATAACAACAAAGAAACTAACAAGTATGATGGGCTAAAAGACCAGTTGTGATTACCAGAATTTTTTTGTCAGAACAGGGTAAGAACGTGTTAGGCCATCGGGCTGAATCCCGGTTTGCGCAGCCGTAGCATTCCCGGCAAAGTGGTGCAAAGCCAGGCCCCCGGGGTAAACGAAAACCGGGTAATCAGCGTTAAAAAAGCAGACACAAAACAGCAACACAACACGCTTTCATGCTAACAGGAATTAAATCAATCGTTACGTTATTATTCGCTGGCTACCTGGTACTGGCAGTACCTACAGGATGCCGTCAGTCTAACGAAAGTGATCCCCTTGCTCCTGCTTCTACCCGAACGTTAGTCAGCAGTTCGCTGATAGGCGAGTTCTCGACGGCTCAGTTACGGAGCCGGTTTAGCGGTGTTACGGCTCCGCTTCAATTTTTCATTCGCTATGGCATCAAGGCTTATCGGCTGGAATACACCACAACGAACACCGATGGGAAAACCATCAAGGCGTCGGGGGCACTCCTTGTGCCAACGGCGCAGGCCGCCTTTCCGCTGCTCAGTATGCAACACGGGACAATTACGAGTGACAGTGATGCCCCCTCTTACTTTGAGTCAGGCAGCGAAGCCTATACCTATGGTTCGGTATTTGCGTCGCAGGGCTACATCATTGCGGCCCCCGATTATATTGGCTACGGAGCCTCGAAAGACCTGCCTCACACGTACGAACAGCGAAACGGACTGGCAACGGCTTCGCTCGATATGCTGCGGGCCGCCCGCGATTTCCTGGCCGACCAACAGGTGAACTGGGACAAGCGCTTGTTTATTGCCGGCTATTCGGAAGGGGGTTACGCTACGCTGTCACTGCAAAAGAAACTGGAAGAAGAAACCGGCAACGAGTTCAATCTGGTTGCCTCAAGCTGCGGGGCAGGGGCCTATGACAAACCGGCTTTTATGAACCAGATTATCAACAATGAGTCGGCTGGCGTAGATTATATCAATCGGCTTTACCTATGGGTGCTGCTCACCTACGACCGCATCTATGGACTAAACCGCCCCATGACGTATTATTTCAAAGAGCCTTATGCCTCGCAGATTAAGGCCCAGGGAAAAGACGCATCCATCAATGTCAGCCTGAATAAGATCTTCACGGATAGTTTCAAGCAGGCCATCAACACCGGAACGGATAAAGAATTCCTGGCTGCGGTGCAGGATAATGACATCCACGACTGGAAACCCAAAACCCGTACGCAGCTTTATCATGGCGATGCCGACGAGATCGTTCTATACCTCAATTCTCTGAACACATACGAAGCCATGCAGAAACGGGGTGCCACGAATGTAGAACTAAAAACCATGCGGGGAGCCACCCACGGAACCGGTATTCTGGAGTTCATTACCGGAACGTACGCCTTCTTTGGTTCGGTACAGTAAGCTGTTTTGCAGGGGAGGGATCGAACATCCGTTTAGTGGGGGTTTTTCGTCTTTCATACCTCTCCGATTCTACGTATTCTCCTCCTTAATCCTCCAGCCGGGCGGTCAATTTTTTGTTAAAGGGAGGCCAGTTACAGGCAAATGGCGTGCAGGGCCTAAAAGGACGTGAAGTCATTTTGATATTACATCGTTAACGTCGGTGTAGAGGACTCGTATTTCCGACCAATGTAGTAATAGCGATGGCGACAGGCGTTGCACTGGTACGCCTTGCTCGGGACAATTCTTAACCATTTTGGCCTTGCAATACGGTCGGTGTACATATTCCCGCAGACAGGACAATCTTTTTTAAACCTAACCTTTCGAAAAAGGTAAAATAGTACAGCAAGTATAGCCATACTGACCAGGGCCAGCAGAGTGATTGATTTGAGTGTCATGGAGAGTAGGGATTTTAGTATGAAGTTGCTCCAAATCAATCACTTAATCAACTATTACCCGCAAAAAATAAACAGCATATTACCTCTTCTACATATAGTACAATTTTTGTTCTTCTTAAGCACCTTACGGGTGCGTATATATCTATTACTGAGACTATTTGACCAATAATTAGCTCAACATAGGTCAGTATAATCCTACATTTTGCCCCCAAACTGGGATTTACATGAATTCCAGCTGTTTCTGTCTGTCTGCATACCTTACTACAAACGATATTTCCCTACCGATTCCCCTTCTTTTTCTTCTTCGTCTTTTCCCGGGCATCTTCGTCGTCTTCGGCCCGGCGTTTCTGCATGGTTTCGGTACGGTCTAACTCCTCCGATTCCGAGAAGGCTTTCCAGTCAAACTTTTCGTCGAAGGGGTCGAGAGCTTTTTGTGGGTCGAACAGGCGGACGTCGGCGGGGAGGGCGCGGAAAGGGGTAAAGTCGGGCTGGTCGGTGAAGAGGTCGCTCATATCGGTAGCCCCGGCGTCGTACTGGTTCAGGCAGGGAATGCCCAGAATGTTCCAGAACGTTTTGAACACGCTGCCGAAACTGTAATGCACATGACCGACGTAATTCTTTTTTGCGTAGGGCGAAATGGCGACCATCAGGCTCCGGTGCGCGTCGATGTGGTCAACACCGCCCTGCGGGTCGTCTTCCACGATGAAAATAGCCATGTTTTTCCAG
Organism: Spirosoma spitsbergense DSM 19989; assembly: GCF_000374085.1. Taxonomy (GTDB): domain Bacteria; phylum Bacteroidota; class Bacteroidia; order Cytophagales; family Spirosomataceae; genus Spirosoma; species Spirosoma spitsbergense. The sequence goes on along the minus strand of NZ_KB893565.1, from coordinate 41,450 downwards.
TAGGGCGTGTTCGACAGAAACTCGATGGTGCGCCCCACGGCCAGGTCGTTATCCGACATGTAACTCTCCGTGAATGGGAAACCAGCTTTCGGGCGCGGTTTGGTTCCGTGGTCGTTGGGCAGCATAAGCGTAATGACGGGCGGCAGCGTATCGCCCTTACCAATCCCGTTCGGCATCCATTTTTCGTTGAACTCTTTGATGAACACATCGGCCCGAAACTGGTCGGGTACGGCCATATTATAGGTAGGAAACGTGCGTGACGACCGGTCGAACAGGGGGGCGGGCAGCGGGTAGTTGATGGTGTATTTTTCACCGATGTATTTCATGGTACTGTCGCTGTAGGCACCCGCCATTTCGACCCCGAATCCAAAGTTAAAGAAGCCCTTTTTCCAGCGTTCGAGGTGTTCCCACATGGAGCCGCCTTCGTTGTAATCTTCAGGGTAAATGGACCCGGCCGAACCGTAAAAACTCAAATTACCGGGAGCCTCCGAACTATCGCGCATGGAACGTTTGCCGCCGTACGCTGCCGCTGTTCCTGTTTCGACCCACTCATTCGGGTACGTGTTTACGAGCCACCGATGCCCGTCTGCCGATACGTCGGAGTCGCAGTAAAAATTGTCGGACATGGCAAACCGGCGGGCTAAAGCGAGATGATTCGGCATGACGTTCGCGTTTTCCACCACCTGATTCCCACGCCGGGCTTTCACCGGTACGCCCACGCCATAGCGAGCCAGGGTCGAGTCGCCATCTCCGTTGGTCACCTGCCCGAATATTTCATCGTAGGTGCGGTTCTCTTTGGCCAGAAAAACGATGTGCTTAATGGGTGACTGCTTCTGACCGGGAAACGCCGGGATAGGATTGGCCGATGGTTTCACGTCCGATACGGGGCGAACGGTAAAGTTGTTGGCCATAACCTGCTCGGTTTCGGCTTTTAACTGGCTATCCGCTGGAATGTCTATCACCGATACCGTACCATTCATCAGACTGCCGATATAGCTTCCCGTTGGTCCAAGCTGGAAATTTTTACCGCCGTTCGGTCCGCTGCCAAATCCTTTGGCGTTGGCCACAACCAGCTTTTTACCCGGTCCGCCGTCGCGGTCCAGACTCACTTTCAGTTTCGACGGAAACCAGCCCGTCGGGATATGCCCCAATACGGTCAGCGTTGGCACATCGACTACGGCCACGGCGTTGATACCCGCTTCTGCCACGAACAGCCGTTTTTGGTCCGGCGAAAGTGCCAGCCCAAAGGGAATGATGCCCCGTAGAGTACCGAGCCGTGGGTCGGGAGAGAGACCGATGTTTTTCAGTACTTTACTAGTTTTTACGTCGATGACCGATATGCAGTCGTTATTGCCGTTGCTCACGAACACGTACTGGTCAGTCGCTACTACTGAGTTGGGACTACTGCCACCCACCGCTGGAAAATCCTCCACCATTTCCCCTACAAGGAAACCGGTTTTGACTTTGGCCGTAACTACTGGCTGACTACCCAGTCGAATGCTCCAGACCGAAAACGCTTCCGGCACGTTCGGGTCGCCGAGGGCGGGGACTCCTTCGGACGGAATACCTTCCTTCATTTCGGTCGAGCCATATTTCGTAGCCGGAAAATTATGGGCCGTTTCCTTGAGGTCTTTCCTATCTAAATCCGTGAACGGCTTATACTCAAAAACGCCCACATTGGCCACATAAGCCGTTTTTTCATCCGGCGATAGCGTAATACCGAACGGGTAGCGACCCGTTGGCACATTGTGCAGAATCTTTTTGGTGGCCATGTCGATAACCAGCATCCGAAAGCCAATCTGGTCAACAGCATACAGAGTTTTGCCGTCCTGCGTGAGGACCATATCGCCGATGTAACCGTGCTTGTAGTCAGCCGTTGACGTTTTTGCGCTACAGTTAATTACCCCACCCGGTTTGCCGGTAGTGAGGTCGAACGAGAAGATTTTGTTGGTTTCTCCCCCCGCCACATACACAGTCTTGCTGTCGGGGGTTACGGCCAGCCCCATAAAACAGGCTTCGAGAACACCGTTATCCGTTTTGACCCCTTCCGGAATCTGCTTCACCGCTGGATTACTGCCGAATACATCGCTCAGGATGGAAATTGAAAACGGATTTATCCCCGAATTGGCAGTAACAACTGTCTTTCCGTCAGGCGAAATTATAAGGCCGTAGGGATGCGGAGCCGTTTCTATCTGCGTGCCGCGTGGGGTAATAAACCGGCCGTTGGGCAACACGGTCTTGCCGGTTTTATTAATTTTCGTTTGTTCGTTCCCCGCCGGGGCCGACATGATATAACGGGGCGCTGGCTGCGCTATAGCACTCAGAGAAGCCAGGAAAAGAAGGAACGTTGCTCGCATAGTAATGAAGTGACCCCGTTGGGGATTAGTTAAAGGCTATTTATTTTCCTGTTGCCGGTAATGTTCCCGGCGCTGGTCGGCTTTGTCGTCCATTTCGGGACCCTGCTGGATTTTACGCCAGTCGAAGGTTCTGTTGTACGGCTTCATGGCCTGCTGCGGGTCAAACACCCGCACGTCGGGCAGTACGGCGTCGTAAGGCGTGTAATCGGGTGTAGACGTGAAAAAGTCTTGTAGCAGGGAGGCCGTTGCGTCGTACTGGTTCACGTAGTTTACGCCGAGGATGTTGTAAATCACTTTCAGAATCGAACCAAAGTTAGCGTGTGTGTGGGAAACATACCCCCGTTTCACGTACGGACCAGCCAGCATCAGCACCGAGCGATGGGCATCAATATGGTCAACGCCCCCCTGCGGGTCATCTTCGGTTACAATCACCAGCATATTTTTCCAATAGGGCGTTCGCGACAGAAAATGAAGCATCCGGCCCAGGGCCAGGTCATTGTCGGCCATGTATGAATGCAGGTACGGGTAGCTTTCCGTTGGGCGTGGTCCGGCTCCGTGGTCGTTGGGCAGCATGGCCGTAATGAGTTGCGGCAAAGGCTGTTTATTTTTCCCTAACCATTTAGCCGTGAACTCCCGCTCGAACTGGTCCATCCGAAACTGGTCGGGGATATTGGTGTTATAACCGGCGAAGTTGCGCGACGTATGCCGGAAAGCCGCTGCGGGCATGGGAAACACTACCGGCGTTGCGGCTCCGAAGGTGGTGTCGTACTGTTCTTCGTAATTACCGGCAAACTCGTTGACCTGCCCAAAATTATAGAAAGACACCTTGCTGCGCTCCATAGCTTCCCATAGTCCGCCAATCTCGTTGTAATCTTCAGGATCGATTGCACCCGACGCTTTCGGGAACCGCCGACCGGGAGCTTTAGAGAATGCATCGAACCGCCCCGCTGAGGCCGCATTAGCTTCGACCCATTCGTTCGGGATGGTACCCATCATCCAGTGGTGCCCGTGAATGCTGGCATCCGAGTCGCAGTAAAAATTATCGGAGAATGCCCAGTGCCGGGCTAACCGGGCGTGGTTGGGCATTACATCGGCTCCCGCCACGCTGATGGAATCAACGGGCAAATCGGTGGTGCGGCCGCTATTACCCCGCGTGGTATTGATCTTGGTTTTTATCGTCACGTTCGTACCAAAGCGGGCCAGAGTGGAGTCGCCTTTACCGGTTTCAAGTTGCCCCAGTACCTCGTCGTACGTCCGGTTTTCCTTGGTGATATAGACGATGTGTCTGATGGGAGAACAGGTAGCAGCCGGGCGCGACTTTGGCAGTACCGGTAGCGGATTTTTTCCATTGTCGGCGACGGAAACGGTCTGGTAGGTATTGTCAATCACCTGTTTGGTGTAGGTAGCCAATTGCGCAGGAGTCGGTACCGGAATCGCCTGAAATGTACCCAGCTGAATATCCCCGATGTATGTTCCGGCGGGCGGTTTCACAAAATCCGCTCCGCCATTGGGTCCGGCTCCGTAACCCCGTGCGGAAGTAACATAAAGCGTTTTCTCATCGGGCGAGAGCGCCACGCGGGTAGGTCCCCAACCGGTAGGAATCAGTCCGCGTACTTTGCGGGTCGGCACATCGATAACGGCAACGGCGTTGAACGCCAGTAGAGCTACGTAAAGGTTTTTTTCCGGTCCGCCGGTGCGGTCTTTCGAGAGCGTCAGGCCGAAAGGAGTCATACCCCGATATTTGTCGATGCGCTGGTCGATTTTCAGCGGAATGGTTCCGGCCAGTTTCCTTGCCTTGTAGTCGATAATCGAGATGTTATCGTTGGTGGCGTTGGACACGTAAGCGTAGCGACTGCCCACTACCACCGAGTTTGGCGATGACCCGCCGACCACTTCAGCATCTTCAATCATGCTGCCAATCTGCACGCCCGTTTTCAGTTTTGCCGTAACCTTGTTCGTTGTTAAATCGACCAGCCAAACGCTCATGGCTTCGTCGGCCAGCGGGCTGCCCAGCCCCGGAATTTGGCGCCCTTCAATTTCCACCCCTTCCCGCGACTCGTTGGTATGCGCACCGTAAGCCGGGAACTTGAGCATCATCGTGTCCTTGTTGGTCTTCGTCACACCCGGCACTAACGGATACGAATACAAACCGACGTTGGCCACGAACGCCGTACGTTTATCCGGGCTGATGGCCAAACCAAAGGGTTGCCGCCCCGTGGGAATGGAAGCTGTAATCTGTTTGGTTTTCAGATCAATGCGTACCAGTCGAAAATTAGCCCGGTCCAGCACGAGTAGTTCGTTGCCGTTCACCAGCAAATCGGACGTGAAGCTATCGACAAACCCATTACCATTCAGGTCAATGCTATCGGTAGCATGCAGGGTTTCGGTATCGAATACGATGACGCGCCCTTTATCGCCGTTACTCAGATAGACCGTTTTATTGTCGGCGGCAAAAGCGACGCCCAAAAACGTAGCCCCATTAACCGGCGACGGAATTTTACCGGCATAATCGGGAATACGGGTAGCGACGGGGGTTTGTCCAGCTAGGTTCAGCACCGTCAAAACGCCGTCGTGCAGCGTAACAGCCCGTTTCCCGTCGGGCGACAGCGTCAGCCCAAACGGGTCGTTGGTGATACGAATCGTGTGCCCTGCCGGGGTTACGTATCGCCCGCTGGGCAACACCGACTTTCCATTGATATCTATGTGGCAGAACTCGGTTCGTCCGGGAACTTGCAGTGTTGTATATGTTTTTGACGACTGAGCCAGCGCATCGATGGAAAAAAGGAGAAGGGATAGGAAAAAGTATTTCATAGCTTTTTGTCATCCCGACGAAGGAGGGATCTTGAGTCTGCTTAATGTGTAAGATCCCTCCTTCGTCGGGATGACAAAAACAGGACAAAAAAACTACAACAGATTTTCAAACTTTTCCAGATAATGCTCCATGCCAGGGGTGGTAAGGCCCGGAATTTTGGCCTGTTCGTCCCAGGCCCGTAGCTGTAAAATCCCCTTAAAGTACGGATTGGTTTCAAATGCCAGCGCTTCGCCCGCTTTCATTGGGCCACCCTGAAACTCCAGTGTTCTCACGCTGGCTTCCGATAGCCGGGCAAAGTAATCGGGGTGTTTATACACCAGGTACCGCTTGGCATTAACGTGGTTTTCAATTAGTTGCGCCACTTTCTCCGAGAAGCCCTGCTCGCGCAGGAAGTCGGCACCGAGTTTTTCGTGGTCCACCGTACCATAGCCATCCATGTATCCGTTGGCCAGTTCGGGGGGCAGTAGATGACCAATATCATGCAGGAAAGCGGCAACGACTGTTTCGTTATCGGCACCGTGCTGCTCCGCTAAGTGAGCACACTGCAGGGCGTGTTCGAGCTGCGTAACGGGTTCGCCATAATAGGCATCCTGACCACTCTGGGCAAAAAGTTGGGCAATCATTTTTGAGGGATTTACCCCAGCCCCTCACCACCAGGAAGGGGTTGGGGTGTTAGGCATACTGTAAATACGTTCGTTCAATCGTTCCGTCGTCGTAGAGATCAAAAAGAGCGTAGCCAGCGTGGGTTTGGCGGTGCATCTCACTTTTCCACCAGTTACCGCTCACGGCTCCGTTGCAGAAATAGCTGACGTTGTTGTACACAACCTGATCGAGCAGGTGTGTATGACCACTCAGGCAGGCTTTCACATTCGGGAACTTCACGAACAGCGCAACAAGGTCCGGGGCATTGGACACGGCCAGCCCGTCAATCATGGTTTGTTTACCATCAATGGCCGGAATGGGCTGGGCAAAGTCGAACACCGTGGCGGTCAGAATCGGTACGTGCGACATGACCAGTACCGGCGTAGTGGCGGGTGTCTTCTGTAAATCAGCCTCCAGCCAGGCGAGTTGTTCTGCATCGACGTTGGTAGCATACCACACACCATTGGCTTTGGGCTGTACACTATCCAGAACCACAAAATGCCAGCCCTGCTCATCGAAACTATAATAGCGATTTTTCAGATGAAGTTCGTCCTGTATCCAGGCTTTACCGTAGGCGCCATCGGCTTTGGCCGCGTCGAAACCCCAGATATCGTGATTGCCGATGGCATACCGAATTGGTAACGAGTTTTCCGCTTTTGTGACCCGGTTCCAGGCATCCCACTGCTTTCTGACGGCCGCTTTATCGAGCACGAGCGCGTCCATAATCACGTCGCCCCCATGCAGAACGAACGCTGGTTTGTCGGCCTGCTTCTGTATATGCTGCAAACAGGCCGCTACACCATCCATCTGCTTTGTTTCGGGCAGAATATGCGTATCGCCGAGATAGGCAAACCGGACAGCGCGTTTGCGTGCTCCAGTTGTTGTAGTGGCGAGGTCAGGCGCAGTTGCGAAGGGTAGCAAACTGGCCGACTTGAGGAGAGTTCGACGGTTCATAGGCAAGGTAAAATGAATTGTCAGCGCATCTACTCAGTCATTTCTGAGAACAGCCGAGTGGGTACGCTGACAAATTAACGAACAATTACTTCAACAGCCACATGGTGGCGTTGATATCATCGTTACCACCATATTGGCTCGTCAGGGTTGCGTTGAGATTGGTCCCATTGGTGGTCCGCTCGTTATTCGGATACTGCCACCGCTTGGGGATACGGCCGCTGTTTCCGGTACCTACACCCGTCAGGAAGGTCGGCACACCCGTCCGGCGCTGGTTGTACCAGGCTTCCATCCCCGAATTCTGGAAGAACGCCAGGTACTTCTGAGTCAGAATCTGTTGCAGCCCATCGGCTGTGTTACCAGCGTACTTTACAAGGGGCTGGGCGAGGTAATCGGCCAGGGTGAATTTGATCGGGTAGGTATCGAAGTTGCTGATGCCACCATCCCGCGAAAAGGTAACGGTATTGTCGCCATCCTTCAGCCCGTAGAAACCCATCGACGCGCTGATGCCTTTCTGGTAATAATCGGCGGCATTGCCGGTAGACCAGCCCCGGTTGATGCCTTCGGCAATGTTGAACTGTAGTTCAGGATAACTGATGATAAAAACAGGCTCGCCGGCATAGGTTGTGTAATAGCGTTTGCGATTTTGGAAAGAATATTCTCCCTGGAGAGCTTTGGTCGACATATCCTGCAAATCCTCGCCCGAACTGGCCCCCACAAACGCGGTAAAATCGGTGGGTTTTAAGCCCGCTTTCAGCTTGACAGCGGCTGGTTCAGCCACCACGAACAGGCGTGGATCCTGCCGGGCTACCAGCAAGTCGATATAGGTTTTAGCCATGTTCTCGCGGGTTGCGCTCTGACCAAAATTATCCTGGTTGCGGGGGTACTTCGTAACGCTGTTATAGATGAACTGAAGGTTATCGTCCATACTGGTCATCACCGGGTACTTAGCGGAGTTGGTAATTACATCGGCAAACGTCTGTTTGATGTTCAGGTCGGTATCTGCTTCTTTTTTGCTCAGGTTAATCAATACCCGCAGTTTGTAGGTGTTCACTACTTTCTGCCACTTGCGCAGGTCATTGCCCAGCAGGTAATCCCCGGCCAGGGTATTGTCACCTTTGGTGATAACAGAAGTCAGGTCAGTATTAGCCTCTTCCAGCCATTTCAGAATCTGTATGTACACCGTTTTCTGGTCGTCGTACTTCGGCTCCAGGTCGGTTTGGCCTTGTAGGGCTTCCGAAAGCGGCACATCGCCCACGCGCCGGGTCATGTTCTCATAGAAGTAAGCCCGGAAGAACTTGCCCAGTGCCGAATACGGATTTACGTCGGCGGCACCAGCCCGTTTAGCTTCCTGTTCCATCTTGATCACGTCTTTCAGGGTGTAGAAGTTCAGGGAAGTAGTGGTCCAGGAGTACTCGTTCGTGGCGTAGTAGTTGTAATTACTATCGTAGAACTGGTTGTACCGCTGCTCGGCTCCCCAGGGGTCGTACGTTACCCCGGCAAAGCCCGACGGGCTGTTACTGGCATTGTACATATCGTTCAGAATACCCCGTAGCACCAGCGAGGCCGGCGCATTGACCGGACGGTTGGGGTCTTTTTCGAGTTCGTCGAACGATTTCTCGCAACTTGTCAGCAGAAGTGACAGTACGGTTATCGACAGGCAGAATAAAACACGAACGTTCATTATAGATAGGAGTTTACCTGGCTCCGTACACGGTTTGGAACGGAGCCGGGAGTGATGTTTTTAGAATGTTAGATTGAGATTGATCCCGTACCGGCGTGTGGTAGGCGTTTGCAGGTCTGACCGGCCATTGCCCGTAAACTGGTCGATGTCGATGTCTTTACGCTGGGCAAAGTAAAGCAGATTACGCCCTACGAGCGAGACCGATGCCTGTTTTACACCAATGCGGTTTAGCAGGGCAGATGGCAGGCTATAACCGATAATAACCTCCCGCAACTTGGCAAAGCTACGACTGATTATATTGCCTCCATCGAACCCGTACCGACGGGCGATATAGTCCTGCAAAAAGGCTTTCGTTGTGTTTGGGGCAAACTGAAGTTCGCTATAATTGGTCACGCGACCGTCGGCATCGTAGTTAATCTGGCCCCCGTTAGAGACCACAACGCCTTCGCCTACGTACGACTTCACACCCAGCAGATCCTGCTTGCGGGCTTCGCCCATAACGCCCTGCACCGTATTGATAATCCGGCCACCGGCGTAGGCCTTCTGTTGCACGTAGTCGGAAATAACGCCCCCCACCCGGCCATCGAACTGGAAGCTAAACGTAAGTGCTTTGTAACGAAACTGGTTGTTGACGCCCCACACCCAGTCGGGGTTGATGTTGCCAACGTACTGAGATACGGGTCCGATGATGGGCCGACCACCGGCATCGTTGATGATCTGACCATCGGGGGAGTAGACGTACGTACGGGTGTAGTAGCTATCGACGCGGTCGCCCACTTTAAAGAAGGTGTTTAGGGAGTTTACGCCGGGGTAAAACTCTTTGTACCGCTCGGTGTAGGTCGACCAGTTGGCCAGCACATTCCAGTTCAGTCCGTTAGCGTTGCGGAGTGCCTGACCCGTTAGTGAAAGCTCCACCCCTTTTTTCTGGGTTTTGATGCCGTTTACGAGCAGCGACGAGTAGCCCGTGGTTTCGGAGATGGGCAGGTTGAAAATGCGCGGCCCATCGTTGCTAATGTAGTAAGCCGCGTCGAAAGTCAGCCGGTTATTCAGGAAACGAACGTCCAGCCCGGTCTCAAACTGCGAGGTCGAGTTGGGTTTAATATTGGGATTGTTCAGCGTGTTGGTATAGTAGGCCGACGGCTGGTTATTGTAGGTCAGGGGCGTACCGTATACCGCCGAGTTCTGGTAGGTTGGTCCGTCGTAGGCCGACTGGTACTGCTCGCCGTAGCCCAAAGGGAACTGCGGAATGCCGATGGTCGACTGGGTGAGGGCATCTTTTACGTTGGCAAAAGAGCCGCGCACTTTCAGGAATGAAACGGCCGCAGGCAGTTGCACGTAATCGGATATCACCGTACTCAGGGCTACCGAAGGATAGAAGAATGTGTTGTTGCCTTTCGGTAATGTCGACAACTTGTCGACCCGGCCCGTAGTCGACAGGGTAACGAAATCGCGCAGGGTGAAATCGGCCGAATAATAGGCCGACAGTACCCGCATATCGGCCAAGTAGCTGGACGCAACCAGCGGGTTGGCCGAGTTGGCAAAGGTGTAAACGCCCGGCACGTTCAGGTAGTTGGTCGAAGTAAAGTTCGAGTTGTAATTATATACCCGCAGGTTACCACCGGCAATGGCGTTGATACTCAAAGCCGGTATCACTTTACGATTATACTTGATAAGCAGGTCAGTGTTGTTATCGAGCAGGTTCCGGCGGTCTTCGCGGTAGTCGCCCCGCGCTTCCTCGCGACCATAAGCCGTAGCCGAGTAGGGCATTTTCTCCGTCCGCAGCAGATTCCAGGTCGACACCTGCGTCCGCAGAGTAGCATCCAGCCCCGGAGCGATGGTATAATTCAGCGAAGTCTGACCAATAATATCGGTTTTGTAATGCCCCCGCAGCCACTCTTTCGATACGAACCAGGGATTGTTGTAACGCTGGTATTCAGCGTAAATCTGCTGGATACCTTCTTTACCCGGCTGCCAGTAGTTCTTCAGCTGATCGACATCCCAGTCGGCACCACCCCAGATCCCCACGTTGTAAATCAGGGAATTTGGTCCGTAGTTGATATCCGGAATATTGGGCGTGTACTGGCGGTTCACCTGTACATCGGCCATAAACCGGAGTCGGTCGGTGAAGGTATACCCCGTCGAAATTTTGAAGGTAGTACTGTTCAGCTTGGTGTTAGGAACCAGACCGCGCTGGTAGTTGTGTGAGAGCGAGAAGCGAAGATCATATTTTTCCCCCGATGATGAAACGGCAATATTGTTGGTCGACAGAATCCCGGTCTGCAAAAAGCGGGAGAGATTATTGGCACCCCGGGCCACGTAAGGTGTTGGCTGGCGGTCGCTGATGAAGGGCTTAACGGCCGGGTTGGCGTACGTAGTCGTGTAACTCTGGCCGGGGGTAACGGGACTATCATACTGCGGGATCAACTGCCCGTTAAAAGCTGGTCCCCAGATGTCATAATCACCATCATTGTAACCACCACCGCGTCCGTCGCGGAAGGCATATACGCCGTGGTCGCCGGGGCCGTATTCATTCTGTAGTTTAGGAATAGCCAGAAAGCCGTTATCGAACATCTGGCTCGTGTTCACGTCGACCTGGAAGCCCCGCTTATCTTTCGAGCCGCGTTTGGTGGTAATCAGGATGGCTCCATTTTTGCCCCGGAAACCGTACAGGGCCGAAGCGGAAGCCCCTTTCAGGACCGAATAGGTCTCAATATCGTCGGGGCTGATGTTCCACGTATCGGAGTTGATGGGTACGCCATCGATAACGAACAGCACGTCAGTATTACCCCGCAACACGATGTTGGGTCGGCGCAGCAGTTCAGCACTAGCCCCAATGGTAAGCCCGGCTACTTTACCCACCAGCGAATTGATTGGATTTGGCTCACGGGCTTTGGTCACGTTGGCCCCGTCAATCGACTGAATAGAGACACCAATGGTGCGGATATCTTTTTTGATACCCAGGGCCGTAACAACTATTTCGTTCAGCGTCGATGTACCAACGGCCAGCGAAACATCAATCGCCGTGCGCGTACCGACGGGTACTTCTTTTGTTTCATACCCGATAAAAGAGAACGTCAGTGTAGCATTGGCGGGTATACGAATCGAGTATGTACCATCGGCCAGGGTGGTGGTTCCGGTGGTTGTCCCTTTCACCAGAATAGACACGCCGGGCAGCGGCTGGTTATCATCGGCGGCCGTAACGCGTCCCGAAACAGTTTGTGCCAGGGCGGCAAAACCGGGCAGCAGGCAAAACAAAAAAGCCACCCATAATCGGCGTAGCAAACGAGTATCGGTCAACCGGGAAGATGGCACCGGAATTGGTAAAGTAGACATCATAACATATGCAGGTTAGTATTACTTAGGTAATTACCTGCAAAGGTATAGCCTCACTTTTTCAGCAATGACTACTGAATATCAACGATTTGTAAATAGATAATAAAAAAATTTAATATTAAATTAATGCTTATTTACCAGATAGTTTTCTGACGTACATGAATAAGTTTACCACGCAACGATGCGTCAATAAGATCATCCAGATCTATTGATCGATGTTGTAACCTACTGGAAATTTTGTTTACTTGCGGACCTTACATCCACCTCCCTTTCATGCCGAAACATCTCCTTTTATTACTATTTTTTTTATTGAATGCGTTGCTGGCCAAACTAACGGTACAGGCACAGACAATACCCTCCCCCTCTGCCTCCTTTTGCGGCACTACAGACCTGACAGCGGAGCAGGCTCGGGAACTGGTACGGGACGGGAACAGAGCGTTGCGCCAAAAGATGACCTCGTCTACCAATACGCAGCCTGTTACATTCGTCCCTATTCGTCCGCACATTATACGGCGAAGCAATGGTACTGGTGGGTACAGTCTGGCTAGCATGAATCAGATAATGGCGTTGACCAATGGTTACTATCTGCTCAACGGGATGGGCATCCAATTTTACTTTGCCGGATCAACGCCTGACTACATCGACAATGATGATATGTACAATTCGTACAATAACCAGTCAGTTGATGCCTATGATGCGCGTAATGCCATGAATCAATATTATGTCAATCAGTTTTCAAATTCGGGGCTGGGTGGGTATGCTTATTATCCGGATAATGCGCTGTATTCTACCCGGTCTTTTATCCTCAACGAAAACAATATTGAGGATATGGGGAATCGCCTGGTGCCCCATGAATTGGGGCACAACTTCAACCTGATTCACACGTTTGGTCAGAATTCCGGCAATGGTTCGCTTGGTACGGGTGTAACAACCGAGTTGGTTACCCGGGGGCCCGGTGCCAACTGTACTACCGATGGCGATCTGATTTGCGATACGCCCGCCGACCCGTACAATATGGCTGGAACAGGTATAATCTACAGTAATGGTTGCCCACAGTATGACCCCAACGGTACGGCACGTGATGCGAACGGGGATGCCTATATGCCACTCATTACCAATATCATGTCGTATTATGGTCCGTGTACGCATGATTTCACGCCCGGCCAATACGAACGAATGCAGGCTGCCCTGGCGCTGCGGCAGACGCATACCGCCTACACCCTCGATGCACCGGCCACCAATGTAACGGCTCCCGGCAATCTGACCGGCAGCGTGAGTGGTCAGTCCATCATGCTGACATGGCAGGCCAATGCGGCTAACGAAATGGGCTATTTTATTGAACGCTCTGGTTCACCCGATGCGGGTTTTGTGCCTATTGGTGGTGTAGCACCAAACGTTTCAACTTACACGGATGATAAGGTGGTATTGAATACTCAATACTATTATCGCGTCCGGCCATCCAACACGACAACGGGTAGCCTTAGCTCAGCCTTCGCCATCAAATTTATTCCCTTCCTCACCCCCACAACTACCAATATTACAGGGACCTCGGCACAGTTAAACTGGAATAGTGCCGGGTCGGGAGCCACCTATGATGTACAGTGGCGTGCGGTAGGGGCCTCCAGCTGGATACAGTTTACGAATCTGCCCAATTTCGCCATAACGTTAAGTGGACTATCCGTTAATACCTCGTATGAATGGCAGGTCAGAACGACGGGGACAGTCACCTATACGAACCCGGTTCGTTTTACAACCATTTGTCCCGTTCCTGTTCCCTACACTGCCTACCCATCCCGCACAGTAGCCTCACTGAGTTGGCTATCTGGCTCCTCTGAGGTGCATAGGTTGCAATGGCGTTCACGCAATACAACGGACTGGACGTCAATTGAAGGCATCAGTAGTCCCTATTATTCCCTGTCGGGTCTGAACCCGGCCTCGCCTTATGAGTGGCGCGTACAGGGTACCTGTCCCGGCTCAACGACTATCACTACCGATTTCAGCCCTGTGCAATCGTTTACAACGCTATCCTGCCCGGTACCCCTGTTGCAGGTAAGTTCGAATAGCTCAACCGCTGTTTCGCTGATCTGGAGCACTTCCTTCTACGAAACAGGGCGTATGTTCGCCCTTCGATACCGACCCGTTGGCAGCCCCAACTGGACAACTATCGATCAGATAACTACCGGGGAGTATACCACCTATCTGCTTAGCGGGCTGACACCCAACGTTGTGTATGAGGCACAGCTCAAAAGCGTTTGTTCAATGACAGAAAGTTCTGGTTATTCTGCCACAATCACCTTTACTCCCGCCTGCCAAACGCCCTTAAACCTATACGCTTCTCCTAAAGCTTCCACAGCGAAACTGTCCTGGAATACGCCTAATGCCTATACCCCTGAAACTGATGCTACGTTTCAACTGCAATACCGGCCACTGGGCCGTACTGACTGGCTCACGGTCAGCAACATTATGTCGGCTTCAGCCAACGCCAGCACAACCTACTCCCTCACGGGTCTAACCAGCAATACGACCTATGAGTGGCGGGTCCGGAATAGTTGTCCGTCCAATAGTCAGTCTGATTACGCAACAGGCACTCCGTTTACCACTGTTTGTTTAGCTCCTTCCTACGCATACGGGTATCTGCCAACGGCTACGTCCATAACCCTCCGATGGTCTACATCCGTCGACCCGGGTACATTATTTGACGTTCGTTACCGGGTAACCGGAGCGGCTGACTGGCTGACACTCAATCGTCTGGCTGTTACGGACAATGCCAGCACGTTTGCCTACAGTTTAACGGGTCTGACCAACAACAAAACCTACGAATGGGCTATCCGAACGGTCTGTTCTGCCGTCGATAACTCGATTTACACCTCGGGTCAGTCGTTTACTACCGGTTGCCAGATACCCAGCGGGCTGAGTGTTTCGCCCAAAACTACCTCCGCGTACTTGAGCTGGGCACTCACGGGTACAGGCGTTACTTATGATCTGCGTTACCGACGCACTGGTACAACGGCCTGGACAGACATCCTTGGCCTGACAACCTTCAGCGCAACGATTACGGGGCTACAAACAAACGCTGGCTACGAATGGCAGGTCAGATCGAACTGTGGCGACGATATCTACTCGGCGTATTCGGTTTCCAGTTCTTTTGGCACTTATCCCTGCTATTCACCCCATAGCCAATCGGTTATCATCCTAACCCCTACATCAGCCCAGCTAAACTGGTCCTTTAACTATGGGGATAATACGACAAGGTATCAGCTTCGTTATCGAGTGGTTGGATTCCCCGACTGGACCACGCTTAGTAATCTGACTGGAGCAGGAATTTCGGGCAGTGTAGTGGTAACAAACCTGACTACCGATTCCCCCTACGAATGGCAGATCAGAACGATCTGCTCACCCACCGAAAATTCGGACTTTTCGGCATCTTCCCTGTTCCAGACATGTGGTGCATTCTATACGCTTCAAGCCGGTTTTTGGTATGACACGGCCACCTGGTCGTGTCACCGGATACCAACCGGTTATGATGTGGTACAAATCAAACACACCGTGACGCTACCGGCTGGTTACACGGCCACTGCGCTTCGGGTACTAGTCGATCCGGGAGTACAAATCAACTACGGAACCAATGCCCGATTAAAACTAGGTCAGTAGTTGAATTAGCGCCGACATGCTAATTCAACTACTGACCCAACCAGTTTTTTATAGTCGCTTCAGCATAGCCAGCACTGGAGCTCATGCCTTTCCCACCAATACCGGTTATGATACGAATAGAATCGTCGATGCGATGTTCAAAAATTTCGGCAGGGGTTTGGCTGTAAAAGCCCGCCCACGTTTTCTGGATGGTTAAGGGAAAGGTAACGATACGCCGGGCTTCGGCCAGCATCAGGTCGTTGATAAAATCCTGCGTGTGGTAGCCCAGGTCTTCGGCTTCGGTAGCGGGCGCATACTCGTGCGAATCACCCACAATAATACCGCCGTCTGTTGCCTGTTTGAACAGGATGTGAATGCCCCACTTTTTGAGTTCGGCACGGTCCGCCGGGGCACTTGCCGCTACCTGTTCGTAAGACGGACATTCCTGAAAGGCTTCGTACCGCCGGATGCTCAGGCCCGTCAGGATATTCCCTGGCAGGTTCAGACCCGCTACCGGTGCCGCCAGCAACATCTGTAATTTACTCACGACCAACCCGGCACTAGCCAGTACCTCCGGGAAGAGCAACCGCACCTCGTGGCCCGAACAAATCAGCACCTGCCCGGCCTCGAATCGCTGCCGGTTACTGAGCGTTACAACCGCACCATCTGCCTTCGATTGCACATCGACAACTGCCGAACCGGGCCGATAATCGACCGCATATGTTTGCTGAACGTAAGCAATCAGCCGGTGAATCATCTGTTCCGGCTCCACACTCATCTCCTGCGGGAAGAAGATCCCTCCCAGCACGTAATCCGGTTGTAAAGACGGGTATTTAGCCAGACACTGGGCTTTGGTCAGCAACTCGCTGGGATAGCCGATGCCTTGATAACGATCATGAAGTTCAGTAGCCAGTAGCCATTCATCGGCATCCGACGCGATGTAGATAGTACCGTTCTCCCGGATGGTGATATCCGTTTCCTGCTGGATGGCCCGGTAGATTTCCAGGCTCCTTCGCCCGTACTCGAACCACCGCCCGGCCAGCCCGGAGGGGACCACCTGCCCAAAATTGCGTACCGTAGCACCAACGGGGTAGCGGTCTTTTTCGAGCAGCAACACCCGTTTTCCGGCTTTAGCGGCATGGTAGGCATGAAACGTACCGAGTACACCGGCACCGATGATAATGAAATCGTACATGATTGGGTATTGGTCATTGGTGCGTCGTCATTCGATTGTCATTAGTGGTCATTTAATGATCATTGACAACAACTGAACGGCCATCAATGACCACAAAATGACAGTAAAAAAATGGCTATAAAATGACAGGCTGAGAAGCCAGCAGAGCGGGTAGTTCAGCCAACGAACCCAGCAGTTTATCGTGCGGATAACCCTCCAGCTGTTCCCGGGTATGTGTGCCATTCACTAAGCCCAGGTTGAGAAAAACTCCGGCCGCCCGGCCCGACAATAAATCGGATGGTGTATCGCCGATGTTCACAACCGCTTTCGGGTTTTCTACACCCGTCAGCTGCATGGCCCGCTCAATCATATTCGGGTACGGGCGGCCCCGTTCCACTTCATCACTGGCAATGGATACCTGAATCAGGCTATCAGCCGTACCCACCCGCTGTTCACTAAGACCGGTTAGCCAGCCAAGTTTTTCGAGGATAATGTCGGTCACAACCCGGTAGAAACCCGTGGTGAGGGCAATAGCAATGCCCCGTTCATGCAACCAGGCAAACGTTTCCAGACAACCTTCGGTAGGCGTTGCTCCCTGGGTTTTGTAATGTTGTTCCAGAATGTGCCGAAACGCATCATACGATCCATCTATCTTCGCCTGAATATCGGTATGCTCGTCGCCCAGCTGTTCTTTCCACAGCGTTTCAAATACGTAGCGCTTGGCAAGGCCCTGCATGGCCAGAATGCGCCCGGCAGTAACGGAGAGTCCTGTTTGAGCAGCTGCCTCGGCAAAACAGCGTTCTACTTCGTGATGATCCGTAACGGTAGTACCAGCCATGTCGAATACCACTAACGACAGGGGGGGCTGTTCAATTGATTGCATAGTAGATTAAGTAAAAGGGGATTGGTCATAAAGTGGAACGGCAAAGCAACAGAAAAGTTTAATAGGACTGGCATAAGCGGTGTTAAGAAAATAAGAAAATCAGGAGGTTGCCTGTTCAGGCAAAATACGCAGGCCAGGCTACAACGAATCGGTACGGATGGCTTTATTTCTACCCCAAAACAGGTATATTCAGCGTCAGTTCGTTTGATTTACCGTACTCCATATGGTTATGCATCCTCGTTTTCTGTTAGTACTCCTTTATCTCCCGGTTATCAGTCTTACGCATGCCCAATCCTATGACCTCATTATAAAAAATGGACGGGTCATCGATGGAACGGGTAACCCCTGGATGTATGCCGATGTGGCTATCCAAAACGGGCGCATCGTTCGGGTGGGAACCCTATCGGCCACGGATGCCAAACGCACCATCGACGCCACCGGTCTGGTCGTTGCTCCGGGTTTTATTGACGTTCACGCCCACGTAGAGGGCAGTCTGGAGGCACAGCCCGGCGCACCCAATTTTATTTATGATGGCGTTACAACCGTTGTAACCGGCAACTGCGGGGGTTCGAGTGCCAACCTGCGCAGCTATTTCGATACCCTCCGGCTACGGGGGACATCGATCAATGTGGCCTCGCTGATTGGTCATAACTCAGTCCGTTTGCAGGTTATGAAGATGGCTTTCCGCGACCCGACCACCCGCGAACAGACCGCTATGGATAGTCTGGTGGAGCAGGCAATGCAGGACGGAGCCGTTGGCTTATCGACCGGACTCATTTACACCCCCGGCACCTACGCCCATACACCCGAAGTAGTGAATTTAGCCAAAATAGTGTCCCGCTACGGCGGAGTATATGCCTCTCACATACGCAACGAGGGGCAGAATGTAAAACAAGCTATTGAGGAAGCTATTCAAATTGGTCGGGAAGCCCGACTACCGGTAGAGATTTCGCACTTTAAAGTAGCCAGTAAGCCCTTATGGGGAAAAAGCACTGAAACGGTTGATCTGGTAGAATCGGCCCGGCGCGAGGGGCTGGACGTGACCGTAGATCAATACCCATACACGGCTTCCAGCACCTCTTTGGAAAGTATTCTACCTTCCTGGGCACTAGCCGATGGCGATTCGGCCGTGCTGCTTCGTTTTCGCGACCCGGTTACCAGAGCTAAAATCAGAACGGAGATGCTGGCAAGCCTGAAGAAAAACCTGCGAAAAAATTATGCCTATGCCGTTGTGGCCAGCTACCGGCCCGACACCACGTTCAATGGCCTGGCAATTAGCCAGATTAATCAAAAACTGGGTCGCCCTAACACGCCGGATATGGAGGCCGACCTAATCATGGACCTTATGGAACGAGCCAGTCTGAAACGCATCCAGATGGTGTATCACACCATGTCGGAAACGGATGTCGAAACCATTCTACGGTATCCGAACACCATGATTGCCTCGGATGCCGGGGTGGCTACGTTTGGGTCGGGTATGCCGCACCCCCGCGCGTACGGCACCAACGCCCGCGTGCTTGGCCGATACGTACGGGAAAGACATATCATCCCGCTTGAAGAAGCTATCCGCCGAATGACCTCCTTGCCAGCCCAGCGTTTCCGACTTACCGACCGGGGATCGCTTCGCCCTGGCTATGCGGCTGATATTGTAGTGTTTGACGAGAAAACAATTTCCGACCGGGCTACTTACGAGCAACCCCACGCCTACACAACGGGCATTTCGTGGGTTATTGTCAATGGTACACCCGTTGTCGATAATAGTCAACATACGGGGCAACGACCAGGGCAACTACTCAGGGGTCCCGGATATGTTACTGTAAACAGATAAACATTACAATTATCTTAATGATTTATCAAAATTGGCATTTAATTTGTGAGCCTAGGTATACACTTACTTAGCAACGAATTACGCCATGAAAAAACTCTTCTACACCGTGCTGGCAGTTGGTATAGCCACGACTGCTTTTTGCCAGAAGACGTTTATTTTATCGCATCAGGATAAAAAAGGGTTCATTTCTGCATCAGCCGGTGTCAGTTTGCCCGTGGGCAGTTTTGCCAATTGCAACGCCACTGCCCCTCAGGCCTGCATGGCCGGGCAGGGCCTCGCTTTTAACGCAGCTATCGGTTATCGAATTGCAGGGCCGGTAGGCCTGATGATTCGTGGTGAGCAACACCGGAATACGGTCAATACGGGGGCTATGCTCGATGCGCTGTACCGTAATGACTCCGACATCTGGACGGCTAAAGCCGATAACTGGTCGGTCATGACGGTGATGGCAGGTCCGTATGTCACCATGCCAATGGGTCGTTTTTCAGTCGATGCCCGGCTACTGGCGGGACGTGCGCTGGCGGTATTGCCGAACACCTCAATGTCTGGCAACTTTGGGCGAACGGAAATGTCGGTGACAACGACGGGTTCCCAAAGTATGGCACTGGCACTGGGTGGGGGGATATCCCTCCGGTACCGGCTTGGCCGTGCGCTATCCGTACATCTCGATGCCGATTACAGCCGGTCTGAATTCACCTTCAACAACCTGACCTCAACGGCCATCAGCACCAACAACCGGTCTGAGAGTTTGTCGTACAGCAGCGACCGCACCGTTAGCGTGGTGGGCGTATCGGCCGGTCTGTCCATCTTATTTAGCACAAAATATCATCCCTTCTGATAACCGCTAATCTATCCCGGTACGTAGTTCATCCGTATTGAGTTGTCTTCTTCCCGGCAGTATGGTAGTTTAGTAGTCAACTCTCATTACTACAGGCCATGACACTCATTCGCCGACATGCCGTTCTTCGACGCGTAAAAGATATTACCCTCAGTACCACCCTTACATTAGCCCTACTCAGCGGCTCAGCCATATTGCAGAGCTGTGGTACCAATAACAACACGGACGATGAGCAGCGAACCGAAACCCGTTTTAAGCGGGGTGTTCGCACGTACATTACAGAAACAGCGCCCGGTAACTTTAAAATTACGGACGAACAAGAAACCGAAACCAATAAAGCGGGTGCCATTGTTAGTTATTACGATGGTCACCGGGATACACTGAGCGTGGAAGCAGCCAAACGCCTGGTAGAAACTGACAAGTCGACAAGCACTTACCTAAATAATCCGCAGGCATACCACCACCGCAGTGGTTTGGCCAATGTCTTGCTTTGGGGCAGTATGGGCTACATGCTGGGCCGCTCGTCGGCTCCCCAGTATCGCGACGATGCCCGGCGGTACGGTTCGGGGGTGTACGCCAACTCTTCGCTGTATCAACGCTCCACGCGGGTTGGCGAAAACATTCGTACGTCCCGCGTTACGCGTACCGTTCGGCCATCACGGGGTCGTAGCGGCTTTTTTGGCGGACGCAGTCGCGGTTTTTCAGCCTGACAGGGTGGGTAATTTGTGATGGATAAGACCATTCATCTGCTGGATACTCAGTTTGTTACCAATACCCAACCACAATTTTGCCTTATATTTACCCTATGAATCGAGACAGAAACTGGAAGCGGCTGCAGCAGGAATCATTCGATATTTGCATCATTGGTGCCGGGGCCAGCGGGGCGGGTGCGGCCCTGGACGCGGCCCTTCGCGGGTATAAGGTTGCTCTGGTTGACCGGGGTGATTTCGCCGGAGAAACCTCGTCCCGATCGACGAAACTGATTCATGGTGGTGTCCGGTATCTGGAGCAGGCGATTAAAAAACTGGACCTGGCCCAGCTTCGGCAGGTACGTCACGGGTTGGCCGAACGCCGGACGGTTATTCGGAATGCGCCCCACCTGGCGCAGCCACTGGCTATCCTTACACCCGTATTCAGTTGGTTCGAGGGCATGTACATGACTATTGGGTTAACGCTCTACGGTTTTATTTCCGGTAAGGACAACTTTCCGGAGAGCCGCTGGCTTACCAAAGCGCAGGCCCTGGATAAAAGTCCGATGCTAACCCGGCAGATGCATAGTGCCGTACTGTATTACGACGGACAGCTCAACGATGCCCGCTACGCCCTCGCTTTGGCTCACTCCGCCGACGAAGCGGGTGCGGCTACCGTCAACTACGCTGCCGTAACAGGTTTCAACAAGGAACAGGGACGCATACAATCGGCCCTGGTGCAGGACCAGCTCACCGGTAAAACAACGGTAGTGCGGGCTACCGTCTTTCTCAACTGCACCGGTCCTTATGCCGACGGTGTTCGGCTACTGGCCAACCCACGGCTCGACCAGCGAATCCGGCCCAGCAAAGGCGTCCATATTGTGCTTCCCCGCGAAACACTACAAAGTGACCATGCCATTCTGATTCCAAAAACGAGTGATGGGCGGGTTGTTTTTGCTATCCCGTTCGATAACAACGTATTTGTTGGCACAACGGACAATGATTATCAGGACCTGGCCCACGAACCCATACTGGAATCCAGTGAAGTCGATTACCTCCTCGAAACGGTACGTCCCTATCTGGACAAAGCCCCTGGCAGGGTAGATGTACAGGCTGGCTTTGGCGGCATTCGCCCGCTGATTGTTAGCAGTCGGGCCGATACAAAAACGTTGCTTCGCGACCATGAAGTTGAGTACGATACAGAGTCGGGCTTGCTTAGTCTGCTCGGTGGTAAGTGGACAACGTACCGATTGATGGCGCAGGATGCCATTGACCGCGCCGGCGAATTATTGAAAAAATCAGTACCTGGCATAACGGAGACACACTATCTAGTAGGGGGAGAAAACTACCATTTCGATGCCTGGAAGGCACTAAAAACGCAGTATGGTTTTTCGGACGATGTGTGTAAGCACCTGGTTCAGACCTACGGTGTTCGGTCAGGGCAGGTAGCACAAATCACGCAGGAGCAGCCCGCACTGGCAGAAAAACTCACCGACCAGCTACCTTTTTTGAAAGCGGAGGTAGTTTATCAGGTACGGGAAGAAATGGCGGTTACGCTTCGGGACGTACTGGCCCGCCGATGGCGGCTGGAACTTGCCGATTGGCAGCTAACCGCCCGGGTTACTCCGCAGATTGCCAGGTTAATGGCATCAGAATTAGGCTGGAGCGAAGAATATACCCAGCAGCAGGTACGAGATTATCGGCAGAAACTGGCGGCTTTTGCGCAGGAAGCCGGACTACTTTCCAAACAGTCGGCTACCGCCCACCTCTAGCTGTATAAGACTGTTCCGGGCCGGAATAAAGTATGCAGGAATTATTTTTTGTTGGTTTGGGCATGTCTGACTTCCCGGACCATATTCATTAATCGTTTCCAGCATCGGCCAATGGCTTTTTTGTCCTGCACTTGCTGCTCTTTCGCTGGCGATTCGGTGGACGACGATTCCGTCTTTTTAGCCGTGTTGCGCGCCAGCGTGGGATTCTCGCTCTGTTGTTTTATCGGCTCGACCAGTTGTGTCGTTTTGGCAACCGACTGAGTTGGCATTTTAACCGCTACTGATGACAGGATGGGGTAGGCAATCAGCGAAGCAGTCACGACAATACAGGCTGCCGCTTTTTTCGTCAAAAGAGTTCTCATAGAGGCAATAGTTTAGGGTTACCGTATAAGTTACATCAGCCATTTCAGCAAAAACGCCTACACCGCGAATATAACGACTAAATAGTATTATTGCTTCATAGAGTAGAATTAAAACAAAAACAAGTACCTTATTTCTTTATCATATCAACTATAATGCCAAAAAAAATATTGTATTTTAGATGCTTAAAATTACATTAATAATCTCCCAAGTGGCCTGATTTACCACAAGAGTTGGTTAGCTTACTATAAGAAACAGTATGAGTGCCTTGTTTAAGTGTTGCCTACTCACGTGTTGCCTACTCGCTGATCTCGCCCACGCACAAACGCCGGTTACCAGCCTGAAAGGTCGGGTGCTGGATGCCAAAACGGGGCAGACGCTTCCCTTCGCTACGGTTTACATCAACAACACATCGCGTGGCACCACCGCTGATGAAAATGGAGTATACCAACTCACGAACGTGCCGCTGGGCAACCAGGAACTGGTAGGCTCCAGCCTGGGCTACCAAACCATTCGTCAGTCGCTGCGCCTGAGCAATGCCCGCACCATCGATCTTAAACTCGACCCCACTGGTCAGGCCCTAGCGGCCGTTACCGTTACGGGTCGCTACAATAAAGTCTGGGAACGACAGTTTCGGCAGTTCAGCCGCGAACTGCTGGGTAGCCGCCCGCAGGCGCGGCAGTGCCACATCAGTAACCCCAATGTGCTTTCCTTCCAGGAGGAAAAGGGCCGCCTGCTGGCATCGGCCACCGAGCCGCTGGTCATTGACAATGAAGCCCTGGGTTACCGACTGCACTACGATTTGCTGCATTTTGATGTCTACCGGAGCCGTATGAACTTTGCCGGTACCGCCCGGTTTGAAGAATTGACAACTACCGATGCCCGACAGCAGGCCAAATGGCAGGCTGGTCGGCAGAAGGCGTACCACGGGTCACTGCAACACCTGCTGGCCAGTTTGCTGACGGGTACGCATGAGCGGGCGGGCTATACCGTTTACCAGACCCCGCTGACCGGCGACAACAACGTGAATCAGCTTTTGCCACTGGTGCGCACCACGGAGCGACACTACCTCGGCCCCGACCAGGCCCGCGCCCTGTTTCTGCCTGGTGATCTGCCTTTTGAGCGTCGGCTGGTGTCCTCTCAACCGCTGGAAGTCTATTATAACCGGGTCTACACGGCCAATTCTCCCTACCGTGATTCCCCCTATGCCTACTCGATGCTGCTGTTACCCAATCAGTCTGTGGAACTAACCACCAACGGGGGAATAACGCAGGGCAACGGACTGGATGTGCGGGGGTACCTGGGCAGTGAACGGCTGGCTACGCTGCTGCCCGTAGACTGGCTGCCCGCCGATGCCGAAAACCTGATCCCAACCGACATCGAGGCCGGCCGACCCGCCAAACCCGATGCGGAACTGGACTCGCTGGACGCCCTGCGCCAACGGCAGTATGAGCGTACAGCTCCCATCGTGTATGTGCAGACTGATAAAGGTTTTTACTACACTGGCGACCAGCTCTGGCTGAGTGCTTACGTGTTGGATGCCGCCCGGCAACTGCCGGTAGCCGGGCGCAAAGGCGTGTTGCAGGTCGAACTGATCGCGCCAACGGGCCGGGTAGTTCAGCATCAATGGCTACAGTTGGCCGATGGGCGGGTGGCCGCCAGTTTCCGGTTGGCCGATACACTGTCGGCGGGAACGTACCGGCTGCGGGCCTATACCGCGCTGGACCAAATAGCCAATGGACCCGCTTTTGAACGGTCGTTGACCATTTTTAGCCTGAAACAGTCGGGTTCGGAAGTGGCAACTGGCCGGGCAGGACGGGGGCTGGCTCCCGGTACGGCCACGGAGCCAGTCTCAACCGACTCGCTCGACATCCAGTTTTTACCCGAAGGAGGACGGTGGCTGGTGGGCGTGCCAGCGAATCTGGGCATCAAGGCACTGCGCTCCACCGGACGGGGGCAGGCCGTTAGCGGGCGCATCGTTGACCCGGCTGGGGTAGCCATAGCGCAGTTCAGTACCAATGCGCTGGGCATGGGGCGGGTAGCCATCACCCCGCAGGCGGGGAAGTCCTACAGGGCCCTGATTGAGCCGATACCGAATGTGGTTAGCCAACCCGTTTTGTTACCCGTTGCCGAAGCGGAAGGCTGGAGCCTTTCTGCCGATGCTGTCTCGGACAGTATGCGGCTTACGGTACGGGTGCGGGCAACGGGCCGCTATGAACAGCAACCGGTGTACATCACGCTACAAAGCCGGGAGCAGTTGATGTACCGGCAGAAATGGTCGCTGCCCAAGGGGGAAGCGCAGTTTACATTGCCCCTTAGCAGTTTGCCGGCCGGCGTATGCCGACTCACACTGTGGGACCAGACCGGTCAGCCCCGTGCCGAGCGGCTGGTGTTCGTTCCGGAGCGTACCGAAGCCATCCAGATGCGGGTAGCCCTGGGCAAGCCCCGGTACGAAGCCCGCCAAACGGTGGGGCTGGGGCTAACGTTTCGGGATGCGGATAACTATCCGGTAGCGGGCAGTTGGTCGGCATCGGTTACGGACGCGGACCAACTGCCACCCGACACGCTCCCGCCCAGTATCCGAACGCATTTGCTACTAACGAGTGGCTTGCGGGGCGCAGTTGAATCACCCGCTTACTATCTGGAACCCGACCGGCTGCGCGACCTCGATAACCTGTTGCTAACCCAGGGCTGGCGACGGTTGCCTGCGCCCCAACCCGCCGATTCGACCGGGGGCTGGCGTTTAAGTGGCCACGTCAATGACCGCCGGGGAAAGCTTGTAACCCGGAGTGCGGTACTTCTCCAGCTGGAACAGAATGGCCAGAAAATACTGCGTAGCCTCGATACCGACGGGCAGGGTGCTTTTCGGCTGGATGGGCTGCTGGTGACCGATACGGTACGGGTGGTGGCCCGTGCGCTCCAGTCGGCTGATGCGGTGGTAACCTTCGACGCGCCGGGCACCCGATTCAGTACTCAACCGCTGGCTACGCTACAACAAATCGACGCAGAAACTCTGTCTGACGCCCAGCTGCGTCAGACGGCCTGGCCTGCATTCTA
Organism: Spirosoma spitsbergense DSM 19989; assembly: GCF_000374085.1. GTDB lineage: Bacteria > Bacteroidota > Bacteroidia > Cytophagales > Spirosomataceae > Spirosoma > Spirosoma spitsbergense. Next base: position 15,440 of record NZ_KB893565.1, on the reverse strand, counting down.
CCGCGACTCGACGGCCCGGCAGTTGGCTGAAGTGGTTGTAAGAGCATCTAAGCTCACTCCTGAACGTTCGGCAGCGGAGCAACAGGCAAGCATACACGGGGAGGCCGATGGCGTATTTGTACCTAAAGATGTAAATAGGAGCCAGACGCTTGCGGAAATGCTGCCTCAGGTACCCGGAATGAATCTATTGCTTAATCGCAACTACTCTAGTTTAGGCAACAACTCACCGCTGTACCTACTTGACGGAGTGATTATTGACAAGACTATATTGAAGGATATATTGGAGTCAGTTAGTGGGTCGTCGGTTAGCCGTGTTGAGCTACTGAGAAATGCGGGTACTGCCAGCATCTACGGGGCGCGTAGTGCTAACGGTGTCATTGCCATTTACACAAAGAAAGGCGGAGAACTGGTCCTGCCGGAGCACACTAGTGTGGCCACGACGGTGAACGGCTTTGCCACCCCACGCGAATTTTACGTGCCCCGGTACGAAACCCCGGAAGTCAATCCCTGGCCCGACCGGCGGGATGTGCTATTCTGGCAACCGCTGGGCGAGAGCGGCCCTGACGGACTGGCTAACCTGGTCTTCCCGCTCAACGATATGGCCAAACGATTGCGGATTGTAGTGCAGGGCATCTCTAATGAGGGCGCCCCCATCTCCTTCTCCTGGGTGCTGTCCGTTCGGTAGGCCCAGTATTTAACATGCCACACCCTATTTTCTCTCAGCATCACATGGATTTAGCTGCCAGACTGGTGTAAACAGTTGCTATTGCGGAATGGCTTGTTGGTAAAAACCGTTCGAATCGGTCGGCAGTATCAATAGAGACCGTTTTTCTTTAAAAGCACTATCAGCATTTCATAAGCTACACAAATATAGGTATTTTACATTTTTTTTGTGCAAAATACCAGTTTTTATGTTTAGAAGAAAGATTTATGAAGAACTGGAAGCGCACCTGTTGAAAAAGCAGGTAACCGTTATTACGGGTATGCGCCGGGTCGGCAAGTCAACGGCGGTGCGCCATTTGCTAAACAGGGTGCCGCACACCAACGTCTTGTATCTGGATTTGGAACGAATCGAGAACCGCATTCTCTTTAATCAACAATCCTACAACGACATCGAACGCGGCCTACAGGCGTTGGGCCTCTCGTTTACCGAACCGGCGGTAGTGGCCCTGGACGAAATTCAGCTAGTGCCCGCCATTACCAGCGTAATCAAAAGTTTGTACGATACGTACAACATAAAGTTTATCGTTACCGGCTCAAGCTCGTTTTATTTAAAGAATCATTTCTCCGAAAGTTTAGCGGGACGGAAGCAGATTTTTGAGATGCATACCCTCGACTTTGAGGAGTTTTTGCTGTTCAGGAATCAGGATTTGAACGGGCTACAGGTGGGTAGAATGCAACCCTTTCTGTTTACGTTTTATGATCGATGGCTTGGTTTATACGAAGAGTTTGTCCAGTACGGTGGTTTCCCGGAGGTAGTTTTATCCGACTCAGCGCAGGAAAAAACGGATTATCTGAAAGACGTTTTGAATGCCTATATCGAGTTAGACATAAAATTACTGGCCGATTTTAGCCTGAGCGACACACTCTACAAATTGATTCAACTATTGGCAGTTCGCGTAGGGAGCCGTATGGATTACAGCAAGTTAGCCAGTCTGATTGGTGAGAATCGGAACAAGGTCAAAGATTATCTGCACTTACTGGAATACACCTATTTTATTCAGATCGTCCGCCCGTACACGGGTGGTTTGAACAAAGAGTTGACAAAACAACCCAAGTTCTATTTCTCGGATACGGGTCTGCTGCAGCTTATGGGACAGGTAAGCAGCGGCCAATTATTCGAAAATGCCATTGCGAATCAACTAACCCGATTAGGTCCGCTTAACTACTACGAACGCACAACCGGCACCGAAATAGATTTCATCCTGGACCGAAATCAGGCCTTTGAGGTGAAGGAAACCTGCACACCACAGGATGTGAAGGTACTCAATGGCCGGGCCAAACTCCTGGACTTATCGGACAGCCGCTTGATAGGTCGTCATTGGCCAGCCAGCGGATTCAGTGATTTTGTGTGGGGTGGTTCTGTTTGGTGATGAGTGCTTTTATGCCAGACGGATTGCGTAAAAGGCCTGGTACTCGAATACGCATTACGCGCCGGAAACGATTATCTTTGTGCTTACAAAGACATTACAGTACCAAAACGAACCGGACTCGTCCGGCATGAAGTCTGAAAACGCATGTTCGAGAACCTCCAGGATAAACTCAATAAGGCCATCAAAACCCTGAAAGGGCAGGGCCGCATCACTGAAATTAACGTTGCCGCTACCATCAAAGAAGTTCGTCGCGCCCTGACCGATGCCGACGTAAACTACAAGGTAGCCAAGGATATTACCGACCGGATTCGGGAAAAAGCCCTTGACCGAAAGGTACTTATCTCCGTTGAGCCGGGTCAATTGTTCGTCAAAATCGTTCAGGAAGAGCTGACTGAACTCATGGGGGGCGAAGCTCAGGGCATCAATTTAAAAGGAGAACCCGCCGTTATTCTGATTGCGGGGTTGCAGGGATCTGGGAAAACGACATTTTCAGGTAAGTTAGCTGCTTATCTGAAAAAGCAGGGGCGCAATGTACTACTGGTTGCCGCCGATATTTATCGTCCGGCCGCTATCGACCAGTTGAAAGTACTGGGCGAGCAGGTTGGTGTAGAGGTGTATGCCGAGCCGGAGAATAAGGATGCGGTTGCCATCGTAACCAATGCCATTAGTCAGGCCCGTAAAACCGGTAAAAAAATTGTGATTGTAGACACGGCCGGTCGTCTGGCCGTCGATGAAGTCATGATGCAGGAGATTGAAGCCGTGAAAAAGGCCATTTCGCCCAGCGAAACCCTGTTTGTAGTCGACTCCATGACGGGGCAGGACGCTGTTAATACAGCCAAAACCTTCAACGAACGACTTAATTTTGATGGCGTTGTACTGACCAAACTTGATGGCGACGCCCGGGGTGGAGCGGCTCTGTCCATCAAAACGGTTGTAAATAAGCCCATCAAGTTTATCAGCACGGGTGAGAAAATGGAAGCCCTCGACGTGTTCTACCCCGACCGGATGGCCAGTCGGATTCTGGGTATGGGCGACGTGATTTCGCTGGTAGAACGGGCGCAGCAGGCTTTCGACGAAGACGAAGCCAAACGCATCAACGCCAAGATGCGGAAGAATCAGTTCGACTTCGACGATTTCCTGAGTCAGTTACAGCAGATCAAGAAGATGGGTAACGTGAAAGACTTGCTCGGCATGATTCCCGGTATGGGTAAAATGGTTAAAGATTTAGACATCGACAATGACTCATTCAAGCCCATCGAAGCTATTATTGGTTCCATGACGCCCAAGGAACGCCAACGTCCCGACATCATTGACGGAAGCCGTAAAAAACGCATTGCCAACGGCAGCGGTACGGATATTCAACAGGTGAACAACCTGCTGAAGCAGTTTGACGAGATGCGGAAGATGATGAAAAAAATGAATACCATGCAGGCATCGGGCAAGCTGAATAAAATGATGCGATAGGGTAAACACACTTCCCGGAAATAAAATGAGCCGGTTCAGGATTTCACTGACCCGGCTCATTTTATTATCTACCCATCCTTACAAATCCAGATAATAACGTCTGCGGGCTGGCTCGAACCGTTCGATGGCATACCGAAGGGACGTTCGGGGCAGTTGACGGATGTGGTCGTGCAGAAATTCTTCCAGGGCATCGGCATTGCGCTTACCTACTTCGCGCAACATCCAGCCGATGGCCTTATGAATAAGGTCGTGCCTGTGGGGCAACAGTAATTCGGTAAGGGCAAAGGTATCACTAAATTGACCCAGCCGAATCAGGGCAATGGTCGACACGATGGCCATGCGCTGACTCCAAAGATGGTCTTCGCGGGCCAGATCATACAAAACAGACCGGTTACTCTGAATGACATGCCGACCCAGTATATGCGGACACGTAACGTCGACCAAATCCCAATTGTTGATGTACTGTCGATTGGCCAGATAGCGTTCCAGGATTTCGGCTCGTTGAAGTGAGTTACCTTCACGGGTCTGCGTAACCCATATAAGTAATCCTACCATTCGGCATTCGTGATACTCGTCACGCACCAGGTATTCGGTTTCGCTGACAGGTAGTTGGCGGTATTGCTTAACGATAGCGTGCTGTTGCGGCATTGACAGGCCCAGAAACCGGTCCCCTTCCCCATATTGACCTGGTGCTGTTTTAAAAAAGTGCAGCAGTGCAGCAGCTCTTTCAGGTTGGGCTAGCGCCAGAATGGTCTCTTTAACGGTGGTGGAAGTTGGTTGCATCGGTCATAAAAAAAGCAGAGACGATTTGCGCGTCTCTGCCATAAATGAAGGGTACTGATACGCTAATCATTCAGCTTGGAGCGGACAAAGTCCTGCTCGGCCAGCATTGGGATTGAATACAACACGGTCTTGTTACGCTCGAAAGCAGGCTTATCGAGGTCGGCGGCTAAGTACTGGTTTTTCACGAAGGCATCTACTATCTGCTGAATCAGCCGTTCATCGCTGGGACGTTCCTCATTATCTAACTCCAGTACGTCGGTATCGTGGGTATCGCTCTTATAGGGATTTCGGTCAACAATAGGTGGTTCGGAGGCAACGATAATTTTTCCTCCGTTGTGTCCATTGGTGGGCGTTTGCTTGTCAACGGGCATCCTGGTCTCAGGCTCTTCTTCACCATCGGCATCAACCAGTACGAGTTCTTCCTTTCTCTCATTCTGGGGTACTTCATCCAGTGACACACCATCCTGGGGGGTATCGTCCTGCTCCGGTTGAGGTTCGGGCTCCTGGATAACCGTCTCAACAACCGGAGGCATAGTACCTTCCAGTCCATCGAGCGGTCCGCCATCGAAGCCAGCCGCAATAATGGTTACACGCAGGTTCTCACCCAGCTTATCATCGGTGATAGCCCCGAATTTGAACATCTTGGCTTCACTCTGAATTTTGTGGGAAACAAACTCAGAAATAGCCGTTTGCTCCTTCAGCTTCATGGCGTGCTTCTTACTGGACGAAATCGTGAGCAGAATCCGTTTCGCTCCCCGGATGTCATGGTCATTGAGCAAAGGAGAGTTCAGAGCGGCTTCGATAGCTCGCACAGCCCGATCTTCGCCCCCGCCAATTTCGGCCGAACCCATGACGGACTGACCGGCTTTTTCGAGCACTTTCTTCACGTCGGCAAAGTCCGCGTTGATATCACCCTGGGTAGTGATGATTTCGGCAATACTTTTCACAGCATTGGCCAGTACATCATCGGCATGGGCGTAGGCCTCTGTCCAAGTCAACTCGCTATACAGTTCAGCCAGTTTATCGTTCAGCACCACGAGTACGGTATCGCAGCTTACTTTGAGCTTTTCAATTCCTTCCCGGGCCTGATCTTTTTTATCGGTGCCTTCATACCAGTACGGGGCCGTTACGACGGCTACCGTAAGCAGGCCCATTTCCCGCGCCACTTCGGCCACTACGGGTGCCGCCCCTGTACCAGTCCCCCCTCCCATACCCGCCGTAATGAACACCATTTTTGTGGGAGGTGCCAGCAGGTTTCGTATCTCATCGATACTGGCACGCGCGGCTTCTTCGCCTGCTTTAGCTTCGGTACCGGCTCCCAATCCATCTCCCAGTTGTAGTTTCGTTTCGACGGGGTTACTCATGAGTGCCTGACGGTCTGTATTGCACACGGCAAAACTGACATCATGCATCTCCATTTTCCGCATGTGCTTTACAGCATTACCGCCCATGCCTCCGACCCCTACAACCTTAATGATGATAGGGTTATCGTTCGGAGTTATTTCAAATTTATAGCCCTGATTAGTCATCGTGTGGGTTTGTAATGTCTGTTAGTTTACGAATGAGAGATACCCGTATTATCGGTATACCGTCTAAAGACTAAGGATAATAGCCCGTTTCGTCGCCCTTTATCGGCTGGAATATTTCTTTCAGTTTGTCGTACCAGTTTTTCTTTGGCTCCTCAACCGGTGGTGCCGGCGCAGGTGTAGGTGCAGCGGGTCTGCTCTGTGGTACAGAACCAGACCGGACAACATTGGGCGAGGCAACCAGTTCTTCTTCTTTATTGGACCGGTTTGGATCACTGATAAACGAAATCCGGTTATCGATAGTCTTATAGCCAGCCCACACCAGGCCAACGGCCGTAGCATAGGTAGGATCGCCAACCAGGTCGGCGCGGCCATTAGGTTCGAGATTTTCAGGATACCCAACCCGTACCTCTTCAATGCCGGTTACGCGGGCAAAAATAGCCTCTACGCCCGGAATCAGCGCTGAGCCGCCCGTCAGTACAATGCCCCCCAGCAGTTTGCCTTCGTAACCCGACCGAATAATTTCAGCCTGTACCAGAGCCGCAATTTCGCGCAGCCGGTCTTCAATGATAACCGCTACGTTTTTCAGCAGCACATCTTTTGGTTTGCGATTAATCAGACCGGGTACGGCAACGACTTCGTTTAAATTGAACTCGTTCGGATTGGCGTTGCCAAATTTTTTCTTGAGTAACTCCGCCTGATTGGGCAGAATTTTACAACCTGCCTGAATGTCTGATGTCAGGCTATTGCCTGCCCAGGGCAAAACAGCAATGTGGCGTAACACGTTTCGGTAGTAAATCGCCATTTCGGTCGTACCACCGCCAATATCAACAATGGCTACACCGGCGTATTTCTCCTCTTCAGTTAGTACGGCCAGGCCGGAAGCCAAAGCAGACAGCATCATGGTATCCTGCAACAGGTTGTTGCGCGAAATACATTTCCGGGTATTCCGAACGGCGGTTGTCTGCGCCGTGATGAGTTGAAAATCTGCCCCGAGTTTCACGCCGTTTCGCCCAACGGGTTGCTGAATGTTGGTTTCTGTATCGACCACAAAATCCATGGGCAACACGTGGATGATCTCCTTATCGGCCGGAACCGAGGTACGGTACATATCGTTGAGCAGGTGATCGATGTCGTCCGTTTGCACCTCGTCGCCAAAGGAAGAGCGGGTGATACTCCCACTGGCCTTAACGGAAGTTACGTGCGAACCACTAAAACTCACATTTACTTCATAGATATCCAGATTCGACTGATTCGAGGCTTCAGTAACCGCCTTACGAATGGCGTTCACTGTATTGTTGACGTTTACGACCGACCCTTTGGCTACCCCATCGGTTAAGTTCGTTTCGCCCACACCCAGTACTTCGAGCGTTTCCTGCTCTTTGTTATTCCTGATCACACGCCCGGCCACCGCGCATATCTTTGTACTCCCGATATCCAGGCCTACTACAATCTTATCGTCCATGCCCGTTGTTATTCGCAAATTATTTGGTTCCGATACTGAACGTTTATCCGACTATAACGATCCCATGTTTTAGCGGGTAAAATGTCCGTATAGACTAATTTTAACTTTCTAAATTTCGCATCCAGTTCAGTAGGCAATCCAAACTCAATCTGATGATTACCCAGTTGAGGCTGCATCGTTACCATCCCTTCCTTATCCACAGACAATTCAGCGATTTGCGCCCGCCAGAACGGGTCATCGTGTATCCGTTTCAATAGTTCCAGCAAAGACTGATTCCGTTCACTCACCAACGACCGGTTCTGTTCAAAATAACCACCCGTCAGTATGGGTACACGTGCCGAGTAATTCATTGAGATTGGAAAAAATCGCCCATCCTCGCTTACATACTGACCCGACATCATCCGCACCCCATCTCCAGAAACCAGCAACCGGGCCAGTGGATGAGGTTGCTCGATAACGACGAGCAGATCTCCCGGCAGATCACGTGAAATCTGGCAATTCCGAATCAATCCGTGTTGTTTCAGCCTTTTCTCCAGCCGTTTCAGGTCGACACTGGCATAATCTTTGCCAACAAGCGGGTCTGCACCTTCGTTTGTCAGGTAACCCATTACATCGCGTCGGGTCAGAAAACGGTTTCCGTCCACCTGATCGATCTGTATGACTACCTTCCCAACGTGCTTCTGCCCATACCGTATTTCGGTAAAAGCAATAAGGCCGAACAGCCCCAAAAGCCCTCCGAGGGTGAACAACCACTTTTTGGATGATTTAAAGGTAGAAAACATCTGTAAATAAGATGGATTGTTTGTGAATTTTTTTATCTATTGGTCAGTTAATACCGATTTTAGTACAGGCACCATCTGGTCAATGTCTCCCGCACCAATGGTAACCAGCAGAGAAGGCTTCATTTCTCGCACAACGCCGGGTAACTCGTCTTTGGTGCATTTTCGTTTGCTTTTCGATTGTATGCCCCGAAAAATCAAGTCGGAGGTGACTCCTTCTATCGGTAATTCGCGGGCGGGATAAATATCCAGCAGGATAACCGAGTCGGCCAACGATAGACTTTCGGCAAAACCGTCGGCAAAATCGCGGGTGCGGCTAAACAAATGAGGCTGAAAAACCGCCGTCAACTCCCGATCAGGGTACAAGGCTTTCACCGATGACAGAAACGCCTGCACTTCGGCCGGATGGTGGGCATAATCGTCGATCAATACGGCTTCATCGGTTTTAAGAACATACTCAAACCGACGGCGTACGCCCCGGTAGGTGTTCAGTGCCGACCGGATTGCTTCGGGCGGAACGCCTACTTCCAACGCTACAGCCCCAGCCGCTACAGCATTCTCTACGTTATGAAAACCGGGAATCAGCATGGCGATGTCAGCGATTACGCCCTGCGGATGTACCAGGTCAAATACGAACGTCGCCTGTTCTATCCGAAGATTCTGGCTGTGATACTGCCCCGATTGGAGTGAATAGGGTCGCACCTGCGCGGCTGTTTTATCGGTTAGCGACAACCCTTCTTTCATAAATAGTACCCCGTCATCTTCAATCTGACTAACGAACTTTCCGAACGATTCCAGCACCGCATCATGTGCACCGTAGATATCCAGGTGATCGGCATCCGTTGAGGTGACGATGGCATATTTGGGAAACAGTGTCAGAAAAGAGCGATCAAACTCGTCCGCTTCCACCACGCAAACTACCGATTTCAGGTCATCGGCGGGTTGGTTGAGTAAAAAGTTAGTACCGTAGTTATTGGTAATGCCACCCAGAAAAGCCGCACAGTTCACCCCCGAATCGCGCAGAATATGCGCTACCATCGACGACGTTGTGGTTTTGCCATGCGTACCCGCCACGCCGATTGTTGTCATCTGCCCGGCCAGCAAACCCAGGACCTGCGAACGTTTCTGGAGCGTGAAGTCATTCTCCGTGAAATAAATGTACTCGGTATGGCTTTTCGGAACAGCGGGGGTGTAAATCACCAGGGTTTCAGCGGGGTTTTCCCGGAATGCGGCTGGTATCAATTCAACATCGTCCGCAAAATGAACGACCATACCTTCTGCCTGTAAGGCGTCCGTTAGTGCCGTTGGCGTCTTATCATACCCCGCCACGGTGTAGCCATTAACCCCAAACCAACGAGCCAGGGCACTCATGCCGATACCACCGATACCCAGGAAATAAATGTATTTGAACGTAGAGAGCGTCATTCTTTAGTTAATAGGTTGTCATTCTGTAATCAGTAGATTGTCATTCCGGGATGAGCGACGACCAATGTGAAACGACAATCAAGTGCGTTTGGTTAGTTTTATTATTTCTTCAGCAATGTCGCGGGCGGCATTGGGCTTGGCTAATGTTTTGATTCGGGTACTTAATTCCTGCCGTTGAGCCGGATTGTTGAGCAGAGTCAATGCGGTTGTAATAAGTTCGGCCCGCGCTTTCTGATCGCTAACGAGCAAAGCGGCTTTATTATCGACCAGGCTCATCGCATTTTTGGTCTGATGATCTTCGGACGCATTCGGGAAAGGCACCAGAATAGCCGCACGGCCTACCAGACACAGTTCGGACACCGACAGGGCACCCGCCCGCGACACGACAGCATCAGCAACGGCGTAGGCTTTGTCCATATCGTAAATAAAATCGTAAGGCTTAATCAGGGGCGAACCAAGCATTGCAACGGCTGCCCTCGCCCGCTCAATAAAAGCCGTACCTGTTTGCCAGATTACCTGAACGCCAGCATCAATAAAGCGGGACAGCCCAGCCTCAATGCTTTCATTAATAGTTCGTGCTCCCTGACTACCGCCAATAATTAAGAGCGTAGGACGATTAACCTCAAGGGCAAATAAGGCACGACCAGCCTCAACCTGCCCATCGGCAGACTGGATATCGCTTCGGACGGGGTTACCCGTTCGTTTTATTTTATCGGCGGGGAAGAAAGCTTCCATACCCGGATAGGCAACGCAGATACGTTTTGCCCAGCGGGCCAGCACTTTATTGGTCAGCCCAGCATAAGAATTCTGTTCCTGAATCAGCGTTGGGATTCCTTTCAGCGACGCAGCCAGCAGAACAGGACCGCTGGCGTATCCGCCAACACCTACGGCGGCATCGGGTTGAAAGTCGCGGACAATTTGCCGGGCACGCAGTAAACTCCGTCCTAACTTTATTGGAAAGCCAAGGTTATCCAGCGTCAGTTCGCGTTTTATGCCAACTACCGGCAAGCCCACAATAGCATAACCGGCACGGGGTACTTTTTCCATTTCCATTTTACCTTCGGCCCCAACGAACAGGATTTCGGTGGTTGGGTCAATGGTTTTCAGTTCATTGGCAATGGCAATAGCCGGATAGATATGGCCGCCGGTTCCGCCCCCGCTAATGATAACTTTCATATCGTTTATATTTTACTCTCGTCGGCTTCATCCCGGCTGACGCTCAGAATAATACCAACCGCCAGACCGGTGAATATAAGCGATGTGCCTCCCATACTCAGCAACGGCAAGGGCTGACCCGTTACGGGAGCCAGACCGACAGCTACGCAGATACTGGCAAATGCCTGAAAAACAATGCTGAACGTAAGCCCTGCCGATAATAATCCACCAAACGGTCGGGTTGCTTTTTGGAGTGTTTTTAACCCTCGCCACAAAAACCAGAGGTAAGCCAGTACCACGGGTATGCCGCCCAGTAACAGGCCATATTCCTCCACAATAATGGCATAGATGAAATCGGAAAATGGATTGGGCAGCGTATTGCGCTGGTGACTGTTGCCCGGACCTTGCCCGGTAATACCTCCGTTGGCCAGCGCAATGTATGACTGCTCGACCTGAAACGGAATCGTATCCGACCGGGTGAACATACTTACCCGGCTAACGGCCGTACCTAACCGCTGCCCATAGGCCAGAGCAATACCACCGAACAACAGGCAGGCAACAATCATGTAGCCCAGGTAGCGAACGGGTACCCGCCCAATGTACATCAGCAAAAAACACGTGGCCGCCAGCAGTAAAGCAGTCGACGTATTTGAGAGAATAATGAGTGAGCAAATAATGGCAATCCACAGAATAAGATTGAACAGCACCGCCGGATTGTCCATGAAACGCTGCCGCTTGGCCAGCATAGCGGCCAGATTGGAAATAAGGGCCAGCTTGGCCAGATCAGAAGGCTGAAACGTTTGATTGATAATGGGAATGGTCACCCAGCGGGATGCATCATTCAACGTTTCTCCCTTCCAATAAGCCCACAGCAACAGGGGAATAGACAGCCAAAGACCAAACTTCGACAGTTGAGCGTAGTGAACGTAATTGATTTTGTGGGCGAAATACGTACACGCAATACCAATCAACAGCAGTAGCCCGTGCTTGAGCAGGAAGGCTTCGGTGTTGCCATCCAGTTCTCTGAATGCTTTGGTACCCGTTGCGCTATACACAACCAGGATACTCATGATAGAAAGATAAAGAACAATCCACCAGATTTGGCGGTCACCTTTTAGGTGCGTACGAATCCATTCGCCTAGTGCCATATTTTTTGACCGGGTCGCCGGTGCGATTATAAATGATGAATGCGTTTTCAGGCATTCATTATTAAGTTTGTTACCGCAGTTTTAAACTGGTTACCCCGATCCTCGTAATTTCTGAACAAATCAAAACTGGCGCAGGCGGGCGACAGCAGGACCACATCACCCGGCTTTGCCCAGGCAAGCCCCTGAGCTACAGCATCCTCAATATACTGGGTTTCATGAATAGACGAAATCGTGTTACCAAAGTAATTTACTAATTTATGATTATCTGCGCCCAGACAAATGAGTGCTTTTACTTTTTGACCAACTAATTCATCGAGCTGGCTATAGTCGTTGCCTTTGTCTAAGCCACCGGCAATCCATATCACCGGTGCGTCCATACTCGACAGTGCGTAAAATACCGAGTCAACATTCGTTGCTTTCGAGTCATTGATGAATTGAATCCCGTTGATGGCTCCGGCTGGTTCGAGCCGGTGGGCCGCATTCTGAAACGTTTTCAGGCCAGTTTTAATAACCTCCTCCGATACACCAACAGACTGCGCGGCCAGTATGGCCGCCAGCATATTAATGGCGTTGTGCGGGCCACGAAGGGGTGTTTCAGCCTGTGCAAAGGCAAATGACTGCTCCCTGTTCGTTGCTATCAGTTGCCCATCCGTCAAATAACCACCGGGCGAAGCAATTGTTGTCAGCGAGATTGGCAGGGACTGAACAGAGGGCATACGCCGGGCCATTTCAGCCAGGATAGGCTGGCTTTCGGCGAAATAAATAAAATCGTCTTCGGGCAAAGCGTTCTGTAAAATCCTGAATTTAGACGCTACATACTGGTCAAAGTTGTAGTCGTACCGGTCCAGGTGGTCGGGGGTAATGTTGAGCAGCACCATCACGTCCAGATGCGTACGGTACATATCGTCCAATTGAAAACTACTCAGTTCCAGCACGAAATAATCGAACGTATCGGTTATCACCTGTTCGGCAAAACTATCCCCAATATTTCCCGCCAGCCCAACATTCAGCCCGGCCGTTTTCAGCAGGTGATAAATCAGCAGGGTTGTAGTGGTTTTTCCATTGCTGCCCGTAATGCCGATCAACCGGGCACGGGTATAACGGGCGGCAAACTCAATTTCAGAGATAACGGGGATTCCCTGCGCCCGGAGTTTTTGTACTAACGGCACTGTTGCCGGAATACCGGGGCTTTTTATTACTTCGCTGGCAGTCAAAATACGTTCCTCCGTATGTTGCCCTTCTTCGAATGAAATACCAGCGTCCTGTAGCGTTGAGCGGTAACTCTCTGCCAGTGAGCCTCTATCGGACAGGAAAATATCAAACCCTTTAGCCTGTGCCAGCAGAGCAGCACCGACACCACTTTCACCCCCTCCAAGAACAACTATCTTCCGCACTTCCATGGTAACTATATACTACCGGCAAAATAACGCATAAATAGAAAAGCCCCGGCTATCAATCGGGGCTTTTCCACCAAAAATTTATTTCGAATCAGTTATTCTTTCAAAGCCAGCGACCTGGATAACCGCATGTGGTTAGCCCCTTTTACAATCAGGAAAATAACCCAGGCAATGATTAAAAACTGGATGAGTGCATTCAGGAAATTACCATACCGGATAGCGACTTCGGGGACAGTCCCAATCGCTTCTTTCAGGACAATCTTCAACTGACTCAAATCAATACCACCCAGAGCTAACCCAATAATCGGGTTAAGAATATCCTCCACCAGTGAGGTAGTAATTTTGCCAAAGGCAACACCAATAATGACACCGACAGCCAGGTCGAGAACGTTACCCTGAGCAATGAATAGTTTGAATTCACTTAGCATAACTAATTGGTTTTTAGGTTAGCAATAAAACAAGCAACATATTCAGGCAAAGAATATACTATTCCGAATAAAATCAAAATCGGCCGGGCAAAGGAGCATCCGCTTTCTGGGCATCCCGCTTCTTTTTGAACGAACTCAAATTGTAAACCAGCCCGATAGCCAGCGTTTGCTGAATCTGGAGGTCGGGACTAAAGTCCTTATTGTACAGCAAAATCAGGCCGAGCGTTGTACTCAAATACCGACTTGCTTTTGCGGTCAGCAAAAAGTCGAGCCGATGATTGATATTGTCCAGATGCGTGTATTCCGAGAAGAGTTGATACCGGGCATTCAGCGATATATTATCGGTCAGGTTGCGGTTTAGGGCCGCCTGCAACTGAAAGGCCAGCCACTCGGTACGAACACTTTTTCCAGGTTCAACGCCATAGGCTTTTTGCGTAACGTCGGGAACATACGTGCCATTGGCCAACTGACGTACCCGTACGCTCTGGTCGGCCAAGAATGTAAAACGCGGAGCAATGGGACTCATTCGAAGGGAGAACCAGTCATTCGGCTTATAAGCAATACCCGTCGATAAGGTTAGCTGAGCCGGTGCAAAGAAATTGGATACCCGTAATCGGGTCTGGTCGGCGGGGAGTTTATCGTACCGATAGCCCGCAGCAAAGAACGTATTGAAGGTTCCGGATACGAACACATCCCACCTGGGTGCAATTTTGTGCCCCAGCACCGAGATAATGATAATCTGGTCGGCGGCTTTGCGCGTATTACCTAACTGGGTAACGTACCCCAGTTGCAGATCGGCGGTATTATCCCAGGACGTTTTTTCTTTTTCGTAGAGCGCGCGGGCCGATATAGCCCCCCCTATTGCCAGGGAATTTACGCCCCCACCCGACCAGTTACTGAATGATGCCTGATTGAAATTGACGCCCCCACTAAAAGACCGCTGCCAGTACGACGTATCGGGCTTTACAGCCACTGTATCTTTGAAGTTTGTGGTAATCCGGGTCGAATCCTGAGCCAGCACCTGATATAAGGAGCACAAGCTGCAAAAGACAAATAGTACACACTTAGTCATAATTCATTTACAGTAGGATGGGCAGGAAGTTTTTGGACGGTAGATAGGTTGATTGGTTTCTCAAATTCCTCCACTTTTTTCGTTCGCAGAGTTGCAGCGGGATAACCGTAGTAGTATCACCAGTACGTACATACAGCAGAACCAACGCTTCGTCCGAATGAGGCTCCATTTTGTATGGTGATGGGTTTTGGGTTTAAAAGTAACATCCCCTCTTAAATCTATCGTATCGAAAAGGCTTCTAAGCCCGCAATTCCCCTGAAAATCAGTATGCCGACCCAAACGTACCGGCGGGAAAGCGTTTGAATCGGCATATTGGTTCAACAATAAACTTAACTAATCGACACGAAGATTTATTCTCTTAACTCGCTCTATTATAGCGCCTTATTCGGAAAATCCTCAATATATCAGCAGTTTCTAATTTGGGTGTTTTCAAGTAATTTCGACTCCGTACAGGTAAGCAGTTTCTTGATATAGATGTCTAAAACTGGTTAAGGGTTTGACCATAAACAAGGCCCGGAAGGTAGCCCAAAGTTTGGCTTTTGTTTTGGCTTCTCGCCAGAGAACTTCAAACGGATGACTGCACCACTGAATGAGCTGATCGGTGGTAAAGGCCATCAGCATTAGATAAGCCAGCACCGTGGCCAGCGACTGCTGACCATGCCCATAATTATGGTCGAAGCCGTAGCCCTGATTTTTTAACGTGTT
>NZ_KB893564.1 GCF_000374085.1 Spirosoma spitsbergense DSM 19989 | reverse complement strand
TATGGAGCAGAAAGCCTACAACCAAGCGGTATCGCGAATTCGGGTTCAGGTTGAACACGTGATTGGGAGTACGAAACGATATCGAATCGTTCGGGATGCATGTCGGTTGCGAAAAAGCGATTTTGTGGGTACGGTGATTCACTTGTGCGCTGGCTTGCACAATTTCAGAGTGACACGAAAGCCTGTTCAGTATCCTAATCATCCTAAGCCTAAATTGACATAAACTCTATTGACTAACCATTGATTTAGGCATACCGCAAACAAACAAGCTGCTGCAGGAAGTGCCTGGGGTGGATGTTTGCTTATGTGCGCACACCCATGACCGTCTTACGCAGCCACTGCATCCAAACGGTACAATCCTGATCGAGTCAGGTTGCCAGGGGGCATTTCTGGGCGAACTGCTGTTAACCCTGGAAGGCGGCCTGATTGTGGCGTACAAACACCAGCTGACGGAGGTGGCTGAGTCAGTTGAGCCGGAGCCGATCATGCAGATGTTGGTCGAACAAGGGCTGGCGCCCTTCCGCGAAAGGATGGCGCAGGTGGTGGGTGAAACGACGGTCCCGCTGGATCGGAGTACCTGCCTGGAAGCAACGATGGACAATCTGCTCCTGAAGTCCCTGCTGGAATCGACTGGTGCGGAGATCGCTTTTTCCAACGGCTGGCGCTACGGTGCACCCATTCCGGCGGGGCCGGTTACGCTGGGGCAATTATATAATATCGTACCGATGGATCCGGTCATTTCGCTGGTTGAACTGACTGGCCACGACATTCGGGAGATGCTGGAAACAAACCTGGAGAAAACCTTCTCGGGGAATGCCTATGAGCAGGCGGGTGGTTACGTCAAACGAGCCTGCGGTATTACGGTATTTTTCAAGATGGAGAATCCATCCGGTGGGCGCATTCAGCAGCTTTTTGTGAATAGGAGGCCGGTTGAGCCGGAGCGATCTTACACGTGCGCCTTTGTTACGGTGCAAGGGGTACCGCAAAAACTGGGTACGCAACGGCGGGATACCCAAATTCACGCTGTTGCATCAATGGTTTCTTACCTGCACCAGCACTCTCCTGTTCATATACATCTGGAAGGCACATTCATCAGTGTTTAACCTATTAACCCTCTTACCAATCAACGCTATGGCACTCGTATTAGAACAAATAAACAGTGAAGGACTGGCGCAGCTTAGCTACATTGTCGGCGACGACAAAGCGGGTCTGGTGGCCGTTATTGACCCCCGTCGGGATGTGGCGGTCTATCTGGCCAGAGCGCAGGCCCTGGGGGTGCGTATCACGGCCATTATCGAAACACACATCCATGCCGATTTTGTGTCGGGATCACACGAGCTGGAGGCACACACCGGCGCACCCATTTATGGTGGTATCAGCGACGCGTACCAGTTTGATCTAACCCAGGTGAACGACGGGGATGGTATCGAGCTCGGCAACGTAACGCTCCGGGCCCTGCATACGCCCGGCCACACCCCCGAACACGTATCCTGGCTGCTGTACGATAAAAAACAGGGCGATCAGCCCCTGGCCCTTTTCTCGGGCGACACCCTGTTCAATCAGGATGCCGGCCGGCCTGATCTGCTGGGTGAGGCCGAAACCCGGCAACTGGCGAATGATCTGTATCATTCGCTGTACGAAAAAATTCTGCCATTAGGGGATCATATCGAACTCTATCCGGGTCACGGAGCCGGGTCGGCCTGCGGTAAATCCATCGGTGATAGGCGCCAGAGTACGATCGGTAATGAGCGGCTGTTCAGCCCGGTCTTCAAGCATCCCTCCCCATCTGATTTCGTGGAATGGCTGTTAAGTGACATACCGGAGCCACCCCGCCATTATCCGATCCTGAAAAAGCTGAACACCGTGGGGGCTCCGCTGAAGGGCCAGCCTGCGGTAATTCCCCCTCTGTCGCCAAGTACCTTTCAGCAGCGAATGCAACAAAAAGACGGTGTAGTGGTTCTGGATGCCCGTTCGATTCTGGCTTTCGGAGGTGGCCACGTGCCGGGTGCGCTCAACATTGCCCTACTGCCCGAATTTCCGACCTGGGTGGGCTGGATGATTGATCGGTTAGACCCAGTTTTGTTAATCGTCGAAAGCGAACGGGATTTGGCCCTGGCGGCTGAGCAGCTGTTTCGGGTAGGCTGCGATAACATTGTGGGTTATCTGCATCAGGGAATGACCAGCTGGCAGAATGCCGCGCTGCCATTGGAATCTGTGCGGGAATGGACGGTACAGACGTTAAATCTACACTTGACTGATCCTGATCTGACTATTCTTGACGTGCGAAGTGAGGAAGAACGCAGCGCAGGCTATATACCGAATTCCCAACATTTATACGTAGCGCACCTGCGCGATCATCTCAGCGAACTGGACCCCAGTCTGCCGCTCGTAGTGTACTGCGGCTCAGGATTTCGGGCCTCTATTGCCGCCAGTATCCTACAACAAAACGGCTTCTCCGATGTGAGTAATGTTCCGGGTTCATGGACGGCCTGGCAGGAAGCTGACCTGCCGGTTGAAAAACCGGGTCTATCGGATTAACTACTATATCAATCAACGTTTAAACCAACCAGAAACGATGAAAACGATCCTATTGCTGACGGTAAGCCTGCTGATGACTACGATGGCTGCGGTCAACGCCCAGAAACAACCGGCTGAATTTCACGGAGCTACCCCAACGAAAGCGCATTATCAGGTAGTTTACCAGCTCAACACCGATGATGATGGCAAAATAAAGGGGACGCTGCGAAATATCCAGAACGCGCTCGATGACCCCCGGCTGAAGGGTAAGCTCGACGTAGAGCTGGTCGTTCACGGGGCGGGAGTATCTGTCTATCGGACCGATAAGCCCTACGAAGAACTGGTGAAAGGGCTGCAAAGCCGGGGGGTAATTCTGGCCATGTGCGAAAACACCATGCGGGAGCGTAAGATCGATAAAAAGGAACTGTTTCCTTTTATTAGTTATGTACCCAGTGGCAACGGAGAACTGATTATCCGCCAGCAGGAAGGCTGGGCAATCATGCACCCTTAACTAACTCTAATGCCATTGCCCTTACGCTCTGAAACACGGGGGTGAAGGCCGGCTCTCAAATGGCAAGATCGTCCATCAGTCGTTCGCAGGCGACTGATGGACGATCTTCTTTACAACTGACTGTCAGGTGATTCTTTCCGGATGGCGGCTCCTGTACGCTACGGAGTAAGATTGACAGATAGCAAAGAGACCCACCTAGCCCTACCCCAAGATCGTTCACTTAAACGTCGGGTAAGCTAGATGAATTATTAGTCGTCGATCAATGACCAATGCTTTTCCTTCAACCACGCGGATGCTGCTATGGTTGAAGGAGAGAATTGATACCGCCAGGCATTACTGACGAGGGTACCTCCAGAGCAAGAACGTCCCGTTTGGCTAACAAATCCCGTAAAATGGGTTGGCCTCGTCCATAGGTGTTTTTACTCCCGTAGGCAGGTAATTCTTCGGCCGTCAACACATGTTGATTTTGGTCAGGAGTTTCCAGCGTAGGAATTCGCCGGAAGGCACCCCTTAAATAAAATGGCTTAACAAAGGAGCGTACTGAAACAACCGTTCACAGAGCAGCCGCGTCCAGTTTTAATAAACGCGGCTTCTCTGTGAACGAGCTTCTTCTTATGCAATAGATAAACTAAAGGGTCAGTCGCTGACCATCATTCAGAAGGACTACTTTTAATTTCTCGTAGGGTAGCTTCTGCAGACTTACCTTATTCTGAATGGCCAGCACGGCCGCCGTAGCTGCCGACTGCCCCAGAATCATAAAGACCGGCTCCATGCGAATGGAACCGTAGGCAATATGGCTTGCCGACATGGCAACGGGCACCAGCAGATTGGTGCACTCGGTTTCTTTGGGCAGAATTGAGCCGTACGCAATGGAGTAAGGCTGTTTGGGATGCACGCCAATGTCGCCCTCGTTCTGCACAAAGCCATCGGCTTTGATGTACCGCTGGGCATTGTGCGCATCCAGCGAGTAGGAACCCATGCCCACCGGATTCGGTACGGCTGTTTTGCCCAGCGCATCGGCTTCGCGCATCACAAACTCCCCAACCATGCGCCGGGCTTCCCGAATATAAATCTGGTGGGGCCAGCCGCCGTTGTCCGTAAACTCATCTTTGGGCAGCCCCCACTCCTGCATCCGCTCATGAACATCCGCCGATACGCGGGGGTCGTTTTGCAGGAAATACATCAGCCCTTTCTGGTACAACTCATGGTCACGGATAATCGCGCGTCTGCGTTCGTAGGTCGCTTCGGGGTAGTCGTAGTTCTTGCCGAGGTAGTCGGTGCTAAACGGGCCGTGGTTGTTGGTATCCGTCTTGCGGTTCGGAATAAGGTCGTATTTGTTGAAGGTTTCGGTATACCCATTGGCATAAACGCGCGCCAGCAGTTCATAGCGGGCCGGGTCGTAGCCCTCGGGTTTGGCGAATGGAATACGGTTGTCGGGGTGGTTGCTCAGGCACATCCGGAAGCAATACGCCTGAATCTTGTTGTCGCCCGACCCCTTTTCGCCGATTGGTTCTGCCGATACTTCGGGGAGTAAGCCGCTGTTCGGATCGCCCGGCGTTTTATAAGGGCTAACGTTGGTCTTGAAATAATGAGCGTGCTGAAACACCCCCGGCTGCACCCCGTTGAACTCCTCCCCATAAACGCTGTTGGCTTCGCGGCCCACGTGATACGACACGCCCGCTGCCGCCATCAAATCGCCCTCGTAGGTGACGTCGATAAACATTTTGCCGATGTATTGCGTACCGCTCAGCGTCCTGAACGACTGGATGGCGGTGCCCCGCTTCTGCACCCCACCCGCCGACCGATTCAGGTATTCGTTGCGATAAACGGTAATGTTGTTTTCCCGGACGAAATCCTCGAACACCTGCTCGGCGGCATGGGGTTCAAAAATCCACATGGTGCGGTTGGCCCCATCGAGGGCGGGGGTTCCCTGCCCTTTGTTGCCAAACTGCTCCCGCTTCTCCCAGTTCCAGGAGCCGGGCTTCTGATAATGGTCGTAAAGTCGTCCGTAAAACGTCCGCGCCAGCCCGCCAATCACTGATTTGTCGCCCGTATCGGTAAAGCCCAGCCCACCCGCGCTCAGCCCGCCCAGGTGTTTATCGGGCGAAACGACGATGACGGACTTACCCATTTTTTTAACCTGTACCGCGGCCGTTACAGCCGCCGACGTACCGCCGTAGATGATAACGTCGGCCGTTCGGGTGACGGCGTTGACGTGGTTTAAGGGGCCGGACCACGCGCCTAAGATGGTTAGTGTAAAGAGGGAGATTAGTAATTTCATTGACATGAGAATTTGGAAAAGAAACAATAAACAGGCTGCATACTACTGCTTCACCGGCACAAACAGCACCGCATCTGCCACGACGATACCGTCCGCATTTTTATTCGATACGGCCACGTAGCCTTTTTGCCCGGTAGGAAGCGTTACGTTGCCCAGCGACACCCACTCGCCGGAAGTTTGGCCTTCTACCCGGATATCGGCTTCGTTGACAACGACTTCGCGGTCCTTTTTCCCGTCCGAAATCGTGAGCGTTGTGCGACGGCTGCCATTGTCCAGTTTCGGGAAATAAGCATACACACTGTAGGGACCTGGTTTGAGCACACGAGGCCGGAAACGAACCACTTTAGGCGTTTGCCCCTGACTGCTATCGGCCAGCCACGACGGTCCGTAGCTCCCCTTGCCTTTATTGATCTGACTCCAGTTGCCCACCCGGTCGATGCTGCCCTCACTGGCATCATCGACCAGAATTTCAGCCGTGCTGCCATCGGCCAGCGGGTTGGTTTTGAGCTGGCTTTGCAGCTTCGTTATATCTATCCGCTGGACAGGTACGCCTGCGTCGATGGCCATGGCTGCCGCCAGCCCCGCCGATTGCCCCAGCACCATAAAGACCGGCTCCATCCGAATAGATCCGTACGCAATGTGGCTCGCCGAGAGGCATACCGGCACTAGCAGGTTGGTACATTCGGTTGGTTTAGGGGTCAGTGACCGGTACGCAATCGGATAGGGCGGAAAGCCCCCCACTTCGACGTTCCCTTCATTTTTGACCATCTTCACGCCGTTTTTTTCGACCACAATGCGCTGGCAGTTGTGGGAATCCATCGTGTAGGCCGCCATACCAACGGCATCCTGAACCCGTTCGCGGCCTTCGCAGTTACGCTGCGTCATCACATAGTCGCCAATCATGCGCCGGGCCTCGCGGATGTACAGCTGGGGCGACCAGTTTCCGGTATCCGTATACTCGTCTTTGGGGTATCCCCAGGCCAGCATCTCCTGCCGGAGTTCGGCGGGGACGCGCGTATCATGGCCAAAGAAGTACAGCAGCCCTTTTGTATATTGTTCGTGGTTGGCAATAATGGCCGTCCGTTCGGCATAACCGGCTTCGGGATAGCGGGCATTGGCCCCGATCATATCGGTCGAAAAACCGTTCCGGTTGTTGATGTCGGTTTTGCGGTTGGGCATCCGGCTCCAGATAAAATAATTGCCGAGTTTGCGCTGGCTGGGCTGGGCCGCCATCAGTCGAAGCAACAGGTCGTAGCGGGTTGAATCATAGCCAGCAGGGCGGGTAATGGGGATGCTGTTGGCGGGGTCGTCGGTGAGGCAAATGCGGTAATTGTAGGCTTGCGGTAAGTTGTCACCGGTACCGTTGGGGGCTAGTCTGGCCGCGCTGATACCCCACAGCAAGCCCGAATCGGGATTGCCGGGAATTTTGTAGGGATCGATACCGTCGGGAAACTGGTGGCCGTTCATGAGTTGAAAGCCATTGATGGTTTCGTCGTATACGCTGTTGGCTTCCCGGCCTACCATGAAACTCACCCCGGCTTTGGCCATCAGGTCACCCTCGTAGGTACAGTCGATGAACTGCCTGGCCCGAATTACGCGGTTGGTGGCGGCATTGGGCTGGTCTGACTGCTCCAGAGTGATGGACTGAATGGTTGTGCCGACTTTACTGGCCGACACCAGCCGATGGTTGTAAAGCACCGTCACCTGGCCCCGTTTGATGTATTCACCAAATAAATTCTCGGCGACGTGCGGCTCAAAAATCCATTGTTCAAACTTGCCGTAATGCTGCCCGATGCGCCGGTAATAGTCGCGGGCCAAACCGGTCACGGCGTATTTATTGCCAATGTCGGTATACCCCAATCCGCCCGTTGTCAGCCCGCCCAGGTGTTTGCCCGGTTCGATGAGCAGCACCGATTTGCCGGCCTTTTTAGCGGTATAGGCCGCCATAACGCCCGCCGAAGTCCCCCCGTACACGCAAACGTCGACGGAGACGGGGGACGGTGTCTGGGCAAACGCGGGCAGCAGAGCCAGCCAAAGTAAGTACTTCATAGGTCAGATACGATCAATAGCCGGGGTTCTGGTCAGTAACGCTGATGTCGGGGTTGTTGTCAATTTCCTGTTGCGGAATGGGCCAGAGCAGGTGTGCGTCGGCCACGTCTTTACCCCGTGCGGCTTTGATGGTGGTTTTGAGTTTGTCGACGCCGAGTCGTTTCAGGTCAAGCCAGCGCCCCGCTTCCATCATAAATTCGTAGGCCCGCTCTGTCAGGACCAAATCCCGGAAGGAAGCGGCTGTTTGTCCGGCCAGTGTAAAATCGACCGACGGCGCGGGTACGTTGGGCGGAAACCCATAGGCCCGCCGGTGTACTCTGTTCAGGTTTTCGAGCGCGGCTGCCGTAGGGCCGTTAGCCGCCTGACTGCCCGCTTCGGCCGAAATCAGCAGCGCTTCGGCGTAGCGCAGGAAGGGGAAATCGTTACCGGCCGGATTGGCGGGAACATCGCGGAATTTGCGGAAACAGATCGGCTCGGCCGTAGGGAACGTGGTCAGTTTGCCCGACCGGTTGATGTAGGACGAGTATAGATTATAATCCTTCCTTAAATCCTTGTCGCTCCAGTTTTTAATGAGCGGAATGGCCGTTGTTGTCCAGTGCGCACGCACCCCGGTCGTGTACGGCCCATCGGCGGGGTGCTGGTAACTGGGGTAGCCCCAGCCCTGTCCGGCAATCCGGGCGTACTTGAGGTAAAAAACCTCTTCCGGACTGGTAGTCAGATCGGCGCCGAAGACCTTCTCAAACTCATCCGACGTTTTTACCTCCACCAGACTGTACAGTCCGGATTTGATGACCTCATCGGCTTTATCTCGGGCAGCCGTCCAGTTCTCGCGGGTCAGGTACATACTGGCCAGCAGCAGCTTGGCGGCCCAGCTCGTGGGCCGGCCAATTTCGGCCTGGGTGCCGGGCAGGGCCGTTTCGGCAAACTGTAAATCGTCGGCAATCAGTTTGTATACCTCATCAATGGTGGCGCGTTTGCCGCCTACCTGCCCGGTTGTGGTGACCGGCTCGGTGCGAAGTGGTACCCCACCATAGTTGCGCACCAGGTTGTAATAGTTAAAAGCGCGCAGAAACCGGGCTTCGCCCAGCACCGCGTTCCTGTCGGCGTCGCTCAGTGTCACGCCGGGCGTTAGTTTAATGATGATATTGGCGGAGTTGATCGCCTGGAACAGGTCGCGCCAGATGTTGTTGGTACGGCCTACGTTGGTTCCATCCAGCCCCTTAAACTCACTGACGGGTATCTGGGTGCCCCGCGAAATGCAGTAATCGGCCATTCCGTTGAGCTGTGCGGGGTAGTTGGTGCCGTACGAATTTGCCCCCCGCACCTGCGCATATACCGCGTTGAGTCCGGCCATCAGATCGCTTTTTGTGCGGTAAAAATTTTCCTGGGAAAGCCGGTCTACCGGTACTTCCTGAAGCAGGTCGGAGCAGGCCGTAGCGGCCAGAAGCAGGGGGAAAAGAATATATTTCTTCATGATCGATTACGAAAAGGGGGTTAGAAACCAAGCCGGACACCAACCGTTACGGTACGGGCTACGGGGTAGCCAAAGGCATCTACGCCGGGGCTGATGGAGGTAGAGCCGCCAAGGGTGCTCACTTCAGGGTCGTACCAGGAGTACTTCGTGATGGTCATCAGATTCTGCGCACTCACGTAAACCTGGGGTTTCCGGAGCCAGTTAATCCCTAATCTGGCGGTTGGTACGGTATAAGCCAACTGAATGTTTTTCAGCCGCAGATACGACCCATCCTCAATAAAGCGGTCTGATTCCCGAAATTTGGTGTTGACGCTGATGAGGGGGTATTTGGCGTTGGGATCAGGGTTTTGCGCGCTCCAGTGGTTCGCGTAGAGGTCTTTGATCTGGTTCTCGCCAAAGTTGAAGCTGTTGGCAAAACTGGTCACATTGGCATTGAAAATATCGTTGCCCTGCACGCCCTGCAAAAAGAACGTCAAATCAAAATTACGGTAGGAGAGCGTTGAGTTGAACCCATAAATAAACTTAGGATTGGGGTTGCCAATTATGGCCTTGTCGGCCGCCGTTATGACTCCATCGCCGTTTAGATCTTTGAATTTGATCGCCCCTTTTTCGTCCAGCCCATTTTCCTGATAGCCGTAGAACACGCCCACCGGCTGCCCTTCGCGCACCAGGTTCACGGCCACGCCGAGGGGCGGGTTTACGGCAGAACCAAAGATGTCGCTCCCCCCCACCAGACTCACCACGTTATTGCGGTTGATGGATACATTGGTCGCTACGTTCCAGCGCACGGCACCAACCCGAAGAATGGCGGCATCCAGCCCGAATTCAACTCCCTGATTGCGGATAGAGCCAATGTTCTGCGTTGTTGTGGCGTAGCCCGCCGAGGTCGGCAGGGATACCACGGCCAGCAGGTCATCCGTCTTTTTGTGGTAATAATCGACCGTCAGCTGGAGCCGGTTTTGCAGGAAGGCCACGTCCACGCCAACGTCGGTCTGGGTAGTAGTTTCCCATTTCAGATTCGGGTTGGAAAGGGTACTGCTTGGCGCGTAACCAATCCCTAAATCATTGCCGAAGATGGTCTGGTACGAGCTGAGACTGTTGAGCGTCTGGTAGGGGCTGAGGGCCGTGTTGCCGCTCTGCCCGATTGAGGCCCGAAACTTCAGGTCCGATACCACCGTCTGGTTTTTCATGAACGACTCTTCGCTCACCCGCCAGGCAAAAGCCGCCGACGGGAAATACCCCCATTTGTTGCTGGCCCCGAAACGCGACGATCCATCGGCCCGAAAGCTGGCTGTGAGCAGATACCGGTCGCGGTAACCATAATTGACCCGCCCCAGGTACGAAAGCAGCGTCCAGCTCGACGCTGATGAATTGGGCAGACCGGGTGTGGTGCCCGCCTGGAGCGCGTTCGTCGTCAGGGCGTCCGACGCAAAGCCGCTCGCTCCCGTACTGAGGGCGGTATTTTCCTGGGTCTGGTAGGTGAAGCCTCCCGTCAGGGTCAGGTTGTGCCGCTGGGCAAACTGACGGGTATAATTCAGGATATTCTCGTTCAGCAGATTGGTCTGGCGGCCCGTTGAAACAGCACCACTGCCGTTGGGCGACCCGTTGAGCTGCCGTGTCGAATACTGATCCCGGCGGCTATCGACCAGCTCAATACCGCCCGATACCCGAAAGGTAAGGCCCGGTACAAATTCGTAGGTCAGTGCCGAGTTGGCCAGTACGTAATCGCGTACTTCGTTATCGGAGCGGCCGTACATGTAGGCGAATGGATTCTGCAATACGTTGGAGCTGAACGCATAAGGGGCCACATTACTCAAACTCCCGTCGGCATTGAAAGGGGTAATCGTTGGCGGAGACACTAAAATGGCCGATAAGGCTCCGTCACCCCGGTTCCCGTTTTCGCCACTGATCCGACGCTGCGACTGGCGGCTGAGGATAGTGCTGAGCGAGAAATTGAGTTTTTCCAGCACTTTGTGGTTGATGTTGGCCCGCAGGGTTCCTTTCTTAAGGCCGGAGTTGGGTACGATGCCCTGCTGATTGAGGTAATTGCCCGACACCGAATACTGCATCCGGTCGGTGCCGCCCGAGAAAGTCAGCCCGTGGTTTTGAATCGGAGCGGACCGGTACACTTCTTTCTGCCAGTTGGTGCCATCGCCAAAACCCGCCAGTTGCTCCGGGGTAAAGTACGGTTTTGCCCCGTCGTTGGTTGCCCGTTCGTTGGCAATTTCGGCCATTTCGCGGGCGTTGAGCAAGTCGATGAGTTTGGTAGGCGACTGCACCCCGTAGTAACTGTCCACATCGACCTGGTGGCGGCCCGACGTTCCTTTTTTTGTGGTTACGATGACAACTCCGTTGGCGCCCCGCGACCCGTAGATGGCCGTGGCCGACGCATCTTTCAGCACCTCGATGCTTTCGATATCGGTGGGGTTAAGTGCTGATAGCCCACCCGACAAGGCGAACCCATCGACCACGTACAACGGCTCATTACTGGCCCGCAGCGAGTTGCCACCCCGGATTCGTACCGAAATGTCGCTACCGGGTGCGCCGGAGTTTTGCAGCACCTGAACCCCCGCCACCCGGCCCTGAATACCCTGCACGGCAGTCGTAACCGGAAAGGCGTTGATATCTTTGGCCTTTACGGTAGAAACCGACCCCGTCAGATCGCTTTTTCTGACCTGACCATAACCAACAACTACTACTTCGCTAAGCGTTTTGTCGTCGGGCACCAGCGTCAGGTCCACCGTTGAGCGATTGCCTGCGATTACTTCCTGCGAGGTATACCCTACAAAGCTAAAGATCAGCGTTACGTTGCCCGGTCCGTCGCTGGCGTTCGGAACAGCAAGCTGATAGCGGCCCTCGGCATTGGTCGTTGTTCCTTTTTGCGTACCCTTGATCACTACGCTTACCCCTGGAAGCCCCTCGTTGGTTTCGCCCAATACCCGCCCCGAAATGGTACGATCCTGCACCAGACTGCTCATTGGACGCGGCAGCAGCGAGGCCACTGACTCAACGCGTCCTGTCGGCTCCGGTGCGTTGACTCCTGTTGGCGTAGCGGGGACAGCGGCCATGGATTTGGCCGGTAGAATAACGTAGGCTCCCTTGCGAATCCGCTGATAACGCAGGCGAGACGATTCAAGCAGGCTGTTCAGTGCCCGGTCAACGCGGGCATTTGCCCTGAACTGACCGGCCGGAACGAGGAAGCCTTCTAGTAGTTTTTCCTCAAAAAGAATATCTACGTGGTATTGCTGACCAAGCTGCTTCAGGGCTTCACGCAGGGTCATACTCTCCGTTGAACGGGTATTGTCCTGCCCGTTGGTGCGTTGGGTAGCCAGGTGATTTCGGGCAACTAGTTGGGCCTGGAGGGGCGGGGTACTCAGCAATGCACCCACCATGAGCAGAAGGATTGGTATTGGTTTTTGCATTTGGTAAAGGGGTTAATTAAGGGTTTACCGTCAGACGGTAGTGTTGCCGTCCGGTTTTATAGACATGGACATTCAGCATCTGGGCAATCACGTCGAGTAACTCAGGGGCCGACTGCGCCCGGAAGGTTCCGCCTATTTTGCTCTGGGCGAGGGCCGTGTCGGGAACATCGACCGTTACACCAAACTGCTCGGTAATCTGGTAGGCAACCTCCGTTAAAGACGTGTTATCGAAAATGAACTGATGGTCTTTCCAGGCGGTATACGTTGATGCCGTTTGCTGGTGACGCAGGGTAAAGCGGCCTTTGCTGGAGAGCGTAACTACGTCGCCGGGTTTAATGATAAGCGGCCTGGTTAACCCAGGCTGGTCAGCCTGAAGTTGAACGCTGCCTTTGGTCAACGCTACTTTGCTACCCCTCGCCCGGCTATAGACGACAAATTCAGTCCCCAGCACCCGCACCGTCAGGCCGTCGGGCGTGTGTACCAGAAACGGTTGGTTGCTGAGCAAATGCCGTACAGAGAATTCGGCTTCGCCGGTGAGCCATACCTCCCGCGTTTGACGACCAAACTGCCAGCGTGACAACCGGAGTTGGGTATTAGCGTTGAGTGTAACCCGGCTTCCATCGGGTAGGGTGAGCGTGCGCAGTTCACCAAATGCTGTATGGTAGCGGACGTTTAGCAGCGGTTCACGCAGTAACCAGGCACTACCCATCAACAAAGCCAACACGACTGATGCTGCCAGCAACCAACGTCCCCACGCAGGCCGGAAGCCAGTTTCTTTATCTGGCTCGATTATGAGCCTTGTTTGTTGTAATGATCGCTCAAATGCCGGGACTACATCGGGGAGAAACTGTGGATTGTCCCGCTCCCACTCCTCAAGCCACTCGTAATACTGCTCGACGTTAGCCGGTTCTTCGAGCCAGTCGACGAGCAATGCCCTTTGCAGGGGAGTGGTGCGTCCGTCGAACGATTTCAGGATCAAGTCTTTAGTGACCATCAGCATCAGATGTTTTGTTGAGTGACTGCACTAATGAGTCGTAAAAAAGGGTTTATCCCTTGCCCCGTTAGCTCAAAACTGAGTATCGCGGCTAACGTCAGCAAATCGTTCTGGCGCAGCACCTGTCGTAACAGGGTCAGCATTTTCGTGATATGACCTTCAACGGTCTTGATTGATACCCCCAGTTCGTCGGCGATCTGCCCATTTTTCTTTCCCTCAAACCGGCTCATCACAAACACCTTCTGGCTGTGAGCCGATGCAGACTGAATTGTCTCATTGATTTTTAGTTGTAGTTCGTTGAACTGAAGCAACTGCAGAGGAGTGGAGCCGTCTGTTATCGGGTCAGTATCAGCCGAATGGTCAGGCATTTGTTCACGACCAAACTCCTGCCGCAAATGAGTGAACGCCCGGTTTCGGACAATCGTAAACAGATACGCACGAAACGAGGTCGTGACTACCAGGTCGAGCCGTTTCTGCCAGAACTGAGCGAAGGTATCCACGACAATGTCCTCGGATAACTGCCGGTCATAAACGAACCGGGCCGCATGGCTGCACAGAGGTTTATAGTACCGGTTGAACAGTAACTCATACCCTTTAATAGGGCTTTGAGCAAACGCCTGCCGGATCAGAAGTTCTGAATCGGTGACAAGCGACCTGGGTGCATCCCTATCGGGACGAGGATGCAACGGCCGCAGGTTGGTATCGTATAGGAACTCAGAATGGGTATCAGCCATACCGATCGGGGGTTAATGTGCCTTCACTAGTCAATAGAGTGTCGAAAAAGCAGAATACCCTTGCGACATTTCAATATTTTTTTGACTTTTTTTTTGATTCGTATGCTCGGCATTGTAGTGGACAGTTATGATGGGTGTCAAGAAAAAGGTTGGCAAAACTAATTGCACTTTTAGCAGGAAGGGCTTTCAGCAGGATGTCTTCCATCTGATGCCTTTTCAGATCCTTTCAATCGGACGTTTGGCTGCTGCCATTCAGATCGGGCGAGTTGGGCAAATTATTGACCAGATAAATCTGATGCCGTCGCGCTGCCGCTTCAACAGCGGCTGTTTTATGGGCAGGTAAATTATCCGGCACGGGCCGCCCCGCACAAAACAACAACGGCCTCGTAATCTGCATGAATAGAGCGCAACTATGGGAATATATCGATAAAGGAATCGATGGGTGAGTTGGCTAGGGGATGATAATAATCCTGGCCTTGTAAAGCTAAAAAACCGAAGGTATTCGTCCGGCTTTTGTCCGTATTAACTACCCGATCGACCAAAGACGAGCCGTGTTGTTATGTAGTTGCGGGCTGGATTCATCGGCAAAGCCAAAGGTGACCGCACGGCGGACCGTCCGGTTCAGATTATAACCCAGGGCTTGCAACTCATCGAAGGTCGCCTGCAAGCGATCGGCCAGCCTGGCAGCCGCTCTGTGGCGACCGACGCACCGAGCGAGGTCGGGGCTTGTAGAAATGGAGTTCCATTTGCCTAGTTGTGTCCGTCATGATTGTGAAAATAAGGATTTTCCTTTTTCCCAGCTCCGGCCGCCCGGTTTTATTTACCCTGAGGCTTGACACAGTTCAGCGAGCAGTTAAAGTCGATTCTGAACTCGATGAGTTATGGAGTTTTGTGGGCTGTAAGGCCAACAAACAATGGCTTTGGCTGGTCCTTGATCGGGCGAGTCGCTAGGTGGTGGCCCTATTTGTGGGGGATCGAAGTGCAGATGGTGCCTTAGGTTTACGGCAGGCTTTGCCTGAACGTTACCGCCAGAAAGCGACTTTCTATACCGACGATTGGCGGCCCTGTAAGCAAATTATTCCTGCTCATCAACACCGTTTTAGCCAGCAGAAAATGAAGACAAATCATGTCGAGCGGTTTTTCTGTACCCTTCGTCAACGATGCTCTCGGTTGGTTCGATTGAGTTTATCTTTCTCGAAAAAACTGGACCGGCATGTTAAGTCAATCAGGTTTATGGCGACAAATTACAACCTATCATTACAAACTTAGGACCACCAGTTTTCAATGTAGTAACATTTCTTTCGTCGGGAGACCGTCAAGGTTAATTACTGTTGCTTATCTATAGCTGGCAGAACGATCCGTAAAATAAGAGACCGTTCCCTCAATCTATTCGGAATACAATTAATAAACGCCGTAAACTACACACCCAAAGCTTGTTATCACCGCGTTTCGCTGTTCAAATAAATGCACACTTTAGCTGTATAGCCGGATGAAATCGCTTCAGTTGAATACCAAATGGCCTCTTGTTATTGCTTACGGGTTACTCGTAGGGGTTTTTTCCTGTGAAGATCACAGACTTCCTGTTGATCTTCCTGAATCTGCCTGTCTGGCGGTAGATGGCTCTCCACGCACCTACCCCTGCGAATTTGTTATTGACAAACTCACGTTTCTGGCCAAAGATGGTACAACCGTTGCAGAGGTTACGCCAACCAGTCCGGTTGCTATACTTAGCCGCGAAAAAGCAAAGTCCGAAATTCTACCCGGCTCATCAGGGGTGGGGGCAGTTACCTACGATGTCCGGGCTACGATCAGGCGGGTAGCTAACCCGTCATTTCCCGTAACGGCAGGGTACCTGCTCAGTGCAACCACAAATACCGCTCGGGAACGGATCCTGCATACGCCGGGCGAGCGTTACTTTATCGGTTCGCCCATTCGCCTGGATATGCTGATTGGCAATACCAGTGACGTTACGTTTGAGTTACAGTACCTCTACCGGCTCACTACCGTTGGTGGGGTGCTCCGCCCGGTACTGGACGGCCCGGCCACCAACATTTTTTTCGTTGAAAATGACAACACAACCTTTCAGTTTAACCGGACTATAAACCCGTATCGCTTTGTGGGCAGCGTAGTAGAGTCATACATAAAAATCAATGCCAGTGTTGCCCCTTAACCAGTTCTCTAATTGATATCGGTTTTAAGAGACACCACTTCAGGATTAGTTATTACTCCGTCGCTGGAATCCGCCTTCCTGCATCATTTTCTGCCGGAAATCGGCCATGCCTTTTCGGCGCATTTCTTCCAGTTCATCGGCCGATACAACTTTAGCTTCTTTGGGTGGTTGCACGCTGCTTTCGGCCACGGCTTCCGTCGAAACGCCCGTTGCTTTAAAGGATTCAGTGTCCGATTCGATTTGTAGCACCACACCTTTTGGCGGGGTCAGATCGGCCACGGGCGAATAGGTAAAGGGGAGCTCTGTGGTGTACCAGATGGTATATGGTTGTTTGCGTCGCGTGGCGGTGGCTTTCTGGCAGGTATAGCCCGCAATTTTCTTCGACTTCGATGTGGTTTGCCAGTCGGTTGCGGCTGGCATTGGCTTTTCAGAACGATACACCTGCGTCGTCGAATCTTTCTTTACCGTCAATACGTCGATGCGCTGGCGGTTAGCTAAATCCAGAAATATCTGCTGCTCAAATGGAGGTGTCCTCCGCACAGTACGGGTTCCAACACCAGTGCTACCCGCGCCATCCGGCCCACCCACTGTACGACTCATCATCATATTCTGCGGGCGGTCGCGTTCTTCTTTGGCCATCGTGCCGGAAAAGACCAGTTTTTGCGTAAACGACATCACTTCCGGCATGCCTTCGGGGGCATCGGGCGCACCGGGACTACCGGGACGAACTTCCTGCCCGTTGATGACCATCCGCATCTGCGATCGGTCAATCTGACGCATCCCTTCATACGTGATTTTGCCCGATGTGGGCGTTTGGCCAAATAGAGTTGTCAGCGACAGACTCGCGGCCAGTGTAAGACAAATAACTTGTTTCATGGTTGAATGAGGGCTTGTGTCAGTAAACGTTGCACATTTTTTTCAACTGACCGTTAAATTTTTGTTAAACGCGGTTAAATAATAATCCGATGGCGAATTTCAGCCGCTGAATTACTTTCGTATGACTCCACAACGTATTATTTCTGTAGTGCCCTCGCAGACCGAACTACTCTTCGACCTGGGGTTGAATGAGGAAATCATTGGCATTACCAGATTCTGTATTCACCCGGCCGATAAAGTTAAACAAAAGACGCTGGTTGGTGGTACGAAAACGCTGAACCTCAATCTTATTCACAAGCTGAATCCTGATTTTGTCCTGGCCAACAAAGAAGAAAACACGCGGGAACAGATTGAGTCACTCCGGCAACGGTACACCGTACACGTCACCGACGTAAACACCCTGCCCGATGCCCTATCCATGATTCGGGAAGCAGGTGCGCTGGTCGGGAAACGTATTGAAGCCGAAGCACTGGCAAACCGAATTGAAGACTCCCTGCTTCCTTTTTCGCAGGCCCCCAGTCTTACGGTGGCGTACCTCATCTGGCGAAAACCGTACATGGTGGCGGCTACAGATACGTTCATCCACGCTATGCTCGAACAGGCCGGGTTCCGGAATGCCTTTGCCGGGCAAACCCGCTACCCGGTCATGTCGGCAGAGGAACTAAGAAATGCCCGGCCTGACCTCATTTTTTTGTCGTCGGAGCCATATCCATTTGGGCAAAAACATATAGTGGAACTACAGGCCATTTGCCCGTCGGCGCGGATACGGCTGGTGGATGGTGAAGTATTCTCGTGGTACGGCAGCCGTCTGTTGCAGGCTTCGGACTATTTCAGGAACTTGCGTAACGAAATTGACCAATCGGTATGATTACAGACATCTCGCAGCTCGACCCCAACGGCACCTATACCTACGCCGACTACCTGAAATGGCAGTTTGACGAAAGCGTTGAACTCATCAAAGGAAAGATATACCGGATGTCTCCGGCACCCAAACGAAAACATCAGGATGCGTCTGTAAACCTGGAATTTGCGTTGCTTAAATATTTCGAAGATAAACCATGTAAAGTTTATGATGCTCCGTTCGATGTGCGGTTACCGGTTCGCAATGAGCGTAAACCGGACCAACTGCATACTGTCGTGCAGCCCGATATTTGTGTTATCTGCGATACCAGTAAGCTTGATGATGATGGTTGCCTGGGGGCGCCCGACTGGGTAATCGAGATTACTTCGCCCCGAACGGTGAAGAATGATTTCAATGAGAAGTTTAACCTGTACGAAGAATCGGGTGTTCGCGAATACTGGGTTGTGCAGCCTAAAGAAAAAGCGGTCAACGTATATGTGCTGGAAGATGGGAAGTACGCTCTGGTCGATGTGTATGAGTCGGGCGAAGTTCCCAGCCGAATTTTCCCCGACC
Organism: Spirosoma spitsbergense DSM 19989; assembly: GCF_000374085.1. Lineage (GTDB taxonomy): Bacteria > Bacteroidota > Bacteroidia > Cytophagales > Spirosomataceae > Spirosoma > Spirosoma spitsbergense. The sequence continues at coordinate 41,444 of NZ_KB893564.1, read as the reverse complement.
TGTTTATTCCTCTCGACCGTATTTTCGAATAAATGCCTGCCTCCAACGATACACTCTCCATTGCTTCGGTCAATCTGCTTCTTTTTGTAGCCCGGCAACGCGGGGCCGATGCCGATGCGCTGGCCCGTGCCGTAGGCATCAGTCCCGAGCAACTGCGCGACCCCGACGGGCGCGTGCTTATCCGGCAGATACAGACCCTCTGGCGGGAAATCATTACCGCCACCGGCGACCCGAATATTGCCCTGAATCTGGGTGAACTGGTCAATCCGGTTTCCATCGGTGTACTGGCGTATGTTATGATGCATAGCCCTACGCTGGGTCGTGCCTTCGAAAAACTATGCCAGTACCAGGACATTGTTTGTGAAGGTATTCGTACCACCGGGCAATTAACCCCAGACGGCAAACAGTTTGCGTTGTCGCTGCACATTACCAGTGCCGATATCATTTATCCGCACCACGCGCTCAACTCCGAACTATCCATATACCTATCAGCCATGCGAGCCCTGACGGGGTATCGAATCGCGGCCGATGCTATCCACTTCGCTTACCCAAAGCCGGTTGATACGCGGGAACATGAGCGCGTATTTGCCCCCGCTCAACTAACCTTCGATGCGCCCGAAACGATTATGGTTCTTGATGCCAGTCTGCTGGCCATACCCGTCCTGAATGCCAATCCAAGCTTATCGGTACTGTTTGAGAAACACGCCGATGCCATGCTGAAACAGCTCAAAACGCCAACTTTACCGTCGCGGGTGAAAAGGGAGATTATTTCGCTCATGAAGGGAGAAGAACCAACCCTGGCCACCGTTGCCGACCGGCTGGCCATGGGTGTCCGTACGATGCAGTTACACCTGAAGGAACTGGGGACTTCCTATCAGCATATCCTCGATGAAACCCGTCAGGAACTGGCGGTTAGCCACCTGCGCGAACAGAACCTGAGCACCACCGACATTGCCTACCTGCTGGGGTTTGCTGAACCAAGTGTCTTTTTCCGGTCGTTCAAAAAATGGACAGGGCAAACGCCGGGCGCATTCCGGCTGGCGCAGGAGGTTGCCTGATTTACAAACTCTCCAGGCTGGTATGCTTGAAACTGTCGAAGTACTTCAGGCCATAGCCCATCATACGGTCCATGCTCGAATGAGCAAACAGGATAATGCCCGCCAGCATCAGGATTTGGTTACCCATCATCAGGCCCAGTAACCCGACTACAATGCCCAGTCCTTTGTGATGTACGATGTTATACAACACTGCCCCGATGGCTGGATTGATTAGGTAGCCAATCATACTGACATCGGGTAACAGAATGAGAGCAGGGAACCACCACCAGGCGAAATCAAGGTGGGAGAACAGGTAAATGGCTCCCAGAAACTGAATCAATTCTTCGGACTTCAACAGTGTTTTCATTAGCTTATAGTTCATAAAGTACTTCGCGCTCTTCGCGCCTTTCTTCTTTGCGTTCTTTGCGGTTAAAATCTATCCTAGACAAGCTTAAACGACTACTTAAGCTGATGTTCTGAAAACCAGGCTAGTGTGTCGGTCAGCGCCTGTTTCATGGGCGTTGGACGAAAATCCGGGAAGAGTGTAAGCAACTTTTTATCATCCAGCACAATCGTATTTTCGTAGAGATAGAGCATCTCTTTTACTTCCCTGAGTGTGGGCATAAATAGTCCCAATACGCTAATAAGAAATCGGCTATACACCTGCATTTTCAGTGGTTTGCCCGCCAGTTCGCTTATCTGCCCGAACCACGACCGTATCGACGGTAGCGTTGTTCCACCGTAATTCCAGACTTCGTAGGGGTTCGATCTTTCGGTTGCTTTCGTAGTCCAATCCCGTAACATGAGCCGGGCAATAATCTCGGCGGCATCGTTGGTGTACACGGATTGGTGGGGCACATCGACAGTCAGGAGCCAGGGGAGGGCTTCGCCATTCAGCGCATTTTCAAAAACAGGACGTACGCCATCGTTGAGAACGTTTGGCCCCCAGAAATCCGGTAATCTTACGTTGAGCACGCGACACTTCCCGGCGCTGGCAGCCTGCTCAAGCATCTTTTCAATCGCCACTCGAAGCCTGCCCTTCCGGGTACAGGGATTTACCGCGCTGTCTTCCCGAATCGGCTCGCTGGTATTGCCGAAGTTGTACACATTGCCGGGGAAAACAATGGTAGCCCGACTTCCGTTAGTCCCGCCCTGACTGGCCGCGTCGATGATTTTCTGCGTGGCCGTATCCATGTTCCCAAACCACTGGTTGTACGGGTAATTGATACCATGAAAAATATACTGTTTGTCGGCAGCAAGTCGGTTGAGTAACGGGGCATCCTGCACATCGCCTTCTACAATCGTGAGCGTTGGCTCATTCGGAAATAGTTTTTCGGCTTTGGCCCGGTTGCGCACAAGAATAGTAACGGGCCATTGCCGGGCCAGCAGATTAGCGGCTACAGCATAGCCGATGCTACCGGTAGCGCCCAGAACAAGAACAGAAGGATTGGGGTTGCTCATGATGTTATTGCGTTGATTAGTACGCTACAAAGGTCAGGCTATCCGCTCATTCGGCTACTGACAAACGACGAAAATGAGGGTGACGAATAACGAAAATCAGCGTGTTTCCATAGCCAGAAAGATTGATGTACATTTGGTATACCATGGTGGAGTCGTACACAAAGCAACATCTATTGGAAAAGCTGCGTACTGAGTGAATCGTGGAATCACGTTCCGGCCTAACTCATTTTGTTAAACCAGTATCCGAGTAATGAAACACCGCTTACTTCTCTGTTTTTTGCTGAGTTTGCCGACCTCGGTTATCGCACAGGAGGTTGTCATTGATACGAACTACTATGTCCCACCGATCGCACGCCGACGGGTACTCACCGCCGACCCCGACCAGAACCCCAACCCCTACGAATCCGACAAAACCCGGCAGCGACGCATCAAAACCGAGCTGTTGAACCAGTTCAATGAAACACAAGTCTGGTACGCTGCTGTTGAGGGCACTCTTCGTGGTGATGGTAGCGTGCTGAGCAACTCATTCAACGGGCTGGTTGGCAGCTCCGGCAAAACAACGGGCAGCGCGGGCGTACTAATGGGGTACACGTACCGAAATGCCTGGGTTGTAGAAACCGGTGTTACCTACGCCCCCGTTCACCTGAACATCACGATACAAAGCAGCCCGACTCCATACGTCTTTAATTACCAGACCATCGGTTACAACATTCCCCTGCGGATTAAGCGCCGGATTGGGTCAGGGAGTAAGGGGCAAAATGGTACGGGTTTCTGGGTCTCGGCCGGGGCCTGGCTGCTTCCTAATGGGAATAACCAGCCGGATGCCCTGCACTTTACCGGGCGTAGCGGATACGGCAGACGGGCACCCGTGGACACGCTTCTGCTCAGCATCAATACCACAACGGCCAACCGTATTTCGGGCCTGGCCGAATTGGGTATCGAGTACGCCACCCGACTGTCTTCATCGCTGGAACTGGCCTTTTCGCTCCGCAAATACTGGGGAATGGGCAACGCGCTCCGCTCCGACATGGTCTATACCGTTAATGGGGCATCTGAAACAAAAAGTACCCTCACTGCCAATGGTTCCGGCTGGGGGCTTGGCATAGGGCTGCGCTACATTTATGCCCGTCAGCATGAACTAAAGAAGCGTTGAGAAGACACTGTTTAGGGGGATTCAAGGGACTTCGGCCAATGAACTAATCCAGCGTTGGGCTTGTCTTTTCAGATATGGCAAAAGCTGAAGTTCCACGCGCTAAATCAACAGAAGGGAAAGAAGAAATAAGCTGGCGGGAGCGTTTTGCCGCCCTGAGAAACCTACCTGCTTTTTTCAAACTGGTCTGGGGCGTATCGCCCGGGTTATTCCTGGGCAATGCCGCCTTCCGACTCGTCCGGGCGGCCATTCCGGCGTCCACGCTTTACATTGGCAAACTCATTATTGACCAGGTCGTTGCCCTCTCAAACGGCACCACTACGCACGATGACCGGTACATCTGGTGGCTGGTTGGGGCAGAATTTGGTCTGGCAATTCTTTCCACGGCACTGGCCCGGGGCGTATCGCTCATGGATGGTCTATTGGGCGATCTGTTTGCCAACCAGACCTCCATCCGTATCATGGCACACGCAGCTACCCTGGATCTGGAACAATTTGAAGACGCTACGTTTTACGACAAGCTCGAACGGGCACGTCGGCAAACGACTGGTCGCACGGTGTTACTGTCGGGGGTGTTTGGGCAGGTGCAGGAGCTTATTTCCGTCGCTTTTCTGGCGGCTGGTCTGGCGGTGTACAACCCCTGGCTGCTGCTCCTGATTCTAGTGGCTGTAACGCCCTCGTTTATCGGTGATAATTATTTCAATCAGCGCAGCTATTCGCTCTCCCGTTCCTGGACTCCCGAACGGCGTGAGCTGGATTACCTGCGCTACGTAGGAGCTAGTGACGAAACGGCGAAAGAGGTCAAGATTTTTGGTTTGTCAGACTTCCTGATTGACCGATTCCGCGTCTTATCGTGGCAATTCTTCATAAAGAATCGGGCACTGTCCGTTAGTCGGGCAGGGTGGGGAACGTTGCTGACGGCACTCGGCACAGCCGGATATTACGGGGCCTACGTCTGGATTATTCAGCGGGCCGTTTCGGGGCAGATCTCCCTCGGTGATCTGACGTTTCTGGCAGGATCGTTCCGGCAGGTTCGCGGCTCGCTGGAAGGGATTTTGCTTCAGTTCAGCAGCCTGACACAAGAGGCTATTTACTTGCAGGACCTGTTCGATTACTTCGCCATCGAACCCCTCATTCATTCGGCTAAAACAACCCGTCCCTTTCCCCGGCCCATGGGGGAAGGGGAAGCGGCACTCCGATTTGTGTTCGAAAATGTTGGTTTCAAGTATACTAACTCAGAGCGGTGGGCCTTACGAAATCTGTCGTTCGCACTCGAACCGGGCGAAAAACTGGCGTTGGTTGGCGAGAACGGGGCCGGAAAAACAACGCTGGTCAAACTACTGGCGCGGCTTTACGACCCCGCCGAGGGCCGGATTCTACTTAACGGGTACGACCTGCGGGAGTATGATTTGCTCGAACTCCGGCGTAACATCGGCGTTATTTTTCAGGACTATACCCGTTTCAAAATGTCGGCCGGTATTAACATTGCCGTTGGCGATATCGACGAACGCACCAATCAGCCGCGCATTGAAGTGTCCGCGCAACGTAGTCTGGCCGATAGCGTTATTGCCAAACTGTCCGGGGGCTACGATCAGCAACTGGGTCGTTCGTTTGGCAAAGGCGTCGAACTGTCGGGGGGGGAGTGGCAAAAAGTAGCGCTGGGTCGGGCGTACATGCGTGATGCCCAGCTTATCATTCTGGACGAACCTACTGCCGCCCTCGATGCCCGTGCCGAGTACGAAGTGTTTCAGCGGTTTGGCAAATTGACCGAGGGGAAATCGTCGGTTATTATTTCGCACCGGTTCAGCACGGTTCGTATGGCCGACCGGATTCTGGTGCTGGAAAACGGCACCCTGCTCGAAATTGGCAGTCATTATGAGTTACTGGAGAAAGACGGTCGCTACGCCGAATTGTTCGGCTTGCAGGCGCGGGGGTATCAGTAGTGCTTTTTCTGGTAGAAATCACCTGTTGTCAGACAGTTTATTGTACCCAGTCCGTTAGTAAACGTACGAGTTAATCTTTTGCCCCCATAACTAACGCCCTTATGTGTCAATCCATTGACCGCCACGGGCTGGTTGTATTCTTTTTTACGCTGTATTGCCTGTTTTGTATCAACAGTACGAGCATCGGCTATACCGGTCTGCCCACCGAGCGCACGTTTTTCGGTCAGGGAACGAGACCCGCATCCATTAGTGATTCGACGCAGAAAACGAAGCCCAGTACGCTGGTCATTAAAGTCTTTGACAGTAACATTACCACACCGCTTACGTCGGCTACGGCGGTAATTACATCAATACTCACCGGTAAAGTCGAACGGTTAGCTCTTCCTGCGGGGCAGCTTTACTGTACATTCACGAAGGCCGACCAGTTGTCTATCGACATCAGCGCACCGGGCTATACATCCGTCAATCGTAAAATGACCATACCTGTATCTCCGCAGGGCAACCGCTACGAATTTGATGCCGTGCTGGATAAAACGACCATTGGACTGACAGTTCTGGCGGTTGATAGAAAGACGGGTAACATCATTCCAGATGTTCGATTCACGATTAGCGGAAAAATGATGGGCAATAACTCGATTACACTCACTGCCGACCCCGCCACTGGCTCATCGAAAGTAGAACTGCCCGGCAAAGGGAACTATTCGTTAAGCAGTACCGCCAATGGGTATGATAGTTTTGTGAAGTCGATTCGGTTGGATAGTGTTCAAAGCGAGGCTCGGGTTATACTGACACAAAAACAATTGCCCACCGGGGTAAAACCCGTGGCGAAATCTCCGTCTGCCAGTGAAAACCCGGTTGTTCAACCCGTGGCGAAAGTAGCAGTCGCCGTGCCAAAAGCCGTTACGGAAAAAATCACTCCATTGCCAGTTTCCAGCCCATTGAAGAAACCGGAGAAGGGTATCTTAATTCGTCTGCCGAACGTCTATTTCGACCAGAGCAGTCCTGTTCTTCGCCCCGAATCTTACGCCGAACTCAACCAGTTGTATGATGCCCTGACTGAAAACCCGGCGTTGCAAATCGAGATTCGTGGTCACACGGATAATCAGGGAGATTTCGATTTAAACGTGAAGCTCTCCCGCGACCGATGCCAGGCAATTGTTGATTATCTGGCTAACAAAGGGATTGCCAAAAACCGCTTGAAAGCAGTTGGGCGCGGCCCTATCGACCCAATAGCTCCAAATAACAACGAAGAAAACCGGAAGAAAAATAGACGGGTGGAATTTGTAGTGATTTAGTTGCTTTTACCCGAATGCACCTGTGGTACCAAATGGTTGACTTAAAGCAGTAAATCCCTAAACGCCCGATGAAGTACGCTTTTTAAGTAAGGCAAGAAGCCCTACTACCGGCCCTAGTGCGAGTGTCATATACACGTATTGACCATCTATACTTCCTGACAATAAATTGATGAGCTGAATACTGATAATGGTAATGGAAAAGCCAATACAGTTCACAAGGGTGAGCGATGTTCCCCTCGACCGTTCCGGCGCGTTCTGGGCTACCAATGTCGAGAACAAAGGTGAATCAGCAATAACCACCACTCCCCAGAAAAACAGAAAAATAATAAACGCTGAAGGTGATGGGCGGGATAAAAAAAACGGCGAAACGAGACAGCACAGGCAGGATAATACGAGTGAACTAGTCGCTACTTTTTTTGCGCCGAAATAACCCGACAGGTAGCCACTTCCTACACAGGCAAGGCTACCCGATGCGATAATCAGGAACGATAAAAAGGAGATGTTCAATCCTGCTGCTGGATAGCGGTTTGCGTAGCTGGCTAACATGACGGGAACAAAGGCCCAGAACGCGTACAACTCCCACATATGGCCAAAATAACCGAACGCAGCTGCCCGGAAATTCCTGCTTTTGAACCCCGATAAAAATTCACGGAAAATTAATTGCTGACCTGCTTTTCGGAAGGGGCCGTCGGGGACAAACAGCCAGATTGCCAGGCCACCCAGAACGGAAAGAATTGAGGTTAGGTAAACAACGTATACCCAGGGAAAATGCGTGGTTATACTCTTTAGTAAGTGCGGAAAGGCCGTACCAAGCACTAAAGCGCCAACGAGAAACCCCAGCGATTTGCCGAGTCCTTTCTGAAAATAATCCGATGCTATTTTCATGCCGACCGGGTAAATGCCCGCCAGAAAGAACCCGGTCAAAAATCGGAAAAAGAGAATGCCCGTTGGCTGAACGCCGGGCAGCGCAATCCCTAGATTAAATAATCCGGCTAGTAGCGAGCAGACAAAGAATACACGTGAAGGAGAAAAACGGTCGGCGATGGCTAGCAGGGCAAAAACCAAGGTGCCAGTAATAAACCCAAACTGAATGACGCTGGTCAGGTGCGCTAAAAAGCCCGGGTCCAGCTGAAAACGTTGCAGGATATCGGGCATGATGGCGTTACCCGCGAACCAGAGCGACGTGCAGAAAAACTGCGAAACAACAATTATCGGCAGCACCCACTTCGAGGTAATTACTCTTTCCATAGGTTCCTGCATGAGCTGGTGAGGTACTTTATTCACACGACGTCGGCATCGTCAAAACATCGTGTTTTCATTCGCTGACTCATCGGGTATTACCTGAAGTACGTCCCAGTGCTCTACTATTTTACCGGTATCGTCAAACCGAAAGATGTCGATACCGGCGTAATCCTTGTCGCCCGGCCAGGTTTGGCAGCAATGAAGCACCACTATATTTTCTTCAGCAATGGCCCGTTTGACTTCTACCTTCTTGCCTGGATACTCGTTGGTCATACGGTTGAAATAGCGGATAAATGCTTCTTTACCATCGCCTACGTGTGGATTGTGCTGGATATATACATCGCCCGTGTACTGCTCAATTGCTGCTTCGGGCTGGCACTGATTGAACATCAGGTCATAGAAAGCAATGGCATTTCGCTTGTTTTGGGCAGGGTTAGTCATGGGAGCATCTATTCGTTTGGTGTGGTCAGGTTCGAGAACCTGACCACACGCCAATAATTGTTTCTGGGATTCAGGTGTGCGAACCTGAATCCACAACAATGTTTTTACTTGATATACCGGAAATCCTCGTTGCCTTTCAGGGAAAGTAATGTTGAATAAATCAACTTGATAACATTCTGTACATCGTCCATGTGTACGGTCTCAACCGTGGTGTGCATGTACTTGAGCGGGAGCGAAATCAGGGCTGAGGCAATCCCTTCCGTGGCGTAGGCAAACGCATCTGTATCAGTGCCGGTGGAACGGCTCACGGCCTGCCGCTGAAAGGCAATCTCATTTTTTTCGGCCACATCAATAATGTATTCCAGCACGTTGTTCTGCACCGCCGGGCCGTAGCACAGCACCGGACCGTCACCACATTTGAGGTCGCCCTGCTCTTTTTTCTCGTACTTCGGCGATTGCGTATCGTGCGTTACATCGGTACAAATGGCCAGATCGGGGCGTAACCGCCGGGCAATCATCTCGGCACCACGCAGGCCAATTTCCTCCTGTACCGCATTCACGATGTACAGTGTGAAAGGTAGCGTTATGTTGTTTTGTTTCAGGAGCCGAGCCACTTCGGCAACCATGAAGCCGCCCATCCGGTTGTCCAGCGCCCGACCCACAAAATAACGGTTGTTCATTTCCCGCAGCCCATCCGCAAAGGTGCAGACTGTCCCCACGTGGACACCCATGTCCAGCACTTCCTGCTTGGTTGCGGCACCCACATCGATAAACAGGTCGGTTACTTTAGGCGCTGAGTCTTTCGCCAGGTCACGGACGTGGATAGCGGGCCAACCGAATACGCCTTCCACCACGCCTTTTTTCGTGTGCAGGTTGACGCGCATGGAGGGGGCAATCAGCGCATCGGACCCACCGTTGCGCCGAACAAACAGGTAGCCATCATCGGAAATGTAATTGACGAACCACGAAATCTCGTCGGAGTGGGCTTCGATAACGACTTTATAATCGCCTTCTCCTTTGATAACCCCAACGGCGGTGCCGTATGTATCCACGATGTACTCATCGGTGTAAGGCTTGAGGTAGTCCAGCCAAATCTGCTGTCCCGACGATTCGAAACCGGTAGGGGAGGCATTATTCAGGTACTTGTACAGGAATTCTTTACTCTGCTCGTTCATTGGTTGCTAAAAATTGTTCGAATGTGAAATTACAAAAGCTAATCATTAGCTATTTTTTGTCAGTTTATGGATCGATAATTTATTTCGTACCTCATCTTCAAAATTTTGATAGGCTGTAAGTTGCTTCAAAATTGAAAAATCAAATACGTTTTGAGCGATTAAATGCACTGCTTTTCCAACATTAAATTTATCTAGTTGCCTGCCTTTCAAGCCACTGGCTTGGCGAAGGTGCTCTTGTAAAATCAATTTAGGATCAGGTAACGATTCGAGAGCTTTCGGATTTGGCAAAACAGGTTTGTGCCGACTATTTGGATTTCCTGCTGCTGTTCTAATCGCCTGCTCGTCAATTAGTAACCAGGCTTCCATCATGCGAATAGGAATGATAGGGATAGCAATCTGTTTTTTGGGGTCAAAATCAGATTCATCTACTGCTTTACCTATTTCGTTACTCCGGTTTGAGAGCGATTCTTTCTCGCTGTCCCGGTGTATAAATAATAAATCACAAGGATATAATCTGAGAGCGACATTGATTCGATGCGTTAAATTCTTTGGAGGGTGTTTTAAAGGAGCCAAGTCGGCACGGATTCCCTGTATCAGTAAGGTAGAGTCCAGTTGGAGAAGCGTCCACTCAATGATTGGCATGAGTGCTTTGTCCGATGAGCCATCACTTAAAAGTGTATAAGTGATTTCACTAATCATGAACCAAAATCGATCTGAAGTTGCTTAACGTCCTCCCTTTCTATCACTCTTCGTGACCGAACTATGTCAGATAGTAAATGGTCAGATTCGTACTGTCTGGGACTAGCTGTCAAATAGGCAATAAGCTTATCTAATGAAGCAGAATTACGCTCAGTCCCTTCTATGCGTGTCCGCCAGGTATTGCGTAATGGACTATATACGACTTGATCATAGAAGTCACCTTTGCTGTTACGATTACGCTTAGACTGAGCCATTAACAAGCTATCTTCCGGAACCAACTGAACTACACTTGGTGAGTGAGAATTGATAATGACTTGTCGCAGGGGATTATCATCACCTACAGGATAGCGTATGTCCGTACAAATCTCTTGTAGAAGATCTAAAATCTGCTTTATTTTCTCGGGATGAATACCATTTTCTGGCTCTTCTAGACAGATTACACCGCCTGATTTATAATCTAATTCCAAAACAGATAGTCCTAAAAAACGTAGCGTTCCATCCGATAATGAGCGTGCAGGAAACACAGTACCGTCGCGGCTCTTAAGCATCAATGTTAGCATTTCCCGTTTATCATCTTTTTCAACAGTAATACTGGCAACATTGTCTACCAACCCCGAAAGTTTATTAGCTAGCCGTTGGTATACGTCTCCATCGGCTTGACTTTGTTGTTCTTCAAGTTTCAGGCGATAGAGAGTTGCAGGCAGGTGACTTCCATCTGCCCCCAAACGTGCATTAGGTATTGTGTAAAACTCGTCTGATTTACGTAAAGCACTCGGTTCTAACTGAAGCATCTGCCATGAACGCATTTCTTTCTTGACAAGTGACGCAGTAGGGTTTTCTAATGCATTCGCGGTTGATAGAACGGTCTTGGGCAAAGTTGATGCTCTTATTTTGACAGGCTGGCCACCACTATCCTGATGAAAATTGATGATTCGCTCCTCCCCTTCAGTTGTTGAGATAAATGGAACAGTACGACGACCCTTTATGACAGAGTTCTGCCATTCAAGTTCTTTTTTACGGAGTATTCTCTGATCCTGGGCAGAAAGATTGTAAGCGGGAGCAAATCGCATCACTTTGCGGGCTTCAACAAGTGGTATTGGATGCAACTCTTCTTTAGTAATTTCCAGTAAACCTTGTGGATGGAAAATATCACTTTGGCGGTATGATAGAATTAACTCATAACGAACTGTAGTGATTCGCGCTGTTGCAATTTGTCCCAAATCATCACTTCCATGTTCGGGTATAATCATATCGATAACAAACCGCATTTTTAGCTCGTATTCATCGCCAACTTTGTGGAATAAATCTCGGATGTCAGAGTTTTTCTGCCCTTCACTACGAACAGATTTAGCCGCTTCAACCAGTGGCATATGCATTAAATCACCCAGGAACCGGATTGCATCAAAAAGATTAGACTTACCTACTCCGTTAATACCTGCGATACAGGTGAATGGTCCAAAATGAACGTCTACGTCCATAAGGTTTTTGAAGCCACTTATTTGCATTCGTGTTATCATATATGAATACTGATATAAGCCTTTTACAAAGCTGATTAAAGCAGTGAGGTAACTTCAAGATTTGTGAGCTATAATAGTAACTCACGAAAAAAGTATTTTTAAGGTAGGAAGGAAAACCCTCAAAACCCAATCCGCTCGCGGGTCTGCTCCACGGCCATAGAGCGAAGGACTTCCATCGCTACGCGGTCGTCGTGCTTTCGTTTCCAGTAGTCGGCTTCCAGGCGAAGTTTATCTAATTCGACCTGTTGTTTCTCGATGGTGAGCCGGAGGGTTTCCAGTTCGTAACCGACTAACTCGTCGATTTTTGGTTCAATTACCTGCGCTGAAAGGGCTTCATCAGACAATAAAGCGAGGGGCGAAACGCCCAGCACATCGGCAATCTGGGTCAGACGGGAGAGGGTCAAATCCGTTTTTCCGCGCTCGATGTCGCCATAGGCCGTGGTGGACAGATTGAGCAAATCAGCCATGTTTTCCTGCGATAAACCGCGCTGTAGCCGCTCTAAACGGATTCGTTCTGCCGGTCCACGATTAGCGATGGAAGTGTTCATATCAAGTAACAACGATAAATTATTAATCAAAACCGACAGGGTTTTTCGGGATGATAACGCAATTTTGTATCGAAACAATTCTCGAACTTACACCAAACACTATTGGTTTTTATAGTAACGAAGTAAACTTACTTATGAATTACGAAAAAGAATTCCGCAATTTCGCTGTCCACCATATGGGTCTGAACGGCCTGACAGTAGATGGGTATGTAAACCATACCATCAATAACCACCACACGGTTGAGAACATGACCCGTTCGGTTATTGAAGAACGTCCAATGAACTTCAGGGAGGTTGACGTGTTCTCGCGACTGATGGCCGACCGTATTATCTTTATGGGCCTTCCCGTTGATGACAACATCGCTAACATCATTGTGGCCCAGTTACTGTTTCTGGAATCGGCCGATCCCAAGAAAGACATCCTGATGTACCTGAACAGCCCCGGCGGTTCGGTCTATGCCGGTTTGGGTATTTATGACACCATGCAATACGTTCGGCCCGATGTGGCTACCGTATGTACCAGCCTGGCGGCATCGATGGGTGCCGTGTTGCTGGCGGGTGGTGCTGCGGGCAAACGCTCGGCACTGCCACACGCCCGGATCATGATTCACCAGCCATCGGGCGGTGCGCAGGGGCAATCGGTCGATATTGAAATCACCGCCCGCGAAATCGTCAAACTCCGCGAAGAGTTGTACGAAATTCTGGCCCTGCACTCTGGGAAAACCGTTCAGGAGATCGAAAAAGATTCGGACCGGGACAAGTGGATGCGCGCCGAAGAAGCTAAAGAATACGGCATGATTGACGAGGTACTTCGTCGGGAAAAATAAGGTAAACAGAGAAAATTACCCGCCCTTCGGATTTGACCGTTTGGCCGGTAATGGATAACTTTGCTAACAACGAATGACTCAGGTTCGCCTGAGTCATTTTTTTTTGTTGAGCAAAACATCAACAAATAGTCCAATCAACCGTTTAACCAGAACCGGAGCATAGGAACTACCTGTTCCAAAAGTCTGGGAAAATCAATCAACTATCCTGCAACCCTTCATGCCACAAATCAGTTGCTCCTTCTGCGGACGACGAAAAAACGAAGTGATGCTGCTCTTATCCGGTATCGACGCACACATCTGCAACTACTGCATTGAGCAGGGACATCAGGTGGTGCTGGAAGAAATGCGCCCAAAACGTAGTGAACCGGCTGAAGTGAAAATCAACCTTATTAAGCCCATCGATATGAAGCGGCATCTCGACCAGTACGTTATTGGTCAGGATGATGCCAAGAAGTCGATTACGGTGGCTGTCTATAATCACTATAAGCGGTTGATGCAGGCCAAAACGGATGATGACGTTACGATTGAAAAATCCAACATCATCATGGTGGGTGAAACCGGAACCGGAAAGACGTATCTGGCTAAGTCTATTGCTAAAATCCTCGAAGTGCCTTTCTGCATTGCCGATGCCACCGTCATCACCGAAGCCGGGTATGTAGGCGAGGATGTAGAAACGATTCTGACCCGACTCCTTCAGGCGGCCGATTATAACGTGGAAGCCGCCGAACGGGGTATCGTTTACATTGACGAAATTGACAAAATTGCCCGCAAGTCGGACAACCCCAGTATTACCCGCGATGTAAGTGGCGAGGGCGTTCAGCAGGCGCTGTTAAAATTACTGGAAGGCTCCGTTGTGAACGTACCTCCGCAGGGCGGACGCAAACACCCCGACCAGCGACTGATTGCCCTTAATACCGAAAATATTCTGTTTATCTGCGGAGGAGCCTTTGACGGTATCGAACGGCACATTACCAAGCGTATCAACACGCGCCCTATTGGTTTCTCGGGCGATCGCCGGCTGAACGATACGTTTGAGAAGGGACACCTGATGCGGTATATATCCGCCCTGGACCTGAAGTCGTTCGGATTAATTCCTGAACTGATTGGCCGCCTGCCCGTCCTGACGCACCTGGAGCCACTGGATAGAGACGCCCTGATGCAGATACTGACCGAGCCGAAAAACGCTATCACCAAGCAGTACGACAAGCTTTTTCTGATGGAGGGCATTACGCTCCATTGGGATTCCACCGCCCTGAATTACATTGTTGATCAGGCATTGCAATATGGCCTTGGTGCCCGTGGTTTACGCTCCATCTGCGAATCCATTATTACCGATGCCATGTTTGAAATGCCCTCCCAAACTGGTATTAAAGAACTAACCGTCAGTCTGGAATACGCCCGTGAGAAGTTTGGTAAATCCAGCACCCTGCAACTACGTTCGGTAGCCTGATTTAGACCAACACATAAAAAAAGAGTCTGCGATTTCAGCTTGGAATCGCAGACTCTTTTTTTATACAAATCGATTTTTTTATCTGAGTGTTAACAAAACAATATGCTTTCGGTTCTACCGATTGATAATTCACTTTGTTGAACTTCATTTAATCATTTTTCATCATGAAGATTTATGTACAAGGTTTATTCGCCAGTCTGTTAATGGCAACTTTATTTATAGCCTGTAGCCGCCCAACAGCGTATTTTCAACCCACCACCCGCGAACATTTTTCCAGCACGGCAAAGCCCGCGTCCGCTACCGATCTGACTAATCAGTCCACCGCTTCGGGAGTTGTGCCTACGGAGACTGTGGCTTCCACAAATACGCCGGTTATTCAGGCCACGCAGGCATTGGATAAAGTAGATGCCCTGGTACGAAATGACCAGAAATTAGTGGCCGACAGAACCGTTCAGAAACGACTGAGCCGGGTGCGTACCATGCTGGCTACCGCTGTTGGTAAAGGTAATTTGACGCCAAGTACTGGAGCCGTCTCTAAAAAAATGAACCTGATGCAACACCTGATGGTGAAGAAACTGAACAGAACAATTAACAGGCAACTGGCACCCGCTAATCCGGAAAAAGCAATGGCTATAAAAGGCGTTCTGGCACTGGGGGCAGTCGTGCTACTTGCGGGTATCATTATCCTGCTGATTTCTTCTGCCGGTACAACAGGAGCTACTATTGGGGTTATCGGCATCATCGGTGGATTAATCCTTTTACTCATCGGATTAATATGAGCTAATCGCTTACCGTTTCATTCTCTCTTCTAATGTTTATTTTGAGAAGGCTAACTATTTGTAAATCTGTATAATCAAGGGTTTTGGTTACTAATAACTACCTTAATTTTAAATTTTTTTTAACAAATTTATTAGGCTTTAGTTGATGATGATGACAATACCAATTGCTCACTTTACTCTATTTTTTCACTTAATCTTTATTCTGTTATGAGAATGTTTTCCAAGTCCCTAATGGCTGCCCTGATAGGCACTGCTCTTATCTCTTCCTGCAGCCGCCCAGTTGCTTATTTCCAGCCGACAGCTCGTGAGCAATTCAAATCGGTTCAGTCGGAAATTGTTACCCCTACGGACGTTGCGACCATGCAGCCGGTAACGGAAAAAGTAGCAGCGTCGGAAGCGACTGTAGTAGTGCAAAATGCTACGCCTGCCGAGCAGGTTGCTCAGGCTAAGCAAGCTGTGAGTCAGATTGAAGCGTACGTTCGTAATGACAACAAACTGGCATCGAACAAGAAATTAGTGAAGCGCATGGATCGCGTGAAACAACTGCTGTCGAACACGTCAGCCAATGATGCTTCATCGCTGAAAGCAACGTCCGCCCAGAAAAATTCGCTCATCCAGAAAGTGATGCTGAAGCGGGTAGACAAGAAAATAAAGAATCATTTGTCGCCCGAGCGCACTATGGCCAAGTCGCTGCTGACTATTGGTCTAATTGTGGGTGTTATTGGTCTTGTCTTGCTGCTGGTTGGTACGGGCGGTCTGGCTACCCTTGGTTATGTCGCATTGATAGTAGGTTTGATACTGGTACTGGTTGACCTGTTGCGATAACGAATCAGCTTTTAGTGAAGATCTATCGCTGGATAGTCTTTCTTTCGGCGTAGATGTAAAGCCTAACGGCTGCATCTACGCCGATTGGCTTTTGCGGTGTCCGGTAAAATACCATATCAACAAGGGTGATTCAGGCAGCCATTTTCCGGACCGTATTGTATGTTTTTTGGGAATTTGTTTACTCAGTAAAAAATAGTAGTTGATTTTTCCCGAATAAACTGATAAAGTTGCACCTGTTGCTAGTGACAGTTAAAAATTTACCTTTTATCATTCTAACCATCTCATCTATGAGAACACTTACCAAACACCTTTTTGCTGCCTTGTTAGGCACTGCTCTTCTGGCTTCCTGTAGCCGCCCCGTGGCTTATTTTCAGCCGACAGCCCGTGAGCAGTTTGCGGTAAACAAACCCGAAAAAGCGGTTGTAGCGGCACCAGCAGACGTAGTAGTTGAAACGGTAGTCGTATCGAATGAAACGCCTGCTGTGGCTACCGAGCAGGTTGCTCAGGCTAAGCAGGCCGTTAGCCAGATAGAAGCGTATGTACGCAACGACAGTAAACTGGCTGCCAGTAAGACCCTGAACAAGCGCATGGCTCGCCTGAATAACCTGCTGACAACGGCCACCGATAAAGCAACCGTTTCGACGAAGGCTGCCTCCACCCGTAAAATGACGTTGATGGAGCGGACGATACTCAAGAAAATGGACAAAAAAATAAAGAACCACGTAGCTCCTGATAAAACAGATGCGATGAACAGCAATGTTCGGCTTGGCGTCATTATTGGCGTCATTGGCCTGATACTGCTTATTCTCGGAGGAGGAAGCGTACTGGGTGTCCTTGGTCTGATTGGATTTATCGTCGGACTGGTACTTATCCTGCTTGGCGTTATCAACGGGTAATAATGTTATAGAAAGCTCCCATGCATTCACTTACAGTCACGGCGTAGATGCTACCATTTGGGGTAGTATCTACGCCGAACTGATTCTATGTAACCTGGTAGCAACGTAATATTGGCCTCGCTTACCCTTGTTTTTGATGGGCCATACACAGTGGTTAGTACGTAAAGAAGGAAGTCACCCGGCTTCCTTTTTCCATTTTTAGCCCAACTTTTACTCTGATTATCCGTAAACTTGCACCTCATTCAGTTTCAGCTATCGTCGGTACCTGAAACCTTTGACGATATACATCAATGGCATCGCTTTTTAACGTTTATCCGCTTTATGACATTGAACCCGTTCGGGCGCAGGGCAGCTACTTGTGGGATGCCGATGGCACCCGTTATTTAGACCTATACGGGGGCCATGCCGTTATTTCGGTTGGTCATACCCACCCTCGTTACGTACAGGCACTGACGGATCAGCTGCATAAAATTTCATTTTATTCCAACTCCGTCCAGATTCCGCAGCAACAGGAACTGGCCGATAAGCTGGGTGCGCTCTCCGACCATCCCGGCTATGCACTTTTTCTGTGTAACTCCGGTGCCGAAGCCAACGAGAATGCCCTGAAACTGGCATCGTTTCATACCGGTCGGACGAAGGTCGTAGCCTTTACCAAGTCGTTTCACGGTCGTACGGCAGGCGCAGTAGCCGTTACGGATAACCCATCTATCGTGGCGCCCGTCAATTATAAAGAGCACGTTACTTTTTTGCCGTATAACAACCCCGAAGCAGCCCGGACTGGAATCACGACGGATACCTGTGCGGTCATTGTAGAAGGCATTCAGGGCGTGGGTGGTATTCAGGTTGCTACCGACGACTTTCTGAAAACCCTTCGTCAGCGTTGCGATGAAACCGGTGCGGTTCTTATTCTGGATGGCGTTCAGTGTGGCTACGGACGGTCGGGTAAGTTTTTCTCACACCAGTTCAGCGGTATCGAAGCCGATATTATTTCGATGGCGAAAGGGATGGGTAACGGCTTCCCGATTGGTGGTATTCTCATTTCCCCTAAGTTCAAAGCCAGTTATGGCCTGCTGGGTACTACGTTTGGCGGCAATCATCTGGCCTGCACGGCGGGTATTGCGGTGCTGGACATCATGCGCGATGAAGGGTTGCTTGAAAACGCCACCCGCATGGGAAATTACCTGATGGATGGCATCCGGCAAATTGGTGGTTATAAAGACCTGCGCGGACGTGGACTGATGATTGGCATCGAGTATGATTTTCCGGTCGACGAGTTACGGAAAACGCTATTGTTCGGGCATAAGCAGTTTACAGGCGTGGCGGGTAAAAACACCATTCGCCTGCTGCCCTCGCTGGCCATCGGTACGGATGAAGCCGACCAGTTTCTGGAAGCCTTACAAAAGGTGCTAAAGGCCGAGAAAGTAGCGGCTTAGTCACTTTGGGCATGCTTAACGGATAGCCATTGATTCTCTGCGTTCCTATTATTTATCCTTGACTACGTTTTAACAGACTTTTGTGTCTGAATTACCCCTGCCACCAAGCATAAAATGACTAATTTCCTTTCCCTCGCCGACGTTACTGATATCGACGCGCTTATCCAGTCTGGCCTTGATGCAAAGGCAAACCCGTTTGCCAGTCAGCACCTGGGCAAAAACAAAACCATTGGTCTGATTTTCTTTAATTCCAGCCTGCGAACGCGCCTGAGTACCCAGAAAGCAGCCCAGAATCTCGGCATGAATGTGATGATCATGAACGTCGGGCAGGATAGCTGGGGGCTGGAAATGGAAGAAGGCGTGCTGATGAACGGTGATAAGGCAGAACATATCCGCGAAGCCGCTGCCGTAATAGGTCGCTATTGCAACATCATCGGAATCCGGGCTTTTGCCGAACTGCAGGACCGCGACAAAGATTACCGCGAACAGGTAATGCACCAGTTTGCCAAGTATGCCCGTGTACCCATCGTAAACCTCGAATCGGCCACGCGGCACCCGCTGCAATCGCTGGCTGATTGTATCACGATTGAAGAGGTAAGAAGGGACAATGCCAGCTTACCCAAACGCCCGAAGGTGGTGCTTACCTGGCTCCCGCATTTCAAACCGCTGCCGCAGGCCGTTGCCAACTCGTTTGCAGAGTGGATGAACGCCTGCGCTCAGGCTGGTCACATCGAGTTTGTGATGACGCACCCCGAAGGCTACGAACTGGCTCCCGAATTCGCGGGTAACGCTCCCGTAATTTATAATCAGCAGGAAGCGTTCGACGGTGCCGATTTTGTCTACGGTAAAAACTGGTCATCCTATACGCAGTACGGACACGTGCTGACGCAGGATTCTTCGTGGGCAGTTACGATGGATCAAATGAACCTGACCAACAACGGGAAGTTTATGCACTGCCTGCCGGTTCGGCGTAACTTGAAAGTTTCCGATGCTGTGCTGGATAGTCCGCAATCGCTGGTGATTGAACAGGCAGCTAACCGCGAATGGTCGGCACAGGCGGTGCTGAAAGAGATTTTAACGAGTTTATAAAGGGTAACGGAAACGGGCTTTTTCGCCCGTTTCCGTTAACGTACAGCTTTCAACATGGCTTCTTTACTGGTAATCAAAATCGGAGGAAACATTATCGATGACCCCACGGCACTGCAACGCTTTCTAACGGCTTTCTCCGGGTTGAAAGGCGCCAGAATACTCATCCACGGCGGAGGGAAAATTGCCACTCAGATAGCCGAGAAACTCGGTATCGAAACCAAGATGGTAGACGGTCGACGCATCACCGACCAACCCATGCTCGACGTGGTGACAATGGTATACGGTGGCTTGGTGAACAAACAGATAGTCGCTAAACTTCAGGCGCTGGAGGTAAATGCCATCGGACTGACCGGGGCCGACGGCAGTACGGTACTGGCCAGAAAACGACCCGTTAAAGACATTGATTATGGTATGGTCGGGGATATTGAAGAGGTCGATTCCGGGCAAATTCAGTTTTTTCTTCGTCAGGAGTTGACCCCGGTTTTCGCACCCATTACATACAATACTGTCGGGGAATTATTAAATACCAATGCCGACACGATGGCGTCGGCCATTGCGGTCGATATGGTGACGCACAATGAGGTAACGCTGATTTATTGCTTCGAGAAGAAGGGTGTTTTAAAAGACCCATCAGATGATAACAGTGTTATTGATAAACTTACACCTGCTCTGTACGAAGCGTACAAAACGGCCGGAATCATCAGCAAAGGCATGATTCCCAAACTGGATAATGCCTTCAACGCTCTGAAAAAGGGAGTTTCCAGGGTTATTATCTGCCATGCCGATGAAGTCGCTACGGCTGTTGATCAGGGAGCTGGCACAACGTTGATGCTGTAAGCGTGGGGACAGACCCGTTATCCGGTCAAAAAAAGGGTATAAAATAAGCCGTTGCTGCTCTTTTTTAAGCAGGTTACGTAGCGAAAGCAATCAGTAGAGCAACGAGACCCTGTATCCTTCTGTACATCGTTCACTTATGACCAACGTTTGTTGCTTCGGCGAATTATTATTGCGATTTTCTCCAGTGGCTGGCGGCCAGTGGATTCGGCAGGCATCCATGCCTGTTTTTGTGGGTGGGGCAGAATTGAACGTAGCAACGGCATTGGCAAACTGGGGTATTCCGGTCAAATACAGCACGGCATTGCCTCAAAATTCCCTGGCCGATGACGTTGTTGGATACGTAGCCGATCTGGGCATTGACCCATCCGGAATTGCCCGCTTTGGTCAGCGTATCGGCAGTTACTTTTTACCACAGGGTACAGACCTCAAAAACGCGGGTGTTATCTACGACCGCGCTCACTCCGCTTTTTCAGAACTAACCATTGGTAAGGTCGATTGGACGGCCGTTTTGAAGGATACAAGCTGGCTGCACATCAGTGCCATTAGCCCGGCCCTGAGTGCCAGCGTAGCAGCAGCCTGCCTGGAATTAGTTACCGTTGCATCTGCTCGGGGCATTACCGTGTCGATAGACCTGAATCATCGGGCACGGTTATGGCAGTATGGCGAAGCGCCTACTGCCGTTATGCCTGCTATACTGGAGCATTGCGATGTAGTCATGGGTAATCTCTGGGCGGCTAACGTCCTGTTGGGTATTCCGGTCGATGAAAACATTCATCAGAAGGGACAGCAGGCCGATTATCTGGCGCACGCTATAACCACTGCGGAAGCTATTCAGAACCGTTTTCCCAGCTGCCGGGTGGTGGCCAATACCTTCCGGTTCGATGTGCCGCCCACGGGACTTCGGTACTATACTACCCTCTATGTAGACGGACAGCAGTACGTTTCTCCGGATTTACAAACGGACTCCGTCGTTGACCGGGTCGGGAGTGGCGACTGCTTTATGGCCGGTTTGATTTATGGGTTGTATAACCAGCATGCCCCTCAGGCCGTCGTTGATTTTGCGGCTACCGCTGCTTTTGGTAAGTTGCAGGAACTGGGTGACGCTACCCGGCAGACGGTGGCCGATGTAGTGGCCCATTCGTCAATGATAACTTTATAATATACCCTGAAATATGTCTTTATTTTCGCCCGACAGAATCCTTGCCCTGATCACGAACCATCCCATTGTTCCCGTTTTTTACCATGCTGACGTCAATCACGCGCAACAAATCGTTCAGGCCTGCTACGATGGTGGACTGCGCGTGTTTGAGTTTACCAATCGGGGCGACAAGGCATTAGCCGTATTTGGTCAGTTAGTCACGTACGTGCGGGAACACTGCCACGGGATGGCGCTGGGTATCGGTACGATTCTTACGGCCGATGAGGCAGAGGATTTTATTAAAGCCGGTGCTGATTTTGTGGTACAACCCGTTACTACAGTGGCTGTTGGAGCTATTTGTCGCGTTCAGGGCGTACCCTGGATGCCCGCCGGATCCACCCTGAACGAGATTTATCAGGCCACCCTGCTGGGTGCCAATCTGGTAAAAGTATTTCCCGGCAATGTGGTCGGTCCGGGCTTTATAAAAGCGATCAAAGGACCAATGCCCTGGCTGAAACTGATGGTTACGGGGGGCGTAGAACCGACCAGTGAGAGCCTGAATGCCTGGTTCAAAGCAGGTGTTACGGCGGTAGGTATCGGGTCGCAGTTATTCACTGGAGACAGCAGTGATTATACCGCGCTGAGAGAACGCGTGTCTGTGCTCATGGAACAGGTGAAGCCCTTTATTCAGTAACCCGCTCAATAGGGTATTTTTAGTTAATAAGGCATTGGTGAACAAGATTCGCTTTTGGTAGCAATACGCGTACTTTTACCGGTATGAAACTTTTGATTGTTGAAGATGAGCCGAAGACGCTACAGGCTATCCAGCAGGGACTGGAAGAAAGTCAGTTTGAAGTCGATATTGCCTACGATGGACTGATTGCCAAACGCCTGGCCCTGAAAAATAATTATGCTGCCATCATTACCGATCTCATTTTACCCGGTCTCAATGGCTACGAACTCTGTCGGCAATTGCGGGCTGAAGGCATAACGACCCCGATTCTGATGCTGACAGCCCTGGGCGAAACCGATGACAAGATTATGGGGTTCGATGCTGGGGCAGACCAATACCTAACCAAACCCTTTCAGTTTACCGAGCTGCTGGCGCGGATACGGGCTCTGACCAAGCGGGGTACGCAGGTATCCATGACGGCACAAACGTTACGGTACGGCGGTATAGAAATGGACCTGGATGCTAAAACGGTGAAGCGGGATGGGAAACTGATTGAGTTAACAGCCCGTGAGTTTGCCCTGCTTGAGTTTTTGATGCGCAATCAGGGGCGCGTATTATCAAAACCAACCATTGCCGAACACGTATGGGATATAAATTTCGATACGGGAACGAATGTAGTGGAGGTCTATATTAATTACCTGCGTAAAAAGATTGATCGGGATTTTCCCAATAAGCTGATCCATACGCAGTTTGGTATGGGGTATATGTTTAAGGAGGAGTGAGATGACGATTCGCAACCGACTGGCGTTACGCTTCACGGGGCTGGTATCCAGCATTATGCTGCTGGCCTTTGTTAGTATCTACGCCTTTTGTTCCTACTTCATCTCATCCGATTTTTACCGGCGGCTCGACAATAAAGCCAATACAATGGGCGATATGCTCATTCGGCATCGTTTGGACGCTCAACTTATTCACCAGTTAAGTCGTATCCGGAAAGACCAGCTACCCAATCAGAAAATCAGCGTATTCAATAATCAGGACTCGCTCATACTGACCACGAATGAACGAATTACATTGCCCGTGCCCAAAACGGTACTGGCCAGTATCCGTCAGAATAAGCGAAAGGATTTTCAACAACAGCAATATTACGTTTCGGGCATCCGGTTCATGACGGCTTCGGGCCAGTTTGTTGTGGTTGCCGGTGCTGAAAATACGTACGGCGACGCCTTTCTGCGACGGCTTATCTGGGCACTTACCGGTTTATTCTGCCTGATTGCCGGTATAACGACCTTTTCGGGCTGGTTTTTTGCTAGCGATGCCCTCCAGCCGATGCAGCGGATTGACCAGATTGTTAGCGATATTTTTCCGAATAACCGGGATGAGCGGTTGATGGTTAATAAGGAGGAAGATGAAATAAGTCGCTTATCAGCTACCATCAATCGACTATTGGACCGAGTGGACGATTCCTTTCGGATGCAGCGCATGTTTGTGGCCAACGTATCGCATGAACTGAGAAACCCGCTCACCCAAATCAGTTCACAACTGGAAGTAAGTCTCCTGAATCAGCGCCAGCCCGAAGCTTACCGACAAACCATACGCTCTGTACTGGACGACGTAACCGAACTGGCAACCCTCACCCGGGAGCTGTTGCAACTGTCGCAGGTCAATCAGGAAGATGCGGGAGATTTGTTAACCGATGTAGTACGGCTGGATGAATTAGTGTGGGATATCCGTCAGGAGGTAACCGCCATCAACCCCCGCTACCGGGTAATCGTTGAACTGGGCACCCTGCCCGACGACCCCGATAGGCTAATCCTGCACGGCAATGTAACCCTGCTGGGAACAGCCCTGAAAAACCTGACGGAGAATGCCTGTAAGTTTTCTGATGATGGCCGTGCGCTGATTGACGTTGATTTTGGGAATGAGCGGGTAACGGTGCGTATTCAGAATAACGGGCAATCCATTCCTGCCGCCGACCAGCCGTATATTTTCGAACCGTTTTACCGGGGTCGTCAAACCGCCGAGGTACGTGGCTACGGTGTGGGTCTGTCGCTTGTAGAACGAATTGTTCGGCTGCACGCAGGGACGATAAGTGTCTTCTCGCAGAAGGGGCAAACAACCGTGTTTAAGGTAGAGTTACCCCGGTAACGGGCGACTCTAAGCATATTCTAAGGAGTTTATCAGCGAATATTAAGTCGTTTGAACCACCTTCGGCATTGATTAAGTGTGCCCCCGTATAAAATCCACTAGTACCATGACCTATAAGAAAACGGCCTATACCAACGCTTCCTCTTTTGACCCCGGTTTCACAAGTCGTGATGTCCTGCGAAATCAGGCTTACCGCCAACCGGACGATAAGCCCCCCCGCAAACCCGACTGGCTGCTGATACTGGTGAGTATTCTCTTCTTACTAACCGTACTAATTGCCTGGCTGGCTGATATTCCCACTTTGTTTCGATAGTAAAATGGATACGGGATTACTCAATAAGCAGCTTGATTTTCTTACTTTTTGTACGGCTTTGCAACCATTTTTCAATCCGCAGACGTTCGGCTCGTGTATGCTTTCGGGAAAATTTAGCGTAAACCAGCATGACTGTGTCGGGTGTTTCCTTGTTTCCGTTCATCACTAATGAGCGGGAAGCCGTGAACGTCTGCACATCGGGCATGAGGGTTTTTAGCTCGTTTCGCAAATCGGCAACCGACAGGCGCGAGGTTTGGGTAAGGTCGATGTACCGTCTTAGCGAATCAATCTCATGATCTTTGCGCGCAATGGACGCCTGACTGTATTTGATAACCTGATCGGTAACAGTGGTTTTTATAGCATCCACATCAATAGGAGCATCTTTGAAATTTCCCTGCCTTACAACAAGTTGGGTATTCTCCAGACCATAGGGAGGCATTTTTGAGCGCAGCAAATTAATGGAGTCTTTGGGGAGCGGTTCACCCACCAGCGAGAGTTCCAGGACGCTACCATCGCCCCGGTTGAAATAGGCGGTGTAGTTGATGAGTTGCCGGTATTGGAAATTACACTCGTTCGTAACAAATTGCTTTGCTTTCTGTTCGAAGATAGTTTTGCGAACCAGTTGAGAACCCAGGTAACTACTGGGAACCACTACCACCAGTACCGCCATCCAGATGGTGCTGCGTACCCGTCGTTCAATTTCGGGTGTAGGGTATTCTTTCTGGTGGTAACCCAGAAAGCGTACCATGAGCAGCGTGGCTAAACTGATACAGACACTATTGATGAGAAACAGGTAAAATGCTCCGGCAAAGTAATACAGATTACCGGTAGACAAGCCGTAGCCTGCCGTGCAAAGGGGCGGCATGAGGGCCGTAGCGATGGCTACACCCGGAATAACGTTAGTAACTTTATCCCGACTGGAACCGGCTACTATGCCCGCCAATCCGCCAAAAAAAGCAATGAAGGCATCCCATACAGAAGGCGACGTGCGGGATAATAACTCCGATTGGGCAATGTGCAGGGGACTAATTAAAAAGTAGGCTGTTGAGGTAAGTAAACTGATAAAAACGGCAAGACCCAGATTTTTCAGGGCGCGCCCAATCATGGTCAGGTCATTGATACCCACGCCCAGGCCGATACCCATAATGGGACCCATTAAGGGAGAAATGAGCATGGCACCGATGATAACGGCTGTTGAGTTAACATTTAAACCAATGGAAGCGATGAATATGGCAAAAATGAGGGTCCAGAGGCTGATACCTCTGAATTCGATACCGCGACTGATGGACTGAATTACACCTGCTTCATCCTCCCGATCTTCTTCAAGACTAAAGCGATCCTGAAGGAATCCACCAATGCGGACAAGCACAGCCGAACGTTTAGGGGGTTTAGTACGGGGCAGGTTGGGGTCTTTAACGATCATAATAGGTTAGGGGCCTAATAGCGGTGTCGACTGTCGCGGTTTTTTTCAAACGAAATTTAGTGCAATCTTGTATACTTCTTCTTTTTTCAATGGACTTATTTACCCTCATTACCTTACTTATTGTTGTTGCGGCTGTTTTTTCATACGTTAACACGCGCTTGCTTAAGTTACCCGATGCCATCGGCATCATGGTGTTGTCGCTCATCTTCTCGGTACTGATGCTTGGGCTGAACGCTATGTATCCGGCCAGGCTTATGGTGATTAAAGATGCTCTGGGACAGATTGATTTCGGGCGCGTATTGTTCGACGTTATGCTTAGCTTTCTGTTGTTTGCCGGGGCTTTTCATACCGACTCGGCCCGGTTGCGGGTCGAACGCCGGTCGGTTATGCTTTTTGCCTTCGTCGGGGTATTGCTCAGTACGGCTATGGTTGGTACGGGCCTGTATTTTATGGCTGGCTGGTTTGGTTTCGAACTGCCTCTGCCACTTTGCCTGCTGTTTGGCGCGTTGATTTCTCCTACTGACCCCATTGCCGTTCTGGGTATTCTGGCCAAGTTTAAGCTGCCCGAGAACGTCAAGCTCAATATTGTAGGCGAATCGCTGTTCAACGACGGCGTAGGCGTAGTGGTGTTTGCCTCTATCTACCGGATTGTAGTGAACGGGATCGACAGCGTTACCCCCAGCGAAATAGCCCTGCTCTTTCTGGAGGAGGCTGGTGGGGGAGTACTGTTCGGGCTGGCACTGGGCTATGGCCTGTTTTATCTGCTGCGCTCCATCAACCACTACCAGACGGAAGTAATCATAACCGTAGCGGGCGTAATGGGCGGCTATCTGCTGGCGCAGAAACTCCATATTTCCGGGCCACTGGCCATGGTCGTAACGGGCTTGTTTGTGGGTGGCTACGCCCGGCAGAGTGCCATGAGTCACACCACCGAAGAATACGTCGATAAGTTTTGGGAATTGCTCGACAGTATCCTGAATGCCCTGCTGTTCGTGTTGATTGGGCTGGAACTGCTGCTGATCGATATTCAGTACAACTACTGGATGATCTCGGTGGTGACGGTCGTGCTGGTCCTCATGTCCCGCTTTTTGGCTATCTGGATACCGTTTCGTCTCGCCCGGCGCTGGCTCGACCTGGACGATAAAGCACCCATCATGCTTACCTGGGGCGGATTACGGGGTGGCCTTTCCATCGCTATGGCGTTGTCCATCCCGGAAGCACTGCCCCACAAAGACCTGATTGTAACGATTACGTACGGCGTGGTTTTATTCTCCGTTATTGGCCAGGGCCTGACGATGGAACGACTCATTCGCCGACTTTACCCAACCGGCGCATAAAGGGAGAAATACGGTGGTTCCCGGTGCAGAATGGCTTAATCGGAATCAATTTCTATTTCTTCGGTAGGTTTTTTTTTCGTGACAGGTTGCGCCATGGCTTCGCGGACGAAGCTTTCTTTCAGGTGTTCATAAAATGATATTGGATCAACCAGGGAGGCTGCACCCTGAGCCATCAGGCCGCCCAGCAATAACTGAAAAATAGCCGAATGTCGATCCGTCATTTCCAGCACCAGAATAGCGGCTGTAAACGGAGAGCGGACAACACCGGTCAGGAAACTAACCATGCTAACGAGGATAACCAGATTCGTGTCGCTTGGCGTTACGTGGGCCAGCCGGGCCAGGCCATCACCAATAATGGCACCAGCGCTCAGCGAGGTAGCAAAGATACCCCCGGCCGCCCCACTGCTGTAACTCAGGGCCATTCCTGCAAACCGTACCGGAAAGAGATACCAGAATGTATTGTGCTCATTCTGGAAAAGCAACCGGTTTATAATGGGTTTGCCCGTTCCAATGGCATCGGCACCCACAAAATAGGCAAGTGCCGCCAATACCAGTCCGCAACCAGCAACCCAGGCTACTTTCTGTGTCAGGGTACGAAACCGACGACGATAGTTGTTTATCCACAATAAAGCCTTTGCAAACAGCGCCCCGGCAAAACCGCAAAACATAGCTGTAAAAACAACAATGCCCAGAAACCAGCCCGTTGATACCGTGACTTTAGGGAAACCCAGGTATAGATAAGGTCCCAGAATGGCCTGGGCAGTCATACCGGCAATGATAACGGCAGTAAAAACCGCCGTTCGGAAGCGGGTAATATGGGTTTGGGTAAGCTCCTCAACCACAAACACAATTCCACCCAATGGGGTGTTGAAGGCCGCAGCCAAACCAGCCGCTCCCCCCGTAACCAGCGCAATCTGCCGGGATAACTGGGGCCAGCCAGCCGGTTGCAGCCGATTGATAGCCCGGAAGATAGCCGCCGAAATCTGGATAGTTGGGCCTTCGCGGCCAATAACACCGCCACCCGCCAGCAGTACCACGCTACTCAATAGTTTTACAACCGCCACGCGCACACTGAGCAGGTAGGCCGTACGACCGTGCGTTACCGGGGTTGATAGTTCAATGCCCGCCATTACCTGCGGAATACCGCTGCCCCTAGCGGCCGGAGCCAGCCTGACAACCAGATACCAGGCCACTAAAAAGGCTACCGGGGTTATTACAAAGGCCAGGAGTGGCTGGGTACGCAACCAGGTGAAACTAAGTTGTTCGGCCCAACTGAATACCCGTTCATACCCCACAGCAACCAGGCCAGTTAGTATAGAAGCCACCCAGAAAGGTAAACTCTGAAGGATAACACGACGAACGCGCTCGGTGTACAGACGACGAATTACATGTTGATCGAGCCAGGCGAGTAGTTGTGCGTAACGGGAGGGGTTATTGGCCATTCATGAATAGAGTAGTTAGAGAAGTAACGTTCTATTTCGCTATCTGATTGAAAATTAGTTACATTCTAAGCAAATTTTAAGTTTTCTCTAAGTCCGCTGTTAGGGTTGATTAGTAGGTTTGCTTCATAAACTTACTAACCAACACACTATGAACTTATGGAAAACGTTGGACAAAATAACAAAGCAGTAACCTACGGCCTATCAGCCTTAGCGGCCTTGCTGCTGATCGGAGGAATCTATTTCTGGAACAAAAGTGGGAAACTGACCCGCCAGAATGACCTGATCGAACAGCAAGCTGATTCGCTACTATCGGTAAAGCTGCAACTAGAAGGCGATATCCGTGGCCTTAACAGCCAACTCGAAACCGCTTCCGATGAGAAGACCAGCCTGGATAAACGGGTAGAAGACCTAAATACTCAGTTGACAAATCGGGATAGAGCGATGACACAACTCCGCCAGAGTAATCTGGGACGGACCCGTACAATTCAGGGACTTAATCGGAACATCGCCACGATGACGACCAAACGGGATAGTCTGGAGAGTCAGATGGAGGCCGTTCAGAACAAAATCACCTGGTTGACCGATGCTAATACCAAACTAACCAGTCAGAACGATGAATTGTCCCCGCTGAAACAGCAGGTAGCAGACCTCAAGGCAGACCTGCAAACGAAAGTGCCCCGTACGGCACTGACGGGCGATGCATTTCGGGTCGAGACGGTAAAAAGTAATCAGAAAGAAACGGCCAAAGCCAAAAAGGTCAACACGTTAATGGTATCCCTCAGCGTTCCGGCCGAAATGGGTTTGACGGGCACGCAGGAAGTATACCTGAGCCTGACCGACGAACAGAACAATGGTATAATGCCTTCACAAAATACCAGCACGGTTACGCTGTCGGGCAAAAACGAAGTGGTGCCGGTAAACGCTACACAATCGGTGAACTTTGACAAGAATCCACAGCGTATTTCCTTCAACGTTAGCCCGGATAGTAACATCAAACCGGGTATTTACCGGGCGTCGGTTTATACGAAGAATGCGTACCTGGGTACTGCGGAGTTCCGGCTTCGTGACAGTTTCTGGTTCTTCTAATCAACCATTCATTCCCCATTCCCAACGGAATAAAAACAACCCCGTCAGCTACTGATGGGGTTGTTTTCTGTGCACTCAGACAAACTATCGAGGCTTATTCGGTTTGAGTCTGTCAGGCTTCGGCTGCTTCGGCTATAGGCACTGCTTTGGTGCTCCCCTCCGGCATTAGTTCTGCAACGGGTTCAACGGTGATAACCACAAATTTCGATGTTGGCGTATTGCTGACATCCGCAACGCTATGAATAGGGACCAACGGATTCATCTCGGGGAAGTAAGCGGCTGTGTCACCCTTAGGAATATTGTAGGGAATGGCAATGAACTTCTCCAGATGTCGCTTCTGTCCCGCAAAATGGCTGGTAATATTGACTAATTGCCGCTTCTGAATACCCCGCTCCTGCATATCCTGCCGATTCATGAAGATCACGCGTCGCTCGCCAAACACACCTCTGTACCGGTCGTTGTAATCGTAGATAGTCGTGTTGAACTGGTCGTGACTTCGTATGGACATCAGCACCAGTTGGTCGGGCGCCAGGTCATGTTTCTTCATCTCCGTCACGGTAAAATGGGCTTTTCCACTCTCGGTGGTAAACTTGCGCTCACGGGGACCGTTAGGTAGATAGAAACCTCCCGGCTTACGGATTTTTTCGTTGAACTTATCAAAACCGGGAATCACCCGCGACACATCATCCCGGATGTTGTCGTAATTTTCCACGTAACTGACCCAGTTGGTTGTTGTCCGCTCGCCCAGTGTAGAAATGGCAATGCCACAAATAATGGCTACTTCGCTCAGCATTTCCCCTTCCAGGGGCTCTATCATGCCTTTGTTGATGCTCACCACACCCATCGAGTTCTCGCAGGAAGTAAACTGCTGCCCCGAACGCTGCCTATCCGTATCGAGGTGGGTCAGGCAGGGTAGAATGAGGGCCGTTTTACCCGTAACAAGGTGACCCCGATTGATTTTGGTGCTGACGTAAATGGTCAGGGTCTGTTTCCGTATACCTTCGGCCACAAATTCAGTGTCGGGTCCGGCAGATAGTAAGTTGCCACCAAGACTCATGAATACCTTCGTTTTTCCGTCATGCATGGCTTTGATGGAGTTTACTGTATCAAAGCCGTGTTCGCGGGGTGGTTCAAAGCTGTATTCTTTTACAAGCGCATCCAGAAACTCCTTTTGCGGTTTCTCCCAAACGCCCATAGTACGGTCGCCCTGCACGTTGGAATGGCCACGCACGGGGCAGGTACCGGCCCCGGGTTTGCCAATGGCTCCCTTCATCAGGTGCATATTCACAATCTCTTTAATGGTGGCCACACCATTTTTCTGCTGGGTAATACCCATTGCCCAGCAGGTAATAATCTTTTGCTTCGGTGCAATGATGTTCGCTGCTTCGAGTAGTTGCTCCCGCGTTAACCCGCTAATGTGTTCAATATCCTCCCAACTGGTTTTGTTGAGTGAATCCAGAAAGTCATCATAATCGACCGTAAATTCCTGAATGAATTCCTTGTCAAGTATTTGTCCGGGGTTCCGTTCTTCGGCCTGCAACAGGTGCTTCATAATACCACGCAGCACAGCCATATCGCCGTTTACCCGAACTTGCAGGTGGACGTCTGCTATGGAGGTTCCTGGTCCTGCCAACGTGCTTACGGCTTTAATAGGATTCATGAAATCCTGCGGATTCTTGAATTTCCGGAAACTGGTTTCGGGCAGGGGGTTGATGGCAATGATTTTTGCTCCCTTACGCTTGGCTATCTGTAGGGCCGTGAGCATGCGCGGGGCATTGGTGGCTGGATTCTGTCCCATAATCAGGATCACTTCCGCTTCGTGCAGGTCGTTCAGCGTAACTGACCCCTTGCCCAGACCCAGTGTAGGACTCAGTGCCGAACCACTGCTTTCGTGGCACATATTTGAACAATCTGGCAGGTTATTCGTCCCAAACTGACGCGCAAAAAGCTGGTACAGATAAGCTGGTTCGTTAGGTACTTTCCCCGACGTATAAAAGATGGCTTCGTCGGGCGACTGGAGCGCGTTCAGCTCAGTAGCAATCAGGTGAAAAGCTTCGGGCCAGGAGATTTGGGTGTAGTGGGTTGCACCGGGGCGGAGCACCATTGGGTGCGTCAAACGACCGGCATTGTTTAGATCCCGGTCGGTCATGTGCGACAGGGCCACCACGCTATGCTTGGCAAAGAAGTCGGGATCGGCCCGTCGGGTATCCGCATCGGAAGCGGTGGCCTTGGCACCACTTTCGCAGAACTCCGCTATTGATCGCTCGCCATCCGGGTCGGGCCATGCGCAGGACGAACAGTCGTACCCATCTTTCTGGTTGAGTTTCAGCAGGGCCTGCGTTCCCCGTCCCACGCCTGCTTCGCCCCATGAAAACTCCATGGATTGCAGTACTGCCCTAACGCCAGCCGCCACCGTTACGGGTTCCTCCAGTTTGAGGCCCGTAAATTCTTCGGGCGGTTGCGCTAATACTGCGTTTCTACGCTTGGCTCCCACGTTATCGGGAGCAGGGTCAAGAGGCTGGTCCATATTTTCTTTATTGTCTTTGCCAACGGGTTCGTAATGATCGGTTGTCATGGCGGTGCCCTGGTTAGGGTGTTCACCACTTTTAGGTTCATTCTGGGCATGTTGCTCAGCCGGATTACCGGGCCTGCGTTCACTGTTTGGTGACTTCTCCATCGTATAAAATGACCGGGACGGTTCTATTCGTTAAACTGATAAGGCACTATTATACTCTAACAAATTATTAAGGGTATGGGTCAGCAAAAACTCGTTTTTTAATCCGCAAGTTACTATTCCCCGGCTCCGTTTGGCCGGGCATAATAGCAAAAACGGCGCAGGGTTTTATACCTGCGCCGTTTTTGCCAGAAAGAAAAGTTGTTAGATTCGGACGCTCGTACCATCGAAGAGCGGCACCGTCATTGAAAAGTTCTCGCCGTATTGCAATTTCTGCTCCTCCAGAATACCCAAAGCAATTTGCTCACCAAGTTTCAATGACTCGGCCTGATCGGACCAGTAGTGAACCCCGGCCCAGTTACGGGCGAAAGCAATGTTGCTCGCCAACTTGTTGAGTTCGTTTTCTACCGTCAACTTACCCTCTAGATCGGGAATTTTTACCAGATTTTTTCCCGCGGAATCGGCTTCGTAAGCATAGGGTAATATAAAACCTTCATCGAAAAACGCTTTCAGGATCGTTACGCAGGCACCAGCTACAGTAGCATGACCTGAGCCATATGACGGGTGCATAGGCGAACCTTCTACATAAGGCATTGGTAGCAAATAGGAATCACTACCTGCAGAAGTATCTGCTGATCGATCAGCTAGAATATTTTGAGTAGCATTATAGTCCTTCACCGCTTCCCAAACAGCCTTGGCTGGGGTAGGTGGTGTAGTGGTAAGATCTCCTTCAAAGATGGTTACCATCCTTTTTATTACATCCAGCGTTTTTTTGACAGAGGGTTTTTCGGGGGTTGTTATTCCATTATTAGTTGCATATAAATGTATCCAGCCTCCAACCACTTCGGGGCGTACCCGGCGGTGGACATTATATTTCTGAAACCGAACTGCTTTCAGCGCACGGGTAGCCACTTCAGATACTAAGTTTAGAATATGGGGAGGACCGAACTGAGCAAAACCGGTTTGTTTATCCGTACTGTCGGGTAGTTGAAATGGTAAGTCAGGGTCGAAGGGAGCATCCAGTCCCAGTAGGATCAGACAGGCGTTGAAATAAGCCTGGTGTAACGCATCATAGTGTACGTACGTACATAGGTCGCGTGGGGTAGAAATAAATCGGTAACCCTTTTCACGATTAACGTTATTGTCATTATTGATGGGTTCGTACACTTCCAGTTTTTTCAGGTTAGCCGCGTTCTGAACGTCAAGCCATTGCTCCCAAGTAGTCATATAATCCACTTTGGCTTTGGCAATGCGTACCCGTTGGTCAATGGTAGCCGATCCGTAAGCGATAAGCCCTTGATCTTCAGTAAAGGAATCAGCAGGATTCCCCAAATCATCGGTGCTTATGCCTAATGTTTTGTTTCCAACCAACAGAAATTGAGATACATAGGGGCCAATGTCATCGCCTTTTATGTTACCCCTGAAAATATCTGCATAAGTGAAAGGTAATGAGCCTGATTTCTGACGCTCCGGGTCCTCAACAGCTTTAAAGTAGCCTCTTTTTCGCGCTAATTCATACGAATGAAGTCCGTAGGTTTTGGTTCTGTCAAACCAAGGTAATGAGTTTAAATCATCAATGGCATGATGGATTTTAGTGTTGTTGGCGGCTATTGAACCCGGACCACCCTTAAACATTTTGAAGGGAATATCCCGGCAGAGGGCCATCCAGTAGAGTTCTATCATCTCGGCAACAAGTTCGTCGCTGTCGAGGGTAGGGGCGGGCGGAATGGTCAGGGCCTGGGCATCGGGACCTTCAAGGTCATACACCAGGCCCGCTCCCATGCTCTCCCAGCCACGTACGTCAGCCCCCGCACCTCCGTTGGCGTTGAGAGCAATTTGAGACTTCCAATCATTGCCAGGTTTCGCCGGTATTGCCGGATGAGGGGGCATTGCTGGCACTGCTGGAGTTGGCAAGACTCTTTCATTCAGTTTCAATGCCTGTATAGAAGCCAGATCCCCGGCATCGCAGGCACGGATGAAGTCCGAGTAGAAGCCTTTGTCCGGAAAAGCCATGAAACCGTTTTCATCGTGTTGGAAACCTTTGGTGAAGGCCGCTATGTAGGAGGGATAGTTCTTAATAGCTGGTTTAGTTGGGTCTATTGGTAAAATTGGTTCGTTGGCAATCCGATAACGGCTCTCCTCGCCGTTGGAGCGTTGGGGTGGGTGGGGGCGGTTGTAGGCGACGTCGGCAGCATGATAGCGAAACTCATGGGTGGATATTCTGCGGTTTTTCATGGATGTTTGGTTGACTGATTTAAGGAGGTGAAATAACTGTTCTGACTATCAGTAAATTACAAGACAAAGGAACGGGTTTAACAAGGGGCAGGAAACGGTATTTTTCCCCTATTTTGGGCGTAATATTACCTATTGTGTAGCGTTATGGCAGGGTGGCCTGGTATGCTTTTTACAGGGCCTGGTTATACTGCCCTCTGTCACTGAATTATTGATAGCAAGTTATTTTGGTATTTCTAAGCCAATTCTAAGCAGTCTTTAAGCCTGTTCTTAGGTCTTGGCTACTACTTGCCGTTACTTCCCCGGCGATGCGTTCTATCCTACAGGGGACGAAAACCATAACTAGCATGAAAACTAAACTTATCTTTTCTCTCCTGACGGGGTTAGCCGGAACGGCTTTGGCACAGGCCCCCACTCCCGATGCAACTACCCTCATGAGTATGGGGCGTGTGAACGAAGCCAAGTATTTGCTTAGCCGAAGTGCTCAGCAAAGTCCAACCGTACAAAGTTATTTCGATGCCGGGTACGGCTACCTGCGGGCTGGCCAGCCTGATTCGGCCCGTGTGTGGTTTGAGAAAGGAGTACCTCTGGATGGTAAGCGGGAGCCATTGAATGAAACCGGCATTGCTATCAGCTACCTCGTTGCCAATGATGTGGCCAACGCCGGTCCAAAGCTGGAAGAAGTCCTGAAGAAAAGTAAAAGCAAAAACGCCGATATCCTCTTCCGTATTGGTGAAGCGTACACGGGCTATCTGACACCGGGCGATGGTTCCATCAAACCGACCTATCCCAAAGCGGTAGATGCCACCAAAGCTATCGAATACCTGAACAAGGCAGCCGAACGGGATAAGAAAAACCCCGCCATCCAGTTGGCCCTGGGCGATGCCCATTACCTAAACAAAGATGCTGGTACGGCTGTAACGCGCTACGAAAATGCTATCGAACTGGGTATGGATGCCTCCCGGGTCGACCAGCGTATTGGCGATATTTACTGGCAGGGACGTAACCTGAATCTGGCTGTCGATTATTACAAGAAAGCCATTGAAGCGAATCCGAACTATTCACCGGCCTATAACCAGCTTGCTGAGTTGTATTTCCTGGTAAACCGGTATAAGGAAGCCGCGACCTATGAAGATCAATACGTAACAGTATCTAACGACCGGCGGCAGGAAACACTGCTTCGGCAGGCGCAGTTTCACTTCCTGGCCAAAGACTATGACCGGGCTGTAAGCTTGATTGACAGTAACCGGACAGCATTGGCGCAAAATCCCATTGTATACCGGATTGAAGGATGGGCCAATTCGTCGCTGAAAAAGCCACAAAAGGCTATCGACAACCTGACGACTTTCATTGAGAAAGCACCCGAAAAGGTGATCCCGGATGATTACAAATACCTGGGTCAGGCGTATATGGGCATTGAAAGTAACGCCGGTAGCGATTCACTTAATGCCATCAACAAGGCTGTCAACGATTCCATTGGGGTAACGTATCTGGAAAAAGCAGCACCTTTTGATACGACTGACAATCTATATAGCGACATTGCCCGGTACTACTACCGGACAAAGAAACACCCTCAGGCAGTAGCTG
Organism: Spirosoma spitsbergense DSM 19989; assembly: GCF_000374085.1. Taxonomy (GTDB): domain Bacteria; phylum Bacteroidota; class Bacteroidia; order Cytophagales; family Spirosomataceae; genus Spirosoma; species Spirosoma spitsbergense. Next base: position 4,747 of record NZ_KB893564.1, on the reverse strand, counting down.
CGCTGGATTCGGCGGCTAAACACGGCTTCAAGGCTGATGTGCAGGATTTGTTTCGATATGGAATGAGTAATTATACACTGGGCTTCAAGCGCGATACGGCCAATAAACTGATTCGCGATACAGTACGCTTTGCTATGGCGGATTCCGCCCTGGCACTGGCCCAGAAAATATCACCCGATTATGCGCCCACCGTCCTGTACCGGGCCAAGGCCAACTACTACGCCTATGATCCTGAAGCAGCCGTGCGCAACGGGAATGCAAGACCCTACTTCGAGCAGTTTATTAGCATGGTAGCCGATAAACCAGACGATGTTAAGCGGTATAGCAGAGACCTTATTCTGGCATTTAAGTACCTGATTTCTTACGAGGAACTAGTTACCAAGAATCAGGCAGCTCGTGAAGAGTGGCTGAAAAAAGGATTGGCATTGTTTCCCAACAATAAAGATCTGGCCAAAATTGCGGAACCTGACGAGGACACTGCCCCGCAATAATCGTTTTTTGGTTATTGAACGACATAAAACCGCTACTGGAGTACGAATCTCTGGTAGCGGTTTTGTGTTTTGGGAGAGGCCCCAAAATAAGTTAAAGCAAGTTGATCAACTCGGCAACGACCCGGCTATCGGCATGGACCGACTTAGCAAAGGGCAGGTGTCCTTTAGGCACCATCAGGTATAGTTGACCGCCCCGGGCCGATGCCAGTTGACCCAAAAGCTTCAGTTTCGATGTGAGGTGGTTGACATCATCTGTCTTGAGAATTACTTCGAAATAAGACTTCTGTTCAAACTGCTGACCCGTTACGTCCGGAACAAACGCTTCTCCATCCTGCTGCCGCCCGTAGGAAATTGGCGTTTCAAAGCCATCGGTGTTGGCTTTTATGTCGTTAAAGCCACGCGATTTGGCCCAGGCAGCCACTCGTAGGATATAGTCTTGTTTACTCGGCATTGGTAACGTGGTTTAAGCAATGAATGCAAAAAAATAAAAACGAATGGCTTATGCCTTACTCATTTTGGCCATACTGCCAGGCAATCCGGGTCGTCTGCTCATTCAAAGCAGATTCGGGTCGTATCGCGAGCACCGGTACGCGGGAGTTATAAATGATCTGCTGCGTAAAAGGCCCCATAAAATAATTTTCAGTCGTTATGTTCAGACTGGCCGTAATAATCAGTAGATTAGTATTCAACTCATCTACTTTTTCCAGAACGGTCTCAGCCATTGAATCAGTTTGACAAAATATCGCCTGATTCCTGATGTCATCCTGAGTTAGCTTTTCCGTCAATACAGCAACCTCATCCGTCAACTGGTACATGCTAATTACCTCATCAGGAGCACAGAGCGCCAATATGGTTACCTCTGTCTGGTCATTCTGAATAATCTTCCGGGTGAACGCATATTTGTCCAGCGTGCCTGGAACTGGGCGCACCGGAAACAGAATTCGCTCAAAGGTAATCCATTTCTGGTGGACTGGAACTGTCAACACCGGGCACGAAACGGTTTTTATGATCTGATAGGCATCGGCTCCTGATCGAAACGTCTCCGCATCGGTCCCGTTCTGGGTGCCGATCACGATTAGATCGGCATTGATGCGGCTGGCCATACTCACTACTTCTTCCGGGATCTTACCAGGGCAAAAACTGGCCGAACAACGCACGTGATGTTCCTGAGCGGTTACCGTTGCCAGCATCTGAATCATATCGGTTCCCTCCTGAATCAGATGTTCCTGCGATAAATCAGGCAATTGACCATTGTCAGCCGCGGGCCTGACTGTGGCTGGATTGAGTACATAAATCAGGTGGATTTCGGTTTGCTGCTGCTGACTTAAGTTCACTGCAACGGCGAGGGCATTGAGTGAGTGTTCCGTAAAATCCACCGGAACGAGTATGGTACCAAGAGGCTGAACGTCCATGTAATTTTTGATAGCGGGCAGTGTATACGGTCGGACGGGTTAGTTGACGAATGTAGGCAATTAATTTTAAATGACCTTATTGGCTCGTCGAATTCATGTACGAGCCACCAACTGTACCGTATGACTGAATAAAAAAAATAAAGGCGTGATTTCGGGTAAGCTACTGCCCGATAATCACGCCCTGACTTAGCTGAATGATAGTTTCTGTGACCTGAAGGCGGAGACCTGAGCTACCTGATTACCGAATCACTTGGCCGCTATGACTGGCTCCGGTACCAGTTTCGTTAGTACCCATTGCCCAACGTGCTCGCCCTGGTGGGTGCCTTCTTCAACGCCATCACGGTAATGAATACCGCCGTATACCCGGCTGATGGACGCTTCCTGATACGCAGCCTCAATGGATGAAAAATGACGTACGCCGTGACCATACGGCTGCTCTGTTGAGTCCGTAAAGGCTACGTTCGGGCCAACCAGACGAGCAATGACCCGACCCGCAGCGGCCGAAATATCGCTATGACCACTCACGTATTCCGGGAAAGCTGGTGTTTCCAGGAAGGGTCGCCAGGTAGGGTCCAGGTTATTATTTATTACGGTTTCGGGACGAATACGAACGCTGGTGTATTTCTCATCCCAGCAGGTAATAAAGGCATCGTACATAGCAATGGAGGTAAGTGAATACAACTGCGCACTTTGAATCATGCTGAACTTCTGTTGCCGGGCCAGGGTCGTGGCAATGGCCAGCCAGTGGCCAGGGGGTGTCATCTTTTTGCTGGCAAACATAACGTGTCCCGATACATTGGTCACAAAGGCGTTATCATCCCAGAAGTACGCGATTGCCTGTTCCTCTTTGTCCTGCCGTTTACCCATGTCATACACCTCCCGCGTCAGTTTCCAGAACTTACTTTTCGGATTCAGATCGTAGGTGGCCGGAGGGGGGCAGCGGAACTGCCGGGCCGAGTCCAGCGTAAACAGACGCACCGTATTCCATTGGGGTTCGCAGGCATCGGCATAGGATGGTGGGGTGGGTACCCAGGTACCCGGCTTGTTGGTAACACTATAGCGGAAACCGCGCGTTTCCTTGTAGTGGTCCTTGCCGGCATAGGCCAGTACATGTTTGGCTACTGCTTCGCCATACTGCACGGAGCGGTCATACACATCGTTGGGAATGTTGAGAGCCTTTAATTTTGGCGCCATCTCCTGATCGAATTTATCCCATAAATCCTCCGAAAACGTCAGTGCCCGGGAAACGGTCAGGAAGGCTTTCAAACTGGCCAGCGGAAAGCAGTAGGCTTCATTCGGCTGGGGTTTTGGGGCGGGTGTTGAGCCATTTAATTTACCCAGCAACGAGGGGTAACCAGCATAACCGGGGCGCAGCGCTTCGTACGTGGCCAGATATGTATAGCCATAAATACGGCTGGCAACGGGTGGTTTGAAAATATCGTGAATAATAATGTTGGTCAACCGTTGGGAACAGTCGTTGAGCAACTGCGGATTGGCAGCACGCGTATTGTACTGATCGGGCGTAGCATTGGGCTGACAGGCGCCCAGGCCAATCAGCAGTAGGGGGAGTATTAAAAGAATACGTTTCATGCGTAAGTAGCCTATAGTTAGTTGAGGGGTTGCGGTAGTGCAACCCAAACAGATTCGCAGGCAGATGCAACAGTTTATAAAAACTGATTGATTGGGCCTGGCAGAAAATCAGCAGAAAACAGGCTGGCTTCGGGGTGGGGGGGAGGGGTAATCGAGGTCGGTATCATAAACCGATAACGGTACGCTGACGTAGCGAACGCAGGACTGGACCAGCAAGTGGTCGGGCTGCGACAGATGGAACACTAACGGGGGGAGGTAGGTCGTTAACCGATCTTTCAGGAGTTTGATTAAGCGGCTCAGGGGTGACTGGGTGGCTTCCTGGTCGTTGTTGAGTTGCTGAAGTTGATCGGCCAGATCAAAGAAACGCTCTCTGGCCGACTGGTTGGTTTTGAGTAGCGTGTATAGCGTGTCGTTCGCATAATGTTGCCGAACGATGTTGTAAAAATCGTTTCCATCCTGGATCAGGCCGTCCTGTCCATCGGTATTTTCCCAGGTAGTGGTGTAGGGTAAAGAAATGGGCAGTTTGACTATTTTCCATTGATCTGCCAGCGAAACCGGTGTAGCTGACTCGTATGATTGCTCGAAAGTGAGTACCGCGAGTGGCAACCCGATCAGGTGATAGAGTAATAGAATTAAGAAACCGATGGCGGCAAACGACTTCACTCAGGAAGGAGGATGGTTCAGGCAAAGATACGAATTTATAACGATTTCATTGGTGCATATAACTAAAATAGGGGTAGGTATGGGTATCAGGGTAGGATTACTCATTAAGAGCTATCTTAAGCAACTTCGATGGTAATCGTACATTTTAACTAGTCGGAATAATTGTCATATATATGTATGTAAAGTATTGAATTTTAGGTAGTTGAAAAGTGATTGATTCTTTTTTTTTGTTAATATAATAAATAATTTTACTCGAAAATCATCTTTCGATTAATCAAAATGACTTTTTACTTAACTATAATCATAAGTATGTGTGTACTCTACCCTGCTATTTTTATGGCCTGATAATGAGTTAATTGAAGAACAATCCACCGAAATAGCTTTTTGATCGTCCGTAGTAAATCGGGACAAGGTTGAACTTGATGCCGGCACATCTGCCGAAGTTGATTAAGGCCGTGACGACTAAAGCTATTGGCTTTATAACCATGCTTCTTTACTTTGATAGATTGTACTTTTTTGTGAAAATAAAGCCCGAAACTGACGCATAAACTGTAGGAAAGACTCACTAAGGCTACTAGTTTTTTTAGTTTC
>NZ_KB893563.1 GCF_000374085.1 Spirosoma spitsbergense DSM 19989 | reverse complement strand
ACCAACCTGGCCAACGGCACTTACTCGCTGAGCTACACCGGAGCGGGTAGTCCCAAAATGGTCACGGTGACAGGTAACGCCTTCAGTCTGACGGGTCTGTCGGCGGGGTCGTACTCGAATTTCTCGATCACCAACAACGGCTGTACGGGTTCGGTGGCCACATCGGTGAGCCTGACCGACCCGGCTGCGCCCATGGCAGGGCTGACCAACAACGGGCCGCTTTCCTGCACGATGAGCACCGTAACGCTGACGGCCAGCCCCGGTGGACTGAGTTATATCTTCAGTGCGGGGGCTACCCAGATCGGCTCGACCAATCAGGCCAGTGTCAGCACGGCGGGTCCTTACTCGGTAATGGTCACTTCGGCCAACGGTTGTACGGCTATGGCCACTACCACCGTGGCGGGCGATCAGACGGCCCCCAGTGTCAGCATCTCGGCCGTTCCCAGCCTGACCATCACAGAGGTGGATGCCACGACCCTAACGGCTAATGTTAGTGGTGGTACTTCGCCCTTTGGCTACAACTGGTCTACCGGGGCTTCCTCCAACAGCATTGTAACCGGTACGGAAGGACCTTACTCGGTGACGGTGACGGGAGCCAACGGCTGCTCAGCTACCGCTAGTGTGACAGTGAGCGTTATCCGTCCTTTCTCCATCACGGGGGTGACCACTCTAAGTTGCGAAACCATCTCGGCCGGGCAGCGCCGGGTAACCTTTAATCCCCGCTATGCCAGTCAGAGTAATAGCCCCATCAGCTTCTCGGTAGTCAATGAACTGGCTCCCACGACCAATCCGGGTCCCTACACGCTGAATCTGTACACCGACAACCCGGTCATCACGCTGAGTGCTACCCAGAGCGGAGCCAACACGCGCTTTGCCTACAACTGGTTGTCGGCCTGTAGCTCCTCGACGGCCAACACGCCCCCCACGGTGGCCAATCCCGTTTCGCCCCAGTCAGCCACGGTGGGCATTGGGTACACGCTCTCGCTGGCCAATGTGTTCACCGATGCGGAGACCCCTAACGGCCTGACCCTCTCCGTAACGGGTCTGCCCGCTGGACTGAACTTCGTGGCTCCCTCGACTATTTCGGGTACGCCTTCGATGAGTGGGGTAAGCAACGTGACGGTCACGGCGACCGATCCAGGCAGCCTGTCGGCCAGCACCAGCTTCACCATCACGGTGAATCCGGCAGCGGGTACGCCCCCCCCGCCAACTGGTACGTTCAGTATTACGGGGGTTCAGACCATCAGTTGCGAGGTACTGTCGGCGGGTGAGCGGAGGCTGACGTTCAATCCCCGGTATGCGGGCCTGAACGGGGCACCGGTGAGTTTCTCGGTGGTCAATGAACTGGCTCCTACCACTAATCCGGGTCCTTATACCTTGAATCTGTACACGGACAATTCGGTCATCACGCTCCGGGCGGTGCAGAGTGGCATCAGCAGTAGCTTTGCCTACAACTGGCTGTCGGCCTGTAGTTCTTCAACGGCCAATACCGCTCCGACGGTGGCTAATCCGGTGTCGCCCCAGTCGGCCACGGTGGGTGTGGGCTACACGCTCTCACTGGCCAGTGTGTTCACCGATGCCGAGACGCCCAACCAGTTGACGCTGTTGGTGAGTGGTCTGCCCGCGGGTCTGAGTTTCACGGCCCCTTCGACTATCTCGGGAACACCTTCGATGAGCGGTGTCACGAGTGTGCTGGTGAGGGCGACCGATCCGGGCAGTCTGTCGGCCAGCACCAGCTTCAGCATCACAGTGAGTCCGGCGGGTGGTACGCCCCCGCCGGCTACGTTCAGCATCACTGGGGTTCAAACCATCAGCTGCGAGGTGCTGTCAGCGGGCCAGCGGAGACTCACGTTCAATCCCCAGTATGGGGGCCTGAACGGGGCACCGGTGAGTTTCTCGGTGGTCAATGAGCTACTGCCGACGACCAATCCAGGGCCCTACACCTTGAATCTGTACACCGACAACCCGGTCATCGGTTTACGGGCGGTGCAGAGCGGGGTAAGTGTTAGTTTCAGCTATGGCTGGCTGGCGGGCTGCAATGCGGGTACCCGGATAGCAGCGGAGCCGATGCCCCTTCTTCAAGTGCGGTTATTAGGTAATCCCGTAGCGAGTAAAACGGTCAGGGTGGAGATTCAGGGAGCGGAAAGTCAGGCTGTATGGTTGCGGGTGCAGAATTTGTCGGGCGGTGTGGTCGATGAACAAGTAATCAGGCGTGCAGCCTCGACGGAAACTGTTGAGCTGTCACTGGGTACTGACGGGGGGATTTATCTACTGCATGTCAGCACTGGTAACCAGCAACGTACGCTCAAAGTCATTAAGCCGTAAACGCGAGTGTGCAAAATGTAGAAAAGCCCTGTTATCTGATGATAGCAGGGCCTTTTGATATAATGTGAACTCGGGATTGTATTTGGCTGAAACATGGCCCGTAAGGCCTCGACCGCGTCGCGTTGCCGGGCCGTTTGTAATCCCGTATTCACGTGATGAAACAACACAGTTTCTTATCCTGGACACGGTTACGTATCCCGAACCGGAAGCTATTTTATTGGTAGTGCACTAGTTGTCTACACGGAAAAGATCAGTGCTGTGTTTCCGGTCGCGGCTCATTGCTTAGCTGTTCGGTCGTACTTCAGCAATTTACTGGCCCAGGGAATGAAATACTGAAAATTGGGCGCATCCGTATGGCCGCCATTATGTTGCCGCCAGGCCAGTTCGCCATCCATAAGGCCGCTTAGTACGGGGGGCATTTTTTCGGTCATATACTCATTACCTACGCCCAAATCCCGTACTCCCAGCAGTTTGAACACAGGTCCGGCAGCCACGGTGGCCTTGTAGCTTCCGGTCTGGTCGAGCCATTTGGCGTCCCCTTTTTCGGGTATGCCATAACTGACGAAGGTAGGTCGTGGCGCACAAAGGGCCAGTAGTTCATGCGCGTCGACGGAAAGGTCGCAACCGGTCTTGCGGCCAAAGGATGATTCGTCGGTCGCGTACTTCAGGTAGTTACCGGCCATCCAGTGGTATTCTCCGCTACCGGCAAGGCTCTCAACGGCCTCGCCAAACACCCGGCGTTGTAGGGTTGTACCGCCCTTACCCGATGAACCGATAAGCCCCAGCGCAAAACGCTGGTCGAAAGCCATCGTGACCAGGGCCGCTTTGCCATACCGCGAAACCCCTTCAATACCAACCTGTCTGGCATTCACCTGTGGTTCGGTTTCCAGATAGTCCAACGCCCGGGAGGCACCCCATCCCCAGGCTCTCAAAGCACCCCAATCATCGGGTTTGCGGGGCTGACCTTTGTTCACCAGACCAATGATACCCCGCGTCAGACCGGCACCATTGTCGGCCTGTATGCTGTTCGGCTCTACGGCGCAATAGCCCCAGCCAGCCGCCAGCAGTTGTTCGGTTGGCGGTGAATCGCCGTTTGGGGCCGGGGCAAAGAAATTGGGTCCGGGTAGTCTGGTTATGGGCGCATAAGCCGGATACTTGTCAAAAATGGCTTTCATCTCCGGATTCTGCCTGATCATCATCTCTTTGAACGCCGTATTGATTTTTTCCATGTCGGCCAGCGATGGCTGGGCCGGAGCGGGTAGAGCAGGCGGGAAGAAGCCAAACATCATCAGGACCGGAACGGGGCCTTTCACGTTCTGTGGCAGCACCAGCACCATGTTGATGTTCACGTCAATCAACGGGTAGTCGCTGTTGTCGACATGGCCAGTCAGGTGTTTAGCCACCACCGGAATCCGGCCCACCATTTCATTGTCGGTGACTTTTGTGATCCAGGTCACTTTGGGTACGTTCCTGGGCACGTGGCCGTACATTTCGCGCTCAAAAGCGTCGATCAGTTCGGGACGACGGACGGTCCACCATTGATCGGGCGTAGTTACTTTTTTCCCGTTCTTCGTGGTGAGTACATCGGGCAACTGCGGACAGGGGTCGGCCTGCGATTCGTCGTAATTGGCATGGTTGGGGGCCGACTCATTGCCGCTGGGGCCGGGCCTTAGCTTTTTGATGCCCAACTGCTGCATCATATTGGCCTGATCCTGATCGGCCGTCCAGGTTTTAAGTGGAGGATATTTGCTGCTGTCGATGACTGTTTGCTGGGCTACCCCTGCGTACGAAAGGCACAACGACAGCACGAACGCTACGTATTTTTTCATGATAATCGGGGTTGAGAAACTGCTTACTGATCGGTTCGGAAGGGAGAAGCTGGCAACCCCTCTTTGTTGTATAAGTTTGGGTTGACCGGATTATCGGCCCAGGCGTAACGCACATAGTGCGGATTAGCGACTTCATCACTCTGCACGACTACTTTGTCACCTTCGATTTTGGCTTTCGCCCAGACAAACTTTTTATCGCTCCCGGCAACGGCGAATTCACTCAATGCCTCCCCGTCGCTGGTTCTCAGCCCACCGCCGACGTTAGTGAAGCTAACCACGATTTTGTTGCCTTCAACCGAGGCCGATTGGTAGAGTGGGCCGGAAGAAACCAGGTTTTCCTTGTAGGCTAGTTTCATAGCTGCCAGCGCCAGCCGTTCGCCCACATCTTTTTTATTGTCGGGGTGGATGTCGTTCCATTCGCCCAGGTCAATAGCCACGGCCATGGCCGTATTGGGGACAGAGAGGGCTTTGAGTTGGCCTTCCCTTGATACCGCCCAACCACTCTCGGTGGGTTGATAACTGTAGTCCATGAAGCCCGGAAGCTGCACATACAGAAAAGGGAGGTCTCCCTGCTGCCATTTCTGCCGCCAGTCGTTGATTAACGCAATCTGTAATTGTTCGTATTCCTGTGGTTTCCCGGCATTGCTTTCGCCCTGGTACCAGCAAAACCCTTTGATGGCGTAGTTTATTTCGGGGGCTACCATGGCGTTATACAACGCCGTTGGCTGGTTCTGGGCGTTGATGCCCCCGGCTGGATTGCCCCCACCAAAGCCGCCACCCGCAAGGGGCCGGTTAGCGGTGCCCACTTTATACTGCCAGGTGCCTTTCAGGTCAACCGTATCGGCCCCGGCGAAAACACAGTAGGGTTTGTCGGGGACGAAGCCTCCTTTACCAGCATTATTGGTGACGCGCACGACGAAGACGTTCTTGCCTGCTTTCAGGACATCGGCCGGTACCGGATACCGACGCTGGGGGTACATGTACGTCGTTTTCCCAACCGATTTACCGTTGATGTACAGTTCATCGGCGTCAACAATTCGGCCCAGGAAAACTTTGGCCGGCTTACCCGCCATTGACGCCGGCAGGTCAATTTCTTTGCGGTACCACACCACGCCATTCAAATCTTTGATGCCCTGATCTTCCCAATAGCCCGGGACGTTGATGGGACGCCAGCCTTTGGGTGTATACGACGTTTCGTACCATTTTGTATCCCCCGCCATCCCTAAATCAACGGGTGGGGCGGGCCGGTTGGCAGGGGTGGTTGGTCGCCGGGTCAAGCTATTGGTATAGGTGGTGTCTTTGTTTTTCTCAATCGTTGCTTGCAGGGCTGAAAAGTTGGTTAGTCCCTGTTCGCTCGTCCAGGCTTCGATGGGGGTACCGCCCACGCTGGCGTTGATGATACCGATGGGGATTTTATAGTTCGCGTACAGTTTTTTGGCGAAGAAGTAAGCCACCGCCGAAAATGGCCGAACGTCCTCCCCAACGGCTGCTTTCCATTGCCCGTTCGGAAGTTCGTTCTGGGGGCCTTGCAGGCTGGTCAGGGTAGGAACCCAGAACTGCCGTATCTGCGGATCGTTGGCCTCGGCAATCTCCCTGGCGTACCGCACATCATGAATGTTCATCTGGTGAACCATGTTGCTCTGTCCGCTGCAAAACCACACATCACCAATCAGAATATCCTTTACAGTAAGCCGGGATTTACCGGCGATGTCCATTGTAAACGGGCCACCCGCTGGCGTGGGGGGGAGCTTTACCTGCCACTGACCATTCGCTCCGGTTACCGTTTTGTAGGTCTTGTTTTTGAACCGTACGGTGATTTTCTCATCTGCACCGGCCCAGCCCCAAATTTTCAGGGGGGCATCGCGTTGCAGCACCATGCCATCGCTGACGAGTTTGGGTAATCGAAGCTGGGCGTTTACGGCTGTCGCCAGCAGCAGACCAATGAGGTACAGGCCCACAGCAAAGGAGGATTTGACGTGCATTTGCTTATTTTTTGATGATTTCTGCCATTGTTTCTTCCGGGCCGAGGTAGTTCTTCTCCAGGCCACCAAAATCTACCACCAGTTTCTGTAAAACGACGCCGGGGTTCACCATCCAGTAGTTCACGGTGTGTTTGCCAGGTCTGGTGATTTTGTGGGAAGTGGATTTGATGATGATGCTCTCCGATACCCATTTATTCCAGATACCCTTGTCGCTGGTTTTGTCTTCTTTGTTAATGCTGACGATTTGCGGTACTTCGTCATCCACCGAGATGGCGTATTGCAGCCCATTTTCATCCCTGAATAGATTCAGCGTGGGCGAGAAGTAGGCATGGATAGTAAACTCCCCCTGGCTCTGGGTATCAATGTCGTACTGTAGATGCGGAGCGTTGCCGCCCGGTTTTTGCTCACTCGCCGTAACGGGAAAAGGCGTTATTGCTGACCCTGTCCGGCCATGATCGGGCAGGGTTTTCCAGTTGATACCATTCGTATTGATGGCTTTGGTATAATGGTCGGCTTCGATGGAAATGCCCCTCTTCGCGTCCTGGTAAAAAACGGGTGTGCTTACCATCGCCGACTTTTGTCCCTGTTTGTTTTCAGAAGTAGTGACGCGCTCACCCGCTATCGTTGAATCGGCGGGCAGGTAGTGGACTTCGGGCATTTTTTGCTGGTCGGGCTGCTGCCAGTACGTGTACCCTATGTGCGTCTGACTCATCAGATGATTCCACTTACCGTTGTTCAACTGGTGGTATTGTTGCGTGATTAACGAGTCACTGGCATATAGTTCTTTGACCTTATCGGCATACAGGTTGGTCTCTTTTTCTCTGTGCTGGTAGGCGTCCTTGTTGAGAGCCACGTTGTAATACATCGCATACAGGTTAGCGCAGGCTTTTATCGGGTGCAGCACCAACTGAAAGTAAGCATCCTTGTAGTCAGCGGGTAGGGCGTTGTCTACCTGCTCCGCTTTTTTCAGAAGCTCCGTATACTCGTCAACTACTGTTTTCCACTCGCCCGTGGCCAGGCTATACGTGTTGGCATCGAGGAGTTCCGGCTTCCGGCGAGCGTTGTATTTCGCGTATTTTGCGAGTAAGTTGGCTATGTCTCTGGCATGTTGTTTCCCAAACTGGGCGGTGGCCCATTTCTCCGTGTACGCACTAAGATCATCGGCACCAATCTTTTCGGGGTTCCAGGCGTAGTCAAGGAAAAAGGAAATGGGGAACTCCATGGGTTTGATATCCCCTACGTTGACAATCCAGATATCCCGTACCTTATACTCCCAGGCCAGGTGCATCTGCTCCCAGATTCGGGGAAGGGGGTTGGTGTTCAGCCATTTGTAGTTCCTGGGACCGCCGACGTAATCAAAATGGTAGTAAATTCCGTAGCCTCCCTTACGCGGTTTTTCGCCCAGCCGGGGCAGTTTGCGGAGGTTACCCCAGTTGTCGTCGGAAAGCAGCAGGGTAACGTCGTCCGGTACCCGCATCCCCTTGTCGTAGTAATCCTGCACCTCTTTATACAATGCCCAGAGTTGGGGCGTTTCGGCGGCTGGCTTGCCCGTTACCTCACTGATAATGGTTCGCTGGTCGGCCACGATGCGTTCCAATAGCGCCGTAGCTGTTTCTCTCGACATGGGCGCATCGCCATCTCCCCGCATCCCAACGCTGACGATTTTCTCGTTGGTGGCCCGTTTCATGCCATCCCGCCAGAACTGTTGCAGCTTCCCGGCGTTGGTTTCGTAATTCCACTGGCCACCCCCAACCCGGCGCCACTCGTCGTGTGCCCGCATCAGCGGCTCGTGGTGCGACGTGCCAATGACAATACCGAATGTATCGGCAGCTTTAATGTTCAGCGAATCATCCGCATAAAAGGCATTGCCCCACATGGCAGGCCAGATGTAGTTACCTTTCAGCCGAAGCACCAGTTCAAAGAATTTCTTGTAAAATTTATGGTTGAATCCCCCGAATTTTTCCTTAGTCCAACCGGAAAGGGCGGGGGCTTCATCGTTGATGAACAAGCCCCGGTATTTTACGTTCGGCGCATCGGTCAGGGTGATGTTCTCCCTGATGTAAATCTCTTTTTGCTTCACAACGGGAACATCAGCCCACCAGTACCAGGGCGAAACACCAATCTGCTTCGACAGTTCGAATACGCCATATGCCGTACCACGGCGGTCATTGCCCGCCACCACAAGGGTATGGGCTATTCCTTTGGCGGGGTTACTAATGGTCTGTATTAATGAAGCTTCCCATTTTCCACTGATGGAGTCGAGGTTTATTTTCCTTTGAGAAGCCAGTTGTTTTAAAAAGGCAGACTGCTGAATCGTGCCAATGGCAATGACATTCTTGTGGGCTTGTGCATTCCCGGTGATGATAGGTATCTTTTTCCCGGTTACCAGCTCAATATCCTGTTGCAATAGTGTCGCGGCCGTTTTTACGAGTTCGGGCTCATTACTATCAACATAAATTACCGCTGACGTAATTGCGAAGGATGATTTACCCGTGGTGATCGTTTGAGCGATACCACTGGTTAACAGGAAGAGCCACAAGGCCAGTATCAGCGTTGATTTCATGTCTATTTAGTTTGCCTGCCCCGGATAGATACCAATTTGATCGTGTCTCAACATTGGTAAAGACGGCTAGCTGATGACCTTATTTCACGGTGGCAATTACTTTGTAAAAAGCGGGCTTAGGCTGGTCTTTCCGGTCAAATAGTAGTGGGTAGCTGGTCCGGCCTCGAATAGGCCAGTTGTTGAGCCAGCTATCGCCGTCGTTAACACCCCAGAATGTTACACGGGTGATTTTGTCTTTGTGCTTCAGAAATAGCTTGAACAGGGCTTCGTAATCAGCAGCCAGTTGGGTTTGCACACTGTCGGGCAGGGCGGTGGGGTAGGGGTTTGACTGGGCGTTGGCGGTCATCCGCTGACCCACGTCGGCTCCCTGAAAATTGCGGGGCAACACCTCAATGTCCAGTTCGGTAAACATGACCTTTACCCCCAGGGCGGCATATTGCAGGATACTCTCTTCAATGTCTTTCAGCGGAATTCTACCCACGTGCCAGTGTCCCTGAATACCCACGCCATCAATGCGAACCCCGGCGGCTTTTATCTTCCTGATCAAGTCTATACAGCCCGCCCGCTTTTTGGGTTGTTCGTTGTTATAGTCGTTGTAGTACAGCTCGGTTTTCGGTGCGGCCTGCTGGGCCAGCCGGAACGCTTCCGTCACGAAATCATCGCCGAGGTATTGCAGGAAAACCGATTTTCGCATCGTGCCGTCCTCATTCAGCGCTTCGTTGACGACATCCCACGAGAAAACCTTGCCATCGTATCGGCTGGCAACGGTTTTAATGTGATTGGTGAAAAACGTCTGGATGGAATCCTTGCTGTGGATGCCCCGGATAAACGCTGGCAACTGACTATGCCAGATCAGGGTATGTCCGTTGATCTTGATATCGTGCTTCTTGCCGAATGCTATCAGCTTATCGGCCATTTCGAAATCGTACGTATCCCATCCCGGATGGATCAGCGCCGATTTCATGATGTTTTCGGGTGTAGCCATGTTGAACTGGCGGGCAATGAACGCCGTCGTTTGCGGGTTCGTTTCGTTGATTTGTGCGTTGTTCAGGGCCGTTCCAATGCCAAAGTCCTTTTTGAAGGTATCCCTCAGCGAAGGAATCGTTTGGGCCAGTGCGGCACTATGCAGCAGTGACAGGTTTGCCAGTAAAAGTACAGCCGTTCTGGTGGTAATGGCCAGTTTTTTCAGAAGCATGAGAGGTGTCGTTTTTGAGTTTATTGTGTTTTTGTCTTCACTTGAACAGCAACTGCGAATAGGCGAACAGGTCATGCCGCCAGACCGGCCATGAGTGCCCACCGGCGTATTCGCTGTACTGGTACTTGATGCCCATATCATCGAACTTCTTCATCATAATCTGGCAGTTCTGCCAGGCTATATCTTCTTTGCCGCCCTGCGAAATCCATAGGGGGTTCAGGCTGGCGTTGATGGCACTGGCGTTGGTCTTCATGAACGCGTACTGCGGGTCTGATAGGGTGGGGCTATTGGCAAACCAGCCCGAGCTGAACACGCCCAGCGACGAGAACATAGCGTTGTTTTTGATACCCGCGTACAGCGTCTGCAACCCACCCATCGAGAGGCCCGCCAGCGCCCGATGTTTGGCGTCGGCTTCGACCCGAAAATTGTTTTCCACGAAGGGAATTGCACCCATTTTGAGTTCGTTTTCAAAGGCCCGCAACACGTTTTCGTTGAAACCGGCCAGGCCACCGGGACCGCCTACGTTGCCGTCGAGCATGGCGATGATCATGGGTTTGGCTTTGTTTTGGGCAATCAGGTTGTCGAGAATTAGGTCCGTTTTGCCCTGCGTAGCCCAACCGCGCTGGTCTTCACCACCACCGTGCAGCAGGTACAGCACCGGGTATTTTTCGGTCGATTTGTCGTAGCCGGGTGGCGTGTACACGTACATTTCGCGCCAGCTATTCGTGGCTTTGGAGAGGTAGCGTTTGATACGAATGTCGCCGTGAGGGACATCTTTCAGGGCGTAGAAGCCACCGTCTTTATAGGGGATTTCGATGCCGCTGGCCATGCGGCCCATGCCATAAAAACTTTCACTGGCGGGGTCAGCGATGGCCACCCCGTCTACCAGTAGCGAGTAATAATGAAAACCCCGGCTGATGGAATCGGTGGTGACGGTCCAGAAACCGCTGGTATCTTTCACCATGTCGTACTTCTTGCCCAAATCGATCTGCACCTTCTGCGCATCGGGTGCTTTGACGCGGAACACGACGCGGTTGTCCGGCAAAATCTGCGGGTATTTGGCGTTACGGATGTTGGTCGAAGCCGGTGAACCCAGCAGGGTGTATTTCGATAACGACGATACATCGACTGGCTTGAACAGGAACTGCGAGAACATATACAGCCCGTTTTTCCAGACCTTGAAATCGTGTCCACCGGGTTCGACGTAGTAAATGTGCGGCACCCCGTTCTGGTAAAGATAGTCATGCGTCCGTTTGCTGAACGAAATCAGCCCGTCGGCATCCCCGCACGAGATCCAGAGCAGCTTTAGTTTCTGTTTGGCCTCCTCGGGATTCGGCACCAGCTCTTCGGGCTTTTTGGTATTGGGAGCCGATGAGAAGCCGCCTACCCACGCGAATTTGTCCAGATTGCCCAACCCGAAATTCAGCGACTGACCGCCCCCCATCGACAGACCGGCAATGGCGCGGTGTTCGCGGTCGGTCAGCGTCGAGTACTTCTTCTCCACGAATGGGATGAGGTCGGTGAGTAAATCCTGTTCGAAGGTGGCGAAGGCCTGCACTTTGTCGGGGGCCATGATGTTGCCAACGGCGCGGTCGTCTTTCATGGCCCGACCGTTGGGCATCACCACAATCATCGGCTCCAGTTTGTTTTCGGCGTAGAGGTTATCCAGAATCACTTGCGGACTGCCGCCCTTGAGCCATTCCTTCTCGTCGCCCCCAATGCCGTGCAGCAGATACAGCACGGGATATTTCTTCCTTTTCGAATACCCCGGCGGGGTGTACACCAGCGCTTTCCGGGTGGTGCCGACGGTTTTGGATTCGTAGCTGACTGAATCCAGTTTGCCCGTGGCTATTCCCGCCCGTACCTGGTCGAAGCCCTTTGGGCCTTCTTTTTCAGTAGGCTGGGCATGGCTGCCGAGGCAGAATAAGCATATAGCAGCCAATAATATAATGAGTCGTTTCATGGTCAAGGAGATTTACTTCGTTTGTGGCGTGATGATCTGGTATTTGCCGCTCAAATGCATGAGGCTGAACAGATAGAGCAGGCCGTCGTAATACGGGTCGAAATAGCCGTCGTCGTAGGGTTCCAGTTTGGCGTTCCAGAGGGCAGTTACAAAATCGCGGCTGTTTTTTTCTTTGTTAATGAGCGACAGCGTTGCCGACGTGGATACCAGCCCAAGAGAGTGACGGAGTTTCTTCACCGGCCCAGCCTGCAGAATAAACTCGGGGCGCGACCCATCCAGGTTAAACTGGTCCTCAAACGTGTCGATGCCTTTGGAGCGCAGGAAATTCTGGAACCGTTTGGCGTAGTCTTCCTGCCACGCTTTGTCTTTGCCAAACCAGGTATAATCCATGGTGATGTTCATCGGCACCCGCCACGAATCATACCGAAAGGCCGAGGGCGACCAACGCGTGTCGTGCGGTTTGCCGCTAAACTCCGTGTAGTCGGCGTTGAGGCCCGTAACCGGATTGCAGGCCCGGTGCAGAAATGCCCGCGAGGTATCAGCGCAGGCTTTGTAAAATGCTTCGTGGCCGTCTTTGGCGTACATGACCCATGTTTCGTAAAAGGCGGGCAGGTGGTACGACGGGTCGGTCCAGGTATAGTTGTTACCTTCGGGTACGAAGGAAATCTGCTTGGTATCGGTGTTGATGAGGTTATAGATGTTACCCGTACCGTCTTTCTTCCACATGGCATCCAGGATTCTTCGGGCTTCGCCGTAATAATTGATGCCTGTGTCGTTACCCCATTTGTTGGCCGCAAACAGCAGACTGGTGATGTAATACAGTTCACCGTCGGACGCTGATCCCTCCGAGTTTTTCTTCATCGTCTGCGGGTTAATGCTCCAGGCGAAATACGCTTCACGCGGCCCGCTCTGGTGTTGCAGATACATTTTCGACCACCGCCAGATCCGATCAAACACGTCTTTCTTGCCAAGTTGTACGGCCACCATCATGCCATAGGAAAGCCCTTCGGTGCGGGCATCGTGGTTCTTTACGTCCGATACGTACGCCATTGTATCGCCCACTTCAAAATAAACCTTGTTCGGTCCTTCAAACACGTCGTGGTATGCCTTGGCTACTTTCGCGTCGATGTCGGCCTGTTTGTAGCCCAGTTCGCGAAACAGATTTCGGTAGCCGGGTTTGGTTGCCGTTTTGGTTGACTGGGCAAAAACCTCCTGCGGTGTCAATAAATAGATACCGGTGAGTAGTAGCAGTAACCAATGCCGACCCGGTAATGCGTTACGTATCAATTTCTTTTTCATGGCATCTTTCAGTAAACAGGATATGGGCAGAAAATCAGTTTCCAGGATGCCTGCTTCCTGCATTTCTATTTTTGTCATGCTGACGAAGGAAGCATCTTGAGTTATCCAGGCTCAGGAGGAGGATGTGTTAAGATGCTTCCTTCGTCAGCATGGCAAAAGAGACAGCCGCCCACTACTTAAACAGCATCGGAGCCAGCTCGTGCAGACTACGGCGCCAGGTCTGGAATTCGTGACCCGTATCCTGAGAAACGTATGACACCGCATTGTATCCGGCCCCTTTCAATTCATCGACTGATTTCTTTACACCATCGGGCCGTTCCTTGCTGCCGCAGCTAATAAAAACGAGTTTTGGCTTTGCCTTGTCTTTCAGTTCATCGGGATTGTACAGGCCACCGCTGAGCAGGGCGTAGTAGCCGAACGTTTCCGGTTTGTTGAGGGTAATGGTATGCGTTTCCATACCGCCCATCGAAAGGCCTGCCATCGCCCGGTTATCCCGGTTATCCAGGGTGCGAAAGTTGGCGTCCACGTACGGAATCAGCTCAGTGGTCAGCACCGTCTGGAAGGGGTCGATTTTGAACTCCCGTATCTTTCCCCACTTCACCTCATTGGTCATGCCGTAGGTCATCACAATCAGGAACGGCTTGGTCTTACCGGCTGCAATCAGGTTGTCCATAATCAGATTCGCGTGTCCCTGATTACTCCAGGCCGTTTCGTCTTCGCCCCAGCCGTGTTGTAGGTACAGCACCGGATACTTTTTCGACTTGTCAGTTTCGTAGCCCGGTGGTGTGTACACGAACGCCCGGCGGGGTGTACCGGTGCTTTTTGAAGGGAACAGAATCTGCTGCACGTTACCGTGCGGAACGTCTTTGAGGGCATAGAAATCCTGATCATGAGCGGGTATCTCAATGCCGCTCTCCCACCGGACAGACCCGTAATAATTCTTGGCTCCGGGGTCGTTGAATTTGCCGCCATCGATCGTTACGTTGTAGTAGTGGAAACCTTCATCCATCGGGCCTTCCGTGGTGCCGGTCCAGTAGCCGTCAGCGCCTTTGGTGAGTTGTGTTCCTCCCCGGCCGCCCAGTCCCAGGCTCACTTTTACACTGTCGGCTTTGGGGGCATTGATGCGGAAGCGGGCGTAGCCCTGCGAATTCACCTGCGGGTACTCCTGCCCCGGCTGGTTTAGCGAAGAAGGTTTAAAATCTTCTGTAGGCTGGCTGGCCTGCGAAAAACAGTTTATACTTAGTAACGTGGCTACCACGAAGGCCGCTAAGATTGTGCGTGTCATTTGGTTATTGGTCTATGTGAGAAAAGGGTAAATGCATTGATTTTTTTTTCATCCGTAACAACTAGCTATTAATCAATCCATAGTGTAGTAGAAAGCTACAGTATGGCAAAACAGCACTGTGCTTACAATCCCACTATCACTGGGTAACAATGTCAATCTCTGCATAGCCCGATGCCGATTTCTCCTGTGTATTTTTCAAAGCCCGTAGTTTGATGTATCGGGCGCGGATCGGTTCGAATGATTTTGTCTGCCAGACCGGGCTGTTTTTGATGTTCGAAAACTCGCCTTCACTCACCCGCTTCCAGCTTGAATTATCGGTTGACACCTCAAATTGGTACTGGGTGATAATGCTGGCTTCTTCCCACCAGTTTTGGGCAGGCAGGTACCGGAATCCGGCCAGATTTTCTTCTTTACCCAAGTCAATGACCAGGTCTGCGGGCATTTTCTGGTCTTTGGGTTGATGCCAGGACGTACCGGGGTTCCCATCCAAAAGTTGGTACGCCGACTTCGCATCCGTACTCACGATTTTCCAGGCACTGCGGGCGATGTCAAATTTCTCGTCGCTAACGATACTGCTTTGTTTCGTGTACGGATTGTAGGCGATGGCCTTGAGTTCAGCTTTTCCAGAACTGGTTTTCACAGGGCCAGTGTATTTGGTAGCGGTTGCCGTTGGTGTGCTTCCGTTGAGGGTATAGTATAATTCTGATTCGGTATCGCCGGGCTTGAGGTGAATATCGCCAGCCTTATCGCGGGTAATGATGGGGGGCGTTAAAATCAGCGGGGCATTATAGACTTCGAGGTTTGAAATCAGCGGGCAGCCTTTGGCATCCAGAATCGTCAGCCGTAGTTGCGTAGCCTCAACGGTCGGAAACCGGAGAATACGCTTGTACCCAATGGTCGTTTCCTTGGCAAGCTCTTTCCAGCTACCATCGACGAAGCCCTCTACCGTAAACGCTTTGACCCGTTGCCCTAACCGGATGGGTTCCTGCACCAGAAACCGATTGAACGTCGTGGGTTTGTTGAACTCTATCGTTAACGATGCGTTACGAACGTTATCGTCCGTTGCCCAGTAGCTTTCTGTGTCGGTATCAATGGCTTTACGGGCTTCATACGCTGAGTCTTTCCCCCTTGTCTGGGAAGCCGTGGCACGGGCGTTTTTGGCCAGGTTCAGAGCGAAGGCTTCTTTGGTCGCTTTGGCAAATGCCTGGACGGCTTTTTCGTCCAATTTGTTAATCAGCCCATTGGGCATGATTGGGAAATTGAGCAGCAACGTTGCATTCCGACCAATGGAATTGTAGTACGTATCCATCAGTTGGGGCAACGTTTTTACTTTTTTGTCCTCGCGTTCGTGATAGAACCACTCCGGCCGAATAGACGTGTTTACCTCGCCCGGTACCCAGGCATTACCATTTTCTACGCCGTGGCGCAGCATTTCCTCTGGCACATCGCCCGTTGCATTCAATAAACTCCAGTTGGTTTCGCCTACGTATCCGGCCTCGGTACCCACCCAGCGCAGGTCGGCCCGCTCACCTCCGTCATTCCAGATGACGATGTTGGGCTGGAGTTTACGCACGAGTTTGTATGTGTTCGGCCAGTCGTAGTAGGTTTTTGAATCGATTTTACGGGTTTCGTTCGCCCCGCCGTAGTAACCTGACCCACCGTTGGCGCCATCGAACCATATCTCAAAAATGTCACCGTAGTTGGTCAGCAGTTCCGTCAGCTGGTTTCGGAAATACGTGATGTATTCCGGCTTTCCGTAGTCGGCATGGTTGCGGTCCCAGGGCGACAGGTACACGCCGAACTTCAGACCGTATTCCTTGCAGGCATCAGCCAGTTCCCGTACGATATCGGCCTTCCCATTTCGCCAAGGTACATTTTTTACGGAGTAGTCGGTGTATTTTGAGGGCCAGAGACAAAATCCGCTGTGGTGTTTTGCCGTAAAAATGATGCCTTTCATACCGGCCTCTTTACAAATGCGTGCCCATTGCCGGCAATCCAGTTTTGTCGGATTGAACAGCCTGGGGTCTTCGCTATCCAAACCCCAGGCCATATCGGTGTAGGTATTGATGGAAAAATGGATGAAGGCATAGTATTCCATTTTTTGCCAGCGCAACTGGTTTTGGCTCGGAAGTGGGCCAACGGGTTGCGGAGGGGTTGGCTCCGGAAATTGAGTGTGCTGGTCAACATAACTTTCCCGTTGATTCTCCCTTTCTGGGTTAGTGGAGCTATGCCCTGTAGCCAACTTCGCTTTTCCTGATATCCCGTTTTGGTTTGCCGATGCCAGAGGCACCGAAACCGGTGCAGGCTGCGACCAGGAGGCAATCTGGATGCTCAGGAGAAGCGGGAAGAGTAAGGCGATTCGTTTCATATGGAAATAAAGAGCGAAAGGGTGAATGAGTGAAAGAGCGTAACTGAGGACAAAACGGCATCAGTTATTTTTGACCCAGTTGTTGAGTTGCATCCAGGCGAACAGCGGTTCCATCCAACCCGGATGTCGGAAAATAAAGCCGTGGTCACCTTTGGGGTAGATGTGCATTTCGACCGGCACTTTCAGGTGCCGGAGCGTCTCGAAATAGATAATGCTGTTATCCACGTCGACCACTTTGTCGTCGGCCGCGTGGGTCAGGTACGTCGGGGGCGTGTTGGCACGAACCTGCAACTCATTGGAAAAGAGGTCGACATCCTGCTGCGATGGATTTTTGCCCAACAGGTTATCGTGCGAACCGCCGTGTGCGAGGCTGTCCTGCATGCTGATAACCGGGTACACCAAAATTTGAAAGTCGGGCCGCAGGCTGGTGTTGTTGCTATTCTCGATATAGGCCTTTTCAAAGTGCGTAGCTTCTGTTGACGCCAGGTGGCCACCCGCCGAGAAGCCCATAATCCCGATTTTGGTTTTGTCAATTCCCCACTTATCGGCATTATCCCGCACCAGTTTAATGGCCTGCTGGGCATCCTGCAACGGGCCGATTTTCTTGTCGGGCATGATGACATCACTCGGCAGCCGGTACTTCAACACAAAGGCAGCAACGCCTTTTTCGGCCATCGCTTTGGCGGTGCCAACGCCTTCGCCCTGATAGACAACTACTCCGTATCCGCCACCCGGAATGATGATGACAGCGGCCCCGGACGCCTTGTCGGCTGCGGGCTTAAAGTACTCAAGAGTGGGTTTGGTAATGCCTTTCAATACCCCCGATGCCGCTCCAGACTCCTGCACATCCGAAACTTTCGAATTCGGAACTTCGCCGGGGTACAACGGGATGATTTCCTGCGCGTTTGCCATAAAAGAAATGGCGACAAACCAACTAGTAAATGCGGCTACGAACGACGCTTTTCTACGGCTACACCAGGCATTTTCGGACGACATTGATAAATCGAAGCGCTTCATCTTTTTGGGTCTCAATCGGAATCCTGTTCTCACTCACTACCAAACCTCATTCTGGAAAAGGCCTCACCTTTAGTTCATCGCCGTTGGTTTAATGCCCAGCAGCGACAGCATCTCGGCGGCATAGCGTTTTCCCAATTCCCGGTATCCGGCCGCGTTGAAGTGCAGGTCGTCGGCCGAGTCCGTACAGCCAGCCGAGGATATTACGTGCGCATTTTTCACGGTTTTTGGGAGCGTGGCGATGATTTTATTCATACTCGCGCACTTACCGTTCTGGTCGGCGTTGACCGTTTCACCCGCCAATAGAGGTACTTTTTTGGGTTTCAGGTTCAGGTCGTGCATCAGGTTTTCGTATACGACCTGCACTTTTTTTGTCCAGAGCGTATCGCCCGTATTCGACTCGCCCTGATGGAGTAAAATGCCCTTAATAACCCCGTCTTTCTGCGCCAGTTTCGCCATTTCGACCAGTCGGCCGTACGGATTGCCGCCGTATTCTCCAATGAAATTTTTCATCCAGCCCGGCACTGTCGTGACGTACGATTCGTAATGGTCCTTATCGAACAGTTCGATTTTGCAGCCACCCACCGCTACGTTGATCACACCAACCCGAACCTTTTCGGGAAGATTAGCTACCAGCTCCCGACCAAAGTAATCGGCGGGGGTGAGTCCGGTTTTGCAGCGGCATAAGGGTGGAACGGCGGTGTACCAGTTTCCTTTTGTTCGATTAATAGCTTGGCAGTCAACCGCTTCCATTACCTGAAATCGGGGGTTCACATTGACCGTATCCTGAGGTTCGATTTTGGCATTACCCTCCATATTGGACTGCCCGAAGCAGAGAAAAATATAAAAGTTTTTGTCCTGGGCGAATACGTTCAGGGTCGTGCACAACAGGCTTATTATCAGTACGCTTAGATGCTTTGTTTTCATGGTTCTGTTCGATTTAGACTATTCGGCTTATCGTTTTTACGACGAAAAAATGAATGACTATTTTTGAAACTGTACCGCTTTGATGGTGGCGATTTTAGCCTGTCCGGCCGGGAACTTCACAAAGACGTCGTGATGGCCCGAAACACCTTTTACTGATTGGCTCAATGTCCTCAAATCAGTAGTACTACCGGTTGACTTGAACGGTATATTGGCAATCTTTTTCCCGGTGGTCAGGTCGTCGAGCCAGATTTCCAGATTTCCTGCGCCAGCTGCCGATAGCTGTACCTGAATCTGTTTGGCAACATCTTTCCCGCTGCCCAAATCCACGCCCGACAGCATGAACCAGCCACCCTTATCGGAATCATTCGTAACAGCCTTCATGGCCGAGCTGCCTACTTTCTCGACGCCGTAATAATTGCTGTAGCCCACGGCGGGGAGACTCGAAAAGCCATCCTTGCACACGAAGAAATCGAAGTCGGCGGGTTTGCCTTCGGCGAACAAGCCCACACTAGTACCTACCCACGAGTTGAAATTGGGCTGGGCCTTGTCCAGGTTGACCGCGCTAATGGGAGCGCCAACGCTCATCCATTTCTTACCGTCTCTACTATAATAGCCGGTTAGCTGATGCTCGTAGCGTGTTACTTTTAGCCAGACCACGTTGCCTATTGTATTTGGCACAGAGCGGGTGGCCGTATCGAGTTTGAAAACGATTTTCCTGCCCCCGTCGAACCCGCTGTAAAGCTGCACGAATACCTTCTGATTGCCATTGGTCAGGTAAAGGCCAGCTTTAGCAGTAGCCTCATCGGCGTTGAGATCAACCCGCGTCACGGCCGAATAATAGTGGTCGGTTTCTTTCTGCATCAGGTGTACGCGGGCTGTGTCGGGCGAGAGCCGCACCCAGCCTTTCCGGTCCGACAGCGAATACCGGCTGGCAGCGTGCTTACTCAGAAAATGCCAGTTCAGCGAAAGAGTCTCTTTATCAAACTGATCAGATTGAACACTGCGCCACAAAATTCCTCCCTGTGGCAGATTGGGTTTAACGACGGGCTGTGTGGTGGGGGGCACGCCGTACGGACGGTCCCCTTCCCAAATGACCTGATACAAACCTGTTTGCCGACCCACACCCGACCAGTCTGCGCCTTGTAGCGGCTTCTCATAACTCTGTCCAATCGTCCACCAGGTACCATCGGTCAATTGGATCGGTGCCGAAATATGGTTCGGGCGACGGAAGCCAACTGTTGAATCGGTGATAGGTTTGAAGAAATTACCGAGTCGCTCCCATTGGGTTGAGTCGGCGGTGAGGGCTTTGCCACGCATGGCGTACTGCCCGCCCGATACGTCGCCCGCCGGGAAGTAGTAGTAGAAGCCATTCCGTTTGCACATCACCGGCCCTTCCGCCCAGCTGTACTGGAGTTTGGCGTTCACCCAGTCGAGGTCAATGACCGACGAAGTAAGCTGACCATCCTGGCCCAGTTCCTGAATGCGGTTGGTTTTCTGCCCGTTCTTAATCACCATGTATGGCTTGCCGTCGTCGTCCACGAAAATGGAATTGTCGTAGCCCAGCGGTCCCGTTTTTGGGTTGCCTTTCACGCGCACCGGCTCCGACCACGGCCCTTTGGGGTTGCTGGCTTTGGAAAACCACTGCCCGTTGGCCGAGAAATAAATCCAGTACGAACCGTAGAAATAGGTGATGGCCCCCTGCCAGATACCCGCCGACGGCCGGTCGGTGACGAAGCTTGCCGTCGGCGGCACCACCCGACTAATCACCTCCCAATGCACCATATCTTTCGAGTGGTAAATGGGCAGGTAGGGCGTGAAGTGGAAGCTGGACCCGCAGTGGTAAAAATCATCGCCCACCTTCAGCATCGTCGGGTCGGGGTGGTCGCCAGGCAATACAGGGTTGACGTAAGTATTGACGCGGGAGTAATTGGAAGCCTGTTGCGCAGGAGCAGATAGTGGGCTCATTAGAAACAGGTACAGGCCGATCACGTATAACAGGTTGCGGTTTATGAATAAACAGTCATACATTATTTCTTTGGGGCTAGATTATCGGTTATCCGGAAATAGTCGAAGTCGGCAAAACCGCCCGTTTTTTGGGTGGCGTAGTTGAACAGGCCAAAGCGGTAGCCCATAAAATGGGGGAGGGTATAGGGCATCTTCAGTGGCTCCCCAATGGCCGTCCAGGTTTTGCCATCCAGACTGTAGAAGAAATGGGCGGTGTCTTTGCGGTCTTTGAAATCGCACTCGGCTTTCAGATAGACCGTTTTCTGGCTCAGCGGCACCCGCTGCACCTCAACAGGCTTCCCTGAACCGGCACTCACCATCACGATTGACTTACTGCCCGATTCGGCTTTGACACCCACCAGGCCGTAGTTTTTCTGTAATAGACAAAGTCCGGCAAAGTCACCGGACTTCAGGTTTGATACGTCCAGCGCGGTAGCCCCCGAACTTTCCGGGCCAATAGTACGCTGAGTAAGGGTATTGCGGGCCATCACAAATGACGTATCTGTTCGCCCGGTTTTCAGGCGAAGAAACCCTTTCCGGTCCGAAACTGACCACAGATTATTATCGGGGTTGTGGTTCCACTGCCACACTAAGGGCAGGGCGGGGTCGCCTTTTTTGCGGGTGAATTCGTCGGAGGCAACCAGGCCGGGAATTAGTCCTTTGCTGGCGGGCAAGTCGAGCGTTTCGGGTACTTTGCCATTCACACCCAGCACCGGCCAGCCATCTTCCCAGGCCACCGGCACCAGATACGGAATGCGGCCTACCCCGCCAAAATCACGAAAAAGGTAAGCATACCACTTCCCGTCGGGGGTGTCGATAAGCCCACCCTGTGCAACGCCCCTATCCTGCAGTCCGATGCGGCCTTCCCAGGGACCGGTAATCTTGTCGGCCCGATGAATGACCACCGTCCGCATTCCCCCTTTGGGCCAGGTAATGTTGAACAGGTAATACTTGCCTTTGACTTTAAACAATTGCGACCCCTCGGCGGGCAGCCCACCCCCCGTTCCGGAAGGTGTACTGGCGTTTTCAATCAGGACCTGCTCTGTAGTGCCGGGCTTCACGCCGGAAACATCAGCACTGAGTTCAATCAGTTTGAGCTTACCCGCTCCGTAGATGAGGTAAACCCGACCATCGTCATCGAAAAACAGGCTATGGTCGTGGTACGACGGCGAAAATGAGGCTACTTTCCAGGGACCTTTTTCAATGTTTTTAGTGGTGTATATGTAGGTTTTGCCAGTCGTCTGAGCGAAGGTAGTCACGTAGTACGTGCCGTTATGAAAGCGCAGGCTGCTGGCCCACGAGCCACGGCCGTACGTACTTTTTCCGTTGGTCAGGTTCAGCGCATCAACACTGGCCAGGGTATCGTAAGCGTAACCAACCATCTGCCAGTTCACCAGGTCTTTCGACTTCATAATCGGTAATCCCGGACTCATGTGCATCGTGGTGCTGCTCATGTAATACATGTTGCCCACCCGAATCATCGCCATGTCGGGCACGTCGGCGAAAATGATGGGGTTGTGGGCCGTTTGGGCTACCGCTATCAGGCACCGGAACAGGAGAACGCTTGCCAGTAGCCCAGATCGTAATAACTTGTTTTTCATTGGGTAAAGATGAGTATCGGTTTGTAAAGGCTACTGGAGCGGACCAATCAGTTCCACGAAATTGCCATCGGGGTCCTGTACAAAAACAAAGTGCGCTTTCTCATTTAGGGGCGTGGGCGTACTGCCCAAAAACGGCACTTTAAGTTGGGTTAGTCGGTCAATGATGGGTTGCAGGGCTTTTACGTTAATGGTGATATACTGCATTCCCGTATCGTCCTGAATGTAGCGGGGCTTCGGATGCGACGCTTTTTTGCCAAAACTCATCAGTTTCCAATCGGTTGCATCGGGGCTGTTTTCGAGCTTCAGGATGGTTACGTTCGTCGGTACGCCATTGGTCAGGCCGGAGCGTTTACCAAAATCCTCGTTGATAGTGAAACTGCCCGTTTTGACCATGCCGATGCCGTTCACATAAAAATCCAGCGAACGTTCTACGTCGGCGACTACAACTCCTACGCCAATTGTTTTACTGGTGAAATTGGATTGTGCACAGACCTGGCTACTGAGCATCAGGGCGAACGAAAACGGGAGTAATTTTACGAATGACATTTTCATACAGATTGGATTGGAAATTCCTTTGTTTATTAATGTTGTCAAATTGACACATTTGTGGATAGGATGCATGCTAAAATGAATTGCCCGTTAACGCGTTAAAAGTCTGATTTGATTGAATCGAGGGGTGCTTTGCCCATTTTGAGCCGCGATTCTCAGTGTTATTACCTCGTTGTCGCCTACTTTTAGCCGGATAGTTTTCCCCTCGGCTGACAGGATTTCTGCGGGCTTTTCGTTAATTAAAAAGCTTACTTTTTTTGGGTCGATATTATCTAAAGCGATGATGGTAAGGTATTTACCTGCCAATCCTTTGTTTTGTAACTGGTAGTCGATGTACGAACGGGTACGTCGCCAGAACCGTTCATCGTCGTAGCCCGACTCACTTTTTTCGCCTTTGTACTGATGATCGACTTCGGGTTGCTGTTCCCCGCAATTTACTTTGTCAACGGTATTGGCTTCGAGCGCCATAGACTCGGTTTCCTGTTGCTTCAGCCGGGCTTGCTGCTCATTAAAAGCAGCTTTCGTAAAGGTCTGGAAATACATCTGGTATCGTGCATCATGTACCTCATAGAACGGTTGCAGCGTCAGCGAATCCAGGCCAAATTCTAGCCGGTCAACGGGCTTTAGCCGGGTCAGGTACGTGGCTGGGTCACCCACGAGCGCGTAAGCACTGGTGAGCGGGTAGAGCTTACCCTTTGCTTCGTGGCCCATCCGGCTGTCGTCGGCAAAAAGCCCTTTCATGTCTGCCGTCGACGTTTTAGCCGCCAGCACAATGGGACCATGCACAAAAGCGGCCCAGTTGGAGCCATCGGGCAGGTATTCCAGATGAGTAGCGGTTGTGAAGCGGACGGTTACGGTATCGCCCGATTTCCATTTTCGCGAAATGGCTACGTAGCTTGACGGTTTGCCGTCAATCGGCTGCGGTTTGCCATTGACCAGAACGGTCAGGTTTTCGGCCCAGTTGGGATAGCGTATCTGTAAGGAAAATTGCTGTGGCTTTGTCAGTTTTAAGGTCAGGTCCGACTGGTTTTCGTACGGAAACCGGGTGGTCTGTGTGAGTTGAATATGCTTTGCTTTCCAGTCCAGCGTGGAAGGGATAAACAGGTTGACAAATAGGTCATTGTCCGAATGGCTGTAGATCAGTTCGCCGTATTTAGTGTGGTTCTCCAGCCCTGAACCCACACAGCACCACATGCTGGTTTCGGGTTGCGAATACACCCGGTAGTGATTGGGACGAATGGGCGTGAAATACACAAACCCGCCCTTTTCAGGATGCTGACTCGACAGGATGTGGTTATACAGCGTCCGTTCGTAGAAGTCCAGATAACTCACGTCGTTTTTATCCAGAAACAGCGCTTTGCTCAACCGGAGCATGTTAAACGAATTGCAGGTTTCGGGCCCCTGATTGGAGCGAAGCACCTGGCTGAAATCGGTAGTTGGGTTGAAATGCTCGCGCACACTGTTGCCGCCAAAGGCCACACTACGCGTCTGCGACACATTCTGCCAGAAATACACGGCCGCTTCCGACCAGTCGGACTTGCCCGTCAGCGAGGCAATTTTCTCAAAGCCAATCACCTTCGGAATCTGCGTATTGGCGTGCAGGCCGGTGAGCTTATCCTGTTTTTCGAGCAATGGGATCAACAACGCCCGATGTGAAATCCGTTGAGCGGTTTCAAGGTATTTTTTGTCGTTGGTCAGGACATACAGGTCGGCGAAGGTTTCGTTGATGCCGCCGTGCTCGGTGCGTAACACCTGCTGGATCTGATCGTCGGAAAGGGGTTTTATCAAATCGACAAACCAGTCGCCCAGACCAACCAACACCTGCTTCGCCTGCTTATTTCCCGCGTAGGCATACGCATCGCGCAGGCCCGCAAACAGCTTGTGGATGTTGTAGAGCGGCACCCACGTATTGTTCAGGCCAAAACTGCTGCCGTCGATATCGCCTTTGTGAATCCGTTCCCAGAATACTTTGCCCTCCGGAATGCCCCCCACGTAGCCGTTACCGTTTTTAGCCTGACAGCGGGCCAGTTCGGCCACCATGTAGTCCAGTCGTTTTTGCAATTCCGGTTCGCCGGTCGAGGCATACATCATCGCCAGCGCCGACAGGTAATGACCACCAATGTGGCCATCCAGGCCGGAGCTTTCCCAGTTGCCGTAGCGCGTCGCTTTCAGCGGTAGCCCGGCATCGATGAGATAGGGAGCCAGCAGTTTATCCGGGTCAAGCGCCAGTATGTATTTCAGGTCGACGTCCTGCGCATTTTTGAACGCCCCGCCCGTCAGTTTCACCTCCTGCAGGGTGAAGGGCTGCATCTGAGCCATGGCCGAAAGGCTGAGCAGCAGGAAGAACGCGATGTGATGTAGGGTCTTTTTCACGGATAATTATTCTTTTCTTGTCATCCCGAGGAACGAGGGAGCTTGAGTTGTCCTGGCTACGGGGTTAGGATAGTTTAAGATCCCTCGCTCCTCGGGATGACAAAATCAAACGATATTTATTTTTTGTACATCGGGTCTTCACCTTTGTACGTGAGGTACTGGAAAGAGGCCGAGTTGGTGGTTGCTTCCCCCGACGAGGTGGCATACATACCGTACAGGCAGCCGATAAAACCGCCCGCTTCTTTGGTACTCAGGAATTTACCATCGACGTTATCTTTCAGCATCTTCCAGTTTTTGGCATCCTGCGCATAGGCAAAGCTGTAGGTGCCACCCATCGAGGTAATGCGCAGACCAACTTTGCCGGATTTTGCCGTCAGCGGTACTTCGGTCAGCAGTTCCATCGACTTTTCTTTGGGTTTGCTCTTATACAGTTGGAGCACGTCTTTTCCCTGCGTTATTGATTTACACAGGTAGTAAAAATGGTCTTCGTTCTGCAGAATGACCAGTCCGGCTTTCTCATTGTCGGCCTTTGGCGAGAATGTTAGTTCGGTTTCGGCGGTGCTGTACAGGTGCTGTTGCCGCTTCCCAATGAATGATGGGTTGCCCAGTTCCATAACGGTTTCCGGCTTCAGTTTTAGGGTCAAGCCTTTTTGTCTCGACAGGGAGAACGAACTGCTGTCAACGGTGCGCATGAACAGGAGCGCCGGGTCTAACTGCTTATCAAAACGCAGGGTGTACGCAAAATTTCCTGACTGGGGCAGGGCACCGGCCTGCTTCACTTCCTTGAACGAAACCGGATAGGTGTACGAAATGACCTTGTTGGCGGGGTCCACAATGGGCCATTCATCTTTCCAGGTGACAGGTGCAATGAACGTTTCGCGTCCGGTATTGTAATAGTCACCCTCGTAGGGACGAACGGCCAGGAAAATTGAGTACCACTTTCCGTCCGGTCCTTCCACAAACTGCGCGTGACCCGCCGAGGTGATTGGGTCCTTTCGATCTTCGGGCAGTCCGCGCTGGGTCAGGATTGGGTTATTTTCGTAGGGTACAAAAGGCCCCCACACTGATTTGGATCGGAACACCACTTCGGTATGGTTCATCGACGTACCGCCCTCGGCCGCGTAGAGGTAATACCAGTCGTTGTGCTTCATGATGTGCGGCCCCTCAATCCAGACCGGTTTTTTAGACAGATCGACCCCGCCATTGACCAGTTGCTTTCCGTCGCCGACAATCTTTAGATTTTTATAATCAAGTTCATAGATGCGGATGGTCCGGTGGCCCGGGTACAATGGCTTGCGGTCGGGCGCATCGCTGTTGTAGATGATGTACGCCTTGTCGGTGGCATCGTCGAAGTACAGCGACGGGTCAATGCCTTGTACTTGCGGAAGTTTGACCGGTTTGCTCCACGGACCTGCAGGATTCTTGGCTGTCACGATAAAGTTGCCGTCGTGGTCAATGTCGGTGCAGGTGACGTAGTACGTGCCCTTATAGTAGTTGATTGCGGGGGCAAAAAGCCCGCGGGTCAGGCGCTCGCCCATGAAATCCATCTGTGACGGACGGTCGATTACGTTGCCAACCTGTTTCCAGTTCTTCAGATCCTTGCTGTGGTGAACCGGAATGCCGGGAAAATACGAGAATGTCGAGTTAACCAGATAATAATCAGGCCCCACCCGAACGATGCTTGGATCGGGGTAGAAACCGGTCATGATTGGGTTGACCAGCGTTGTCTGGGCCGTAAGAGTATGGGTGAGCAGCAGACCGAGGATTACAAAAAAAGGGGCGAGGGTTCTTTTTATCATTAGTGCATCAGAACGTAAAAGCTGTCATTCGATTATTGGGCCACCAGCGTATACACCTTGCCGGGTTGCGTAGCCAAATCATAAAGTATCGTTTCCTTCAGGCTAATGGCAGTCGGATTGACGTTGGGGGCAGTAATGGGAGCCGGTATATCTTCCTGCCAGTAAAATGGATTATCGTTTTGGCCCGATGCTTTTTTGAGCGCAATACTACTGTCCGATTTCAACGCATTAGGCACCCGTAACCGGAGGTTCCCGCCCAGGTTCGAGCGGACGGTGACCTTCGTTAGTTTGCTTCCTTTCCATTCCATATTGACCACCTCAAAACCACCAATGGCCCGCAGACCGCTGATGCTGCCCGTTGGCCAGACATCGGGCAGGGCGGGTAACAGATGAATGGCCCCATCGGCACTCTGCATCAGCATTTCGGTAATGCCCGACGTACAGCCGAAGTTACCATCGATCTGGAACGGCGGGTGCGCATCGAACAGGTTGTTGTAGGTGCCACCCCCATCTTTGGTCACGCCCAGCGGGGTAAGCTGGTTTTGTATTAGCGTGTAGGCGTGGTTACCGTCCTGCAGGCGGGCCCACCAGTTCACTTTCCAGCCCATACTCCACCCGGTCGATACGTCGCCCCGGTGCGTCAGCGTTGTGCGGGCTGCGTTGAACAGGTCCGGCGTGCGGTAGGCGGAGATCTGGTTGGCTGGGAATAATCCGTAGAGGTGCGATACGTGCCGGTGGTGATCATCCGGGTCATCCACATCATCGAGCCACTCCTGCAACTGCCCAAAATGGCCAATGTGCATGGGCGGTAGCTTACCGCGCATTTGCTTGAGCGTATCCACAAAAGCTACGTCTTTTTTCAGCAGTTCAGCAGCCCGTATTGTGGTGCTGAACACATCGAACGCAATCTGATTATCCATCGTGGTACCCGCATCCAGGGAAGAACCACCGTGCGCTTTGGGCGCATTCTCGGGCGAGCTGCCGGGATTAACGACCAGCCAGTGGTATTTCGGGTGCTCGACCAGAAAGTCGGCATAAAACAGGGCGGCCCCTTTCAGGATTGGGTAGACGGAGGCCAGATAGGCTTTGTCGCCACTGTACAGGTAATGCTCCCAGAGGTGTTGGCTGGTCCAGCCGCCCCCGGCAATCCACATGCCCCAAAAAGCGCCGTCGATGGCCCCGGTAGCCCGCCAGATGTCGGTGTTGTGGTGGGCCATCCAACCGCGTGCGCCATACATGACCCGCGCCGTTTCCTGCCCCGTCTCCGACATGTCCCGGACCATCTGCAAAAACGGCTCGTGCAGTTCGGGCAGGTTGGTTTTCTCGGCCGGCCAGTAATTCATCTGGGCATTGATGTTGATGGTGTACTTACTATCCCAGGGTGGTTTCATTTTGTTGTTCCAGATGCCCTGCAGGTTGGCCGGTTGCCCCGCCAGGCCATCGCGGCCGGGTTGCGACGACGAGATCAGCAGGTAGCGGCCGTACTGGTAATACAGCGTAACCAGTTGCGGATCGTTGACCGACCGAAAGTTTTTCAGCCGTTCGTCGGTGGGGAGTTTAGCGGCCTCAGCCGAACGCGGCCCGGAACTGCCGAGGTCCAGCTTTACCCGCTTAAAATAGCGCTGGTAAGCGGCAACGTGTGGTGTCAGTATGGTCGCGTATGACTTTGGATACGCTTTTGTCAAGTATGCGGTTGCCCGCTGGTTTTCGTCGCCACTGACATCGTGATAATTCGTGAAATTGGTGGCAATCGAAACGTAGATAGTAGCACTGTTGGCTCCTTTCACCGTGAGCGTGGTATCGTTGGCGGACAGGCTGCCGCCCTGCGTTTTGATGCGGGTGATGCCTTTGAATCTGACCACGCTTTTCACCCCTTCGTGGTCAGATGTGGTGCTGGCAATGGAGAGGTTATTGTCTGATGTAGTAATGACTGGGTTGGTGTGTTGGGTAGAATAAGAAGCGGAAAACGAGATAGCCCCGGACTTATTTGCGGTCAGTTGTATAACGATAACGCGGTCGGGAAAAGAGGCCAGTATTTCGCGGGTGTAGGTCACCCCGCCAACGGTGTAAGTCGTTTTGGCAACGGCCCGCTCAATATCCAGTTCGCGGTAATAATTGGTGTAGTTTTCGTGTCCGGCAAACGTCAGGTGAAGATTACCCATAGGCTGAAACATCTGCCCGTTCGACTTTTTGGTGATAATGCTTTTATTGGCCAGTTGCTCGGCTTCTTTTTGCTTGCCGGCAAAAATCAGTCGTCGTATTTCGGGTAATGCTGCCAGCGCATCCGGGTTGTCATTCCGGTTCGGGCCACCCGACCACAGCGTGTGTTCGTTGAGTTGAATCGTTTCTTTTTCAACGTTTCCGTACACCATCGCTCCCAACCGACCATTACCGATGGGCAGCGCATTTTCCCAAACATTGCCGGAGGGCTGATTATACCAGAGTTTCAGGTTTTGCTTGTCTTGCGAAAAGCCTGCCGTCGATACCGTCAGTAAAAAAAAGGAGAGAAAATATCTCATAAAAAATTTATCGGGAATATCACTAGTATAGGTCATTGGCCAGGTACAAATCTGCCCTGAATTTATGGATGAACCACCCATGAAAGGAGTAGTGACAAACTTGTAAGAGAGGAAGAGTTGCCTTTCTCTATTTTACCCCACAACTCTCTTTTCGGCTTACAAATACTGAGCAATGGTCCTTCAAATCCCAAGACCTCAGAATCATTTACTTTCTAATCAACCTGGCGATGCAATCGGTTGCAATATAAGAAAATAATGAATATGCGGGATTTATCCTTGCAATCTGTAAAGTGAATGTTGCCAAAGATGCAACAGCATCGGCATTCAATTCTTTTTCTGTGAAAGGACAGCTATTCATACGAACGCTGAAGGAAAACCTTGCGGTCAATCGACAAAAGTCGCACGCAGATACAGTTGTTACTAATATCACCTCAGCCTGTTTTAACGAGAAATGAGCAACGACATCGTCAACTAATGCCAACAGAAGTCATTGCCCATTTCTTGATTTTCAGCGTCTGCGAACAGGCTTAATAACCTGGATTCTGTGGAAAGGCAGGCCCGTCTGTAACCCGGTCGATCTGGTTCTGCGGAATTGGACGCAGCATATGGTAATCCTTGATGTTAGCTGCTGCTTCGGGGTTCCAGGCTTGTACACGACGTACCAGCGAACGAGTCCGAACCAAATCGTGCCAGCGCTGCCATTCGCCGAATAACTCGCGGCTACGCTCATCCAGAATAAAGTCGACTGTTACATCAGCAGGCGTGATGTTCATGGATGTGGCGGCTGCGGTATTCTGAGCGGCTGTGTTCGTTTTTTTGAAAGCAGCCCGTTGGCGCACCACGTTGATCAAAGCGGCTGCCTGGGTGGTATTACCGGCTTTCAGATACGCTTCAGCACCTGTCAGGTACACATCCGAGAAACGATACAGCACAGCAGGCCGCGTTGACGGGTCATTGAAGTTCGAGCCCCGGCTGGGGTCCATGAATTTCTTCAGGGCCGGAAAAATTCCGTTATTCCACAGGCTGGGTGGTACCACAATCCCCTTAAAAGGACGGGTTCCGACGAACTGGGGCGCACCAGGCACCTCGAAATCAGGTAACCAGACGGCGGTATCGGCTCCCACCACCGTGCTGTACCCGATACCCCGTTTGTTGTTGGCGGCTGTGGGGGTGTTGGTAACAGACGTATTGGAAATGTACACCGTGTAGAACGAGTTGCCAAACCGTGTATCAACATTTCGATTCGTGAATGCCTGATCGAGAAAATAACTCTTGCCGACATTAGGGCCCGTTTTCTGTTTGTCGCTGTTGGGACGCATCCGAATGTAAGGGCGTCCGTACTGCGAGTCCCGAATCATACCCGACGTGCCACTGTTGGCAAAGGTACCGGCTGTATTGACGAATGAGTTGATACCACTGTTGTTCGGATAGTTCCAGTTGGTAAACCAGGGTGATAAGTTTTGAGCGGCTCCGCCACCAGCGGCTCCGCCCACGGTGTAGTAACCAAACTTGGGATCGAGTACGTGATCGCTCACAAACATGCTCTCTTTACCGTAGTCGTTGGCGGGCACAAACGCATCGCCGTAATCGGTCCACAAATCCAGTCCGTACGTCCCTTTGTTAGCAATGATATCACTACAGATAGTAGCCGCCTGCGTGAAATCAGCAGCCGTGTTGTTGAGCCAGCCACGAGTCAGGTAGGCTTTGGCCAGCAGCAGTTGCGCTACGGGTTTGGTGGCGGCTTTACCCAGGAATGGAGCCGTTGGGGTACTGGGCAGGTCGGCCGCTGCTTCGGTCAGGTCCTTGATAATCTGCTCATACACCTGCGCTACCGGCTGCCGCGATGCTGCCTGAGACGGTACCGTAATGAACGTCGTACTTAGCGGTACATCGCCCCAGGTCTGCACTAGATAGAAGTACCAGAATCCGCGCAGGAACTTGGCCTGAGCCAGGTACTGCTTGCGGGTCGCTTCCGGCAAATCTATCGTAGCACCATATTGCAATACGCCGTTCAGGGTGTTGATGTCCTGGAAGGCTACGCCCCATGCCGAGCCGAAGTTACTGCCATTGAGGCCGTTGTAGGTGTAGGCAGGTCCTCCGCCCGAGCTGGCACCCTGCAAAAAATCATCGGTGCCCGCCTGCATTTCAACGGTAAATCCTTCGGTACCCCACTGCCCCCGGATGTCGTTATACACCCCGGCAATACCACCCAGTACACCCGAGGGGCTGTTGAAATAGGAAGGGACAATCTGAGACTGTGGGTTCTCTTCCAGAATCTTCTCGCAACCGGAGTTAAGAAAAGCGGTCAGACAGAGAACCAGACTAATTTTTATCGTTTTCGTTTTCATGTCGGAAATTAGAATTTGAGATTTACGCCGAATGTGAATTGCCGGATAGGCGGGTTGTTGAGGTTTACGGCGATTTGGCGCTCAGGGGTTGCCCGGTTTCCCGACTGGTCATTAAGCGTCGACTGACCACTGGCATAGCTGTTTCCTTCTGGGTCAACAGCCAGATTCTGGCTTACCAACGGCGAATACAGGATGAGCGGGTTAGTTGCATTGAAATAGAGCCGGGCCGAGCTGGCACCCACTTTCTTGAGCAACTGGCTGGTAAAGGTGTAGCCCAGGTTGATGCTTCTTATTTTGACGAACGAACCGTCATAATAGCCCAGGGTCGATCCGAACCATTGAACAGCGCCACCGGCATCCGGTGCCGGGAAAGCGTTGGTTGGGTTGGAATCGGTCCAGTAGTCTGTTTTCACCTGGTTTACCCGGCCCTGGTTGAAGAACGCGAACCCGCCCGAACCAGTCGAGTTACCCGTCAGGTAAGGAACAACGACTTTCATCCCCATCCGGGCGAAGGTTACGATAGAGGCATCGAAGTTTTTGAACGTAAACCGGTTGGTAAGGCCTCCTTCCCAATTGGGCTGGAAATTGCCCAGTATCTGCCGGTCGGCCGGGTCAATTTTATTATCGCCGTTGACATCCTGAACTCTGATTTGTTCGGGAAATTGCAGTGGCGAGGTTTGCCGGGTTATGTCCGGCTGATCGGATGTTTGCCAGATACCAATCTTGTTGTAGTCGTAGATGACCGAAAGGGGTTGTCCAACAAACCAGCCAGCTCCCACGTTCGACTGTTCGGTTGGGGTTGTGAGCTGGGTGATTTTTTCCCGGTTAAAGAAATAAATCAGGTCGGCACTCCAGTTGAATCCACCGGGCTTTCTGAAAATATCAAACGTCAGCGATGTTTCAAGGCCCCGGCCTTCTGTTTTTCCCAGGTTCTTCAGCGTCGAACCGGCACCATTGCTGGGGGGCAGCGGAACAGACAACAGAATATCTTTGGTTTTCTGTAAATACCAGTCGACCGTACCCGTGATGCGGTTATTCAGGAAACCAAAATCAACCCCGATATCAACTTGTGACGTTGACTGCCAGCCAAGGTCGGAAGCAGGCAGGCTGGTAACGGTGTAGGCCAGTTGCTGACCGGCGGTGCCAAGTCCGAAATTGTAATAACCTGCCGATAAAGCACCCAGGGTAGAGTAGGCTCCTACGTTTCTGTTTCCGGAGATACCCCAGCCACCTCTCAGTTTCAGGTTCGATATGGCAGGAATACTTTTCATGAATGGCTCATCGATAATATTCCAGCCAGCACCTACGGCAGGGTAGTTAAAGTATCGGTTTTGTGGTGACAACGTGGACGAACCATCCCGGCGCAGCGTTAACGTTAGCAGGTAACGGTCATTGAAGCTGTAATTGACCCGACCCATGTAAGACAGCAAGCCGGTTTCGGCAAACGAGTTGCCAAAATCCGAGTTGGCCAGGGGCGTACCAGATGCCAGCGAGAAGTTGGACGTTTTGATGTAGTCGGCGGGCACTCCGGTTACCGTAAACCGGCTTCCCAGCGAGTGGTTTTGTGTGACTTCATACAATCCGGTGAACCCTATTTTGTGCTTGCCGACGACTTTGTCATAATACAGCAGGTGCTGAAGGTTGATGTCCCAATACTCCGTATTACTGATCTCGGCATTGGACGACGACTGAACCGTAGCCTGATTAAAGTAGGTGAGCGGACCACCATACCCATTGTAGTTCGACTGGCTGAAGTTCAAACCGGCATTGAACCGGTATCGCAGGCCGGGCAGGATATTCACCTCCGCATACAGACTGTTGAACGTCCGTATAGACCGCGTGCGTCCCAGATACGAATCTTTTTTGGTGATGATTGTCAGGGGGCTTATCCCGGCCGCATCGATTGAGCCTTCCGATGGAAACAGGTTTACGGAGCCGTCGGCACTATACGGAGAAGCCAGTGGCGTTAACCGAACCAAACCACCCGGTATACCACCGCCACCGGGCGTGTTCTGGTAGGTCAGGGTGTTAATGGTGTTCAAACCAACCTTGATGTTTTTGCCAAACCGCTGATCGATAGTGGCCCGTATAGTATACCGTTCGAATTTCTGGCTGGGGATAATACCCGTTTCATTGAAATAACCAAGCCCGAAGGAGTACTGCGTATTTTCGACCCCACCCTGCAAACCCAACTGGTGATTGGTGTTAAAGCCGGGTTTGTAAATCAAACCCTGCCAGTCGGTAGAAACACCGGCGGCCAGTGCTTCCTGTTCCTTTGCGGTAAGCGGGTAGGCGGTGGTTCCGGGAGCCGTACGGTTGTACTTGGCGGCATCCTGTTTGAACTGCGCATATTCCGGACCATTCATCACGTTGTACTTCCCCATAACACTGGTTATGCCGTGGTACCCATCGTAGCTCAGTACGGGCTTTCCTATTTTTCCTCGCTTGGTGGTAACCAGGATTACCCCGCCCGCACCTCGAGAACCGTAAATAGCTGTGGCCGAGGCATCTTTCAGAATTTCGAGGCTGGCAATGTCATCCGGATTAATATCATTGAGGCCACCGAAGGGAATACCATCCACTACAACCAGTGGGCCATCGAGGCCATCGCTCGCCGATCCCTGACCACTGGTTAGCGTACGGTTACCCCGGATACGAATTGAGCCCTGCGATCCTGGTGTCGAGCCGTTGCTGACAACTGTAACCCCGGCAGCACGGCCTTTCAACTGGTTAACCAGGTTAGGGGCAGGCACTTCCTTTAGTGTTTCTTCGCTAACGGAAACGACCGACCCGGTGATATCCCGTTTCTTCTGCGTACCATATCCCACCACGACTACTTCGTTGAGGGTTTTATTGTCGACGATCAGCGTGGTATTAATCGTTGACTGCGTACTGATGGGTACCTCCTGGGTGACGTAGCCGATGTAAGAGAAGACCAGTATGTTACCAGCCTGTTCGGGAACATTGAGCCGGTAATTGCCAGTCACATCGCTGGTTGTGCCACGCGTCGTGGATTTTATCTGAATGTTTACCCCAGGTATGCCCTGTCCATCTTCGCCAATAACCCGGCCCGTAATCTGTCGATCCTGGGCCGCTTCCATTTGTGCATTACTGGTGGTTTGCTGATTCGGAATGGCCGTAGTTGCCTCCCTTTTCAGCACGATTTGCTGACCCACTACTTCGTAACTCAGATTTAAGGGCGTCAGAACCTGCGCCAGTACCTGCGATAGTTGTTCATTTTTGGCCTGATAGGTAACCTTGCGTTTGGATTGGATAATTTCCCGGCTAAACAGGAACTGAACGCTGGCGAGTTTTTCAATTCGCTTGATAATCACTTCTACATCCTGGTTTTGTGCCGAGATGCTGATGCGCCGGTTCAGGATTTCCTGGGCTTTGCTGTGGAAGGCAAAGTTGACGTTCGTCAGGAAAATGGCAAGCATGATTTGCAGGCTCGAGATTTTCATGATCCTGATCCATACATTGCGGTTAATTGAAAGGTAGTGCATATGTTTGCGTTGTTTGTCGTTTTCTTACAGTGAAAATGTCAATAAAAACCCTGCCCTTCTCCTGAAGGGGAATGTGTTAGAAGCAGCACATCAGTTGGGTCATTACAGGCGGTAGTGTTGGTAGCACTATCGCCTGCTTTCTGTTTGCTGGAAGTGAATGTTATAGCATAGTTACGGGGTTTAGAGTAGGTATGTTTTAACTACAGCCTCGACTGTGGATGACCACCTGATTGTCGATAATTTCATACGTTGATTCAATGGCCAGGCAGATAAGTTGAATCTTTTCGAGAAAAGGTATATCATCCAGCTTTCCGGTGAATGTGCAGTGGCTAAGTAGCGAGCGGTCGTAGCGAATGGGCATGTGGTAGCTCGCTTCGAGCTGGCTGAAAATTTCCGGAACGGCCGTGTAATTGAATATAAATTTCCGGGCAATGATAGCGGACGGGTTTTCATCCGACAAAAAATTCGCGCTCTTTACCGCCTGCCCCGCTGCAGACCCAAGTTTCAATTCTTCGTTTACTTTGAGCATGACCGGTTTGTCCGGGGCGTTGACGGGTGTAACGGTTACTTTACCCGTTTTTACTTTTACGTAGGCCATTTTCTCCTGTTCGAAAGAATGTACCTGGAAGCTGGTTCCCAGTACCTTTGTCGTTAAACTGGCCGTATAAACGATAAAGGGTTTGGCGGGGTCTTTTGTCACTTCAAAAAAGCCGTCGCCCTGTAGAAATACCTCACGCAGTGCGTGATTGGCCCGTTTACGAAACCGGAGCTGGCTATTGGTGGATAGTAATACCGACGAGTTATCGGGTAGGAGAACGACCAGCGCCTGCCCCGTCACATTCCGGACAAGGGTCCATTCTGCTTCAGGCAGGATTTGTGCTGTCTGCCCGTCTGTTTTGGTAAAGGGAGCAAGGGTAAGGTTGCCGGACTGCCACCAGAGCACCAAGGCAATGACCGCAGCGGCAGCAGCCCAACGGCCCCACTGCCAGTTAATAAATGGTTTGCGGACGATGTATGCATCGGGTAATCGATCCAGTATGTTCGCTATTCTGTCAGTAACCTGTTGATCGGACAGGTTGACCTTTTCGCCCTGAATCAGGAGAAACGTGGCTACTGCCTGCTCGTATAGCTCCCTCTTTTCGGGATTTTGTGCCAACCATTGATTCCATACCAGCCTGTCTTCGGTACGCCTTTCCGTTATCCAGGACCGGAAAGCGGCATTGCCTATGAAGTCTTCAACACTTGTAACGTTTTCGGGCAGCAGGTTCATTGGTACTTTTCTACTATATTCAATGATAGTATGAAGAACCGGCCTGGCAATACCCTCTTTAAAGGAAAATATTTTTGCAAATAATGCAAATCGTGAAAAGGATGGGAGAAAGCCTGCTCTTCCTGAGTTTGGTAATCGCTTTTTGAAGAAAGTTAGACACCGACTGGCGGTTTACGTTCATGACCTCCGCTATCTCTGGAATGGATAAATCCCCGTAATAGCGCAGGTACAAAGCCTCCCGCTCACGGGCTGGCAATGAATCCAGTTGGGCCTGCAGGGCATGGGTAAGCTGGATGAGCGATTCCTGTTGGATAAACAGGGTTTCGGAATCGGTTTCGTCAGCTATGGAAATGTCCCAGTCCAGTTCCTGAATCGGCATCCTTTTTTGGGAACGGAGGTGCTGGAGGATATGGTGTCTCAGTGCCTTGAACAGATAATGCTTTACGGAAACGGTAGCATTTATCTGGGCGCGATTTTGCCATAACTGTAAAAATAACTCCTGTAGGCAGTCTTCCACTACTGACTCATCGACCATAAATTTTAGGCCGTAATGTTTCAGCGCACGATAGTAGCGTTCGACCAGGTGGCCAAGTGCCTGCTTATCGCCCTCACGATATAACTGCCATAAAATCTGGTCCTGGGTAGTCATGAGGTCTGTGGATTTATGGGGCGATTAAGAAAAAGGCAGGGGATAACGACTCATGCATACCCTGTGTATTCACACCGCCTGATGATTAGTAGTTAACCACCCCCCAAAAGGCTTTCTTGGGCTGGTAATTCTGGTCGAACAGTAGGGGATGGTCTTTACGACCGGGAACGGGGAAATTATCAAGCCAGGTCGATTTGTCTGAAACATTCCAGAAGGTTACGCCCGTCACTTTCCCTTTGTGCTTCCGGAATTGCTCAAACAGCATTTTGTACTGGGCAGCCTGTTTATCAGTCATATCTAAGGTAAATTCAGACTTATCTGTGTCTCTTCTCTGGCGTCGTACGTGTTCCTTCGGATAGACGGATAGGTCCAGTTCCGTAATCTGCACGACAAGTCCAAGGCTGGCGAATCGATTGATGGAGTTGTCTACTTCTTTAGCGGTTGGCTCATAGATAGACCAGTGCCCCTGCAAACCCACCCCATTGATGGGCACCTTTTTTTCTTTCAGCTTTTTGAGTAACTGATAGATTTTATCCTGTTTGGCCGGGTTTTCGGTATTATAGTCGTTGTAAAAAAGTACGGCATTCGGGTCGGCCGCGTGAGCGTACTCGAACGCTTTCTCGATGTATTCCTCTCCCAGGATCGAGTAGAATTTGGATTGACGATAGGTGTCGGTTCCGGTATCGGGTACCGCTTCATTAACTACATCCCAGGCGTACACCTTGCCTTTGTAGCGGCTTACTACGTCGGTAATGTGCCGTTTAAGTCGCCCAAGCAGTACCTCCCGACTCACCTGACTACCCAGCGAATCGGTAAAAAACCATCCCGGCGTTTGATTATGCCAGCAAAGTGTATGGCCTCTCACTTTAAGTCCATTTTTACCGGCGAAGTCAACGATGGCATCGGCATCCTGCCAGAAGTATTTATTTTCCTGCGGATGGATAGGCCCCATTTTCATGGCGTTTTCGGGCGTAACGCTGCTAAACTGCCGGATAATTAACTCCGCTTCCGGTCCTGTGAGGTTACGGGGGGCTACCGCTACGCCAACAGGAAAGTAATTTTTGTAGGCATCCCGCAGGGTTGGATCGGCTGCCGGAACAACCGGTTTGATTTGGGCACTGATCAGAATCAGGCTACATAAAGTGGCTGCCAGAGAAACGGTTCTTTTTACTGTTTTCATTGTATCAATCTCTACGTCTTATAAGCACACTACTCTCCTTAATCTTTTTCACTGTCTCCTACGATGTAGACTCTTTGCTATCCATTAGTGGCCAATAAAGCCCAATATTTCACTCATTTTTGTTACTAATCTCCACACTATGGAACATTAATTCTGGATTTGCATGGCTTCCGAATTGAGTCTACCTGTTATCAATAGTGTCTTTCTGACACCATTTGAGGTCTAAAAAAAGAGCACGGTCATTTTATTGTGCTCTACGTCAGTTGGTTATGTAGGATAAGCGCGTAATGGGTTGTTGATTAGATATTTGTTAGACGGACTAAATCTATTAATTATCGTGCGTGAATTTCGGATAAAGAATACAATTTTACAATGATATAGTTATAATAAATAAATTTAATTTAACTACTACTGACTGCCTGTTTACTATTAGCTCATTTGTCTAAAGACGTGGCAAAATGGATTTCCTCCCTATGTGTAGCCAGCTGCCGGATACCGTAACGTTACTAAACAGGGGAGGGATATTTGTACGTTTACGCGCCTGCGTGTAGGCCCGAAAAAGGGTTAAATGACCGTGAACGACGCCACAAAATCATTTAACCCCTTTGTTCCTTTAGTGAATGCCCCGTTGGGGATTCTATCCTGCTTTATACATCAAAGGGAGTCCATTTCTCACTGCTCTGGTGACTTTTTATGACGTTGTCAATAAATGCCATTCCCCGAATTCCTTCGTTTACTGAAGGATAGTCCAGTGCTTCTTCCGAAGGCGTCGTGCCGTCGATGCGTGCGGCCAGTACCTGAGAAAAATTTCGGTACAGATTCCCGAACGCTTCCAGATACCCTTCCGGATGCCCGCCCGGTGTGCGACTGCTTTGTATTGCGTAGGAGGACAGGTAGTTGCCGTATCCCGTACCGGCCCGGTAAATCTGGGTTGGTTTACCCTGCCATTTTACGAGTAACGTATTCGGTTCCTGCTGCGCCCATTCGATGCCCCCTTTTTCGCCGTATACCCGGATTTTCAGGGCATTTTCTTCGCCGGCAGCCACCTGAGAAGCCATCAGTACACCGGTTGCTCCCTCTTCAAACTTGAGCAGTACGTTACCATCATCATCCAGCGCGCGGCCTTCCACCATGATGGACAGGTGCGCGCACAGGTCCGTAATTTTTAGACCGGAAACGTACTCTGCCAGGTGAGCCGCGTGGGTGCCAATATCGCCCATGCAGCCGCTTTTGCCGGATTTCGTCGGGTCGGTACGCC
Organism: Spirosoma spitsbergense DSM 19989; assembly: GCF_000374085.1. Taxonomy (GTDB): domain Bacteria; phylum Bacteroidota; class Bacteroidia; order Cytophagales; family Spirosomataceae; genus Spirosoma; species Spirosoma spitsbergense. Next base: position 20,427 of record NZ_KB893563.1, on the reverse strand, counting down.
AGGCGGCCTGTGCGTTGCCTTCCCGTTCGGAGAGTTGGCTGAGCCATCCCTGCGGGTATTCGACCCATACCTTCCGAATCTTGCCCAGTTCACCGGCCTGAATCATCTGACGCGCCTGCTTAACCATTGGGTAACCCGAGTAGGTATGCGTGAGTAGTAACAGCAGTCCGGTTTCTTCCACCTTCTGTTTCAGTTGTCTGGCTTCGTCGATGGTGAAGGTGATTGGTTTTTCAATCACTACGTGAAAGCCTTTTTCCAGCGCGAGCATGGCCGGGGCGAAGTGAGCGAAGTTCGGCGTAACGATGGTTACGAAGTCCATTCGCTGCTCAGCGGGCAATTGACTCTCTTTCTCCAGCATGTCCTGATAGGTCAGGTAGCTCCGCTCGGCGGGTAAAAACAAAGACTGGGCACTGGCCAGCGCAACGTCCGGGTTGATGCTGAGGGCACCGCACACCAGTTCGATGGTACTGTCCAGGTTAGCGGCATGGCGGTGGATGGCGCCAATGAACGCATCTTTCCCCCCGCCAATCATGCCCATTCGCAATTTTCTGTTCATCCTGTTTAGGGTTTTCGTCAACGCTCCGGCGTTGATTAACCAGCACCGAAGCGTTGACTGTATGGGTGTACTACTTATTTTTTCGCTGAATGACGGACAACACCTTGGCTACAATTGAAGCCGCTGTCAGGCCGTATTTTTCCATGAGTTGTTCGGGCGTACCACTTTCACCAAACGAATCGTTGACGGCTACCATGTCCAGTGGGGCCGGGTAATTCAAGGATAATACCTGCGCCACACTGTCGCCCAGGCCACCATTCATCTGATGCTCTTCGGCGGTTACGGCACAGCCCGTCTTGCGAACGGATTGCAGAATCGCTTCCTTATCCAGCGGCTTAATGGTGTGGATGTTGATAATTTCGGCTTCGATACCCTGCTCGGCCAATAGTTTACCCGCTTCCAGTGCCTGCCAAACCAGGTGGCCCGTAGCAAATATAGAAACGTCCGGCCCTTCGTTCAGCACAACCGCTTTACCAATCTCGAAGACTTGGTCTGCAGGGGTGAAGTTGGGCACTACCGGGCGACCGAACCGCAGATAAACCGGACCTTCATAATCGGCAATGGCGATGGTAGCGGCCTTCGTCTGGTTAAAGTCGCAGGGGTTGATGACGGTCATTCCCGGCAGGGACTTCATCATGCCTATATCTTCCAGTATCTGGTGGGTAGCCCCATCTTCGCCCAGCGTCAGACCCGCGTGCGATACGCAGATTTTAACATTCTTGCCGGAGTAGGCCACTGCCTGCCGAATCTGGTCATATACCCGGCTCGACCCGAAGTTGGCAAATGTGGTGGCAAAGGGAATCAGACCGCTCAGGGTAAGGCCAGCCGCTACGCCAATCATGTTGGCTTCGGCAATACCGCACTGGATGAACCGCTCGGGGTTTTCCTTAATAAATGCATCCAGCTTGAGCGAAGCGACCAGGTCGGCGCACAGCGCTACCACGTCTGGATTGGTTCTGCCGAGTTCGGCCATGCCCGCGCCAAAGCCGGAGCGGGTGTCTTTCTTTTCGGTAAACGTGTATGTTTTCATGGGGAGCCTTAATAATCGCCGAGGGTTTCGTCCAGTTGAGCCAACGCAGCGGTTAGCTGCTCGTTGTTGGGAGCCGTGCCGTGCCATTTGTGGGTGTGCATCATAAAGTCAACGCCCTGCCCCATCTCCGTTTTCATGATAATGCAAACGGGAACGCCCTTGCCACCGGCTGCGTGGGCCTTGGCCAGTGTGGTTACTACGTCGTCCATGTCGTTGCCGTCCATGTGCAATACCTTCCAGCCAAAGGCTTCGTATTTAGCCCCCAGGTCGCGGTTATTCAGAACCACATCCGTCGGGCCATCGATCTGCTGACCGTTGAAGTCGATGATGGCAATCAGATTATCCAGTTTCCGGTGGGGAATAAAGGCCGCAGCTTCCCATATCTGACCCTCCTGCTGTTCACCATCGCCCATCAGGCAATACACCCGGTGATTGTCTTTCCGGATTTTTTTACCGTAGGCAGCCCCGGCCGCAGCCGAAAGTCCTTGTCCCAGCGACCCGGAGGCAATTCGGATACCGGGTAAATGTTCGGCCGTAGCCGGGTGTCCCTGCAGGCGGGAATCCAGTTTGCGGAAGGTTGCCAGTTCGCTCACGGGGAAATAGCCCCGGCGGGCCAGCACGGAATACAGTACCGGCGAGATATGGCCGTTAGACAGGAAGAACATATCTTCTCCAGTGCCACTCATATCAAACACCACCGAATCAGAGTCGTCGGTTTTCAGGTTCATCGTCTGAAAATAAAGACTCACCAACAAATCCGTACAGCCCAGTGAGCCACCCGGATGCCCGGATGCCACACCATGTACCATCCGGACAATGTCCCGGCGTACCTGAGACGCTACTTTTTTTAACTCGTCCGTTTTCATGCGTTTAACTTTTTGTAGTGACGTAAGAATTTTGCCAGACCACTACGGGTCTGGCAAAAAAGGTTAGATGTACTGATTGATGATACTTTCGAGCCACTCCTGTTTACCACTGCGCAGTTGCGGTTCACCATTTTGGAAGGTATAGGCACGCAGGTCTTCCAGCGACAGTTTACCGGCCTCAAACGCTTTTCCCTGGCCACTATCAAAGGATGCGTACCGCTCAGCGCGGAACTTGAGGTAATCAGATTCCTTCAGGATCGTATCGGCCACTATGAACGAGCGGGCAAAGGCGTCCATGCCGCTGATGTGCGCCACGAACAGGTCTTCCAGGTCCGTTGAGTTCCGGCGTACTTTCGCATCGAAATTGATGCCGCCGGGTTTAATACCCCCGGCCTGATGAATGACCAGGGCGGCTTCGATAAGTTCGTACAGGTTGATGGGGAACTGGTCCGTATCCCAGCCGTTCTGGTTATCACCCCGGTTGGCATCAATGCTACCCAGCATACCAGCGTCAGCCGCCACCTGTAGTTCGTGGTCGAAGGTATGCCCGGCCAGCGTGGCGTGATTGACTTCAATGTTTAGTTGAAAATCCTTATCCAGCCCGTATTGCCGCAGAAAGCCAATGACCGTTGCTGCGTCGTAATCGTACTGGTGTTTGGTAGGCTCCATCGGTTTTGGTTCGATGAAGAACGTTCCGGTGAATCCCTGCTTACGGGCGTAGTCGCGGGCCATCGTCAGAAACCGGGCCAGGTGCTCTACTTCGCGCTGCATGCTGGTATTGAGCAGCGACATGTAGCCTTCCCGACCACCCCAGAAAACGTAGTTCTCACCACCCAGCGCAATGGTGGCATCGATGGCGTTTTTCACTTGTGTACCAGCGTAGGCCAGCACAGAGAAATCGGGATTGGTCGAGGCTCCGTTCATGTAGCGTGGGTTCGAAAATACGTTGGCCGTGCCCCACAGTAGTTTTACTCCGCTTTCTTTCTGCTTCTGCTGGCCGTATTCGACAATGGTCTGTAACCGCTTTTCGTAGTCACCAGCCGACGGGCCTTCATCTACTAGATCTATGTCGTGAAAACAGTAGTACGGTGCGCCCATCTTGGTGATAAATTCAAAGGCGGCATCCATCTTCATGCGGGCCCGAACGTTGGCGTCCTTATCCTGGTCCCAGGCAAAAACGCGGGTCCCGGGGCCGAACGGGTCACCGCCTGTTCCGCAGAAGGTGTGCCAGTAGCTGATGGCAAAGCGGAGCTGTTCCCGCAGGGTTTTACCGCCCACTTCCAGATCGGGGTTGTACCATTTGAAGGCTAATGGATTTTTAGATTTTGGACCTTCGTACCCAATAGCGCCAATACCTTTGAAGTATTCCTGATCGCCTAACGTGATTGCTGACATGAACTGACTTGTTTTATGCGTTGGTTAATTCGGTTAATTGTATGTGTGACTGCCACCGGTCGAAGGCTTCGGCATAAGCGGCTTGCAGACCCGGTTCCGGCTCGGTCAGGCCAACCCGCTCCAGCGACGTAAAGGCCTCATCAAAAGAAGTATAAATCCCCGCGCCAATACCCGCACCACGAGCTGCCCCCTGTGCGCCGTCGGTATTGTACAGTTCCAGGGTAGCCCCGGTGGTGTTTACGAACGCTTCCCGGAATACGGGGCTCAGGAACATATTGGCCTGTCCCGCGCGGACAACCCGGGCCGACACGCCCACTGATTGCATAATCTGCAAGCCCATCATCAGCGCGAAAACGATCCCTTCCTGTGCTGCCCGGATTACGTGCTCAATGTTGTGGGTTGTCAGGCTCAGATTTTTTAGATTGGCGCCGGGATTGGCGTTCCCCAGAATCCGTTCGGCCCCATTTCCAAACGGATAGAACAGCAGGTTATCAGCACCGATAGGCGCCTGGGAAGCCAACTGGTTTAGTGTCTCGTACGGGAGATTACCAACCAGACGACGCAGCCAGCTGTTTAGAATGCCGGTTCCGTTCACACAGGCCAGAACACCCAGATGCACATCTTGAGGCTGACTGTTTACGTGAACGAAGGTATTTATACGCCCCTCCCGATCCGACGAGGCTTCCTGGGTGATTCCGTAGATGACGCCGGACGTCCCGGCGGTTGCCGCTACTTCGCCCGCCCGCAGCACGTTCAGCGAAAACGCATTATTGGGTTGATCCCCCGCCCGGTAGCTAACCGGTGTACCCGGCTTAAGACCCAGCAACCCGGCTGCCTGGGCACTCACGCCCGCCTGAAAGCCGAACGTGGGCACAATAGTCGGAAGCAGGGAAGCATCAATACCATAATAGTCGAGCAGTTCCTGCGCAACTTTATTCTCCCTGAAATCCCATAGTATTCCCTCCGACAACCCCGAAACGGTGGTTTGTGCTTCGCCCGTCAGGCGCAGGGCAATGTAGTCGCCGGGGAGCATTATCTTATGAATCTTCTCGTACACGGCGGGTTCGTGCTCCTTTACCCATTTTAATTTGGAAGCCGTGAAATTACCCGGCGAATTGAGCAAATGACCTAAGCAATACGTTTCCCCTAACTCACGAAGAGCCTGCTGGCCAATCGATACTGCCCGGCTGTCGCACCAGATGATGGCGGGACGAAGCACGTTAAACTCCTTATCAACGGCTACCAGGCCGTGCATCTGGTAGGCAATTCCGATGGCAAGAACTTCTGCTCCCTCAAAGGGATGTAGCTTCTTTAATCGCCCGGTTGCCTGGATTAACTCCTGCCACCAGTCGTCGGGGTTTTGCTCACCCCAATCAGGCTGCGACGACAGGATTTTCATTTCCTGGTCCGGACTTGACGCTGACGCCACTAACCGCCCCGTCTGCGCATCAACTAAGGCAGCTTTCACAGACGAACTGCCAATATCGTATCCTAGTAAGTAAGTAGCCACTCTGGTTTTGACTAGTTAATGGTGGTCACCTTCTGTGCTATCCAGACGCAGTAAAACCGGTTTCTGAGATAACCAGATGAGTTTTCTATGGAAGAATACAGCACAGAAAGCATCGGCGAATACTAAATTTATTTAATAGTGTATTATTGACACTTAAATAATTAATGTAAAAGTGGTACTTATTTTTCTTAATGTCAATATGACACTTATCTTTTTGTCGAAATTTTTAGTATCTCCCTGTATCGATTAGATCGATACAGGACGGGAAGTGTCGATTACCCGACTAAAGACCAAGTTCTGAATTGGGAATGAAGTTCAGGAAGGAATTGGTTATCGCCTGATATTTGACTCGGTCGACCTGATAGAAAAAAGCGCCCCGCCGGGAAAAGCCTTTCTGCTTCTCATCCAGTTTGATGAGCAGATTAGTGGAAAGAATCTTGCGGCTAAAATTTCGCTTGTCGAATTCGGTATTGTAAACGGCGTCGTACAGCTTCTTGAGCTGGGGAATGGTAAATTTGTCGGGTAGCAGTTCCAGCCCGATGGGATGCTGGGCGGCTTTATAGCGCAGCCGTTTAATGGCCAGCTCGACCATATCACCGTGATCGAACAACAGCGTAGGTAAATCGTAGATTGAAAACCAGCAGGCCTGAAACTCGCCCGAAATTTTCGTTTCGTAATCGGCGATTCGGACCAGGGAGAAATAGGCTACCGATATGGTTCGAATGATGGGGTCGCGGTAGGGGTCGCCAAACGTGTATAACTGCTCCAGATACACATTGGTCAGGCCCGTCAGGTCAAACAGGATTCGGGCGGCCGCCTGTTCCAGCCCTTCATCGGGCCGAAGCCATCCCCCCATCAGCGACCAGGTTCGTTCTTCCACCCCCCGTTTAACGAGCAGGACTTTTAACATCTCGCCATCGAAACCGAATATGATAGAATCTAGGGCCAGTAGGTAAGGTTGTTGCTGTGTGTATTGATCTAACATTCGCTGGTCATTATCACTCCGGAGGTTACCCACGAAGGGAATCAATAGATTTTTTGCTGATATGGGATTGTTTGCTTCTCTGACTGAGCGTGGTCAGAATTGATTGCGGACTAGCTACGCTCAGCGTATACAGCGTATCGCCATCCTGTCGGGCCAGTGGTTCTCATGCCCGTTGTTCATGGCCCGGTCAGGTCGCTTTTTTGAGCGATGACTTCCGGATAATGAGATCGGACTGGATAACAATGGTACTTGTGTTATCAAGCGTTGAAAGACCCCGCAGGTGATTGGTTAAATGACGCGCTGCCACTTCGCCCATTTCGCTACCAGGATAGTTTATAGTGGTAAGTTGAGGCTCAATAATTTTTCCGATAGTGTCGTTATTAAACCCCACAATGGCAATATCCTCCGGAATACGCAGACCGTGTTCTTTCAGGGTTTTCATGCAAACGGCGGCCGAAAAGTCATTGGTGAAGAAGGCGCCGTCGGGCATGGGTCTCATCTTTATTATTTGTAAGGCTGCTTCTATCCCGCATTGTTCGCTCAAATCTTTGATCAGTACGTACTTACTGTTAAAAGGTATTCCATTGTCGAAAAGGGCATCTTTGTAGCCTTTGTGGCGTTGGTCATACACATTTCGCTGTAAATTGGCTGTCACTAATACGATTCGTTCACACCCCTGATCAATCAGATGCTGGGTCGCCTGGTAGCCACTCCGGTAGTTGTCAATTACTACTTTCACGCTGTCTGATTTTTCTTCTACCCGGTCAAAGTATACAACGGGAATACCCTTTTCTTCGAATTGCTTAAAATGATCCAGCCCTTTCGTCTGAAGGGATAAAGACGCAATCAGACCGTCTACCCGTTTGTGAAAAAGGTTGAGCGCATTGGCCGCTTCTTTCTCGAAGCTTTCCGATGAGTGCGCAATAAGAATATCGTAGCCGGTTTCGGACGTCACTTTCTCAATACCAGCCAGTACAGACGTTATAAAACTACTGCTTAGTTCATGAATAATGACCCCAATTGTATTCGTTTTTTGTTTGCGCAGGCTGCTCGCAAACGTATTGTGCCGGTAGCCCAGTTCACGCGCGGCTTCCTGAATACGCTCCCGGGTTTTTAAATTTATTGTTGGGTTGCCCTGTAAGCCACGGCTAACGGTTGAGGAGGAAAGGGCCAGTTTTTGGGCAATGTCATATATGGTAACTTCCTTTTTAGTTTCCATCAAGGCAATCGGTTACGCAAACAAAGTGAAAAAATCATTGATAGCTGATGGATTGTAAGAGGAAGTTATATAAACGCCATAAGTCGCAACGCCCTTTACCCAACTGACCCCGTCAGTCAGGAAAGCGATTGACGTTTAGAAAAAGGGACAATAGATGCAGGACGTTTAGCGTGATGCAATGGCGCACAATTTAGCACTAATTAAGGCTAACTTTTCCTTTTAGCGTTTATTACGATGGGTAACGAAATTGACTTTTACGGCTGCGGCCTATGCTTATTCACGCAAGAACTTAGGATAAATAGCCGTTTTCACCGAAAGCAATCTGTCCGTAGCCGACGCTAATCCTCCCGTTCTCCTGGCTTCATACAGTGTTTCTTGCGCCCGGCAGTGAGGAAAGGATGTACCGTAGGTATTACCTGAATCCGGCCCGGGAATGGTTGTCAATCAGCTATGTATATTCTGGTTAATTGGCGTGGTCCGGTAATAGGCACTCGTTTAGTCGCAGCCCCTGCGAGTTGACCGCTGTTACCAACAACATCTGTCCGTTTTTACGACGTAGCAAAGCCGACGACCGGGCATCCCCCCGAAATCCCATTTTGGCCGGTTCACCCAACGCCAACAAGGGCTGAAAGGCGACGGGGCAAAACCCACTAAACCAGCATCAAGCTAGCCCGGAGCCTTTACACCCTCATCATGTTGGGCGCAAAGCCTGCACACTTACCCGGTGCCCTGCCAGACTCTATGCGCATATACAGGACGGTGCCCCTTACCAAGTACCCGTTAGATTCAACTCGCTAACTGGACATAAAGCTATGATTAACCAACACGTACCTATTGTTGATTTAGAAGCCTGTCAGATGGATTCTGAGAGCCTATCTACCCTGTCGCATATCTTTTGTCAGGGTGAACAGTTCGGTAGCTTCTCAGGGCTTTATACCTGGTTCATGGCAGGATTGCCGGACTCGGATAAGATAAGGGAGTTCTGGGATGAAGTGGAAGATTTGGGGTGGGCATGAAAAAGTTAGCAATACTAAGAAAGTATGTGTTCTACTCTTATGTGTTTGATTGCCAAATTTTCAAAATCTCCATCTGTAGTTACCAAGGTGGCATCTGTCAAGTAAGCCGTTGCCGCTATCCAAAGGTCATTTTTGCCCATTTTCCGTGCAGTATAACCTTTCGGTAAAGGGTCACCAGTGACAGTATTTTGGCTGTAGCAATCCATTGCAGAATATGCTTCAAACATTACTTCATTTTCTGCCACAATGTCAACTATAATAAGTCTATTCATTAGGCTGCTCAGTCCAACAAGCTTTGCTTCTCCCCAATTGTTTCTTTTACCAAGCGCCATTAACTCACCCTTAGAGACAGTTGAGATAATAATTATATTTTCCGGATTAGATAACGCAAGTCTTCGGTCAGTCTCTTTGTACAGGTCACTTTTTCGGAGCAAGTGAAGGAGGATATTTGTGTCCAACAAGAATCGCATTATTCTGACAATTGAGAAAGAAGTTTGTCTAACGGCTCGTCACCCGGCCATTGCCCTACCAATTCATTTAACCTATTGTAGTTTTGCCCTGCCTTTAGCTGGCTTTCAATCTGCTGTTCGATAGATTGGGCTTTCATTGTACGGAATACAAGTGCATCCCGTGATGATGATTCTGCTATCCGACTAATTTCAATAAATGAAAGTTTACCATTGGGCTTGTAATGCCCCCGGCCTATAACTGTAACATGTTTACCCCAGAACGAACTAACCTCTTCATGCTTCATGCTGTCTTTTACAACACCATTTACGGGTCCATTCGGTGTTTCAAGTCGAACCCTGTATCCAATAAACTTTAATTCGTCTAATCGGCCAGCAATCATTATCTCTTTAGATTCGGGCGTTAATTCTTCTAATACATTTATTCTCTCAAAATCTGACTGATGTAATTTCAATTCAGGTACTGAGCCTCTATTTGAAAAGCCTATTACTTCTTCTTTATTTAAGAAAATTTTTCTAAAGTTCTTTAAGTCAGTCAAAAGCGGTCGGTCAAGCCATTCGTATGTCCCATCACTACTGTTAGCGGATAGGGCTTCTCTGAATGCTTCCATAAATAGAGACATCGGTGTCAATGCCGGTAAAGTTGTTAACAGTGCCGGGTTGAAAACTTCCCCTTGAATGCCTTGTAGTGACTCGCTAAATGGATTGCATTCAACTAATAGAACGGTTGAATCATTCTCCTTGAGACCAATCAGGTTTATTTTAAGGGCATCCTGCATCTTTATAGATGCAGATTTCCTGTTGTATCTACTAAATCCGTTTAACCTAATCTGAAGTGCGCCCCTAGCAATATTCTTTACCCCATTGGCAAGACTTGTCAGGCGGCTAAATTCAATAGCCCCATTATCTTCTTCTGCACCAGACAACCGAATTTCATATTCCATGATTTAATAAAGAGAAATTAGCCGTATAGCTATCATCTACCGTCTTACCTAAATTAACGGCTTTGTGCTATCATTCAATATGCAGGCAAAAGTATCTCTTATTTTCATAATTAATATCAATTATTATAATACAACTAAAATATAGCACCCTCCTTACCCCTGAACCAACTCCCCTGCCGGATTCACCCCGCACACTCTCACCCCTCCACTCGCCCGCGCTAATCCTGATAGAGCGTAGTAGCCCCGCTGGTGCGTTCTGAAAAGCTAACAAGGCGGCATACTCACCAGGTAGCCTGTTGACAACAGCACGGCATAGGCATTGCAGCGCGTAGCATCGTGAAGCAATGCGCACAACAAGTATATGTGCGAAACATCGCGGAACTACTTCTCCTTGATTATCAGCCACTTTTAGTTCCGTGCTTCTTTAAGACGATATACATTCAGTATGTTTGTAACAAATAAATGCGCTAGGTTTTATACTTCCAAACGAAGTGATTAAAAGGTATGAATTACGTTTTCCCAAACGGGTTTGGGACATTGAGGGATACCCAACCTATTTCTTTGCCGACGACAAAGAACTGTACCGGATTACATCGCGGGGAGAGATTCGGTGCAATCGCAGATGTATGAAACGCTATACACTGAAAAGCAAATTTTTCAGTCTCTCCCAGCTACGGCCACTACTCCGACTGCACGACGTTACAGATCATCCAGCGGACTTTTAAAGGTGCTGATCTTGTCGGCCGTAACGGGGGTGTAGCGCATGGTGGTAAGGATACTTTCGTGGCTGCCGTTGCAGTAGCTAAAACGATGACCCGGTACGTTGCGTACCAGGTCGTTGCCCAGGGTATCAGTGGGGAAATATACAGCCAGCAGGCTGGAGTCTTTCTCGTCGATGTGAATGGTAATCATATACGAACAGGCTATCTGGAACAAGAACGGACATCGTTCCAGACAGCCTGTTCTTGTTGGTCCTACAACTCAAACGTGATGCCCTGCGCCAGGGGCATGGTGGTGCCGTAGTTGATGGTGTTGGTTTGTCGGCGCATGTAGGCTTTCCAGGCATCGGAGCCGGATTCACGGCCACCGCCCGTTTCTTTCTCTCCCCCAAACGCTCCGCCTATTTCGGCGCCCGATGTGCCGATGTTAATGTTGGCAATGCCACAGTCTGACCCGGCTACGGACAGGAACCGTTCGGCTTCGCGCAGGTTGAGCGTGAAAATAGCGGAAGACAAACCCTGTGGAACGGCATTTTGCTGGGCAATGGCATCGTCCAGCGTTGTGTATTTGAGCAGATACAAAATAGGCGCAAAGGTTTCGCGCTGCACGACCGGCCAACTGTTTTCCGCTTCGGCAATGCAGGGTTTCACGTAGCAACCAGATTCAAATCCCGGTCCATCCAGTACACCCGGCTCTACTATAAACTGACCGCCCGCTTCGCCGATTTCCTGAACAGCAACCTGATAACTGTGTACCGCCGACTGATCAATAACGGGACCTACGTGGAACGATTCGTCCAGGGGATTGCCGATGCGCAGTTGGGCGTAGGCACGTTTGAGCCGGTCTTTTACGTCCCCATATATACGTTCCTGCACAATAATCCGGCGGGTAGTGGTACACCGCTGTCCGGCCGTGCCTACCGCTCCGAACACAATGGCGGGAATAGCCAAATCGAGGTCGGCGTGTTCCGAAACGATAATGGCGTTATTACCACCCAGTTCGAGCAGGCTTTTGCCCAATCGTCCGGCTACGGATTCGGCTATCGCCTTCCCCATGCGCGTGCTGCCGGTAGCCGACACCAGCGCGATGCGCGGGTCGCGGGCCAGCCACTCGCCCGTGGTTCGTCCGCCGGTGATCACGCACGATACGCCTTCCGGTACGTTGTTATTCCGTAGTACGTCGCCGATAATCTGCTGACAGGCCAGCGCCGTGAGGGGTGTTTTCTCGGAGGGTTTCCAGATGCATACATCGCCACAAACCCAGGCCAGCATGGCATTCCAGGACCAGACAGCTACCGGAAAATTGAACGCCGAAATAATGCCGACTACACCCAGCGGATGCCATTGCTCCATCATCCGGTGGGCGGGCCGTTCGGAATGCATGGACAGGCCATAAAGCTGACGCGACTGCCCCACGGCAAAATCGCAGATGTCGATGATTTCCTGCACTTCGCCCAGTCCCTCCTGCAACGATTTACCCATTTCGTAGCTCACCAGCGTGCCCAGTTCGCGTTTGTAATGCCGGAACTGTTCGCCCATCTGCCGCACTATTTCGCCCCGGCGGGGTGCCGGAACCTGCCGCCATTCGGCAAAAGCAGCCTGTGCCGTTTCCACAACCCGGTCGTAATCAGCGCGGGTCGTTTCGGTTACGCGGGCAATCAACTGGCCATCGGCGGGTGAATAGGAGTCGATGGTTTTAGCTGCATCGGTATGCCAGAATTGTTGCCCGGTGCTGGTACCAGGCTTGAGCGGTTGCGTAGGTAAGGGCAGAATGGATTGCATAAACGTGGTTTCTGGTTTGTTGAGACAGCGGCAAATCTACCGGCCTTTGCGTAAACATATGCATCTGTCAACAAACTTTTTGGGTTAACAACGGTTAGAAAAGTATACTCAGATAAGGTTAAAACAAGCTACAACGTTATGAAAATCACCCCACTTTATGGCCTGCTCGCGCTGGGAATTGCGCTGATCACTACGCCGGGGAAGGCACAGACAACGCCTGCCGGAACGGTTTCTTCCTCTACCAGACCACAGGGCGCTGTGGCACCCGATTCAATGGCTGCCAGGGAATCGGCACGTATGCAAAAACGATCCATGAAGCGAAACCGGAAGGCGCAGCGGTCGAATGCCCAGGATACACCCACCAATACATCGGTACAGAACGCCCGCTATCGGGAGAGTTCGGCCAGTGATGGCACATCGGTCAATAACAGTAACGTAACGAACTACAATAGTAATAACGTCATGAACGCGCCAACGGGCGTGGGTAGTAATCCGAATACGGATAAGGCGCTGCAAGTAGAGACGGAATCAACCGGTGTAAAAACAAGCACAGGCACGAGTACTGCTAATTCTGATGCGGGGGCAGTTGAGGCCATCAAGGGAGCAAAAACAACCAGAACGCCCGCCGTAAAATCGGGTAGTACCGTACGGAACACTAGTATTGGTGACTTTTTGGCTTCATCGCCCAATTATATCACGCTTCAGAACGCCCTTCAGTCGTCAGATTTGTTCGATGTGTTGAAAGGTACCGGCCCTTACACCATTTTCGCCCCTGCCAATGACGCCTTCAAAAAATTACCCACAGCCGTGCAGGGTGGTTTGCTGGATGGCAGCAACCGGGATGCCCTGAAGCAGCTGCTATCCGGCCATGTGGTAAGTGGTTCCATGAATTCGGATGATTTATCTCAAAAAATAAAAGCAGGTGGGGGCAAGGCGCAGCTTAAAACGCTGTTGGGTAGTACCCTCACTGCTCAACTCGGGGCAAATGGTCGTATTCAGTTAACGGATGAACAGGGCGGTGTAGCTCATGTGGAAGACACAGGAAGCCGCCAGCAGAATGGGGTTGTTTACGGAATCGATGCCGTTCTGCTGACGAAAGAAGGAGCGGCTGCCTTCAGGTAAAGCAACCGGAAGTACAGTGCGGTCGTATAGGGCAGAGAGTTATTTAGTTAATAACGACTCATCAGTCTCTTTTTCCTTACATAAACCGGACTGACCTCATTGGTGGTTAGTCCGGTTACGTTAACAGGCCGATTATAATGTTGATTTATACGGCCTATTGGCTTCTATAAATTCCTTCGTATTTAAAATTCTCTCTATATTTGACCACCTTAACATTCTCTGCGTGAAACGCCAGTCCTCTTTAGTATCAGAAAGCGTTCTGATCGAAAAGCTTATCCAGCGCGATCAGCAGGCTTTCCAGTGGCTTTATGATCAATACTCACCAGCTCTGTATGGTGTTGTGTTACGCATCGTACGTGACGACGAACAGGCTGCTGACCTCTTACAGGATATCTTCATCAAAATATGGAAAAACCTGGATGCATACGATGCCACTAAAGGCCGTTTGTTTACCTGGATGCTGAATGTTGCCCGCAATACAGCTATCGATTCGTTACGAGCCCGTAAAACACAACCCTTCGCCGAAATCCGAACTGACGCCGAGACCGTACATATTGTTGATCAGGAACACAACACGGAGCAGCCCAAACCCGAGCATATCGGTCTTAAGGATGTAGTAAACCAATTAAGGCCTGAACGAAAAGAATTAATTGACCTGGTTTACTTCGGGGGATATACCCACGAAGAGGCTGCTGAAAAACTTAACCTGCCACTTGGAACAGTAAAGACCCGGGTACGGGCCGCGTTGCAGGAACTGAAACAGTTGTTTCGATAACGACTGTACTTGATCAATCTGAATATGAACGTTACTGAATATATAGCGTCGGGAATACTGGAGTCTTACGTCATGGGTGCGGTAAGCGACCAGGAACGGCGCGAGGTCGAGTGCCTTTCGTCTATTTATCCAGAGGTGGGGCGTGAACTTGACCTACTGTCAGAGGCTATCGAACAATATGCTATGTTGCATAGTGTTGAGCCGCCGGCCTCCATCAAGGATAAACTGCTTCAACAACTTGACTTTACCAGTCATGAGGAAGCCGACGAAGAACAGGAGAGTGATACAATCGTTCGGCCGATGCCGGTAGATATGTCTGCGTCCAATTCCCACCGGACTACGTGGATTGTAGCAGCCTGTATGGGACTTGCCATGTTACTTTTCTCGTTCTTTCTGCTTTCGCAACTGCGTACCAATCAGAATGCGCTGGCTTCCGTTCGCACTAGAAATGATAGCCTGAAAACAGTAGCCGGTAAATTAAAAGCGGATCAGGCACAGTCAGACCAGGTTGTCGCCCTCCTGAGTCAACCAGCACTGAAAAGGATAGAATTGAAGGGCAATGAGCAGGCTCCTGAGGGTAATCTGTCTGTTTTCTGGAGTGCTGATACGCAGCAGGTTGCGGTTAATGTTAAGTCATTGCCGGCCCTGCCTGCCGACAAACAGTATCAGCTTTGGGCGCTGGTTGATGGTAAACCAGTTGATGCAGGCGTATTTGATGTGAATGGTTCGGCAACTCAGTCCCTGAATCGCTCGATTGCACGGGCTGACGCTTTTGCGGTAACCGTTGAGAAACGGGGCGGTAGCCCTGCGCCAACTATGTCTACCCTGCTGGCTGTATCGCCGGTGAAGGCCTGAACGAGCTATGCTTCTTTTTTGTTATTTAGTCAGCACAGCCTCCATGAATGGCCTGTGCTGACATTTTTTTTGTACGGTCAAGGATGAACTGTTTCAGACCGAAAGCTCAACGAATAATTAGTAACCTTCAATAACAAACGCATGAAATACATTCTTTTTATTGCTCTGCCCGCTCTGTTACTTGTCAGCCTTGCGTTTACGTATGTGCGGCATGCCGATAAGCCCAAAAGTATAGCTGACGACGACCAGCCCCGGAAAGTTGTTAAAACTGATGCGGAATGGAAGAAGCTGTTGACCCCCGACCAGTACGCTATTTTGCGTGAGCACGGTACCGAGCGGGCTTTCTCCAGCCCACTGAATGACATCCATCAACATGGTACGTTCTACTGTGCAGGTTGCCATAACCCCCTGTTTTCGTCCGATACCAAATTCGATTCCGGAACCGGCTGGCCAAGCTTTTACGCTCCCATTGCTAAAAATTCAGTGATCGAGAAGAAGGACAAATCGTACGGGATGGTTCGCACCGAAATACTGTGCAGCGTATGCAGCGGTCACCTGGGTCACGTTTTTGACGATGGTCCCAAACCTACGGGACTCCGGTACTGTATGAATGGTGTGGCTATGACATTTGAAAAGAAGTAAACAGACATATAACCGCACTGACACCGTTATATAGAAGCCGGACCGTCTGTAGCAGTCCGGCTTTTGTACATCACATCGGCTGAAAATTAGTATCTTTGGCCCCCGCTTTGAATGCATGACAGTACCCTTCTTTCGCTGGGTGGTGTCGCATCCTTCGGCAGTCGATTAAGAAATAAATGAGAGTCTTTTAGAAAAAAACGCATGAGTCAACATAGGGAGCGATTCCGCGCTGTTCGGCACGCCTTTGGGACATTCCGACAACGAATTCGACAACGCCGTGTACAATTTGGCAATGTTAGACGCGGAGTGAGCCGACAAATCGTACGGGTTGCTGGTGAAGAACGGGTTAATGCCTGGCTTAGCACGTATCATGCGTACCGCGACCGTCTTCGCTCGTTTATTTTTCAGTACATCGATCCTGATTCGTGGTATTATCCTTACTTCAAAAACGCGACGAAAGTGTTCCTGTGGGGGTTTTTGTTAACAGGCATCTATGTTTTTATTCTCAACAATAATTTCCTGTATCTGACAGGGGAAATGCCTAGTGTTGAGGAACTTAAGAATCCAAAACTTAACCAGTCTTCCGAGATTTATTCGCAGGATGGGGTAATGATCGGGAAGTTCTACGAAGAAAACCGGACCCCGATCAAATTTGAAAACATCCCGAAGTCAATTATCAATGCCCTGATTGCGACGGAAGATGCCCGCTTTTACTCCCACATAGGCGTTGATCCCCGGGCCATTGGCCGGGCAGTTGTCAGTTTAGGACGCGACGGAGGAGGGTCAACGATTACACAGCAGCTAGCCAAGAATCTCTTTAAAACGCGTCGGAAATCACAAACCGGGATACTGACCCGAATTCCGCTCATTCGGAAGGTTATTTACAAATCCAAGGAGTGGCTGATGGCCCTGAAGCTGGAGCGTAACTTCACGAAGGATGAGATTATTACCTATTACTTCAACACGGTTGATTTTGGTAGCAACGCGTTTGGGTTAAAAACAGCCGCCCGGACGTTCTTTAACAAGGATACCGATAGCCTGAGTGTGCAGGAAGGGGCCGTTCTGGTCGGTTTGCAAAAAGCAACTACGTATTACAATCCGTTAAAAAATCCTAAAAATGCACGCCGACGCCGGGATGTAGTACTGGGGCAAATGGCGAAATACGACTTTCTGACCCAAAAACAGGCCGACTCTGTCAGTGCTTTGCCGCTTGAGACTGAATATACACCCGAAAACCCATACTCAGGCCCGGCCAGTTACCTCAAAAATGCTGTTCAGGACTACGTAAAGAAGTGGGGCGAAGAAAACGGGTATGACCTGTACCGGGACGGCCTGCGTATTATTACAACGGTAGATTCCCGGATGCAGCGCTACGCGGAAGATGCAACCAGGGAGAAGATGAAGCAGTTGCAGCATACGTTCGATAACCACTGGGAAGGTCGTAACCCCTGGACGGATGAGAAAGGGAATGAACTGCCCGGTTTTATCGACTCGGTGGCCCGGCGTACCGAACGCTATAAGACGCTGAGTAAACGCTTTCTGCCGCTTTATCCGGACTCTGTCATGTACTATATGAAGAATAAGAAGTATAAGATGCGGGTGTTTAGCTGGGACAGTAAGCGCGGTTATGACTCCACCACCATGACCCCTTACGACTCAATCGCTTATTATAAACATTTTCTGCAATCGGGAATGGTCGCCATGGACCCGCGCACGGGTTACATTCGGGCGTGGGTAGGGGGACTGGACTACGACTATTTCAAATATGACCACGTGAAGCAGGGTAAACGACAGCCGGGGTCAACCTTCAAACCGTTTGTGTATACCACCGCCATCGACGATACCCTGATTAACCTCAGCCCCTGCGACCGCATTCAGGACCGGCCCTTCCGCAAAGAATACCGCGAGAATGGAGAAGATAAAATTTGGGAGCCCCGCAACTCGACCGGTTACTATACCTACTCGAACATGACCCTGCGCCGGGCTATGGCGCGTTCGGTCAACTCCATAACGGCGCGGCTGACGGATGACGTTGGCCCCGAACGAGTGGCCGAATATGCGCACCGGATGGGTATTCAAAGTCGCCTGGATCCCGTTCCATCCATTGGGCTGGGTTCGTCTGACGTGTCGTTATATGAACTGGTAAGTGCTTATTGCACATTTGTTAACGATGGTGAATCGACCCAGCCTATCATCGTGCAGCGTATCGAAGACCGGGAGGGTAACGTTATTGAAACGTTTACGAGTCAACACAAACGGGCTATCAGTTCCGAAACGGCCTTTCTGATGCGCTATATGCTACAGGGTGGTTTGCAGGAATCCGGCGGAACATCGCAAAACTTATGGTCTTATAATTTGTTTAAGAATCATAACGAGATGGGGGCCAAAACCGGTACTACGTCCAACAACTCTGATGGCTGGTTTGTGGGTGTCTCCAACAAACTGGTGGTAGGAGCCTGGGTAGGGGGCGATGACCGGAGTATTCACTTCCGGTCAACCGACTTGGGCGAGGGGGCTAAAACCGCGATGCCACTGGTCGGGCGTTTTTTGGAGAAAGTGTATGCAGACCCGAAGTTCAAGGGTTTACAGGGGCCTTTTCCTAAACCCGATGGTATCACGAAAAATTATTTAAATTGTGGTCCTTCCGGTGACGAGGAAATTATTGAAGAGTCTGACTCTACCAGTTCCGAAGGAGATCCAATAGACTCAACTTTTATAGAGACGTTGCCCTTTGCTCCACCTGTGCCCCCCGATACAACTAAGAGGCCATAGGTAGCGCAGCGAATTGGTGATCAAAGAGTTGCCCCATTTATACGATAACGGGAAACGAATCTTTGACGACAATTTGCCTAAGGGAGTTTATAGATAATGTTTGGTATGAAACGCTTTTTCCGAATCGTCTGCTGGAGTTTACTGATTGCATTTGGTCTGATCATTTGTGTGGTAGGAGCAGCCTGGTTTGTAGATTCCCGAGAAACGGACAGAGAGTTAGCGGAAGAATTCAAGGATCAACGCATTCGCCCAGCCGTACACTACTACCACGTTGCTGGTGAACCGGGAGAAAAGCCACGTACCATTCGGTTTCTGGAAACCCCTGCCCTGAAAGGCGATTCGGCGAAACCCGTTATTTTGTTTGTACACGGTGCTCCCAGTTCCCTGTCCTTTTTCGATAAGTTTTTTAAGGATACGCTGTTGCTGAACAAGGCGCAGTTGGTGGCAGTGGACCGGCCGGGTTATGGTTACTCCGATTTCGGCCGGGTCGAAACCTCTATCATTAACCAGGCTAAGTTCCTGCAACCTCTCATTGACCGGTATCGGAAAGCTCCTTTTTTGATGATTGTCGGCTCTTCGTACGGAGGATCTGTCTCTGCCCGGTTAGCCATGAACAACCCCGACCTGGTCGATCACGTTGTTTTCGTTTCCTCGGCGCTGGGTCCGGGCCTGGAGCGGACGTATCCAATCAGTTATCTGGCCGATAGTCCGTTGATTTACTGGTGCGTTTCTCCGCTTCTCCGTTTGGCAAACGATGAGAAACTGGCGCACCGGAAAGCGCTGGAAGCTATACTGCCCGACTGGCCCAAAATTCGGGCAAATATCACGATGTTGCATGGCCAGCGCGATGAGCTGGTTTACCCCACCAACGTGTCATTTGCCGAGCACCATCTGGTCAACGCTCAGGTGAAGCAGTTTTTACTCCCCGAAAACCGCCACGATATCGTGTTTAATAAGCGTGAATACATGACGCAGATCATCCTCGATATTCTCAACCGGCGCGAGCAGAAGGAAGAAACAAAAGTGAAGACGATGGCCGTTAAATCAACAGAAGAGCCGGTTCAACTGTAAAAAAACTGTGTTCAGGCCGTTACTTCCAGTTGGTTTCCTTCGGGGTCCAGCACGACACTTTCGTAGTAGCCATCACCCGTTCGGCGGGGTTCGCCCACGATTGTGAAGCCATCTGCCCGAAATCGTTCCGTCAGGGAATCCACTGCGCTTTCACTACCCACTGAAAAGGCCAGATGGGTTAGCCCGATGAATTGATCGACCCCGTTGCTCCGGCTATCCGCTACCCCCGTCATCTGCATCAGTTCCAGGCGCGGTCCACCATCGGGGAAAGACAGGAAATTGGAAGAAAAACCTTTATGGGAGTTGACGTATTTATCATTAGCCGCAGCACCGAAATACGTTTCGTAAAAGAGTCGCGTCCGTTCCAGATCACGAACCCAGATGGCGAGGTGTTCAATGTGCATGGGGTAGAGTTTGAGAGTTCTAAAACGTGAATTTAGGGTTACTACAGGCCCCGTAGGGGCCAAACAGCGTAGCGTCGGTAGGGAATTTCGGTGGTGGTTCATGTGCCGTCAGGTACATAACCGTTGGCACATAGGCTTACCTGCCAATCAATTTCTTTGGTACTCTGACAATTCTTGTGGTTAACTTGGTCTATGCAGGAAACCGACTTCTACCAACAGCTTTTAGCCTTGCCTGATTTGCAGGTGCAGCGGGTCGAATATACACCGACTCGAATTACACTATTTTGCCAACTCCAA
>NZ_KB893562.1 GCF_000374085.1 Spirosoma spitsbergense DSM 19989 | reverse complement strand
GGGGCTTAGATGATAATAAATCAGAATTGTCATCACCTCACTAAGAGTGAGTTGACTGGGATGATTCTTCTTGTAAGCACCACAGTGGTGAAGAGCTTTAGCAATGATTGAGCGTTGTGCTTTGCAAAAGTCATCGACATCGCAGTAAATTTCGGTCAGCATGTGAGTTCGGGGCTGGTTAGTTTTGTTTGGTTAGCACCCAAAACTACCAATTTCGGCTCATATGCCCTTTAAACGCCGGTTTTAAGAATTTCACAATCCCATAGTTCGCGTTAAAACTTAGTGTAATACGCTCTGCCTGGGATTGCCTGCCTGTCACCAGGCAGAGCGTCCCGAAGGAAGGTTTGCAGCCCAACGCCTTCATGTGTGTAAAGCGGGGCGGCCCGTGCTGCTCCTACGTCGCCATCAGCCCGTGCTGGTATTGGGTGCATAGCCAATCATTAAAAAAAAAGTGTATTTACTATCGTCCAGGCGACAGCTTGCACACCCCCCAACAGGCGCTATTTATAGTCAAATGGCATACCGTTTTACGCCTTATCTTATCTCCAGCTTGTAGGGTTTGTTGTCCGTTGATGATAAAGCCCGGAATTTCTCGAATCTTGCTTTATTACGGCCCTCACGCCCGTGAAGTTCAACATGAAAGTCCATTTCTTTCACCTGCTCCGTAGTGTACATGTGTAAACCAATGGAGCCAAACACATTCAAATGAACCTGGCAATTGGCGCAGCCTTCAACTTTCCAGCGACTCAATACGGAATGATAACCCAGCAGGTATTTTCGGTTTTTGACGGTGGCAAAGGCGGCCACGATAAAGGAGCCTTTTATACCGGCCCTGTTTATACCTGAGATATGGAGTTTCAGGCTGCTTTTTGGCTCAACAGCTGCCGAAACGAGTTCTGTGCGTTTTTTTTGGGGTGCTAAAGAGCCTTCACTGTATTGGTAACCAAGCTGTTTTTCAATGTTCACACAATCAGCCGATGTATAGAAATCCCCATTAGCCTTCCTGAATGGCTGTAGAGCGGTGTCCATACGCAGCATCTCATTCTCGGTTTGTCCGTTCGCCGGCCCCTGTCCATTACCACCGTTATAGCCATTAAAGTTACCCGGATCATTGGGATCCGCTGATATCTCCAAATGATCGGTAAACCCATGTTTTTGTTGCCACAACCAGAACACCCGGTCTATATTACAATGGTGAAAGTAGAATATTGGATCCAGGCCAGCGGTATCATTTTCACCCATATCGGCATTGGCATCGGAAATCTGCGAGAAGTCGCTGCCAGGGCCACCCTGGTTCACGGTAGCAGGCAGATTGAAGCCGCCCACCGATAGATGAATGTCGTTGTGCGGCTGTTCCAGCGCAACGACCTGTTTTTCAGGAGCATTGACTTCATTGAAATGAGCAGCCGACTGAACATTGGAGAAGGCGTTGTAATTGGGCGCATCCAGGCAATCCGCAAACGCTTTCGCAATTCCTGCGGCAGTCGTATGAACGGGTGGCTTATCGGAAGGCGAAAAATTGGCATCCGGCACATAATACACCTGGTAATTCAACCACTGTAAAATGTTAGCGTTCAGGATAGCCACATTCGTATTATAATCGGTAAACATCGAGTTGTGCTCCGCCGTTTGCTCCTGAAAATCAGACGAGCCGACCAGACCCGATAGCGGGTACCGCACTGTTTTATACCCTTCGGGTTTGGAGTAATCAGAAAAGTCTCCCTGTATCGTGTCGGTGATGGCGGCAGGAAACGTGAAGGAGGCTAACGGGTTTTCAATCTTTTTCCCCGCACACCAGATATGTTGCGCTTTAAGGCAGTCGGGAACGGTATGCCTGAACGTAAAATACTGGTCTGTCAGCGAGTGCGGTATGCCGTACGTTGTCGAATACGTGTCTGTTTCATCCCAGTACGGCATCATGACATCTTCGCATCCGGGTGTGGTCTGCAAAGCCTTTTCCAGGCGATGCAGATAGGCCCGGTGCCAGGTAGGAAACAGCACATTTGCATGGTTGCAATAGCCCCCCCACCACTGCGGATTCGTTGCTCCTTCTCCAGCGAAAGGTTCACCGTGAAAGCCCCCTATGATGAAAAACGAATTCGGGTCATCGGGCGGAAGCGCCTTTATATACGCCCAGGCGGTCATCACTTTCGCAAGGTCTTCATTTATACCTTTTTCGTATTCGTGTTCGAGTTCGAGAATGGATCGGCGAACACCCGGTGTCGAATATTTTTTCATCTGTATAGGGGTTAAAGGGTCATTTTTTGACAAAAGGCAACGGTAAATACCTGCCCGTAAAACTATGTAACAGAGAGCCGGCACCAACAAGCAACATGGCCAATCCAGGCAGGTAGGGTTGGTAAGGGAAAAAGATTCGGGCTGATAAAATCACTACGGCACCGGCAAAACTAAATGCAAACGGCAGGTACCCTTTCTGCGGGATTTTTTTAACAACGACGTATAGATGGATGCCTAAAAACAAAAATAATACGGGCAGGATCCAGGGCATGTAGGGTAATCGGGTTAACCCAAAACTGCCAAACATGCTCATATAGACAGCCCAGCAGAGGGGGCATTTGGGGAAAAGGGCGATCAATATACTCGTTACGATAGCGGGTACCGGTCTGGTCGTTTTTCCGATACGGTTGAAGAAGGCCCGTCTTTTCGTTTCCTGCGAATACGCGTTACACGTGCAGGTAGTTTTTGGATGTTCCATGACTACGAAGGCTTTTCCGGTTGATACACGGCATAAAATGTACTTAGGTATACAGGGCACCCTATACCCCAACTAATCATAGATCCAGCGTGAACCACTCACGATGCCTATGCCCTGCAACCATAACATCGCGGGACTTCCGTATTGGATAGATCCCTTAGGTTTGTGCTACCAGCCAGTATTATACATTCTGCCTGTAATACCCATCGTTATCGGCTATCTCAGGGCTCAGGTTAGCCCGACCAAGTTCAAGTGTAGTAAACATAGGTCTAGGTACTGATACCTACTTTGTTGGCGTTGGCTGACGTAATGCCGGTGTACTGTTTCGACACATGACTACCCGGTAGTAGGTCGTTTTCTCCGTCGGGGCCGTGACTCAGTCCACGTAGCCAGTGTATAGGCAATGTCTTGTACCGGGCAGAAAGGGCTACCCTATCTCACGGATTCTACTTGTTTTGTCAACTATAAATCTCCCGCTTTCGTCAACAAAAAACGTATAGCCACCTGATACTGTCAAGGGTAAATTTCCCGTATCTTATTTTCCGGATCAGTATACTAAAATTCCCTGTTAGCGTAAGAAGCTGCCCTTCCAGTTCGACTTCCACCCCAACCAGACGGTACTCTTTACTCAATTGAAGCCCGATACCAACTCAAAAGCACAAAGAATCATCCTGGGAGCATCTTCTGAGTACGTCCGTTTCCTAACTTGCGAACCCGGCCAGCCAGCCGTGGGGCTACTCCCGACTCATTCGACAATCGTTTCCTTATGACCCTCAATCAACAATTTACGGACCTTTACCCCAATGCCTTTTTTCTGGAAGAACGCGCAAGCCCTGAATTACAACAGTTACTGACAAACCATGGGTGGATACGTCCCGGCGAGTCGATTGAGTCCGTGCAAAAACCGGGTGAGGGGAATATGAATGTGGTGGTTCGGGTCCGTACCAATCACCAGACGTTTATTCTCAAACAGGCCCGTCCCTGGGTGCAGAAGTACCCACAGGTACCCGCCCCGATGGAGCGTATCGGCGTGGAAGCACAGTTTTACCAGTGTATCGACGCCAATGCCGCGCTCCGGGCGTTTGTCCCGAAACTGATTGGGTATGATGCCGCCAATTTCCTGCTGGCCCTGGAAGACCTCGGCAACGGAGCTGATTTCACCTTTCTTTACCAACCCCACCAGATACTTCCAGCGGCCGCCCTGACCTCGCTAGTGCAGTTCCTATCGGTTCTGCATACCCTCCAGCTTACCGGCGAACAGTCGGATTTTCCGGATAATCGGGCCATGCGGTTGCTTAACCACGAGCACATTTTCAATTTCCCCTTTCGAACGGATACCGGGTTTAATCTCGATTCGGTACAACCCGGTCTGGAAGCCCTTTCGCTACCCTACCGGAATCATGATGCTCTGAAAAAGAAAATTACGGAACTGGGCGATGTTTATCTGCAACCGGGTCCGGTACTCATTCATGGGGATTACTACCCCGGTAGCTGGCTGAGCGTGGCATCCGGCACGAAGGTGATAGACCCGGAATTCGGCTTTTTCGGGCGACCAGAATTCGACCTCGGTGTGATGCTCGCCCACATGAAACTGGCTCAGCAAAGTGATCTGGTTCAGCAACAGGTGCTGGACCAATACCGAATGCCCACCCATTTCGACTCCACTTTATTGCGCGGCTTTATCGGTACCGAGATGCTCCGGCGGCTCCTGGGGCTGGCTCAACTGCCCCTCCCCCTCGATCTGGCGCAGAAAAAAGTGCTGCTGGAAGAAGCCACCGTGTTTGTGCTGGAAGCAGTTTGATGACCAGTTCTGTCGGTGATAATATTTTCATGTCCTGGCGTTCCGTAGAAAATGGCCTGGTTTGTCCAGACAGTCAGGTCAGGAAAGGTACTGATCAACGATAGGTTTTGCGCCAATCAGTTACTGAAAACAGACAGAAATCACTTTCCGGGACAACCGCGCCAAACGGATAGACGAACAAACGGGTTAGCAACAGACGTTTGGCGTAGCCCCATAAACGGCGTAACTTGTCCGTACGTCAACTGCACTTTTATGGCTCCGTTTCATTTGCTTTTACTGCTCTCTGTCCTGATCGCTCCCGACTCAGTACCCGCCACAAAAATAAATGGGGTCAATTTTGTGGCACCGGTAAAGGCCGTTCCCGCATCCTGCATGACGCCGGTTAGAGACCTGAATGCTGGCTGGGTAGCCCTGAACCCCTACGCTTTTGTCAAAAGAGGACAGCCAGAGGTTACCTTCAATACCAATGGACACTGGTGGGGGGAGCGACCAGAAGGAATCCGTACCTGCATTCAGCACGCGCATCAGCAGGGGTTGAAGGTGATGGTAAAACCCCACGTCTGGGTAGCCGGTCAGGGCTGGGCGGGCGATTTCACTCTGGACAACGAAGCCGACTGGCAGCGTTGGGAAACGACCTATACGCAGTATGTACTCACCCTCGCCGACCTGGCAAAAGAAACCGATGCCGATATGTTCTGTGTCGGTACGGAGTTTCGGCAGGTGACCCGACAACGGCCTGCTTTCTGGAAACGGCTTATTCAGCAGGTACGCGCTCATTACGGCGGTCCGCTCACCTATGCAGCCAACTGGGACGAGTACGAACGCATTTCGTTCTGGCCCCTGCTCGATTACATTGGCGTGGATGCTTACTTCCCACTGTCGGAAAGCGACACGCCCGGCATAGCGGAGTTGATGGTAGCCTGGAAAAAACCCGCCAAACGATTACAGGCCTTCTCGCTGAAGCAGCAAAAACCCATGCTGTTTACCGAGTACGGATACCGCAGTGTAGATCGCACAGCGGGCAAGCAATGGGAACTGCCGGATAGCTGGAACCAGAAAGCACCGGTCAACCTGGTGGCTCAGCAGAATGCCTACGCGGCCCTGTTCCGGACCTTTTGGCAGCAGCCCTGGTTTGCGGGTGGTTTTCTGTGGAAGTGGTACGAGGATAATGAGAAAGCAGGCGGTCCGCAAAATGATGATTATACCCCCCAGCGCAAACCGGCCGAAGCGCTCATCCGGCAGCAGTACGGGCAGTGAGAGCAGCGGTAGAAGCAGTCATCTGACACCATAAACCTTACCAGGGATGGAAATTTCTGCAACGATAAAAAGTAGTTTCGGAAGCCATGAAATTGCGGTTCACACCAATGAGTCGGTGAAGGAAATGCATATTTCCCCAAAACCGGACGGTTTCGGTTCATCCATAAACGGGGGTGAATTACTTTTGCTGTCATTGGCTACCTGTTTCTGCAATGACATTTACCGGGAAGCCCAAAAACGAAATTTAACCCTATCAGGGGTGGAGGTCGTGGTAAAGGGAGGGTTTGGTGGGGAGGGAGAACCCGGCTCGGATTTTACCTATACCGTTAACGTAACCGCTGATGCACCCAAAGCGGCCATCGATGAGTTGATACGATACACCGACAACATCGCCGAGATTCATAACACGCTCCGGCAAGGACTGGCGATTACCCTGGTCAGGTAAAACCGACGGGGAACGGTAGCTATCATTTCCTTCTAAATCGAAACAACTATTAGTTAATTCTCTGACCTTTAGGAATTTTAATTCCTGTAAACATTTTTTTGTACGTGGCCTGGTATCATAC
This sequence comes from Spirosoma spitsbergense DSM 19989, assembly GCF_000374085.1. GTDB lineage: Bacteria > Bacteroidota > Bacteroidia > Cytophagales > Spirosomataceae > Spirosoma > Spirosoma spitsbergense. The sequence goes on along the minus strand of NZ_KB893562.1, from coordinate 54,200 downwards.
TTTTTTTCACGGATTACCCCAACTGGCCTGGAAAGCGGCTCAAACGGAGGAACAAACACAACTCGATATTGAATTACTGGTCGACACACTGGATTTTGGTCCCGGCGACCGGCTACTCGACGTGTTCTGCGGGTATGGTCGTCATGCCATTCCGCTGGCCCGGATGGGTGCGCGTGTAACGGGCGTAGACATAGCGACCGATTACATTGCTGAATTACAACGGATCGCTACCACTAAAAAATTACCGGTAATTGCCGTAGCGGATGATTTTCTGACTATGCCCGAAGAAGATCTGGGTGCTGCTGCGTCCTTCGATGCGGCTTACTGCCTGGGTAATAGTTTCAGTTTCTTTGCCCGTCCCGAGATGCTGGCTTTTTTAACGCGTATCGCTACGCGCTTAAAACCCGGCGGACGATTTCTGGCCCACTCCGAAATGGTGGCCGAATCGGTACTACCCGACTACCAGACCCGCAACTGGCTCTCCGTACCAATGCCCAATGGTGAACCCATTTTGCTCCTGGTCGAGAATGACTATTTGCCCCTGGAGAGCCGAATCGACTCACAGTTGACCTACGTAAAATCCGGAGAGGTACAGACCAGAGTGGCACAACACCATATTTACACCCTGGCCGAGTTCGGGCAATTATTTTCAGAAGCGGGGCTATCCATTATTGGTTGCTACGGTACCGTCCAGGGTGAGCCTTATGAACTTGGTGACGAAGCCGCCTGGTTGCTGGCCGAGAAAAGTTAACGTTACTAAAAATGAATTTCGTCCATAGTGCTATGTATCTGTATATCAACCGAACGCGTCTCCAGAAAGTGTATTAATGACGCATTATCGTTTACTTTTTAAAGAAATAATCTATCAAATCGGGAAAATGCTAATAAAATATGTAATTTCCACTCACTTTAACACCGTTAACTAAGTTTAATAACCTAACTTCTATGGAAACTATTGAGCGTAAGCCGCGAAACCGTGAGCAAATCCGCTCCGGCATTTTAAAGACAGCCAAATCCATTGCCCGACAGGAAGGATGGCAAGCCGTTTCTATTCGTAAAATAGCTGACGCGATTGAGTACAGTGCCCCTGTTGTTTATGAATACTTCGACAGCAAAGATGTACTATTGGATGAGATTCGAAGTGAAGGATTTCGCTACCTGTATCAGGAATACGACCGCATTGTAAACCTATACCGTGACCCCGAAAAACGCCTGTATGAAATTTCGCTGGTGCAATGGGAGTTCGCCCGCCAACAGCCTGAAATCTATCAGGTTATGTATAATATGAGTGGTGCGCTGTGTACAATGCCTATTTATGAGTCGGAGTCCATGCAAGCCGTAAGCCGCATCGTTTGTAAAACAATTTTCTCGTTTATCCCAAAATCAGAGGAAAGTATCAAACGGTTGTATTTTCAGTGGTGGTCCATATCACACGGCATGATTATGCTGGCTATGCTACTGAAAGATGAGCAACCACTCGATCATTCGGAACAGATCTACCGCGAATCGATGCGTCGGTTCGTTCGTGACCTCCGCTAGCATACTGTAGGGTATTTACAGGGAAATTCGCCCGTAGGCTCTGCGTGTGTGGTGATCAGTATGCCTAAACCTGTTTCTCCCACATCTTCAGGCTATTTATTCCCCTTGCTTCGCTGTTAAGTATACCCAACGTTTGTGAAGTCTGGACTAAGCGTAAGAATCCTTCTTCTTTGCTGTATAATAACCTACCTGGGGATAGAAGGATATGACGGGAAATGGAACATGCCTATACTAGCCTGGCAGTTAGTAGGCCTCTTTGTTGGTTCACCACTGATCAAAATCCTTTCCGGATCAGTCCTTTTGTGCTGGTTTTATCTTTGCGCAATACTACTAAAGGTAACACTTCTGAAAGAGACTACCGTGTTGACCGATAGACTGGTCGTTGCTTTTGGTGGTCTGTATCTGTTAGCACTATTTTATGGGTACGATCAAATCAAGGTTTATTCAACGTTAGGCCACATAAACATAAGCCTGCTGTTTTATATCTTACCTTTCGCCCTCTTCGTAGTTTCTACTAAGCTGCTATTCAAGCAATTGAACAAAGCGAAATGGGATCATTAAAAACGAATTCCCACCTTTGCATCAGTGCATAGGAAGGGATTTTATTCTCCCGCCGGCTACATCGTCTACGCTGTGCTGGATAATAAAAGCCTTGGGATCTATGGCTATAATAATGCTACGTAAGCGACTGATTTCCAGACGAGTGATCAAAGTGTAGAGAATATCTTCTGCCGGTCGGTGACTGCCCTGCTTTCCATACCCACCCTGCCCTTTCAGCAGCGTAACGCCCCAGCCCTGCTCAATAATACGCTCCCGGATCAGCTGACTTTTGGACGAAACGATTAGAATGGCCGTGTACTCCTCAATACCGTGAATGATAAAATCCACCGTTTTAGACGCGGCAAAGTAGGTGATCATGGAATAGAGCGCCGGATTGGTACCCAGAAAAAAAGCGGCTGCTCCAAAAATAAGCACGTTGAGTATCAGAATGATATCACTGACTTTGAGCGCGGGACTGCTCCGGCTGATTAGCAGGGCTGCAATTTCGGTACCATCGAGCACGGCTCCTCCACGTATGGCCAGTCCAATACCCGCTCCGATGAAGAATCCCCCAAAAACTGCCGTCAACAACAAATCGGGCGTAACATCAGGGTAGGGAATAATAGCCAGACTAATTGACAGACCAGCAATAGCCAATACACTTTTGAAGGCAAATTGCCGACCGAAACGCCGGTACCCCAGGCCAATAAACGGCAGATTAATAACCAGCAGCCAGATGGGCAGGGGAACATTCACGATGGAGGCCAGCAACATCGAGATACCCGTAACACCACCATCAATAAAGTGGCTCGACATCAGAAAACCTTTGATACCCATGCCTGCACTGAGTACCCCGGCAATGATAAAAACGGCATCTTTAATCAGGGAGGCAGCGGTCGGCGGTCGTGTCATACAGTAACGTTGTGAGATAGGGTAATTAACCAGTGAGGGGTAGAAAGCAGCAGTATCAACACTGTCGCCTTCTACCCCTCACTGAGCTTTAATTAATATAGCCCTTCGATGGATAAATAACGTTCACCCGTATCGTAGCAGAATGTAAGGATGCGGCTGCCAGGAGCCAGCTCGGGCAATTTTTTATGAATAGCAGCCAGCGACGCGCCCGACGAAATCCCAATAAACGTCCCTTCTTCCCTGGCCGACCGCCGGGCCATTTCGAAGGATTCTTCCTTGCTGACCTGGATGCTGCCATCCAACACGTCGGTATGCAGATTTACGGGTATGAAACCCGCGCCGATACCCTGAATGGGGTGGGGTCCTGGTGCGCCACCGCTAATTACGGGTGATAGTTCCGGCTCTACGGCGTACACTTTCAGATTCGGAAATTTCTGTTTCAGCACCTGCCCTACCCCGGTTATGTGTCCGCCCGTACCAACACCCGTAATCAGCACATCGAGACCCTCGGGAAAGTCGGCCAGGATTTCGGCTGCGGTTGTTTGAACATGGATGTCGATGTTGGCCTGGTTTTCGAACTGTTGCGGCATCCAGGCATCAGGTGTTTGGGCAACCAGTTCCTGGGCACGTTCGATAGCTCCTTTCATTCCCTTCTCGCGGGGTGTCAGGTCAAATTCGGCCCCGTAAGCGGCCATAATCTTACGTCGTTCAATGCTCATGGATTCGGGCATGACCAGAATAATTTTGTAGCCCTTTACGGCTGCCACCATCGCCAGGCCAATACCTGTATTGCCCGATGTTGGTTCAATTATAGTGCTGTTGGCATTGAGAAGTCCCTTTGCTTCGGCATCCTCAATCATAGCCAGCGCAATACGGTCTTTTATACTGGCACCAGGGTTAGCCCGCTCCAGCTTTGTCCAGACTTCATAGCCGGGAAATAACCTGTTGATGCGTACATGGGGCGTTCGTCCAATGGTTTCGAGAATGGAAGCAGCTTTCATAAATGACAGGGTGAAGGAGTAAAAGGTAGACGATACGTAAGTGGCAAGCACGACTTACGACCAATAAGAGTTCTATTTCAGATGACAAAATTAATGGGCTCTGCTGATTCCAGCGACCGTAATCGAACATCTGTCTGATGCTGATTAAATACGAGCGAATGCGCTTCAACGCTGCTGGTGAGCCAGACGTTGCCACCAATTACGGAGTCGTGCCCAACCACCGTATGCCCCCCCAGAATGGTAGCGTTGGCATAAATGACCACGTTATTCTCAATGGTTGGGTGCCGTTTTTTCTGAGCCATCGACTTCGCTACGTGCGTAGCGCCCAGCGTTACGCCCTGATAAATTTTGACGTTATTACCAATAACGGTCGTTTCGCCGATAACGACTCCGGTACCGTGATCAATAAAAAACGACTGGCCAATTTGCGCCCCCGGATGAATGTCGATTCCCGTTTGCCCGTGTGCATACTCGGTTAACATGCGGGGTAACAGCGGCACATTTTGTTTCAATAGCGCGTGGGCAATTCGATAAACAGCAATAGCGTAGAAACCAGGATAAACGGCTACGACCTCTTCGATCCCAACGGCCGCCGGGTCATTGTCGGCAATGGCGTGCGCATCGAACAGCAAACCATCGTAAATGATTGGTAGCTGGTCAAAGAAGCGTTCGGATACTATCTCCGGGCTGTTTGTCAGGTTTTTTTCCAGTGGGTATAGCAGGCAAACAAGTTGTTCGTGCAGATTTTGATACGTTTCCTCTACGTGCTGCGATATGGATCGGCAGTCCTGCGTTACGGGAAACAGCAGGCGCATCAACTGGTCGATAAACCGTCCGGCATCGGGCCTCGATGGTAGTTTATACCGGTACTGCGACCGCTGGGTCTGGAGATGATCAAGGAAGGTATTGGTAGCCGAAGTCATGTTTTTTGAGCGATAAGCAGGCTTGGTAATTTGGTTGGTTATGCGTTACATAGTGGAATTTATACCCCATTACGTAGAAACACTACACTAAGATCTGATTCGTTAATAGGTAACAGGGTACGTAAAAACGAACATTTCCATGATTTTGGAACAAAATGCGGGCCGCAAAGTTCGCCCGGCATAATTGGAATCTCGTTTGCAGGACAAACCTTGGTAAACATATGAAACAAATACTCATGTTTGGTAAAACCTTAGTTACCTTTTTATTTTCGCTACTCGCTACGTCGGGCCTTTCGTGGTTCATCGCATCCGCCTGTCAGTCCAAAGAACAGGCCGTTACTATCGCCACCGACTCTACCGGCAATAGTACAGGAACCCTTGCAGCTGCCGTTGTCAATGCCTACCCAAAACTAACGTTCAACTCACCCGTGGAGTACACATATGCCAATGATGGTACCAACCGGGTATTCGTGATTGAGCAGGCCGGGAAAATCCGGGTATTCGAGAATGATGCCGCTGCTGCTTCAGCAGGAACTTACCTGGACATTCAGTCGAAAGTAGCGTCTGGGGGAGAAATGGGCCTGCTGGGCCTCGCTTTCCACCCCGATTTCAAACAGAACGGTTTTTTCTACGTGAATTATACGAAGAATAACCCGCGCGAAACCGTCGTCAGTCGGTTCAGGGCTTCGTCTGCTACTGCTTCAACAGCCGATCCTGGTTCGGAGGTTGTTCTGTTTCGGTTCGAGCAGCCTTACAGTAACCACAACGGGGGTAAAGTCCTGTTCGGACCGGATGGATACCTGTACGTGTCGACGGGTGACGGGGGTAGCGGGGGTGATCCGCAAAACAACGGACAGAACCGGAGTAGCTGGCTGGGGAAAATCCTGCGCGTAGATGTGAACAGTACCGAAAAAGGACAGTATGGTATTCCGGGTGATAACCCCTTTAAGGGCAACACCAATGGCTATCGGGAAGAAGTTTTTGCGTACGGTCTACGAAACCCCTGGCGTGTCAGTTTTGATAATAAAGGTCAGTTATGGGCAGGAGATGTTGGGCAGAACGCTATTGAAGAAGTAGACATCGTTACCAAAGGAGGTAATTTCGGCTGGCGGGTTAAAGAAGGTAATGCGGATTACAATGCCAAAGACAACACTGTGAATGCGGCTGATCTGGTTGCCCCCATCTGGCAATATACCCACGATAATGGCAACATTTCCGTTACGGGAGGCTATGTTTATCAGGGTACAGCAAACCCGGCTCTGACCGGAAAATACATTTACGCCGACTACGCCAGTGGTCGGGTTTGGGCCTTAACACCCAACGGAACCAAAGCGGCTTCCAATCAGGAGATTGTTTCCCGGGCAGGGAACATCTCGGCTTTTGGCATAGATCAAAAAAATGAACTATACCTCTGCGATTATGCATCGGGGCATATTCTGAAACTGACGGGTAAATAATTAATGATAGCTGAACGTGTTCAGCCGAAAGGAGTCGGTACTGTATCGACTCCTTTCTATTTACTCAACGGTACAAATAGCCATATTTCATCACCGGGAGTAATAGGTAAACCATTGTTGGACCGATGGTTAAGAAAAGTATATTAATTTTTTATTTCGACAATCTATTGAATACATTTACTCAACTTCTCCTTATACTAACCATAAAATGATACTACTCTCCCTAAATCCATCAACAGACCAGTTTAGAAAGTTTATAAACGATCTGTCTTATAGTGTCATGCTTTCCTTCCCCATTAAAAATAAGGAAGGAGAAATTATTGATTTTGAGCTCAAACTGTTCAACCCGTGTGCTAAAAGGGAATTACCGGCTTTACAGTTATGGCGCCCTGGTGCAACCTTATGGGAGCTATTTCAGGAAGATGCCGCCAATGGGTTATTTGCGCTTTACAAAAAAGTGCTGGACGGCAATACAACGCACAAAAGTGACTACTACTCCCCCGTCACAAAATTACAGTACCACAACGCATTACAGTCTTTCTATGGTGGTGTATTGGCCATCATAAAGCCCAGTAAAGCGATCAGAAAAAGGGGGTCGACATCAAAAGATTTTGATATGAGGCTAGCCCAGTATAAAGCAGCCGTATTTGAGCAGTACAGAATTTACCTGTAAAAGTCTGCCTGCGGTTACTTTTCCTTCAGTAACCGCAAAAGTACTCCGTTTGTCCAGCCAAAGCCATCCTGTGTGGGATATTCCCCCCCTTTAGCCGCTTTGGTACTAACGACGTCGTACTTCTCGACCATTTTGCCCGAAGCCTTGTAAACGCGCAGATTCTCGGCCACCCAGGCTGCTTTTATCTGATCGGCCAGTTTCGTTAGCTTATAGTTGCGTAGTCCCCGAATACTCATCCACTGCAACGGTGCCCAGCCATTAGGCGCATCCCATTGCTCGCCCGTGCGTACCAGCGTAGTCGTTAAACCGCCGGGTTTCAGGAAGTCGCGTTGTATGACCCGCGCCACCGCCTGGGCCTGCGATGCCGACGCAACGTTGAAAAAAAGCGGATAAACAGCCGCCAGTGAATACACCGCCGATTGTTTTCTAGCCACAAAGTCGTAGTCGAAGAAGAATTGACGTTTCCCATCCCAGCAGTATTTCAGTAGCGCATTACGCCGTTGCTGTGCTAACCGCAAGTACATCTGTGCCTGTTTCTGGTTTCCTTTCAGGCGATAGCCTTCGGCCAGCGTTTGCTCCAGATTGACCAGCAATGCATTCAGATCGACGGGTATAAAATCGGTCGTGTGAATGGTACGGAGCGTTTTTCCATCGCGAAACCAGCGGCTACTATAATCCCAGCCCGATTCGGCCCCGGCCCGCAAGTGGCGATAGAGTATCCGGTCTGTTTCGGGTTTAGCGGTTCCTGTTTGCCGGGCCAGCCCTACATCTTCTTTATACGATTCGGGGCGGGGCGTATCCCGGTCATCGTAATAACGGTTTAGAAAAACGCCGTCGGGCAGGCGTACCAGCCGCCGGTAAGCGGGGCTCTGAGTTGTTACCCTGGTCTTGCCATCCATCCAGAAATCATACTCCTGCTGCAACTGGGGCAGATAGGTCAGCAGAGTCTGACGGCCCTCTACCTCACGCAGGAGGTTGACCATCAGGGAGAAAAACGGTGGCTGCGACCGGCCCAGAAAATACGTCCGGTTTCCGTTCGGGATAAAGCCGAAGGTTTTGATCAGGTACGCAAAATTATTGACCATGTTCCTGATCTTGCTCCCCTGCCCCGACACCTGCAAACCCAGCATGGTAAAGTAGCTATCCCAGTAATAAATCTCACCAAACCGCCCACCGGGTACCACGTATGGATTAGGCAACGGAATCAGCGAACCAATCGGGTTACCCGCTTTTTGGGCAGGACGGGTAAGCACGGGCCATAGATCCATAATGTGCTGCTGGGCAGTTTGGCTGGCCTTACTGGTGTAGCCCGATGCGGGTTTGATGGGCAGGGTGAAATTATCCAGTACGAATGACTTGAGATCGAACCCCGCCTGCAATCGGGCTTTATCGTATTTGGCCAGAATAACAGCCGCCGGAAACTTCGGAGTGCAGTCGGCAAAGGTTTTTGAGTCCGGAAATACCGCCTTCAGCTGTACATCAGCAAACAGCTTTCCGAACAAAATGTCGGGGCCGGCCCACTTCCCCCTATCGACACCGGCGATAATGGTAGGCGTAACGGGCTGCTGGGCATTGGTCACAGCAAAACATAAGACGAGCAGTGGCGCAAATAGAAATCGATTTTTTACCTGTATCATGTGTATACACAACGAGTAGAATGGGGTATTAAGCTACATTAAATCCGTATCGGGTACTAATTTCCAGCACTTTCTCAGGGCAAATTTCTCAGAAGCTAGCAGGCGTATTGAGATTTTCCATAAACGCATCTTTCTCGCCCGACTGTGGTAATGAATGGTAAGGAATAGGCAGCGTAATCCGGAAGGTAGTTCCCTGACCCACTTCCGACTCTACTTTAATATCTCCCTGATGCAGTTCGATAATGCGTTTGGTTAATGCCAGGCCAATGCCATGCCCATTGATTGTCATGGTGGACTCAGATCGGTAAAAAGGCTCAAAAATATGGGGTAAGTCATCGGCAGGAATTCCATAACCGAGATCATTGAACGTCAGTTGTATCTGGCCCCGTTCAAACAATAGCTGCACCGACATACGCCCATCGATGGAATACTTACACCCATTCTCCATCAGGTTCTGGAAAGCGGTCTGCAACAGGGATGCTTCTCCCACAATAACCAGTTCTTCTTCCTGACTGGGCAGATTCGCGAAGTCGATGGTTATTTGATAGGCGGGTTTAGCATGGAGTATATGGCTCTGCGCCTGCCACAATAGTTCGTCAATTCGTACGGGCTGCAAATTCAGTACTACTGCGTCAGAATTAGCCTGGGCCAGCTCCAGCAACCCGTTCACAAGCCGAATCATGTTCTTTACCTCATCGAGCAGTCCGTCAAAAGCCAGTTCGTAGTCTTCACCCGTTCGCGGCTGCAACCGGGTAACTTCAATCTGCCCCATCATAACGGTTAGGGGCGTACGCAACTCGTGCGACGCGTGCGAGACAAAGCTTTTTTGCAGCACGAACGCTTTTTCGAGCCGGTTCAGCAGGTTATTGAACGTTTGGCTCAAATCAGCCAGTTCGTCGCGCTGACGACCTATCCGCAAACGCTGGTGAATATTAGTAGCCGAAATAGCATTTACCTGCATACTCAATTCGGCAATGGGCCTGAGCGCATCACTGGCAAACAGATAACCAGCGACTCCAACAATGAAAAGGCTCAGGAACCAGCCAAAAAGCAGAATCTCCCGCAGACGGTCTAACTTGCTAAAGCCGTATTGGTCATTCGCCGAGGCAACAACCAGTATCGTCTTCTTGTTCTTGTGTGAGTTCACGTATTGAACACCCACCGCTTCGGTATCACCAATCCGAAGATAAGGCGAGGATTTTTCCGATATTTTTGCCAGAAAACTGGCAGATATCGGAAAACTGGCCTGCTGATTATTCTGCTTGTAAAGGATTTTTCCCAGGCTATCGTAAATAGTTACCTGCTGGTCAACCATCGACATTGACTGCAGATCCCTTCGGGGCACATCACCCATATCATCGCGCAGGCGGACCGTTGTTCGTGCTTTATCTTCAAGCCGCTGGCGAAATTCCTGCTCCCGAAACTGACCATACTGGTAATAAACCGATACGCAGAAAAGCAGCATGATTGATGCCACCAGCAATACAAACAGGAGGGCCAGACGCGTGCGAATGTTCATAGCATGGTGGACTATTGGTTGATATCGAATACTACTCTATCCCTTTTTTTGGCTACCCCGACACGAACTGGTACGCAACCATCCGGCTACCCTTCACCTTATTTAATGTACAACCACCTGTTATACAACGCCTTTTGCGCGGGTGTTTGATTCGGCAATGGCTCCAGTCTATAACTCACCAACGGATTTTGCGTGAGCGTAACGGGAATTTCGCGCAGAAACCCCGCCCGGTTTACAAGGACGTTTATTGTTTCGCCTACCCGTCGGCCACTGATGAGTTTGAGCAGGTCATCTGTCACCCGAACACTATCCACCGATATGATTTCGTCGCCTACATTCAGGCCACCCGTATACGCTGCCGAACCACGCCGAACCCCCGTAATGGTGGCTTTCCCGTTGGAGTAAACCGTAGCCGTACCCAGGAAACCGTCCTGCGTCCGGGCCGCTACGTTGACCAGTTGCATGCCTACCGGCTCGAAGTACGCATTGTAGTTTATAGGTTCGGCGGAGTTGACAGCAATGGTAAAGAAGTCATCCAGTTTACGACCGGCAGTTTGCTCAGCTGCCTGCCTGAATTCGGCATCGGTAAAGCCACGCTGCTGCTTTTTGTAATACTCAGTATACAGGAAGCGCATCAAATTGTCCATATTTCGTTCCCCATTGCTACCGGCCAGGATGGCCAGATTCAGCAGCAAACCCAGTACGCTTCCTTTACTATAGTACGAAATGGTGCTATTCGATGAGTTTTCATTGGGCCGATAGCCCTTAATCCACGCATCCCAGCTCGACTCTGCCACCGACTGCACCCGAACGCCCGGCTGATTTTCGATACCCGTAATATCGTTGGCCACTAAGCCGAGGTAATCCGTCGGCGAATAAAAGCCCGCCCTCATTTGAATGTATTCCCCGTAAAACGACGTGCACCCTTCCGATAGCCACAGCATGTGCGTGTAGTTCTCGTTCTCGTAATCGAACGGCCCCAGCGCAATGGGCCGGATGCGCTTCACATTCCAGAGGTGGAAATATTCGTGGGCTACCAGACCAAAAAACCGCTTGTAGTTTGTTTCCGTCGAATAGGCATTCCGGTTCGTTTCGAGCGTGGTCGAGTTGAGGTGCTCCAGGCCACCCCCGCCCGGCGGAATATGCTGTACAATGAAGGTATAGTCTTTGCAGGGGTGCTCACCCACTACCGAAAAGGCCGTTTCGCATATCCGCTTATAATCGGCTTTCAGGCGTTCTTCGTCATACTCCACATCGCCAAACATGGCCACTGTATGCGGAACGCCCGCAGCCGTGAACGTAAATGTTTTGTGGTTACCAATCTCCAGGGGCGAATCGATTAGTATATCCAGATTGGGTGCCTCGTAGGTAAAATCCTGACCGGCAACGGGGGGTAGCCCCGTGGCTATATTTTTCCAGGTTTTGTAGGGTTGCACCACCACCCGCAGCGGAATATTTTTTAGCGCATCGTGGTACATAAACGTACCGGCGGGTGTTACGTAGCCGTGGTCGGCGTCCACAAAACAGGTCCGTACGGTGAGGTCATTGGCATACACCCGGTAACGAACGGTCAGGTTATCGTCGCCCGTATACACGCGCCAGGTATTCTTACTGACTTTATCACTCACGACGGCTTTCCCTCCGGCAGAGGCCGTAAATCCCTCCACGTTTTTGGCGTATTCCCGAATCAGGTATGAACCGGGTGTCCAGACCGGCATTTTAATATCGATGTATCCGTTTTTCTTCGAATTGGTGGCAGCAGCCACATTTTTCAACTGCATCTCGACCTCAAAATAATGCGTTTGTGGCTCAGGCATGGAGAGCACATACGTTACAGTTGGCGAAACAGCCGGGAGATTTTCATCATCGACCCCCAGAGCGGAAGCCATTGTCGAACAGGAAATAAAAAAAGTCCAGATAGTAAGTAAATACAGCAGGCGGGTGTTTTTTTTCATACGGAAACAGGAATACCTTCGTTTTTTGTCCAGAATTGACCTGATATTTGTCAATTTAACAGCGAAACTACAACGCAAACGTTTCAGAAGGAAGTTTCAGGCGGCAGTTTACGAAAGGGTTTATAAACCGTAAACCAGGCACCAAAAACCCAAAACTACTTTATGCCCTATTTAACTGCCCACCAGAGGCTACTAATACCAAGGACCCGGAATCTACTCTTTTTGACGATTAGCCTTCTGGCAACCCTGTCGGCATCTGCCCAGCGAACCCAGAGCTATGCCGAGCCCGACTATCACTACCGAAACGGGCTTGAACTGTTCGAGAAAGCAAATTATGCAGCTTCCCGGTACGAGTTCCGGCAGTACCTGGAACCCCGCCGGAGCGATGGCTCACAAACACTACTCAATACGGGTGACCAGAATGCCGTTGAGGCCGAATATTACATTGCCCTGACCAGCCTGTACATCGACGAACCCGGTGCTGAACTGCTGGTAGACCGGTTCGTTACGAACCATAGTCAACACCCCAAAGCCGCCCAGTTATACGGCGATTTGGGTACGTATTACTACAATCGGCAGGATTACGCCAAAGCCATTGATTTTCTGGAAAAAGCCGTGGCGCAGGGTGGTAGTGCCAGTCAGCAGATCGCCTATAAATATCAGCTTGCCCTTTCCTATTATAATACCCAGAATCTGCAACGGGCTTTACCCCTGCTGAACGACGTAAAACTCGACCCCAACTCGACCGATGCACCGGCGGCCTCGTATTATGCCGGGGTCATCAATTTCCGTAACCAGAACTTTACCGACGCTGTGGCCGATTTCCGGCGAATCGAAAACAACCCGACCTATCAGAACCAGGTGCCAAACTGGATTGCACAGGCGCTGTACCGCCAGCGGAAGTACGATGAGTTGCTGGCGTATACAGTACCGCTCCTCAAACGCAACAGTAGTTCGGCCATGAGCGAAGTAGCCCTGTACACTGCCGAAGTCTATTATCAGCAGAATCAGTTTGCCCAGGCCATCCCGTATTACCGGCAGTATATCAGCGCGGCAGGGGCCAAAGCACCCGGTGCCATCAAGTTTCGATACGGGCAGTCGCTGTTTCGGACCGGGGCGTATGCCGATGCTATTACCCAACTCCGGCCCGTAGCGGGCGGGAAAGATACCACAGCCCAGTACGCATCCTACACGCTGGGTGTCAGCTACCTGCAAACCCAGAACCCGGCCTATGCCATGAACGCGTTCGACCAGGCTGGTCGGCTGTCGTTTAACCGGGATATTCAGGAAGAAGCGCGTTTCAACCACGCCAAATTACAACTGGACCAGAATAACGGGACTGATGCGGTTAAAGAGTTAACGGCTTTTCTGAAACAATACCCCAATAGTAAATTTGAGAACGAAGCCAATGAACTGGTCAGTGAAGCCTATTTTGCATCGAACAACTACCCGGCCGCCATCGCCTACATCGAAGGACTGAAACGCCGGACCCCTAAAATCAACGCCACCTACCAGCGACTGACCTATAACCAGGGCGTGAATGATTTCAACGCCGAACGGTATCAGCAGGCAGTCGCCAATCTGGATAAATCGCTGAAATTTCCGGTTGATAATGAGCTGCAGCAGGCCGCCCAGTTCTGGAAAGCAGAATCCTACTCGGCGGGTAAACAGTACGATACGGCCATTCCGCTCTATGCCAGCGTGGCCAAAGCGGGTTCGGGTGACTATGCCACCCGAAGTTTGTATGCTCTGGGATACGCTTATTTCAACAAGAAAGATTACACCCGCGCGCTTCCCTACTTCCGCGACTTCGTGAGCAAGGGGGGCAGTGATAAAGAACAGGCACAGGATGCCACTCTCCGGCTGGCCGATGTCTATTTTGCCAACAAGCAGTACGAGAATGCCATTCGGTACTACGACCAGGCCATTGCCCAGAATGCAGCGGACAAAGATTATGCCGCCTACCAGAAAGCGGTCATTCTGAGTTACGTAGGTCGGGATGCCGAAGCGAAAGCCCAGTTCGACCAAGTGCAGCGGCAATTCCCGAATTCACGTTTTGTGGATGAAGCCCTGTTGCAGAAGGCAAACGTGGACTTCGAAAAAGGAGCGTATCAGGTTGCCATTCAGGAATATACAAAATTGATTCAGGACAAGCCGAACAGCACCCGCCTGCCAGCCGCCCTGCTGAGACGGGCTATTGCCTATGGCAACCTTCAGCAATACGACCCGGCAGTAGCCGATTACAAGCGGATTCTGGACAACTACGGCGAGTCAGAACAGGCACAGAGTGCGCTGCTGGGCATTCAGAACACCCTGAACGATGCAGGCCGGCCGGAAGAGTTTTCGCAGGTGCTGGGTCAGTACAAAAAGAGCAATCCGGGCAGTACGGAGGTGGAGCGGGTGCAGTTCGAGAATGCCCGGAACATTTACGCTACAGGCAAGTTCGACCAGGCCATTCAGTCATTGCTGACATTCATGCAGGAGTATCCGAACAGCCCCAGCATGAACGCAGCCCGTTACTATCTGGCAGAGTCCTACCGGCAAACCAGCGACGTAGCCAACGCGCTTCGCTATTATAATATGGTTGTAGCAGACAATAAATCCGAGTACCTGGTTCGGGCTGCTACGCGGGCCGCCGAACTGGAAACGAGCCAGAAAAACTTTCCCCGTGCCGTTCGGAATTACCAGTTAATTATCAGGCAGGCCGATAATAAAGCTGAGCAGGTAACGGCACAACTCGGCCTGATGGACACGTATTTCGTCTATCCGAAACCAGACTCCGCAGCCGCCGTTGCCCGCGATATCATTTCGGCTGGCAGCGTGGTACTGGGTGCGCAGAATCGGGCGCAGTTAACGCTCGGAAAGGTAGCCCTGAATAAAGGTGATTACAAAACGGCCCAGGCTGATTTCGAGAAAACAATTGCGCTGGCCAAAGACATCAACGGAGCCGAAGCGCAGTACCGGCTCGGTGAGATTTTGTACAAAGAGAAAAAGTATAAGGAGTCCATAGCCGCTATGCTGAAATTCAATGAGCAGTTTGGCGAATATGAGTACTGGAAAGGCAAAGCGTTCATTCTGGTATCTGACAACAACGTGGCTTTGGAAGAACCAACCCAGGCTAAAGCAGTGCTGAACTCAATCATCGAAAACTCATCCGACGAAACCATTGTAGCCGAAGCTAAACAGAAACTGGCCACGCTGGAAGCAAAAAATTAATGTACAATGTAAAATGGATAATGCCGGATGCTAAACGCATATCAACATTGCTCATTTTACATTATCCATTATCCATTCTACATTATTTATCATGCAATACCCCCTTAGCCTACTGACCCTCCTTTTCGCGACCACAGCGGTTGTTGCCCAACAGCCGAAGCCCGCTAAAGTTGGAGAAATAGATAACCAGGAAATCACGGTTGAAAAGAGCCGTAAGATTGAGCTGCCGCCAGCCAATCGGATTTTCAATAAAATTCCCTCCCTAAAGCCCTCCGCCGAGCAACGGAAGCTTACCTACGAGTTTGAAGACCGTAAACTCACCATTGGCGACCCCAAAATTACGCCGGGCGTGCTGGCGCCTGCTACCACGCAGGCCGATAATACGCCTGCGTATAACAACTACATAAAGCTGGGTGCCGGAAATTACAGTTCCTTTCTGGGAGAAGCATTTGTGGGTATCAACACCCTGTCGAACCTGGCACTGGAAGGTTCCGTACGCCACCTGTCGTCGGCCATTGGTCCGGTTGATGGCAAGAATTCGTCCCAAAGCGATACCCGTGTTCGGGTGACGGGCAAGTACCTGGCCGATGCGTTTAAACTACAGGCTGACCTGGGTTACGACCGGAACGCGTATAATTTTTATGGATACAGCCGCGAGTACGCAGCACAGCCTTCCTTTAATCCTGACCTGATTAAACAGCAGCTCAATACCGTCAATTTCAAGCTGGGCATTGAAAACGTGAAGTCGGAAAATGCGATCGACTATTCGTTAAAAACGGGCCTGACCTCCCTCAAAGACCGGTTTAATGCGTCCGAAACTGACTGGGGTACCAACCTGAATGCCTCGCTCGGCATTTCCGACAACGTATTCGCACTGGTAGCCGCCGATGCCTACGTTACCCAACGGTCCGACGGGTCCATTGTCGATAACCGGAACCTGTTTCGGGTAAAGCCAACGTTCAAATATGTATCGCCCCTGTTCACCATTACGGCGGGAATCAATGCCGTCAACCAAACCGATCAGCGGCAGGGAATCAACGATACCCGCGCCTTCCCGGTAGTAGATATTGATGTGGCTCCGCTCGATAACATTCACATTTTTGCCGGTGTCGATGGCGATATCAACCGGAACACGCTGCGTTCGTTACTGGCCGAAAACAAGTGGCTGGCCTCACAGGTCGTACTGGCCAACACCATCAAATCGCTGGATATTTACGCTGGTTCCAAGGGAAACCTGGGGGGTGGTTTTTCGTACGAAGGCAAAGCGTCCTACGCCCGCTACCGGAATTTCTCGACGTTCAACAACTCAATTCCAGACACAACCAAATTCTTCGTTTTGTACGATGGCGGCATCTCCAACGTACTGACCATATCGGGGCAACTGGCGTACGCGCAGAAAGACAAGTTTCGCTCAACGCTGAAAGCAGACTTTTTCAACTACGGCCTTGACCGGCTCGAAGCAGCCTGGGGCCGCCCCCGAACAGCCGCTACCTGGACGAACTCCTACATCCTGAACAAAAAATTATTCGTTACCGCCGATTTGTATTTTTACGAGGGCATCCAGAATAAGAATTTCACCACAGGCACAGCTTACACCCTAAAACCGATTTATGACGCAAACCTGAAAATTGACTATTTCCTGGGTTCTCAGATAGCCGCTTTCGTGTCGCTGAATAACATCTTCGGTCAGAATTACCAGCGTTATTTGTATTATCAAACCCAGGGGCTTAACTTTCTGGGAGGAATTAGTTATTCATTCTGATTCTTGTTCATACACATCTTATGGCCTCCTTAAACAACTACCTCAAAAAACTGCTGTATCAGTACGACTGCATTGTTGTACCTGAGTTGGGCGCTTTCCTCACTCACTACCAATCAGCAGTCTATACGGAAACCAGCGGTTTATACCTGCCCCCCCGTAAACGGGTGGCATTCAATGAGGCTCTGCGTTTCGATGATGGCATTCTGGCCAACTACATTATGCTCCACGAGCCGGTAACCCGAGAGGGGGCACAACGGCTTATCAGTTCGTTCGTGTCAGACTTGCGGAAGCAGGTAGAAACGGCTGGCCGATTTGAGCTGGAAGGCATTGGGACATTTACCCAGAACGAAGAAAACCGGTTGCAGTTCAGCCCCGGTCTTCGGCAAAACTTCTTTGGTGAATCGTACGGTATGAGTGCGATACCCGCTCAGTTGGTCAATAAGGAGGTGATGGCTGAAACAGTTCTTGAGGCAGTACCGGTAGTACCCTCACCCGCCCTGGGTATTGGCCCGGTACTCGTTCGGGAAAACGACACGGTGTTTACTCCCTACCGTCCTGCCCGGACGTACTGGCGCGTGGCAGCTGCTGCGCTTTTAATCGGATCGTTGGGAGCCGTAAGTTATTTCTCGGTTATCAAGCCGGGTCAACCGTTTCAGAGCAGCCTTGACCCGGCCAATCTATTACGTATTCCCGTTTCCTCTTTCTTCGCTTCAACGGATAGCAACGAGCCGCCAAAACCTGAGGCCATTCAGGAAGCCACTCCGCAGCCTATTGGTGAAACCCCGATAGCTACCCCCGAAACACCAGTAGAACCGGTAGCCGTTGAGCCTGCTCCTCCTAAACCGGAAGAAGTTATAGCAGAGCCGGTGGCAGCTCCGGTAGCCGTAAAAAAGGCAGCATCCAGAGTAGCCAAAGCTAAATTTCGGAGACGACACGTTGCACCCGTGGTAGAACCTGCTTATACGGGTCCGCATTTTACGGTTATTGCTGGTGTCTTTTTGAGCAAGCGCAATGCCTTGAGTCTAACCAACCAGCTGCAAAAGGCTGGCTATACCGATGCTTTCGTTATCCTGCCCGGACGTGGTCAGAAAGAAATGTACAAAGTAGCCGCCGTAGGCTCCGCTAACCGCGAAGAACTGATAGAAAAAGTGAGTGCTATCAGAGTGCTGACCGGCGCAGAACCCTGGATTCTGGATAATTAATTCTTTACCGGCATCCTTACAAAGCAAAACCACTGCCCTAGGGCAGTGGTTTTGCTTTGTAAGGATATTAAAACCTAACGGGTTTTCGATTTCACTGGCTTCTGAGCAGGCTTCGGCGCAAGTGGTGGTGTGCTTGCTACCGGCACAACCGGTTCCGGGTCGCTCACCGGTACCGAACGGCGGTTACGCCCTTCGTGAAAAATAACGAAACCAATCAGCGCAATCAGCAGCACATTGCAGATTAGATCGATAGTATCGCCCAGGCGGTTTAGCGGAGGGTCAAACCGAAACTCAATCGTGTGTTTACCCGCCGGAATACGCATGGCCCGCAGCACATAGTTGGCCCGCAGGTGCGGAACGGGTTTACCGTCCAGAAACGCCTGCCAGTCTTCGTGGCCTCGGTAGTAGATTTCGGAGAAAACGACAAGCCCATCCCGAACGGCATTTACTTCGTACATCAGTTTATCGGGGCGATAGTCCTTCAGTTGAATGGTACTGCCTGTATGGTCCATCGTAGCAGGCAGATTGCCCAGTTCAGGAGCAAATCGCTTGTCGACCACGGCCGAATCACGCGGGTTCAGTGTTTTCATAACCGCTATCTCTTCATCAGCATTGGCTACCTGCTGAACCGTTCCCACAAACCAGGCCGCACCCAGCACCTCAGGGTTGGGAATAACCATCGGGCCGGCCGGTGCCTGTTGGGGATCGGCAGGATTGGGCTGCCCGGGCTGAATCACATACTTAGCATTCAGCATATTCAGGATGGGCAGCGTATTGGACTGAAACGCGTAGGTAATCAATTCCTGATACCGTCGTAGTTTGGCCGCATTATACCCCCCAATGGATCGGTGAAAATAGGAGGTCCGGTTACTACTCATAAAATCCACCGTCTGGTCGAACACCCGATAGCCGGGGGATTTATCCTGCATAATCTGCTCATCGGCGGGTGTTGGTTCAAAAGGAACACTGGCCTGCGCTTTGGGGACAAAATCAGCCGCGTTCAGAAAACGCTTGTCGACTGCGAATAAATCAAAAATAACAATGGCCAGCACCAGCGGATACAATACGCCTGCCTTAATTTTATTCGTGATGAACAACCACACTGCCCCGGCAACCAGCACTATCAGAATCACCGACCGGAACGCATCAGACCGAAACAGACTCAGCCGGTCGCTGATGAGCGCCGTTTCGAACTGGCTGGCTGCTTCACCAAAATAACGGGATAAAATGGCCTGATCGTTTGGCGACTGGAAACTAAAGAATGAACCTCCCAGCAAAGCCAGTAGAAGAGCCAGACCCGCCGTTAGTCCCAGGCTAACAAGCAATGGTTGCCGTAGCTGGGCAAAGGTTGGTTTCTCGTTAACGATTGTCTGAATACCCAGTGCGGCACCAGCGGCCATAAACAGCTGGGCCAGACAGAGAGCCATCGTCATGGCCCGGAACTTATTCAGATAGGGTAGATTGTCGAACAGGAACTCGTTAAAAAAGAGCAGGTTTTTACCCCAGGCCAGCATAATCATCAGCACCGTGGCACTCAGCAGCCACCACCGGACCGAGCCACGAAGAACGAACATACTCAGTACAAACAGAAAAAGCAGGGCTGCACCAGCGTAGGCTGGTCCACCCACAATGGGCTGGTCACCCCAGTAGGTAGGCGCACCCAATTCGGCCATTTGTTTGGCGGCAGCCGGGTCCACTCCCCGGGTCGTCATGGCTTTATAGAATTCGGAGTCCGTCGTTAATCCACCTCCGGAAGATGCTCCACCATAGGCATTGGGTATAAGCAACGTCAGCGTCTCGCCGATACCGTAACTATAGCTAAAGGCATACTCTTTATCCAACCCGCCTTTCGATTCACTACCGGGGTTTTTGCCGTCCGGATTGGTCGTTCTGGCTGTCAGCTCGGATTTACCCCGGATGGTTTCTTTGGTGTATTGATTGAGTACCAGCAGGCGTTTGGCAAAACTACCAGCCCCCAGCGCACCCGCCACCGCCAGAACGGCCAGTCCTATCATTAACTGACGACGTTTACCCGCTCTGAATAAAGCGATACCCTCAATGAGCACGTACAGCCCAATGGTCATAAACAGATAGTACGTAATCTGAATATGGTTGGCACCCAGTTCCATGCTGCCAAAAAGGCCCACCAGTGCAGCACCAACCCAGTAACGCCCCCGCAAAGCCAGAATGACGCCCGCCAGTATACCGGCACCATATCCCAGCGCGAAAAGTTTGGAGACGTGCCCGGCTTCGAGGCTAACGATACCGAATGTACCCAACCCATACGCAGCGGCTCCCAAAGCCGACAGCCAGGCGTTACAGCCCAGCACGACCATCAGGACGTACATACTCAGCATGACGATGAACAGGATACTGGCCGTATTGGGCAACAGATTGATAACGCCCATAACGCCCTTATAGACTAGAATATAAGGATACGGAAAGTCAATCATATACCCGGGCATTCCACTAAAGACGGCATCGGTCCATAACGGCTTCTCGCCCGTTTGCTGAGCAAATTCGCGGATTTCCCGGGCCGATGCGGTTGATTCCTGCACATCGTGCATGGATAGTGCTTTACCCGACAATACAGGCTGGAAATAGATAATAGCCAGCACAAATAAGCACAGTACGGCTATCAGATGAGGGCGAAGGGTTTTGAAAAGAGTTGGTTGGCTCATAAAATCAACGGATACATAGCTCAAAGATACGGCTTTGTACCAAACCGAATAAAGGGGCTGTGCGCCTTTGATAGGCACCAATTCACTTGAGCAATGTTGGCACAGGTTAAATACGTATTAGAATACCTACCGCTTAATCAATTTTGGATTTTATTTAGATTCACCATTATTCAAATAAAGCACACACATAAGTATCTTTATCAAAGCGACTACGATAGTTCACAATTAGCTTACTGTCAATTTATTACATTATTTTCCTTAAAGTAAGTTCTACTGAATAAATTCTTAAAACATCCCCTCTGTCACCTTAAACAGGTTACAAAGGATATGTTTTTTTTACTAAAGACAGGTAACCAATGAATTATTGGCTAGTCTAAAACTTTGAATCTAACCCATAAATAATTTTAACCAAAATGAACACGAAACACCACCTACTCATAGTAGATGAAAATCCTTACGTGGTTGAAATCCTGGTTCAAACACTCAGAAAGGATTTCACCATTACCGTAGCAAACACGGGTCAGGAAGCTGCCAGACTATTAATTCAGGGTAACCGGTTCGACTGTGTACTGACCGAACTAAACCTGTCTTTCTTCAATGGTCTTGAGCTAATCAAACTTGTTCGGATGAGCAGAGTAGCCGCTCAGACCCCTATCGTTATTCTCTCCAATGTGCCCGATAGTGGCACGCGTATTCAGTGTCTGGAACAAGGTGCGGATGATTTCCTTTCCAAGCCATTCAACCCGCTTGAGGTAAAAGCGAAGCTTCACGCACTTCTTCGTCGTTCAGAGGCTCCAGACGCAGCGTCAGGCCAGCCGATTCAGATAGACACACAATCGAAACCCTTCTGGCAACAAAAGGTCCGAATCCTGTCTATGCTTTTCGGCAACTATTCGCTGTCACAAAGCGCGTAATTTCCGGTCAATTGACTTTACTGATTGTACAAACACGATCCGTCATTTTCGCAATTGATTACGCAAAATTCGTGCCAACGATAATTACCCTCTTTAACATCAAAATATCATCTTATAATAATATTTATACTCAGGCAATTTCTAAAAGAGATTGCTGGAAGTAATTTAACATTCCGTAAAAATTTCTCCAGAGTGAATAGTTCTTCTGTCACGTACTAGAAAATTTATTGCTTGTTAACCACAAGACCATGTCAATACGACAACAATCAATTAATCCAGAAACAACGTTTATTCCAGAGCAGGCTATTCCAGCGTTCTGCATTTTACTGGTAATGGATGATGATATACTAGCGAACCGGATTGCTACCATTGCCGGAAAAAACTGCTCCGTAGTACGGTTCAGAAATGAAGCAGATTCAGATAAGTGGCTGACAGATAAGCAGCAGGTCAATTTAATTATACTTGATAAAACTACGGGCCCCACTATGGTAGCCAACGTACGTAGAAAAGCAGATTATCAACTGGTTCCGGTACTTGTTACCTGTCGTTTTGGCGAAAATCACCTGGTTCGTAAAACCCTCGCTGCCGGCGTAACAGATATGCTGGTCATTAACGAGGAAAATTATTCAATTCAAACCAAAATAGATTATTATCTGAGCCTATGCAATCAGGTTCAAACGTTTCAACCCGTTGAACAGCAACCACCCGTTTATGAATACCAGTATAGTACACCCCGGTGGAAACGGTCAATCGACATTTTCGTTTCGTTGTTGATATTGGTACTCCTGTCGCCAATAATGCTACTGGTAGCCTTACTAATACGTATTGATTCCAAAGGTCCGGTCATCTACAAATCCAAACGGGCAGGGGCTAACTTCCATGTGTTCAATATGTATAAATTCCGCACCATGGAAGTGGATGCCGACCAGTTAATCAATCAATTATCTGCCCACAACCTATACGCAGAAACTACCCACGAATCAGCGGACATTGGAACGGATTTATGTCCTGCCTGTAGTGAACTGGGTATAACATGCCAGCAGATACTCATTGATCATAACAAATCGATTTGCGAGAAGGCTTATCTGAGCGGAGCCGAGAAGTCGGCTAAATTCATGAAGTTTCGTAACGACCCCCGGGTTACGCGGCTGGGTACCTTTTTACGCAATAGCAGCATTGACGAATTACCTCAGCTAGTAAATATCCTGGTTGGCGATATGTCGCTGGTTGGCAATCGGCCGCTCCCCCTTTACGAAGCAGAAAAACTTACCTCCAACGAGTTCGCCCAACGCTTTTGCGGACCGGCTGGCCTAACGGGTTTATGGCAGATAAAAAAGCGGGCGAAAGGCCAGGGTATGATGTCGGATCGGGAACGGACACTACTCGATATTGACTACACCAATAATTTCTCTTTTAACACTGATATTCAAATCATCTGGAAAACATTTTTCAGTTTATGGCAAAAAGAGAACGTATAAATGACCCAGGGTACCCAGCAGACGAGTCGGTACTCGTGTCAATTATCACGATTAATTACAATCAAGCTGAGTTAACCCGTCAATTTCTGGATTCGGCTACTACCTTAACGTATCCGAATTACGAAATAATTATTGTCGACAATGCCTCTGCTCAACCATTAAGCACCAGCATTGCTCTCCATCAATATCCCCATGTACGTTTAATCCGTAGCGAAGTCAACCTGGGCTTCACCGGGGGTAATAACCTGGGCATTCAGGAAGCGAAGGGTGATTATTTTTTCATCGTCAATAATGACACGGAGCTTTCTCCAGCGCTAATCGACGAACTACTAAAACCATTCCGGGAGAATGAACAGATTGGGGTCACCTGCCCTAAAATCAGATTTTTCGAGATGCCCCGGTTAGTACAGTACGCGGGGTATAATCCAATTAATTTATACACAGGACAGGCTACGGCTATTGGCTATAACCAGGCCGACGATGGTCAGTTCGATGAGCCGCACACTACTTATTTCGCGCATGGCTGTGCCATGATGGTTAGCCGGAAAGTGGTGGAGCGGGTTGGCCGGTTTGCCGAACGCTTTTTTCTTTATTACGAAGAGCTCGACTGGTCGCAGCGGATTCGGGATGCTGGTTTTCTAATTTACTACCAGCCTGCTGCCACCATCCTGCACAAAGAGTCGGCATCGGTCGGGCAGAATAGTCCGCTCCGCACCTACTACCTGACCCGCAACCGCATACTTTTCATGCGCCGACACAGCTCTTCCTACCAGCGTATAATCTTTTATCTGTTTTTCGGTGTCTTTGTGTTTCCCAAACATCTCCTTCTGTTTCTTGTCACGGGAAAGATAAACCATGCAAAAGCCTTCGTTCAGGGAGCTTTCTGGAATTTAACAACCACCAGCTTATCAGCCACTTAAGCAATAAAAATCGTACTCTCCATGACTTTTTTCTACTCTCTTACCGGGCTGCTGTTTTTTTTAATAGCCTTCCTGATAGTCTACACCTATCTGGGCTATGGAATCCTGGCCTGGGTGTTGGTGAAAGTATTACGGAAGAGTGACGAACCACCCGTGGTCCGGTCAGAGTACTATCCTGATGTGACTATGGTTATACCCGCCTACAACGAACGAGACTATTTACCCGCCAAATTACAAAACTGTCTGGCGCAGGATTATCCGGCTCACCAGTTGCAGCTACTTTTTGTGATAGAGGGATCAACGGATGGTTCAGCCGATTACCTGGAACAGCAACAGCAGCGTCTGCCCAATTTAACCCTGATTTCCGGCACCCGACGGCTTGGCAAAATTGCCGCGATGAACAACGCGATGAATCAGGTAAAAACACCAATCACCATTTTTACCGATGCCAATACGCAGCTCAACCCCGAAGCCGTTAGCCGGCTTGTCAGTCGCTTTTTGCCCGTTCAGGTTGGCGCCGTAACGGGCGAAAAGCGCATTCAGATGGAGGGTCAGGAAGCGGCAGCGGGCAGTGGCGAAGGGCTTTACTGGCGCTATGAATCATTCCTGAAAAAACTGGATGCCCAGCTTCATACCATTGTAGGAGCTGCCGGTGAGTTATTTGCCATTCGTACCAGCCTGTACGAACCCGTGGAGGCCGATACACTACTCGACGATTTCGTTATTTCTCTGCGCATCGCCAGCCGGGGATACCGCGTCGACTACGCACCCGACGCATACGCACTGGAACGCCCATCAGAATCAGTACGGGAAGAAATGAAACGGAAGGTCAGGATTGCTACGGGTGGTTTTCAGTCGATTCAGCGACTGGCACACCTGCTCAATCCATTCCGGTATGGCTGGCTGAGTTTCCAGTACGTTTCTCACCGGGTGCTGCGCTGGGCCGTTACACCATTCTGCCTGCCCCTGCTGTTTTTACTGAATATTGTTATGATTACGCAGCCACAGCGCGCTGACAATCAGGTACTGACGCAAGACTTCTGGACTAGCTTGCTGGTAGCCCAGCTTGTATTCTATATGATTGCAGGGTTGGGCTACGTGCTGGAAAACAGGCAAACACGCTTTAAGCTGACGTTTGTACCGTTCTATTTTGTTTTTATGAACTGGTGCGTGTTAGCGGGATTCTCAAAGTATTGTACTGGTAATTTATCTAGCGTGTGGGAAAAATCCAGACGGGCTGCGTAAGAAACCAGCCATACCCTTGACTTGATAAAAGGATATGCTTAACCAAACATATACACTTTCTTTACCCGATCACTGGCGATACAATCGCGGCTTGTTCACCGTATTGGGTATACTGCTGGCTCTGCTGGCAGGCTGGCTGATAGGCTCATGGGGCGTGTTTGGTGCGCTTGTTACAGTGGGTGTACCGGTGGCCCTGATAGCGGGTATCGGCGTACTCCTGGAACCCAGAATTGGTTTGTTGCTCTACATAAACTTCAGTTTCCTGATCGGTTTCTCCCGTTTTTTGTCAGGAGACATAGCCCTGGGTACGGCGCTGGACGGACTTCTGGTCCTTACGCTACTAAGTACGTTTCTGAATGGCCGGCGGATGAACTGGCGACAGCTGCGCCGGCCTGCTTTCTGGATACTCATCGTTTGGTTGTCATTTACCATTCTGGAATACTTCAATCCAGAACACCCCTATCCCACGGCCTGGTTTTACCACGCCCGTTCGTTTTCATTAAGCTGGTTTTTGCTCGCCATCATCGTATCCGTAAACCCGATCAAAAAATCGGACATTCGGGTATTCTGCATCCAATGGCTTGTCTGGTCCTTCTTCGCGGCATTGTGGGGTTTTAAACAACAATACATCGGTCTGGAACCAGCCGAACTCCGGTGGCTGGCCGAAGGAGCCGAAAAACAGCATATTCTGTGGGGTCAATTACGCAGTTTCTCCTTTTATTCCGATGCCGGTCAGTTTGGTTCTGAAATGGCTGGTGTAACGCTGGTCTGTATTATCCTCCTCTTCGAGACCAGGTCGTGGATTTACCGCATTCTTTACGTAATGCTGGCTATCGTTTTTTTCTGGGGATTTGCCATTTCAGGCACGAGAGGAGCTTTGTTCGTGATTCTGGCAGGTTTCCCGGCCTATTTTGTCCTGAAGCGTAGCCCGGTGCATATTATGCGCGGACTTCTGGTAGGGATACCCGTATTCTGCTTCCTGATGTTTACGCACATTGGCGATTCCGTGTATCAAATCTGGCGGATTCGCTCCGCCCTGCACCCTACAAATGATGCCTCCTTTCTTGTCCGGTTGGAGAATCAGCAAAAACTCAAGAACTTCCTGAAAGACAAGCCTTTTGGCGCGGGTATTGGTACATCATCGGGGGCCGGGCAACGGTTTTCACCCAACTATTTTGCCGCCCAGATTCCCACCGATAGCTGGTACGTTCAAATCTGGATTGAGACCGGGATTGTTGGCCTGACACTCTATTTACTCATGCTATTTAGCATTATGCTCATTGGCACCATCAAAATCTGGCAACTGAAAGACCCCTGGGTAACGACCATCATGATCGTACTCCTGGCCGAATTTGCCGGTATTTGTGTGGTGAGTTATACGAACCCGATTCTGGGTCAGTTTCCAACCAGCAGCATCCTGTTTATCACCTCGTTTCTGTTTACTACCTGCGACCGGTGGGATACACCGAGAGTACCCAAAATAACCCATACCATCACTAAAAAAGTAGCTTTATGAGAATTGGCATCGAAGCACAACGGCTCCTGCGCCCTCACAAGCACGGGATGGACATTGTAGCCCTGGAAACAATCAGGGCTCTGGCAGACTACGACCAGCACGAGTTTGTAATTTTTGTAAAGCCGGATACGGACCGAAGCGGATTGCCCGATGCGCCGAACATTACCCTGGTTGAACTACCGGGCGGGCCGTATCCCATCTGGGAACAGTACGCCCTGCCCAAAGCCGTAAAAGAATACGGCATCGACCTGTTGCACTGCACGGCCAATACGGCGCCCCTGCGCTGTTCCGTTCCGCTGGTGGTTACGCTCCACGATATTATCTTTCTGGAAAATCAACCCTTGCGGGCGGGTAGCTGGTATCAGCGATTCGGGAATCAGTATCGACGCTGGAACGTGCCCCGCATGGTGAAGAACTGCGAAAAGATCATCACCGTATCAGATTTTGAGCGACAGCGC
Organism: Spirosoma spitsbergense DSM 19989; assembly: GCF_000374085.1. Lineage (GTDB taxonomy): Bacteria > Bacteroidota > Bacteroidia > Cytophagales > Spirosomataceae > Spirosoma > Spirosoma spitsbergense. Next base: position 26,652 of record NZ_KB893562.1, on the reverse strand, counting down.
ATCATCAACCATCTCCATCTGGACCCCACACAGGTGGTATCGATCTGGAATGCTGTTAGCGAGCAATTTCGTGTCATTGATGATGCCCGGCAACTGGCGGCTACCCGGATCCGATACAACTTACCCGAATCCTTCATTTTCTTTCTGGGTAATACCGATCCTAAAAAGAATGTCCGGGGTGTATTGAAAGCACTGCTCTTACTGGAGCAACAGGGGCAGTTAACGATGCCCGTCGTTATCTCCAATTTGCCTGCGGCCTCACTCGATGCGCTGTTAACCGACATTGGTGGTCAATCACTGGCCAGTCACATCACCCTGTGCGGTTATATACCCAATTATGAATTACCGCTGGTATATAATGCAGCTACGGTATTTCTCTGCCCTTCCCTACGCGAAAGTTTTGGCCTCCCTATTCTGGAAGCGATGGCCTGCGGCACGCCTGTCGTGACGGCTACAACCTCATCCATGCCGGAAGTGGCGGGCGATGCGGCCCTTTTGGTTGACCCAACCTCGGCAGAAGCAATGGCGCGTGGCATCGGTCAGCTCATGCAGGATGCCTCCCTACGGAACACTTTACGCCAGAAAGGACTGCAACGGGCGGCTTTATTTTCTTGGCATGAAACTGCCCGACAATTACTCGACGTATATACTTCCTGCCTCTCTAAAAATAATAAACAGTTAGTTTCCTGAGGCAATTCTCACAAAAGAGTAAAACGACCATTCCACCCCTTAAGCATTCACATTCAAGGTATTACACTTTTTTTTATTTTTAAATTATTGCACCGACTTATCTAAAAGCGCACGCAATGATTAGCCATGAATATCTTTTCAAACCCCGAATGGATTTCTCAGTACGACTATCCGTTTGAGACGATCGATCAGGTGCCTCAGTCGATATTCGATGAGATAAACACCCGTCTCGACCAGCGTATCAGTCAGAAACCACTGGTTTCTATCGTGATTGTAGCCTTCAATGAAGAAATCAACATACTGCGTACGATCAGTTCGTTATCGGCCATGAACACAACGATTCCGTTCGATATCATAGCCGTTAATAATAACTCAACGGATCGCACGCAGGAGACAATCGACAAACTGCACATCAGGGGATTTTTTCAGCCTGTTCAGGGTTGTGGACCCGCCCGGCAACTGGGTCAGGAGCAGGCCACCGGCCACTATATTCTGCTGGCTGATGCCGACTGCCTGTATCCGCCAAACTGGCTGAACGAAATGATAGCCGTATTGCAACAACCAGGTGTCGTTTGTGCGTATGGGCAGTATTCGTTTATTGCCCCACCCGCTATTCCCCGTTGGCGGTTCGCGCTGCACGAAGCTCTGAAAAATGGTATTGCCGAGTTACGATACATTAAACGACCCTATCTTAATGCCTACGGTATGAGCATGGGTTATTTGCGGGAAGCCGGGTTGAAGGTGGGGTATACAACCAAAAACATTCGGGGTGAAGATGGGCGACTCTGTTTCGATATGATGCAATACGGCCGGGTAGTACCCATGAAAATCCACTCGGCCCGCGTCTGGACCGCCCCCCGAACAATTCTTCAGGAAGGCACGCTCTGGCATGGATTAAGGGTGCGGATCAACAAAGAACTTAAACGGGTATTTTCTAACTTTACATCACACCCACCCCACGACACAAAAGCCTCCATCAACTAACCAATCAGGTTTCTAAAGCTTAATTTATTCAGCAACACCACCACTTCCTAAGGCGCACAATGCAACAGTTTGATAGTATAATCTGTCTTGGACAAACTACCTGGGAGGGTGACTTCCAGAAGGCTGTTGTGCAACTGATGACCGAACTATCGGTGCGTCATCGGGTTTTATACATCGATTACCAGTATACACTCAAAGACTGGGTTATGGGTGTACTGGGTAAACAGGTGATTCCTGTTCAGGAAACGGTCCGCTTAAAAAGCCCGCTCACCAAAAAGACGTTTGCAAACGGCTCCGAAGTACATGTCTGGACTCCGCCCCTGATGCTACCCGTAAACTGGATGCCCCCCGGATTACATGATTTCTTTGTGCAGCAAAATATAAGCCGACTAATTAGAGGCCTTCGTCGGGTGATGCGTCAGTTAGACATGAAGCGTCCCTTAGTCATCAATGGGCTAAACCCCGTGTTTGGGCTACCCATGCTGGATCAGCTCAATGAATGTGCCACGATTTACTACTGCTTCGATGAGATAACCATTATCAACTGGATGAGTAAGCACGGCAGCCGTTATGAGCCGGACTACCTGAAACGCGTCGATGCGGTGGTGACAACCTCCGAAACCCTGCGTCGGTCTAAATCCCTCCTGCAGCCCAGTGCCCACTGCGTTAAAAATGGGGTCAATTTCGCTTTATTCAATCAGGCTTTTCACCTGGCGCAACAGCATCTTCCCGTAAAACCCATAGTGGGGTATCTGGGTACGGCCGATAATCGGATCGATAGTGATATTGTTGAGTATTGCGCCCGAACCATGCCTGATGTGACGTTCCAGTTTATTGGCGAGGTTCACGAACCCAGCCTGACGCAGCGATTATCGGTGTATCCAAACGTTATTTTCACCCCGCCCCTTCAACCAGCAAACCTGCCTCCTCTACTGGCTCAGATGAAGGCAGCTATGATTCCGTTTGTTTGCAATGAGCACACGTACACTATTTATCCCCTGAAAATCAACGAATACCTGGCTGCGGGCCTGCCCGTTGTATCAACTCCCTTCTCTATACTGGATGATTTTGATGGCGTTATTGAACTGGCAGACACCCCCGCCAGCTTTGCGCAGGCACTACGCCATGCGTTGGCCGATGATAGCCCCCAACGATTGATGGAACGGGTGGCGATGGCCCAAAATAATTCTTGGGCAAAACGTGCGGAGGAGTTCGAAGCGGTTATCCAGAAGTTACCGAATGCCTACATCTCCGAACCTGTATCCTGAATCAATAACGGAAACACGGGATTATAGCCCTCTACCGACGCTACGCTGTTTAGACGGCATCGGCCGTCTGACCATACGGGGCAAAAAATAATTCAGTATTCACCTTATCAATAATACTGGCTCACATAGTCGAATACCTGTTCGGTGTTTTTGGCGTGCAGAATTTGCGCACCGGAAAGAGCGGGAAAAATGGTGGCATATTCATTGAAATGGTGCTCCATACCCCCACCAGGATGCGAAAGAATAATATTTATCCCCCCAAAATAACTGGCAAGGGCAGCCGTACCGCCGTGCATGGATATAAACCGGTCGGCGTTGGCGTATACCAGCAATTGAAGGTGATTGAAGCTGGACACCTCAGTCCGGTATTGTTCGTGCAGATCATGCATCAGGATCACCTCCGGGTGTTTTTCCCGCAGCCAGGCATGCTCGTTCAATTCCATTATCTCGCTATTGTCCAGTACAATCTGAGTGGACAGAGGGCGGTTATAGATAATCTGGTACGTTGATTTACAGGCAGCAATAATACGATCCAGGGCGGGTATATCCAGAAAATTAACCGGGGGTTTGTCCCACTCGATATTGTATTTATTGGCAATTACCAGCAGTGGTTTATCAAATACAAATCGCTCATTCTTGTAATGGCTTTTGAAGGGTACCCGCGCCCATTTCGAATAATCGAACGTTGGGCTGTGCGTCATGTTAGGCACATCGTAATACCCATAACCGGCCTGCCATACTCGTTTTTCGTACTGCTCGGTGTGATGCTCGCTAAAAAAGTAGAACTCCTTTGTGTTGGTGCAGGAAATGGTTTTTTTTAGTGTCCCGTTCAACTGGTGCCAGTAGGCAAACGGTAATACATACCGAAGCTCCTGATCGAACTCGCCGTGGTAATCAATTACTTTGTATGGCCTTCTGGCAATATAGTCGCTTGCCACGAAGCGGGTCTGATTGAGCCGGGCAAAATAATTATCCCGAATAAAGTACCGCAGATCGCGCCGGATTCCTGGGTATCTGATCGACGCAACGACGTAAAGAAGTTTCAGCATTAATTGCTGCATACGTGAGGATTCGTGTTAATAAAAAGTAAACTGCCAACAAACGGCACACCTTAGTTTATGACTCCCGCTGGTCGAACAGGCCACCATTGAGCGTGTAGAATTTAGGTGTTCCTTCCCATTCCCTATACGCTACAGCGGCCGAATACCCGTCCGAAACCGTAAAACTGTTGACGCTCCACTGGCCGGTTGCCCCAATCAGATCACGCCCGATTCGGTGCCTGCCATCCAGACAGGGCACCCATCGAAAATCATCATCCAGTCCCTTACCAGTTGCCTTAACCAGCGCTTCTTTCCGGGTCCATGACCGATAAAACAACAAACGGGAATCATTCGCTTCTATATACTGCTGCTCAAATGCCGTAAAGCTATGCGTCAATACATCCTGAAAAGTAAAGTCAGGTTTATTTTCTTCCACGTCAACACCAACGCTGGTTATTCCAATAGCGATCAGAACCCATTGGCCAGCGTGCGACACGTTGATGTACCAATGATTCGTATCCCTGATTTCGGGTTTTCGATTTGTACTGACCGTAAAACAGATTTCGTTAGGCTGTTGATGGGTATAGCGTCCGGCCAACGTTCTTAACATATGTCTGGCGTAAACAAATCGGCTTCGATCCTCGGGCCGGTGAAACCGCCTGGCACGGCTGATCTCATCAGGCTGCAAGGTGGTTTTCTCATAATCGGGTGGTATCTTGTCTGCTATCCAAAACCTGAATACAGCCATTGGGTCGGTGTATGGACAGGCCGATTCCGCCAGCCATTGAGTAGTTGGTAAGGCTGCACAGGAAACGAAGGCGTCGGTTACTTTTTGCGCTGTCATGAGTCGATAAATTATGGGGTACTGAATTGACAAAGCACCCGACTATGTTTCCAGACACGAAATCCAGCAGAAAAATGGCAATCTGAGTGCGTTTCTGTTGTTCTAGTATAAAAGTATATGGCTTCTGAGATTCGTACGTTCATCAGAAATTATTTTCTGCAATCTACTACGTTACCGGTAGCGATCAAGCTGGTTGCCTGTTTTTTGTGTGTCTTTTCTCAGCCCGTCATAGCGCAGGTTTGTACTGACCCATCAGGCCCGCTGGTTGTCAATCAAACCTTCGGCAATTCCAGCAAAGCCTTATCGGCTGATCTGACCCCCTACCCGTACGAAGCCATCAATTGCCCCGGCGACGGGCAGTATACCATTGCCGCTACGCTGGATGGCTCCTGTTTTAACGCCACCTGGCATTCCATTGGCAGTGACCATACGCCCAACGAGACGGGCGGGAGTATGATGCTCGTGAACGGCGGTAATAAAGCCGGGCCGTTTTACCAGCAGCCGGTGGCGGGCCTGTGCAGCGGTACCACCTACGAAGTTTCATTCTGGATTATTAATCTGCTCAGAACGGGTACCTGCTCCAATCCGCTAATACCCGACCTCGCCATCGATGTAGTAGCCAAAACCGGGGTAGTGATTCAGTCGACAGCACTTGGCCTTATCGAGCAAACAGACGTACCCACCTGGAAACAGTACAGAGCCGTATTTACTATGCCTGCGGGCCTGGACGATGTAGTCATAAAACTGGTCGATTACCAGGGCGATTTCGGTTGTGGCAATGACATGGCCATCGATGATTTTCAGGTGAAGCAGTGCAGCGAATGTATCGGCATACCCGAAGCCGTATATGTTCCTGACATTTTTACGCCAAACAGCGATGGCATCAATGATACACTGGCGATATTCCTGCGTGTAACGGGCGTGACTTCTTTTAGTCTAAACATATATGACCGCTGGGGAAGCCCGATTTATGCCACCACGGACAGAACCCAGCGATGGGATGGTACCTACGCTGGCCTGCCCTGCCAGTCAGACACGTATACCTGGGTAGTTGGCTACAGTACCCTTGGTAAAACTACGTACGTACGTACCGGCTATGTATTGTTAATGCGTTAATCCGTCGGAAGCCTGTTAGCGACTTCGTAAGTCATTAAATTCTGCGGACTATCGTCTCATGTACCAATTCTATGAAAAACACGCTGCTTACGATACTGACAACCTCATTTGTGCTGCTGCTTTTTGCCCAAACCGATGTATACCGTAAACCCGTATTCAACACAATAGCATTTTTACGACCCGGCAGTGTGGTCAAAATACCCATCGACCCCAAACGCTGGTATCAGGTCGTTAACACCACCAAAGGTCTCGATGCACTGTTTGATGGCGATACAACGAACGACGTCAATACCGGATATGGCAAACTTTTACCCAGCTTCGATGCGTACTACCCACTGCTGGAGGGTGAGCAGTTTAGCCTTGAGCAGGTTCTTTTCTACGATGGATCTGGTGAAAACACGGAACAACCCATGACCCTATCGATCGTAACGGAGCAGTGGGAACGCATACCTATTGCCCGGTTTATCGGGAATAAATACCAGACATGGGTTGGCCCTGACCCAGAGCAACCCACCCTATTTACCCTGAAAAAGCCCATCGGCAATGCCCGGTATCTGGTGTTGAACAGCTATGGTTTTTATCCAACCGAAATGAAATTGTACGGAACCTATCAGTCGGGGAAGGAACCAGATCTGGCTCCGCTACAACCGTCTCCTTTTCGGAATAAGGCAGGAATTAATGGCTTCGAGTGGAATATTGAAGATTCCGATGCGCCTACCGCTTTGCGCCCCGTTGATGAGAAACGGATTGAAGCGATAAAAAGCTTTTCGTCTTTTCGTCATTATATGGACTGGGATAAGCTGGAAGCGCGGCAGGGCAGCTATACATTCAATCCTACCTTCAGTGGCAGTTGGGATTACGACGCTATGTACGAACGACTCAAAGCGGAAAACATCGATGTACTGGCGTGCTTTCAAACACTGCCCAAATGGATGGAAGAAACCTATCCGGAAGGAGGGCGCGATTATAGCAATGTGCCGGCAAAGTACGGAGCCGATCGCTCCGCTCCCGGCTCCTACCTCGAACACGCCCGGATAGGTTTCCAGTACATTGCCCGCTACGGCTACAATAAACGCGTTAACCCAGCTTTGTTAAGTGTCAGTTCAGAAAAAACCTGGGCGGGTGTAAACACCGTTAAGATTGGCCTGGGTCTGATTCGCTACATCGAATGTAACAACGAGCCGGACAAGACCTGGAAAGGGCGGAACGGCTACCAGTCGCCCCGCGAATACGCAGCGAACCTGTCGGCTTTTTACGATGGGCACAAAAATACCCTGGGTACCGGTGTAGGCGTAAAAAATGCCGACCCATTCGTTCAGGTTATCATTGGTGGCATTTCGGCGTCTACCACCGACTACGTGCGGGCTATGATCGACTGGTGTAAAGAGTTCAGGGGTTACCGCCCCGATGGGTCCATCAATCTCTGCTGGGATGTTATCAACCAGCATCTGTACGCCAATGATGTCCAGTCATCGCAAAATGGCGGAGCCAGTCGGGGAGCCGCGCCTGAACTGGCCGGGGTTGGCGAACAGGCCGCTGCCTTCGTGAAACTGTCCCGGCAATACGCTCAGGGAATGCCCGTCTGGATTACCGAAGCAGGATACGACATCAATCAGGGCAGTCCATTCCGTGCCATACCCATTGGCAACAAATCTGTCCTGGAAACCCAGGCCGACTGGATTCTGCGAACATCGTTGCTCTATAGCCGGGTTGGTATCGACCGGGTATTTTTCTTTCAGGCATACGATGGTAATGTTGCGGACCCTACTCAGTTCAGTTCGATGGGTTTATTGAACGACGATGCGACCAAAACGCGTAAACCAGCCGCCGACTATTTATATCAGGCCAAGAATCTGCTGGGTGATTATCGGTACAAGGAAACCATCAAACCCACTAACGGCCCCAATGATCTACTTGTTGACCGGTACGAACTGGATGGCCGGTCGGCTTATGTGTTAATTATACCAGATGAACGGGGCCGCACGGACACGTATAGTTTAGCCGTCAATCCGGGCGATAGCCTGATGGTTTGCGTACCAACCGCCGGGCAGAATGAAATGACGCGTACGGTAAAAGTGAGTCAAACAGGTACGGTTACCGTAAACGTGAGTGAAAAACCGGTGTTCGTTATGCCTTTGACAAGGTCCGGCAGCGAATTAGCCGACGACTTAAGCACGCTGCAGGTGTATCCGAATCCAGTGGCCGAGTATATAGAACTAGTTGTTGAAAATGGCAGTTTGAATCCGGTATTGGCCCGTATTGTCAGTAGTGCCGGACGGCAGTACCAGCAGGTAAGTTTTTCAAAGACAGGACGGGTGTTACGCACGCAAATAGACGTAAGTTTACTCCCTGCCGGTACTTACCTGCTGGATGTACGCCAGGGTCAGGCACGAGTTGTAAAAAAAATCGCTAAACCCCGGTGAAGCAGGGAACGGAAGTCCATTCGTCCAGGAAGCTAACCCCGTAGAGCATCTACATGAGTAATACAAAACAAGCGATGAACGGGGGGAAATGGATCACCGTTTCCACCGTCATCTCGACCTTATTTCAGTTTGTGCAGGTAGCGGTACTGGCCCGTTTACTAAACCCCGCCGATTTTGGCCTCGTCAGTGTTAGTAGTCTTATCATTGCCTTTTTTCAGGTGTTCGCAAACCTGGGGTTCTCCAACTCAATTATTTACAAACAGGAAAGTGATCGGAATGTATTATCGACACTGTATTACTTAAACCTGGCTGTTGGGGTACTTATTTTTATTCTCATCCACCTGACAGCACCCTACATCATTTCGTTCTACCACGAACCGAAACTGGCACAGGTACTCGATCTATCGTCTTATTATTTTCTGATTGCCTACTTCGGTCAGATATACATGTTTCTGCTGGAGAAAGAACTCAGGTTCAAGTCGGTAGCCATCATTGATATAACCGGAACCGTGATGGGCTCCATCGTGACCGTAACACTGGCGTTTAATGACTATCATGAGTTATCGCTTATTATTGGTGCGCTGGTGATGCAAACGGTGAAATCGGCATTACAGATAACCTTTGGGTTTCGCTTCTTTGTGCCCCGGCTGTTTTTCAACATCAATAACATTAAAGAACACCTTCGCTTCGGTATTTATAATATGGGCGATGGTTTTTTGGGCTACATCCAGTCCAACACCGACAATATTTTTCTGGGGGGCATGCTGGGGGTAAAAATGCTGGGCTACTACACCATTGCCTACCAACTCTGCGTGTTCCCTATCATGAAGCTGAACCCAATAATTTTGCAGGTTGCTTACCCGATTTTAGCCAGAATGAAGGAAAATACGGCTGACCTGAAGAAATCTTACCTGAAGATTCTGGACTTCATCAGCTATTGTAATCTACCCCTGCTGGCGGGGCTATTCATTACAGCAGGTGGCGTTGTGCCCCTTATTTACGGTCCCGGCTGGGAACAGACAACGGAGCTGATCCGGATTTTCGTGTTCGTTGGTATCTTCATCTGTTTGAGCCACCCTCTCTATACGATAGCGTTCACCAAGGGAAAACCAAACCTGCTGTTTTACCTGAATCTGGGCACATTAATCGTGAAAGTACCCCTCGTGTACGTACTCGGGACGTACTGGGGTATTACGGGCATCGCGACGGCCTTCCTGCTGACTACGTTCCTGAACATGGTCGTCAACTTTGGTATGGTGCATTACCTGATTGGCGACTTTGTGGGGGACTTCTCCCGAAACATCGCCAAACCAATTATCTTTTGTCTGATTATGGTTGGCCTCATCAGTTTGTATAAGCTGTTTGTAGGTGAATCCGGTCTATTGAATGTGCTGGCAGAAATCGGTATTGGTGGGGCTGCCTATCTCCTGCTCACCTTAACGTACAAGCTCTCCTACGCCGAAATAAATGCTTACCGACAGGGAGTACTGTAGTCCTGCCGGTAAGCAGGTATGGATGCTGTTTCGCCTTAAGCGTTATCCAGGGCCCGTTGCAGGACGCGGGCAAAGACAACGTCATTGGGAGGCAGTAGCATGGTAGCATGGTCGCCGGCAACGTCGTGGACCCGAACGCCCCCGGCTGCATAGTCTTTCCAGCCCAGGTAGTGAAAATCGTCGATGAAATACAAACGGGAAGTAGCTCTGAACAAATCAATGGTACCAGTATAGGGACGGAGCACATAATTTTGAAACGCGGTTTCGTGTTTTTCCATCAGATAGACCAGATGGGCTGGCTCATCGTTCGTTTCGGCTTTCCGGTCTACCCCCACTATGCGCAGCAACGCATTCATGCGCGTACACAAAACCTCCCACTGGTAGGCAATGGTGACCATAGGACGCTTGATCAGCGATTGCCCAATCCAGACCAGTTTGGGCAATTGTCGGCCTATCTTCCAGATAACCCTACCCATTACGGTGTGGTGATTGATCAGGGCACGGGCATCCGTATCAAACATAGCCAGCATTTTTATCTCTTTCCCCATGGCCGTTAGCTGTTGGGCCATTTCGTAGGCTACATAGCCCCCAAATGAGTAACCGGCAATAGCATAAGGTCCCGTTGGATTATGTTCGAGTACCTCGGCAATGTAGTGGGCAGCAATGTCTTCCATCTTGTCCAGGGGCTCTTCTGTACCGTCCAGCCCCTTTGCCTGCAACCCGTAAATGGGTTGATCCGGATCCGTATGCGCTACCAGTCCACTAAAATTCAGCAGGTTAAGACCAATTCCATGGATAATATAAACGGGCACTTTACCGCCTTCCGGCTTGATGGGTACGAGTGATTTGCTGGTGGCTGGTTTTTGGCTTTCCTCTACCAACTCGGCCAGTTTCCGAATAGTAGGAAACTCGAAAAGTGTGGAGAGCGGCAATCGGCGCCCCGTTACTTTTTCAAGCCGGGTCATTACCTGGACAGCATTCAGCGAATGCCCGCCGATGTCAAAAAAGTTTTCATCGATGTCAATGGTATCGAGATCGAATACATCAATCCAGATGGATGCCAGTAAGAGTTCTGCTTTTGTTTGGGGATGAGCCGCCTGCTGCTGGGTCTGAACGCGGGTGCCAGGCCGGGGTAGTGCTTTTTTATCGATTTTTCCGTTCGGTGTAACGGGCAGTGCTTCCAGCAAGACAAAATTATTGGGCAGCATATAATCGGGCAGCATCTGCCGAATGCCCTGTCGCCACAACCCAATCTGAGTTTCCTGATCACTAATATACTGACTGGGAACGATGTAAGCCACCAGCCGCTGGTCGCCCGGTGTGTCTTCCCGGGCGATAACAACCGCATTTTTCACGCCCGCCTGCTTCAGCAGATGGTGTTCAATTTCGGCCACTTCAATCCGGTGGCCCCGGATTTTTACCTGCTGGTCAATGCGGCCTAAATAATGAATGGCCCCGCTGGCATCAAACCGCCCCAGGTCTCCGGTCCGGTAAAGCCGGACCGATTCGCCATCAGCAAGGGGGAAATCAATGAATTTTTCGGCTGTTAGCTGAGCCTGGTTCAGGTACCCTTTGGCCAGACCCACACCCGCAATACCAATCTCGCCCGCCTTACCGGGTGGCAGCGCCCGTAACTGCTCATCCAGTATATACACCTGGGTATTATCAATTGGCCGACCAATGGTAATAGACTCATCGGTGGGAAAAATCTGAATCCCCGTGGCGTAGATGGTAGTTTCGGTAGGCCCGTAAAAATTCCACAGGGATTGGCACGATTCCATCAGCTTCCGGGCCAGATCCATGGGCAGGGCTTCGGCGCAGGAGATAACAACCAGCTCTTTGCTACCCCGCCAGCCCGCTTCCCACAGCATACGCAGCGTTGCCGGGGTAGCCTGAAGAAAGGTGACCCCCTGAGAAACGATCAAATCGGCCAGTTGCTCGCCATTCCGGCTCGTCGCATTATCGACCAGAATCAATTCGGCACCCGTTAGCAAAGGCGTATAAATTTCTACCGTGGCCAGATCAAACGTAACCGTAGCCAGCGCCATTGTTTTGTCGGCCGGAAGCAGACCCGGTTTTTTCTGTACGCTCAGCAGCACGTTAACCACGCCCTTATGCATGGTTTGTACCCCCTTGGGCCGACCGGTGGTTCCCGATGTGTACAGTACATACATCAGATCATTACCGGAAGAGGGTACAGGCGGATCGGCAGTTGGGTAGTCTGTCAGCGTGGGCCAGACGGTTTCGATAACAACTTCGCGCTGGGGTGATTTGAACCGGCCCTGCTGCGAGCGCGACACGACCAGAATCTGGCAGTCCGAATCGTCCAAGATAAACTCGATACGGTCGGTCGGGTGTAGTGGATCGAGGGGTACGTAGGCGGCACCGGTTTTAAGAATGGCCAGCATGGTTACCAGCAACTCAAGCGACCGTTCGACAGCCATACCAATGCGCTGACCGGGCTTTACACCCTGCTCTATCAACAGGTAAGCAAACTGACTGGCTTTTTCATTCAGCGCCTGATACGTCAGGGTGCCACTCCCAAACCGGACAGCTGTGTTGTTGGGAAATTTACGCGCGGTTTCGCTGAAAAGGACATGCAGGGACTTCTCCGCCGGAAAATCAACCCGGGTATTATTCCAGGGTGTATCCAGTTGGTGTGTCGTTTGGCTACTCCTCATCGGAATGTCGCCCAGACGAACAGTCGGAGAGTCGATAATATGCGTTAGTATCTGTTCAAACTGCTCGTGGATCGTGCGTATCGTTTCAGCCTTGAATAACTGGGTATTGTACGACCACTCCAGCACCAGCTTCTGCTCCGACCCACTGGCATTCAGCGATAATTCGAAGGTTTCAAAGGCTCTTGGATTGCTGATAAGCTGATAGTCAAGTCCATAAAACGTAACGCCGTTATCCAGACCAATGTCAACGTTAAATACTACGGGTACTAAGGGAAGCCTCGCTATGTCCCGCTTGATGGGTAATTTTTTCAGCAACCGGCCAAATGTTAACCGCTGGTGCTCCAGCGCGTCTAACATCCCTAGTTTTCGCTCACCCAGAAATGCCAGAAAAGTCTTATCCCCTGTGGGCTGACTCCGTAAAGGCAGCAAATTAACACAATGCCCTACCAGGCCCGCCATGCCCGTTGCCGACTGCCCGGCCGCGGGTAGCCCCAGCACAATGTCTGTCTGATCAGTCAGCCGATGCAGCAGTACTTCAAAGGCGGCCATCAGTGTAGTAACAAAACTACATCCTGCCTTGATACCCACACCTTTAATACCCTGCACCAGGGAATCTGCTAACAGAAAATCCAGCCGGTTACCAGCATACGAACGAATACGTGGTCGGGTAAAGTCGGTTGGCAAATCCAGCAACGGCACTGAATCCTGGTATTGTCTAAGCCAGAACTGCTCAATTTCTCGGTACTCGGCACTGGCCATATACGCCTGTTCCTCAAGCGCATACTCCAGTAGCGAGGGAGCTGCCACCATGGTGGGCGTACGATTCCGGGCATAAGCTGAATAAAGAACGCTCAGGTCATGCAGGATAATCCCAACCGACCAACCGTCGCAAACGATATGATGTGCCGTTAGAGTGAAATGATGTACCGTGTCCGACAATCGGATCAGGCTTGCCTTAATCAACGGCCCGTATGTCAGGTCGAACAAATGATGCGCATCCTGCCGGGCGTATTCCTGAACACATTCCTCCTGCTCAGGACCAGGCCGACCAGAACAGTCTATCCAATCAACCGGAACGGACACGTCCTGAAAAACCACCATTTGGCGCCCATCTGCACTAAAGGCCGTGCGTAATCCTTCGTGCCTGCGTACCAGTTCTTCAAACGCTTTCTCAAAGGCCTCCCGCTGGAGGAGTCCGGTAAGCCGAAGCGAACAGGACTCGTTGTAAGCGCGGTTAGCATCATCAGTACCAAGCTGGCAGGAGGTCCAGATTTCCGTTTGCGACTCTGTAGCGGGTGCCAGACTAAGGATGTCAGGACCGGCAAACGGATCGAAGTCAATCGCAATAAACTGTTCGTTTGTAGGGCTTTCCGTCATCCGTACTCAATTTAATTTAACCTGTAGGTATTTACCAGGCAGGGCAGGATTAGGAATAAACCAAGCCGGGTTCCCATCCACATCACGCCCTAATTTAGCGTCAGGGGCGGGTACATACCTCGAAAAATCCGCACCATTTTCGGGGAATTTAGCGTCCCTTGACATTTCCGTTCCAAAAAAACCAGTTTTTATCAGTTCCTGAATACTTTCCGTAAACTGAAAAATTATCATATCTATTTCATCGTGGGTATGGGCTTCGGTCAAAAAGCAGGGAAAACCATCCCAGATATGGATGCCTTTGTCCCGCATTAAGGTAAATAACAGCTCTCCGTAAACGACTTCCTCAGTAAATTTTATTTTCCAGAGTGAGCCAAAATGAACAGCCACCAGCGGCAGTTTCCACTGCGAAAGCACCGCATTAAGTTCATTGGCAAGCCGGGTAGTTTTCCGGGTAAGGTCTTCCTGCAGTTGCGGTCCGCTCTCCTTCATATACGTCAGCGCAGCGCTGGCAGCTGCCAGTACCAGCGGATGCCGGACGAACGTACCCGCAAAATAGGTAACCCCCACTTCGGGCACGGAGGCATCGCCATACTGCCAGAAGCCTCCATCGAGCGCATCCATAAAAGCCCGTTTACCCGCAATAACCCCAATGGGCAGGCCCGCTCCCACTACTTTTCCGTAAGTGCCCAGGTCGGCTTTAATGCCAAACAGGGCCTGTGTTCCACCCGGATGGGATCGAAAACCGGTAATTACCTCGTCGAAAATCAGCACAGTGCCCGATGCTTCGGTTACCGTACGTACCTGTTTCAAAAAGTCGACGGGCACAAATTCGGGTCGGCGACTTTGCACCGGTTCCACCAGCACGGCGGCCAGTTCATGCGCCCGTTCACGAATAATCTGGAGGCTTTCGTCGGTACCGTAGTCCAGAATCAGCATATTCTGCACCGATTCGGGCATAATACCGGGGGCCGCCGGAAATGACTTCAGTTTTTTAGTACCTCTAACCACCACTTCATCCACGATGCCGTGGTATGAGCCGGAGAACGCCACGATCAACGACCGCCCCGTTACGGTTCGGGCTATCCGCATGGCACCCAGCACCGCTTCGGAACCCGTATTGCACAGGGCAGCCCGGTCGGCGCCGGTCAGTTCGCAAATGAGCTGACTCACTTCGCCCGCCAGTTCGTGCTGTGGCCCCACCTCAAAACCCAGTTCAATCTGGGCGTGTAGGGTTTCTTTCAACCAGTCGGGCTGGTAGCCAAACATGTTTGAACCGAAGCCATTCAGGGCATCGATGTACTCGTTACCGTCAATGTCCCAAAGATGACTCCCAGCCGACCGGTTCACAACCAGCGGATAAACCAGTTCTTTCGTGTAGGGCCTAAAGCCCGAAACCACACGCGGGTCAGCCATCTGGGCACGGTGTTGTTGCGCGTAGGCTTTGCTCTTCGCGGTTTTCCGGTTATACCGTTCGGTTAGTTGCCGGATAAATTCCTGTTGGGTATCGCTCAATGTCGAAGCCTGCCGATCAATGCGAGCCGTTGCCCCGAACGGTTTTTTAAGTTCAACCGTCTCTTCCGGCGTCAGGTCTGCCGTATCCGACACGGTATGGCCATTTGAACGGCTTTTCAGTACGCCATTTACCGGAGTAACGGGTACTGTGACCGGAGGGGTCGGTAACGGGGCCGGTACATTACCCGCCTGTAGCAGTTCAATCTGCTTAGCCAGTAACTGCATTTGCTGAGCTATCAGGTCCAGTGTCGGATTGATAGTCATTGTGGCTGGTTGCGTAACAGGTGCGACATACTGGACATGTACGGGAGTCTGCACGGGTTGCTGAAGCTCGGCCGGGAGTATCTGATCGAGGTAGCCGGCCAACTGCTCAGGCGAGGTATAGTCACTTGTTAGTTGCCGAAATGTAATGGGTACCCCAAATTCTTTTTTGAGTGTCAGGGCTACTTGTGTTAACAGGAGCGAATCCAGCCCGATTTCAAGAAAACTGGTATTAGGTGCTACGCCATCCATCTCAATCCCGGAAGCCTCTTCCAGCAATTGACTTACCGTATGGATCAATTTATCTTTTCGCATGGGTGTTGGTGTGTTCTGATCAGGCACTATGACTTCCTGTGGCATCAGTCCGAGTGCTGAATTTAATGAATGTGCCGTTACCACCGGATTAAAATTAACTTCCCGGTCTGGTAACGAAGGACTGGATGTCCCCTGGTCTTGACTAACCGAGTCAATCCTAACCGGGTCAAGCCAGCATCTTTTTTTGCTGAAGGCATAGGTAGGCACCTGCACCTTTTTGCGTTGCTGACCCGCGTAAAATCCAGCCCAGTCCGGGTCTATTCCGTTCTGGTACAATAATCCAAGTGTGTTTAGTACTGACTGACAGTCTGCTTTCCAATCGGGCAGATCAGGCATACCGGCCAGTACCGTTATCGGTTTCTTGCCCGCCTGTTGCCGGGCCAGTGTGGCCATAACGCGCCCCGGCCCTACTTCCAGCAGGAGTGGATGCCCCAGGGAAAAAATAGTATCCAGTGCGTCCAAAAAGCGTACCGTATCGCGTAGATGCTTCGCCCAGTAATGCGGGTCGGTAGCCTGGGCATCGGTCATCCAGGTACCACTTACGGTCGAGACAACCGGCTTTTGGGGGCGATTTAGTTTAATTCCTGCTACTACCTCCGCAAACCCGGACACGATAGGGTCCATCATGGCCGAGTGAAAGGCATGACTAGTCGAGAGCGGTTGATTAGGAATTCCCTGTTCGTCCAGCAGGCGCGCAAAATCGGCAATGTGCTCGTCAGGTCCTGCTACTACGCACAATGTATGGCTATTGATGGCCGCCATCGAAAGTCCGGGAGTCATCAGTGTAGCAACCCGTTCAGCCGCCATCCTGACCGACAGCATGCTACCCCGTGGTTGTTCACTCACCAGCCTCCCGCGAGCGGCTATCAGGGTCAGCGCATCTAACAGGGAGAAAACACCTGCCAGGTGGGCCGCCACAAACTCACCAATGCTGTGTCCGCAGAATAGGGTTGGCTGGATGCCCCAACTCATCCACAACTGAGCCAGTGCATATTCCGTCACGAACAGCGCAGGCTGCGTATAGCGCGTATTTTTCAGTCGCTGTTCTGCTTCCGAATCCACCGTTTCCGGGTACATGACCCGACGGATATCAATATCCATGTAGGGGAGCAACTGCTCGGCGCAGGCATCAACAGCCTGCCGGAATACCGCTTCATGCGCATACAGCCCACGCCCCATGTTCAGGTACTGCGCGCCCTGGCCCGGAAACAGGAAGGCTACCTCATCGGGTCGGCTCCCGGTTTTCAGGGCCGGTGAGGTTCCTTTTTCGGTCGATAGTTTATCCTGTAGTTCCGTTAGCGTGGATGCTACCACAAACTGACGGTGCATAAACGGGGCGCGGGTCGTTTGTATGGTAAAGGCACTATCAGCCAGATTCGATTCAGGCATCTCTCCGGCATAACCAGCCAGATGCTGCGCGTAAGCATCCAGACTATCGGCTGATTTTGCCGACCACGTAACCAGCTGGACCGGCCTCCCGGCGCTGGCAATATATTCCGGGTTGATAAACTCCTCCAGTACTACGTGCACATTAGTCCCGCCCACGCCGAATGAACTCACCCCTGCCCGGCGTGGCTGTTCGGTTTGCCAGTCGGTCAACCGGGTGTTGACAAAAAACGGACTATTGGTAAAGTCAATAGCCGGGTTTGGGGTCGAAAAATTGATTGACGGAGGAATCTGCCGGTGATACAGTGCCAGAGTAGCCTTGATCAGTCCAGCCACACCAGCCGCCTGCGTCAGGTGCCCCATATTACTCTTGATGGAGCCAATGGCACAGTATTGTTTTTCGGGTTGTTCACCAAAGGCCTGAATCAGTCCGTCAATTTCAATCGGATCACCCAGGGGCGTGGCAGTGCCGTGCGCTTCTACGTAGCTGATCGTCGCGGGGTCGACCTGCGCGTCGGCTATCGCCATCGCAATGGCCCCCGCCTGCCCTTCCGCACTGGGAGCCGTAAAACTCCCTTTACCACCTCCATCATTATTGACCCCAACCCCTTTGATAACGGCGTAAATCGTATCGCCATCCCGCTCGGCAGCTACCCGGCTTTTCAGCAGAACAACGCCGGCGCCATCACTAAAAACGGTACCCCGGGCATCGGCATCGAACGACCGGCAATGTCCGTCCTGACTCAGCATGGCCCCTTCCTGATACAGATGACCACTATTTACGGGCGTTGTTATGCTGGCTCCTCCCGCTAGCGCAACCTCACACTGACCACTCCGAATACTCTGCACTGCCTGAGCAATAGCCAGTAGCGAGGTGGAACAAGCCGAATATACACTCACGGCCGGACCTTTCAGATTCAACTGGTACGCCGTTCGGGAAGCGATGTAATCCTTTTCGTTCAGGGTCATTACCTGGAAAGCACCAACCTGGTCGATCAGGTCTTTGTGCCCCGGTATGTTATGCTGGTAATACGTATTATTGCCGCACCCGGCAAATACCCCCACCCGACCGGCATACTGCTGCGGAAGATACCCCGTTTGCTCTAGGGCTTCCCAGGCAATTTCCAGAAAGACGCGCTGCTGTGGGTCCATGAGCTGAGCTACTTTGGGTGATAGCCCGAAAAAGTGCGCATCAAACTGGTCGACCTGGTCGATTACACCCCGCGCTTTCACGTAGAGCGGATCATTTTTAAGACTGGCCGGTATAGAAGCATCTAAGTCGCTATCCGAAAAAAAGCGGGTTGTTTCTCTGCCTTCTTTCAGCAAATCCCACAACGCGTCTATGCTACTGGCACCCGGAAAACGCCCCGCCATACCAATTACGGCCACGTCTGCGTTCGGGGAAGCGTGTCCTTCGTTTTCGGGTTGATTTCGTGTCGCTATCTGGGCTGAATGGCCTTGTCCTGACCCTTTGGGGGGCTGTATATAATCAGCCAGGGTTGCAATGGTCGGGTATTGGTATAATTTAATGACGGGAAGGATATGCTGGTGTTTCTTCAGGGCCGCTGCCGTTTTCTGCGCTAGTAGTGAATTACCCCCTAGTTCAAAAAAATTATCATCCAGCCCCACCCTATCAATCTGAAGCATACTGCACCATATCCGGGCCAGGGCCTGTTCAATTTCTGTTCGGGGTTTACGATAGGCAACTATTAACTCCGGCCGTTTCCGATCCGGTTCGGGCAGCCGTTTCTTGTCAACTTTCCCGCTGCTGGTTTTGGGAAGTTCGTCCAGCCAGACGAAAATCGACGGCATCATATAATCGGGTAATTTCTGGTCGAGCTGAGTACGAAAGTCAGCTTGTGGCGGGGTCCCTTCTACCGGCACGATGTACGCTACCAGTTGTTTCTGACCATCGGTTCCGCTGTGAGCCACCACCACCGCCTGACTGACGGCCGGTAGCTGGCTAATGACCACTTCTACCTCACCCAGTTCCACCCGATGCCCCCGAATTTTCACCTGATCGTCGCGACGGCCTGAAAACTCGATGCTACCATCGGGCAGCACCCGGCCCAGATCACCGGTTCGATATACCCGTACTGGACTACCGGTGGCCGACGGTAGCTCAATAAATTTCTCATTTGTCAGTACAGGATTGTTGAGATACCCTTCGGCCAGGCAAGCCCCGCCAAAGCAGAGTTCACCCGTCTGCCCGTCGGGCAAGGGACTCAGATTTTCATCCACCACCAGTAAACTAACGTTGTCAATCGGATAACCGATGGTGGGTAAAGGTGGCCAGGATGCCGGATTACCGGACAGGATTAGCTGGGTAATAACGTGGCATTCCGTAGGGCCATATTGATTGAACAGCAGGCACTGGGGCAGAGCCGAAAAGAACGCGGCAATCTGAGGTGTAATTTTCAACTGTTCGCCAGCGGTCATCACCTCGTGCAAACCAGCCGGAAAACATTGGGTATTCACCGCCATTTCTGCCAGGTACTGTAGGGCTACAAACGGCAGAAATAACCGATTAATCGCCTGTTCGTCAATAAACTGCAACAGCGCATTTAGGTCCAGCCGCAAAGTTTCGTCTACCAGCACCAGCGTTCCGCCCGTTGTCAGAGTAGTAAAAATCTCCTGGAACGAAACATCGAAACTCAACGGAGCCAGTTGAAGCGTTCGGGTGGCAATACCTGCTTTTGAGTGCTTTTCCTGCCATTGCAGTAGATTGATAAGGGGGCTATGCCCCATGCAGACGCCCTTCGGCTTCCCGGTCGAACCGGACGTATATAACACGTAAGCCGTACTGGTTTGATGGGCAACCGATTGGGGAGGTGAATAAACCGGTGTCTGATCCGACCCGATGACCCGAAGCCCCAACCGATTAAGCAGTGGTTCATCGGCTTCAGCAGCCAGGCAGGTTTTAAGGTCCGAATCGGCAATGATCTGCTGTAAACGCAGGTCAGGATACGCAGGATCGAGCGGCAGGTAGGCTTTACCGGCTTTCAAAATAGCCAGTACGCCAACAATCATCGCCAGATTACGGGTGGTACTCACCCCAATCCACTCAGCATCCGGGTTGGTAAACAGGATTGCCTGGGCGAGCATATCTGCCCGATCATTGAGTTGCTGGTACGTCAGTTCCTGATTAGCAAACCGCACAGCAACCCGGTCCTTATTCCCAGATACGACCTGCTCAACAAGCTGCTGGAGGGTAACATTCAGCCTGCTATATACGTCTTTACAGCCATCCATACCATTGCTCGGTCAAGTACCAATAATTATCCGGTTCACAGTCAAATTTCCTGATTGAAGTCAGGTCCAATCCATATCGCTTTTCTTTAAATGAGCCAGGAAACCAGTCCTGTTGGTTTAGCGGCCACTGGAATACTTTATGCTCCGGCTGGGCGACCGCGCCGGGTCGGTCGGAAATCGCATGGTATCTCCCCGCCCCGGCACATCGACATAGTTTCCTTCAACGCGGTTCAATACCGTCAATATGGGTTGGTTCGTTACCCGTTCATACATGCTCAGGAGTTGCTTTTCAGCCCTCGCCCAGGGGCTGTTTGCATCGACCACCAACAGGGATAACGCACTGTTTTTGAGCAGATAAACAGGAATCTGATTATTGATCAGTGCAGGCAACTCAAGAATCACCCGATCATACTGAGTGGTATCCAGCCCCTGGTTGTAATCAATGAGATACTCGATACCCGTCACGTTCATGAAATCGGGCCGAACCGTGTACGGAAAGTAGGTTACACCCTTCATGTATTCCCGCTGCTCATTACCCGTTTCTTTGGGATAGCAGTAAGCTACCTGCTGGTCAGCGTTTTCATACAACTGAATCAACCCTTTGGCCACCCATGATTTCCCCTGCCGGGAACGAATACTAAACAGGGTGATAACCGGGGGGTAAGGTTTGGTTGAATTTTGGGTAACTTCAATATTAATGGCGTTGAAGAGTTGCTCAAACATACTCCGGGCTGCCAGGCTGGCTTTTGTAAAAACCGTCGGTTTCTTGACGGTTGGAAACAGAGCTACTACGGGCATACCAATCATTGACTCCGCCTGTTCGGGCGATTGGATTCGTTTATCCAGCCAGAACCGCAGCGCCGTGAGCAACATGGCAATGAAGATCCCTACTCCCAGACCAATAAGTACTAACTGCAACCGTTTGGTAGGCTGAGGTTCTAAAGGGAAATCCGGCGCATCCAACACCTCCAGCGTTCCGCCAATGGCAACATCCTGTCGACGGGTTTGGGATTGGTCTACATTCTGAATCAGATCCAGGTACTCTTTTTCGGCAATGGAAAGGTTTCGGTTTAGCTGACGAAGCTGTGACCCTAACGGCCCATACTCGTTTGTTTTGGCTGCGAACTCATTCATCCGCTTCTGGTACAGTTCCAGCTTAGCGGCTGACTCTTCGTATTCCAGTGATTTCGTTAAGCGGTCATTGGCCATTGTCTGGGTAGGAATGGCATCAGCCGAATTGGCTGCGGCATCGTATTTTTCGGCACTAACCTTAAGTTCTTCGCCAGCCTGCGTTACGGCGGCCTGTAGTTGATTGATTACTGCTTTGGGCTGTCCATAAGCGCGGGCATTGGCTAGTTTGCTTTCGGCATCGGCCAGTTTCTTCTGTTTTTCGGTCAGATCGTTATTGGCCGCCCGGATGTTGCCCTGCTGCCCCATACGTTTGTTCAACGCTTCCAACGAAGCTCTGGCGGCATTTTTGCGCATCAGTTCCTGATTATATTCTCCGTTCAGGGCTTCGCGGGAAGAGGCTACATTACGGGCTTCCTCGTCGTAATCCAGTACCTGATGACGCTCGCTGAAAGCGCGCAGATTAGCTTCTGCCTGTGCTAGTTTTGTTTTTGCTTTTTCCAGTTTTGCTTCATAATACCCGATAACAGAGTTCGTCTCGGATGTTTTGAGGGTTGAGTACCGTTTGTTCAGGTTTTCGATGGCGTAATGCAGCGTTCGTTGCGAAACCGCCGGATCATCTGACTCATACTCCATCAACAATACGTCGTTGGTGTTTTTTCGGGCCATCGCTTTTATGTTATTGCCCAGTTGCTGAATAGAATAGTAGGAGTCCGATTTCAGCAACAACGTTTTTATGGGATTGTCGGTCGGTGTTTTAGCCAGGCTGTCCACTGTTCGGTGCAACAGGGCCGAATCAGCCGCAACGTAATACAGGTTTTCCCAACCGGGAGTAATGGCTTCGTGGAGTTTCTGAAAACCAGCCCGGCCCAACACAAGCGTATCGGGCTGCCGGAGACGAAGGTGATCGGTTAGTAGATTGATACCGATCTGGAGGAGTGTCTCCCGCGAATTAAGGGTTGTCAGGATATTATCGAACGCACTGGCCGAGCGGTCGGTGAAGCTATTTTGCCGGTCCGACAACAGGGAGTAGCGCGAAACAAGACCGGTATACAGCGTTGCCTGCGATTTATAGACCTTCTGT
The DNA here is from genome assembly GCF_000374085.1 of Spirosoma spitsbergense DSM 19989. Taxonomy (GTDB): domain Bacteria; phylum Bacteroidota; class Bacteroidia; order Cytophagales; family Spirosomataceae; genus Spirosoma; species Spirosoma spitsbergense. The sequence goes on along the minus strand of NZ_KB893562.1, from coordinate 3,798 downwards.
TCATTTCGGGTAACGTAAAAGGCCGTAGCGGCTGCGATAGCGGGAATAAGAATAAACCAGAGCAGATGCTGTTTTAGCAGGCGCAAAAAAACTTCGATTTTCATACCGTCTCCTCTTAATTACGTTTCAACCGTTGAATGGGCATTCCCATCAATGCTTCAAAGTAGCGAACATTTTTCAAAAAGTTACCTTTTGCCTGTTCTGATGCTGTCTTGGCCTGCACAAACCGGCTGGTTACGATGGCCATTGCTTCGGCCGTAATCTGCCCTTTCTGAATTTCCGTTTCAGCAACCCGAAGCGATGCCAGCGATGCCTGTTCGTCAATTAGTATTATTTTAAGAAGTTGCTGGGTAGTAATCATATCCTGATAGACGTTGATCAGTTCCCGCTTCAACTGTAGTTCAACCGTTTCTTTTTGCGCTAAAGCCGCCTTGTAATTGAAATTTGCCTGCCTGATCTGGTGTTTCCGGCCAAACAGTTCATACAACGGAAGGCGGACATCCAAACCAACCCGGTAGCCGTTGGCAATCTGGTTCAGGTTCCCGTTTTGCGCCTGAGGCCCCGACACAACGTTGGTAATAAGCCCCTGCGTACCCGTTGAGTAGTTACCAAAGCCAGACACGTTCTGCAATATCTGGACCTTAGCGATTTCCTGCGACTCATTCAGCGAATTGGCCACCTCGCCCTGATACCTGATTGCGGGAGAGTGCGTTACGGCAACCTTCATCAAATCCTCGAACGGGAGCAGTTGAACGGCAATATCCTGATTGATATCCAGGTACAGCGTATCGCCGGCCAGGCCAGATGATGCACCGAAAGAGACCAACCCCCTGGCACCCCGATTTTGACCAGCGCAAAGGGTAATCGAACCAATCGTAAACAGAAAGAAGAAACTTATCCGGTAAATAAACGATGTACTGGTACTAAATAAACGAATGCTCATTCTATAGAAATTTGCGGAAACCGTTCTGCTCCTGATCAAAATGTATCGTGTATCAATCGCCCGATTCTCCGCATCAGGCTAGTTAACGGTTTCATCCAGCGTTTTACTAGGCTAACCCAAACTTTTGACTATCCCGGTTCTGTTTTGTCACACAATATGGTCGGGGCAAAAATCCTGCCACCTACGGCAGCGGTGTATCGGCCGGACCAGTATGCGGTGTATGCATGAACCGTTTGAAGGCTTTGCGCATATTTAGTACAGCCCGCACAAAACTCATCAGCAATACGGGAATGAGCAATAATTCCCGAATACTCACCCGTTTCCACAGATACTTCGGTACCGAAATAACCAGACTAGCTATTAACACCAGCAGGAGTAGCAGTGGAATTTGCCACAGTATCGGGCTGGGGGTAAACAACCCAATAATTAACCCCAAAACTAATAAGCCCAGCAGGAGAATTTTTGGCAGAACGACGGCCTGAAGTACTTTAAAGCCACTGGCAAACTGCCCGGACAGTAGTTCGCGGATGCCCCGCCAGAAGTAGAATTTCAGAAATTGCCACTGGGCTGCTATCCAGCGGGTACGCTGGTTTTCAAATACGGCACGCTGCGCTACTTTCTCATCATAAATAAAAGCGTTCTCCAGGTAGGCAATGGTATGTCCACTCAGAACTACATTGGTTTCCAGTTCTTTATCATAGCCTCCCATTGTATGCTGCGTGGACATGGCGGCTTTCATCAACGCAGGTTCAAACGCCATGCCCGACCCAATGGTAGCCGACGACAGACCCAGTACCCGGGTCGCCTTCCTGAAGATGTGGTTGTTGATCTCTTCGCTGATGGCATCCAGAATGGCAACGCTGGTATTGATGTTCTTGGCTACCCGGTGGCCCTGAACGGCCCGCCACCCCTGATCGAATGCCCTGTTTATCCGGCTCAGAAAATCGGGAGCCATATGGTTATCTGCATCCGATACAACCAGTATTTCGTACTGCTCAAGCGGTAGTCGGGACAGTGCTGCGTTGATGGCTTTGGCAACGGTAGATGTTTCAAATGACACCTCCAGCACTTTTACGGGCATGGTAGCCAGTTTAAGCAGTGTTTGCGGCTGAAAAGAGTCGGCAATAACGATCAGATCAAACTGATCTGCCGGATAGGTTTGTTTCAGGTTTTCGGTTACGGAATCAACGATAACCGCGTCTTCTTTGTAGGCAGGAATCAGAACACCTATTTTTCTCACCCGAAGAGGTGGACGAGACTGGTCGGTATCATCGGCTTTTCCCAAGCGGCCCGCTATCGAAAACACGGCCCAGTAAAGAACATTTAAGGTAATGACAGCTAAGAAGGTACCGTAAATAAATAGCATCATATAGTATAATTGCCAACCGGATTTTTCTTACTCAACCGGAAAAATGAGCGCCTATAAACAACAGTTAGTAAAACGAGTGCGCTTCCGGGTAAGTTTCGCGGTTTCCCGGCAAAACGATTGAATCCCCTACCGCCTGATAAATTTCCAATGAATATAGGTCATTTCTACCCTTCAACGGATTTTTTCACACAGTTACTCTGCCGATACCCATAATTCTGTCCTTTCCCGGCGCAACCCAACTGTCGTTCTGTACGTATATGGGGGTATGCGCTACATCGTTGTTTTCGCTCAGCAGGAAATTGGCTACGCCGTGGGGTTCAATGACCCTACCGACGCGGTTGATTTTTTGTTCTGGGGTTATGAAGAATACGAGCTGTTGCCCCATGGCATTTTTGACGCGCTCACGGGCGAGGTGTACCCTTACGAACACCGGGGGGAGCCGGTGGCGGAAGTGGATGAAGAAACAATCAGTCGTACGGCCAGAGATTACCTGAAAGCGGCCATTCGGCAAACGACATAACCGATGTACGGCTTTGTCAGAAAAAAGAGGGCGTTCCTGTGTCGGAACGAGCGTCTACGCCAGTGTGAGCATTACCCGACTAGCCTGTCCCTCTCTTTAGCGAGAACCCTTTCGTCAAGCCAGACAATAAAGGCATCAGTCAGTTTCTAAACCCGTTCCTCCCCTACTTTCACCGCATCTTCCGACACGCCGTCTTTGGTGAGTTTACGAATATCATCGTTGGTGTCTTTCCGAATATTGCGCACGTTTACTTTCGCGGTTTCTACCTCCTGCTTTACCTTTTTGACCAGGTCGCGCCTGCGCTCTTCCTCAAAAAGCCGTCCGTAATACGTTGTAATGTCTGGTTAACCAGTTAGTTTATAGACAACAATTTACTGAAGCAACAGGCTCCCTGTTTCAACCCCATACAGCCTCTGTTCTCAACCGTACGGAGTTTTTTATCCGGATGTACCTGATTGAATCACAGGGCCTTCCTAGTGGCATACAGTTTAAAAAGAATGCAATATTCAGAATGAACAAGTTATCTAACCCAGATATAAACTTTGATCCATTTTTCACTTAAAAATAGCGACAATTTTTACATGAAAGCTACCGTAATAAATAGTATATTCGTTATGAAAAACCAAAAAAGTAATACTTTAACTTCATATAATCTAATGAAAATAATAAACTATTATGGTACACTCACTACTTATTCTATGGGCAATTTTGCCAGGATGTACCCACCCTGATGCACAAGACGTGAGACCACCATCCGTGGAATCATACACGTTGCATAACTTACCCGCCCACGCATACTCTCCTACGTCAACATCAACCATTCTCACGTCGGGAAGTACATGGCAGTACCTGGTCACAGCGGGTAATCCCGCTTCGGACTGGAAAAGCAATCCTGGTTATGATGACACGAACCCACCCTGGTACGGCGGGCCATCCCCCCTGGGCTACGGCGGTCAGGGTGCCAGT